>NZ_JAAOLH010000001.1:0-661139 GCF_011602315.1 Micromonospora sp. CMU55-4
GAGCCGGCCCGCCGCGATGGCGGTGCCGAAGTAGCGGCCCGACTGCGCGGCGGCCGCGCCCAGCGTGCTCGCGGCGGCGTTCGCCGCCGGCATCATCACCGCGACGGCGGCCACCGTCACGGCGCTGACCGCGCCGGCGAGCAGCGCTCGGACGGCTGGTGATCGCCGTCGCCGACTCCCGCCGCGATGAGCGGATGGGCTCATTGCCATCTTGGCCTCCTTACTGGCCAACACCCAGGCCGTCGGGGCGGGACGACTGGACGTTTCGGTTGGGGCATCTAGCTTTGTCGATGCTTCCACCACGCATCGGTGGGGACAATGGTGTTTCGGAAAAGTTTCGGAACGTTTTTGGCCGCGCGGGGCCGGGTGCGGCGTGGCCGGTCACACGGGGTGCGGTACCGGCCACGCCGCGTTGACGGTCAGGCGACCGTGCAGGCGGTCCCGTTGAGCGTGAAGGTCGCCGGCCTCGGGTTCGAGCCGGTGTGGGTGCCGTTGAAACCGAAGCTCGTCGACGCCCCGGGCGCCAGCGTCCCGTTGTACGACAGGTTCGTCGCGCTCACCGCCGCGCCCGTCTGGGTCACGTTCGCCGACCAGGCCTGCCCGACCTTCTGCCCGGCGTTGCCGAACGTGAACGCCAGCGTCCAGCCGTTGATCGCCGTGGTGCCGGTGTTGGCGACGGTGATGTTCGCGGTGAACCCGGTGTCCCAGGAGTTCGCCGTCCAGGTCACCGCGCAGGTGCCGCCGGCCGGCGGCGCGGTGGTGGTCACCGTGACGCCGGGCGAGGCCGGTGAGACGTTCCCGGCCGCGTCCACCGCCACCACCGTGAAGGTGTACGTGGTGGAGGCGGTCAGCCCGGTCACCGCCAGCGTGGTGCCGGTGGCGGTGCCGACCAGGACGTTCCCGCCCCGGTAGACGCGGTACCCGGTGACGCCCACCGCGTCGGTGGACGGACCCCAGGTCAGCGTCAGTCCGGTCGGGCCGATCGCGGAGGCGGTGGGAGTGCCCGGCGCGGTCGGCGGGGTGGTGTCGGGCGCCGGGCCGGCCGGCGTGGTGACGCTGACCGCAGCCGACGACGCGGATCGGTTGCCGGCGCCGTCGAGCGCCCGCACGGTGAACTGGTACGTCCGCTCGGGTGCCAACCCGGTCACGGTGAGGGTGGTGCCGGTCGAGGCGGTGACGACCGGGTCGGCGCCGGCCGAGGTACGGGTCACCTCGTACCCGGCCAGCCCGCTGCCACCGGTGTCGGTGGACGCGGCCCAGGTCAGCGTGAGCCCGCTCGACGTGACGGCGGACGCGACAGGGGTGCCGGGCACTGTGGGCGCGGTGGTGTCCGGGGTGACCGGGCCGGGCTCCTCGCCCCAGACCCGTACGCCGCCGGAGTAGAGCGGCACCTTGCGGTTGGGCCCGGCGGTGGCCTGGTACGACGGGTCGTTGGTCGGGTCCCAGGTGCCGCCCTCCGGCACGCCGATCTTGAACTGCACCTCCATCCGGTGCTGGGACTGCCCGGCGGGCGCGATGGTGTAGCCGGTGCAGTCGACTTCGACGTACCAGATGTCGCCGGAGAACTGCTTCGCCGTCGACGGCGACGGGCAGCCCTGGGTGTAGCCGGGGGTGACGGTGACCGGTCCGGTGCCGTCGGGCCGGAAGAAGTACCGGAACTTACCGGTGGTCAGCGCCCGGGCCGGGAACGCCGACTTGTTGTAGATGATCGCCTTCAGTCCGGTGGCGCGCGGCTCGGCCTGCATGACTGTGGTCTCCACGGTCATCTCGTCCATGTCGGGCGTCTCGGCGGACGGGAACCCGGCGCGCGGGCTGCCGCCGTACTCGTTGGCGAGCCGGGCCAGCGCGGAGGTGAAGCCGGCGTTGTAGTCGGTGGCCACCTCGTTCATCACGTAGTCGGACCGGCTGTCGGTGTACGCGTCGTTTGCCGATGACGGGCCGCCGACCAGCGCGCCGTAGAGCACGTGCCGGGTCTCGGTGGGCACGGTCTGGCTGTCCCACCAGGAGCCGTGCGCGGTGCGGTGGTGCGGGTTGCGCGGCGAGTTCGTGCCGAAGCCGATCTGGTAGCTGGAGTTGCGCGGGTTGTCGCCGAGCGCGTAGTTGATCTGCCGGACGGCGAAGTCGTGGTAGCGCGCCTTGCGCGTGGTGTCGGTGGTCTTGTCGCTGTAGACCAGCGCGGCGAACGCGGTGTTCGAGGCGTACCGCAGCGCGCCCCAGGAGTCGAGCACCGCCATCCCGCCGGGCGAGTACGGCACCCGCTGCCCGTTGACGCCCACCGTCCAGTAGTCCAGCCACCGGTTGGCGTCGTCGGCGTACTTCTGCTTGCCGGTCAGGTTGGCCAGCAGCACGTACGCGCCGAACTGCTTGTTGTCCCAGGCGATGGTCCACTTGTAGGAGCGGGTGGTGGACTGCGGCTCGGTGCCGAGCTTGTCGTACTCGCTCTCGGCCTTGGCCAGGTAGGTGGCGTCGCCGGTGGCCCGGTACAGCCAGATCGCGCCCCAGACCAGCTCGTCCTGGTAGCCGCTCCACGACTTGTAGAAGCTCGTCGCGTCGGTGATGCACTCGTGGTAGCTCTTCCGCACCGTGTCGGCGAACGTGTAGAGCTGCTTGGCGTGGCCGAGCAGCTTGTCCGCGTAGGTCGCGTCGGTGGGGCGGAACACCATGGACGAGGCGGCCATAGCGGCCGCCGTCTCCCCCGCCAGGTCCGCGCCGCCGCAGCTCGCGTCGATCTTGTACGCGGGCCGCGCCATCGGCATCACCTCGGCCGGGCCCCACCACTTGTGGTCGTCGTCGCCCTTGCCGACCTGTCCGTAGAGGACGTTCGGCGCGGGGTGCGCCTTGACGAAGTAGTCGTTGACGAAGCGCAGGTTGTTCAGCAGGTGGGTGAGCTGCCCGGAGGCGACGTAGCCGTCGCGGTACTCGACCGCGCCCCAGGCCAGCATGGTGGCGCTGAACGCCATCGGGAAGCCGAACTTCACGTGGTCACCGGCGTCGTACCAGCCGCCGGTGAGGTCGACGCCTACGTCGGCGCCGTCGGTGAGCGCCGAGTCGCCGCGCCAGGAGACGCGGTTCCACGAGGGCTTGGGGCCGGACTGCTGCGCCTCGTAGAAGAACAGCGACTTCTGCAACGCCTCGGCGTAGTTGAACGTGGCCGCGGCCTGCGCGGCGGGCACCTCGACGGCCGACGCGGGCGGCGCGGCGGCGACGGCCGTGGCCAGGCCGACGGCCAGCGCGGCGCCGGCGGCGAGCAACCGGCGCAGCCGCGACCGGCCTCCGGGCGGCGGTATCGGACGGGGCATGGCGAGCTCCTGTGGCTGGCGCCGCGCGGCAGCCGGAGCGGGGACGGCGCTCGGGGCTCCGGCTGCCGCGAGGCAGTGGTGGTGGGGTGACCGCAGGAGCCTCGGGAGCGCTCCCATGGATAAGCGACAATGTAATGCGCGGGCAACATGTTGGGAAGGCCACCGTCGGCGGGGCCCGCTCGCCGTACCGACGGGTAACAAACGGGAGCTGGATCACACCATCGATGCAGTTCGATATCGAGCCGACTCGTTCCCAGCTCAGCGGCATCGCGGTGACGACGAACGCGCCGCGGACGACCCCGTCCGGGCCGCCGCCGTCCTGGCATACGAGCGTACGGTTGCCCGCCCGCTCGGCACCGCGCGACAGTACGCCTCACCTGCGGTGCCATCGACGCCGCCGCTCCCCGGACAACCCTGAGGAGATCGCGATGGCTCTACGACTCGCCGAGGGCACCTCCTGGTCCGACACGCTCGCCCGGGCGGTGGCCGCCACCCCCGAGGCCTTCGACACCACCTCCGACGGCGTGCCCACGCTCCACAATCTCGTCCAGGGGCAGTGGCGCGCGCTCGGCACACCGGCGCCGGTCCGTACCCCTGTCGACAACACCGTCCTCATCCACCTGGCCCGGCTCGACGCCGAGGCCGCGCGCGGCGCGGTCGCCCACGCCGCGGCGGCGCACCGGGAGTGGGCGCAGACCCCGCTGGCCGAGCGCGTCGCCCGCGTCACCGACGCGCTGGACGCGCTCACCGGGCACCGCGACCTGCTCGCCCTGCTGCTGGTCTGGGAGATCGGCAAGCCGTGGCGGCTGGCCTGCGCCGACGTGGACCGGGCGCTGGACGGCGTGCGCTGGTACGTGGACGAGATCGAGCGGATGCTCGCCGACGGCCGGGAGCCGCTGCCCGGCCCGGTCAGCAACATCGCCTCCTGGAACTACCCGATGAGCGTGCTGGTGCACGCCGAGCTGGTGCAGTTGCTGGCCGGCAACGCGGTGATCGCCAAGACGCCGTCCCAGGGCGGCGCGGTCTGCCTCACCGTCGCCCACGCGCTGATGCGCCGCGCCGGACTGCCCGCCACCCTGCTGTCCGGCAGCGGCGAGGAACTGTCCGAGGTGCTCGTCCGCGCGCCGGAGATCGGCGCGGTGGCCTTCGTCGGCGGGCGCTCCAACGGCGGCAAGGTCGCCGCCGCGCTGCTCGACTGCGACAAGCGGCACTTCATCGAGCAGGAGGGCCTCAACGCCTGGGGCATCTGGAACTTCTCCCAGTGGGACTCGCTCGCCGCGCACCTGCGCAAGGGCTTCGAGTACGGCAAGCAGCGCTGCACCGCGTACCCCCGGTTCGTGGTCCAGCGCGACCTCGTCGACGAGTTCCTCGACATGTACCTGCCCGTGGTCCGCTCGATCCGCTTCGGCCACCCGCTCGCGGTCGACGAGACGTGGCGGGCCGGCGACCCGCTGCCGGAGCTGGACTTCGGTCCGCTGATCAGCGCCGCCAAGGCCGAGGAGCTGCGCCGCAAGGTCGAGGAGGCGGTACGCGGCGGCGCCGTACCGCTGCACCGGGGCAAGCTCGACGGCGCACCGTTCCTCGACGGGCAGGACACGTCCGCGTACGTCGCGCCCGCCGTGCTGCTGGCCCCGCCCGGCCGGTCCCGGCTGATGCACGCCGAGCCGTTCGGCCCGGTGGACACCATCGTGGTGGTGGACACCACCGACGAGCTGCTGGCCGCGATGAACGCCTCCAACGGCGCGCTCGTGGCGTCGCTGGCCTGCGACGACGAGGAGCTGGCCGGCAAGCTGGCGGTGGACCTGCAGGCGTTCAAGGTGGGCATCAACAAGCCCCGTTCCCGGGGCGACCGGGACGAGCCCTTCGGCGGCCGGGGCGCCTCCTGGAAGGGCGCGTTCGTCGGCGGCGACCTGCTGGTGCAGGCGGTGACGGTGGGCGGAGACGGCCGGCTCTACGGCAACTTCCCCGACTACAGCAGCTACCCCGCCACCTGATCCCCGCGAACACGGACGGGGCCCCCGCATCGGGGGCCCCGCCGTGTCACCGTCCCCCGCATCGGAGGTCGGTCCGGGTGGCGCGCGAACGCGCCGGTTGCGGCCCTCCGGCCGGACCCCTCGGGCGTGCCGCGCCGTTGCGGCTCACCTCCGGGGTCCGGCCGGACGGCCGTCAGCTCATCCCGGCCGCTGCGCCGGCACGACCGCGCCGGCACGCGCGCCGCTACCGGCCACCGCCGGTGCGCCGGTCACCGCTGGTGCGCCGGTCACCGCTGGTGCGCCGGTCACCGCGTCGCCGCCGGAGGCCGGCTCGCCCGTCGGCGGCGCGGGAACCAGCGGAAGCGTCGCGGTCAGCACCGCGCCGTCGCGTTCCAACGCCACCGGCCGGTCCAGGCGGCGCAGCGTCCGCAGCATCGGGGTGTTCTCGGCCTGCACGTGCAGCAGCACCGCGGCGTAACCGGCCCGGTCGGCGTGGCCGAGCAGGCGGCGCAGCAGCGCCGAGCCCAGGCCCCGGCGCTGCCAGTCGTCGCGCACCAGCAGCGCCGCCTCGGCCTCGTCGCCCTCCCCGAGCAGGTTCGCCATCGCCACGACCGGCTCCGCCGCCCCGCCGGAGCCCGCCGTCGCGAGCAGGGTCACGCCCCGGACCGGCTCCAGCAGCCGGCGCAGCCGCGCCGGCGCCGGGTCGGCCGCCCCGCTCAGGTAACGCCGCTGCCGGCTGCGCGGCGAGCAGGCCGCGTGCAGCTCGCGTACGCCGGGCACGTCCTCGGCCGTCGCCGCGCGCACCGACACCTCCCCGCCGTCGGGCAGCACCAGCGTGACCCGTTCGGTGTCCCGGCGGGCCAGCATGGCCGCCAGCTCGACCACTGCCTGCGCCCGGGCGTACTCGGCCGGGGTGAAGCTCGGCTCCCGGCGGCACAGCTCGTACGCCCCGCCCGACGGGTCCGCGAGCGCCATGGTCGTGCCGCCCACCCCGCCCGGTGCGGTGGCCGGAGTCGGACGCCAGGTCACGGTGTCGGCGCCGAGCAGCGTGCGCAGCGCCGCGCCGGTCGCCTCCGGGTCACGGGCCAGCCGTCCGGCGAGCCCGAGCACCCGGGTCGGCTCGTCGGCCAGCCCGCGCGCCTCGCTGCGCGCGACCCAGCAGTCCCGGCCCCGGCCACGCTCCACGGCGGCCCGCAGCTCCGCCTCGGTGACCTGCTCGGGCGCGTCGACCAGGAAGTCGTCGACCGCGCCGGCCTCGGTGGTGTGCACCTGCACGCTGAGGATGTTGACCCCGCGCAACGCGAGGCTCGCCGTGAGCACCGACAGGTAACCCGGCCGGTCGTCCACGGTGGCTCGGATCCGCCACAGCGCCATGGTTGTCTCCCTTCCTCGGCACCGACCATGCCGTGCCCCTGTTGCGGGCCCGTTGCCCCGGGGTGACGCGGCCCGTCCGGTCAGGTGACGGTGATCACGGGTGGCGTGCCGACCAGGTCCAACCGGTCGCCAAGGATCACCGCGCCGGCGCGGACGATCTGGGCGAGCCGGTCCACCTCGGTGGAGTGGAACCCGGCCGCGGCCAGTGGCTCGCTGTGGTCGCGGGCGACCACCAGCACCAGGCCGGCCCGGCCGAACGGCGCGACCGCGTAGTGGTGCCCCTCCGGGCTGGTCATGGCCCGCGCCCGCAGCGGGGTCACCTCCGGCAGCCGGGGCGGCGCCGGGGCCCGCCAGCTCGCGTGCCCGATCGCGGCGACGCCCGCCTCGCCGCTGCGCGAGGCCCAGTCCAGGGGTACGACGGCGGCCACCGCCCAGTCGGCGGCGAGCAGCCCGGGTGCCGCGTCGACGAGCGTGGCCACCCCGTCGGCCGGGTTGGCGGCCACCTGGGCGAGCAGTTCCGCGTCCTGCCCGGTGGTGGTGGGCGCGCCGATCGCCCGCCACACGCCGTCCACCCGCACGCCGGGGATCGCGGCCAGCCCGGCGAGCATCCGCTCCACCCGCGCCGCGCCCGGCCACACCACAGTGAAGTCGTCCACCGCCCGGCCGCCGAGCCGTTCCAGGACCACCACCTGCACGATGTCGGCGCCGGAGACGCCGAGTGTCCGGGCCACCTGGCCGAGCGTGCCCGGACGGTCCGGCAGGGTCACCCGAACTCTCAGCAGCATGTCTGATCCCCTCCGCTCGGCGGGCCGGCCGAGCGGCCGGCAGGCTGGGGCCCAGCCTGCCGGTTGACCATTTCGCCCCTGTTGCAGCGGCATGTCCCGCCGGGAAAACCCCGACCTTGACAACAAAGCTGAGCTGCCATCAACTAATCGGATGACCGATCCGGCCGCCGCTGCCCGGCTCTCGGCCGGCTCGGCACCCCGCGGGCTCGACCTCGACCGGCTCGCCACCTACCTGGCCGCGCACCGGCCGGACCTGACCGGCCCCCTGTCGGCGCGGCTGATCGCCGGCGGCAAGTCCAACCTCACCTACCTGCTGCGCGCCGGTGACCGCGAGGTGGTGCTGCGCCGGCCACCGCTGGGGCACGTGCTGGCCACCGCGCACGACATGGCCCGGGAGCACCGGGTGATCTCGGCGCTCGCGCCGACCGGCGTACCGGTGCCGGAGGCGCTGGCGCTCTGCGCCGACGAGAGCGTCATCGGCGCGCCGTTCTACCTGATGGCGAAGGTCGACGGCGAGGTCTACCGGCGGCGCGAGCAGACCGACACGCTCACCGCCGCCCAGCGGCGCGACCTCGCCATGGCGATGATGGACACGCTCGCCACGCTGCACCGGGTCGAGCCGGCCGAGGTCGGGCTGGCCGACTTCGGCCGTCCGGAGGGCTACCTGGCCCGGCAGGTACGCCGCTGGGCCGGCCAGCTCGACCGGTCCCGCAGCCGGCCGCTGCCCGGCATCGACGAGCTGCGCGACGCGCTGGCCGCCAGCGTGCCCGAGGGCGCGAACGCGGGCCGGATCGTGCACGGCGACTACCGGCTGGACAACCTGCTCGCCACCGTCGACCCGCCGGCGGTGCGGGCGGTGCTCGACTGGGAGATGGCCACGCTCGGCGACCCGCTGGCCGACCTCGGGCTGCTGCTGACGTACTGGGACGTGCTCGGCGACAGCGACCACGGCGAGGGCAACCCGGTGGCCGACGGCATCGGGCCGCGCGCCGGGTTCCCCACCGGGGCCGAGCTGATCGAGCGGTACGCCGGGCGCAGCGACGTCGACGTCGGCCCGCTGCACTGGCACGTGGCGCTCGGCTGTTTCAAGCTCGCGGTGATCTGCGAGGGCATCCACTACCGGCACACGCTCGGCCAGACCCTGGGCGAGGGCTTCGACCGGATCGGCGACATGGTGGCGCCGCTCGTGGCACACGGGCTGCACGCGGTGAGGGAGAGCTAGATGGAGTTCGCGTACGACGACCGGACGGCCGAGCTGCGGCAGCGGCTGGAGGCGTTCCTCACCGAGTGCGTGTACCCGGCCGAGCCGGTGCACCACGAGCAGGTGCTCGCGGCCGGCGACCCGTGGGCCCGCCCGCCGGTGATGGCGGAACTGAAGGCGCAGGCGCGCGAGCGCGGGCTGTGGAACCTGTTCCTGCCCGACGCCCGCTACGGCGCCGGCCTGACCAACCTGCAGTACGCGCCCCTGGCCGAGCTGACCGGCCGCAGCCCGCACCTGGCCCCGGAGGCGCTCAACTGCGCCGCGCCGGACACCGGCAACATGGAGCTGCTCGCCGAGTTCGGCTCCGAGGAGCAGCGCAAGCAGTGGCTCATGCCGCTGCTCGCCGGGGAGATCCGGTCCGCGTTCTGCATGACCGAGCCGGAGGTGGCCTCCTCCGACGCGACGAACATCGGCACCCGGATCATCCGCGACGGCGACCACTACGTGATCAACGGCCGCAAGTGGTGGTCGTCCGGGGCGATGGACCCGCGCTGCGAGATCTTCATCGTGATGGGCAAGACCGACCCGGACGCCGACCGGCACCGCCAGCAGAGCATGATCCTGGTGCCCCGGGACACCCCCGGCGTGACGGTACGCCGCGGGATGCGGGTCTTCGGCTACAGCGACGCCCCGCACGGCGGGCACGCCGAGATCGACTTCTCCGACGTACGGGTGCCGGTCGAGAACCTGGTCGGCGAGGAGGGCACCGGGTTCGCCATCGCCCAGGCCCGGCTCGGCCCCGGCCGGATCCACCACTGCATGCGCCTGATCGGCATGGCCGAGCGGGCCCTGGAGCTGCTCTGCCGGCGCGTGCTCGACCGGGTCGCGTTCGGCCGCCCGCTCGCCGAACAGGGCGTGGTACGCGAGTGGATCGCCGAGTCGCGGGTCCGGATCGAGCAGGCCCGCCTGCTGGTGCTCAAGACCGCGTGGCTGATGGACACCGTCGGCAACAAGGGCGCGCACACCGAGATCCAGGCCATCAAGATCGCCACGCCGCTGATGGCCGAGTGGGTGATCGACAAGGCGATCCAGGCGCACGGCGGAGCCGGGGTCAGCCAGGACACCCCACTGGCCGAGCTGTGGGCGGCGGCCCGCACGCTGCGCCTGGCCGACGGCCCCGACGAGGTGCACCGCGCCTCGCTGGCCCGCCGGGAGCTGCGCCGCTATTCCTGACCGGCTCCCGCCGGGCGTGGTCAGGCGGAGGCGCGGTGGATCAGCTCGGTGTCCAGCAGCACGTGCGGCGAGGGAACCTCCTCGCCGCGGATGCGGGAGACCAGCAGCCGGGCCATCTGCCGGCCCATCTCCTCGACCGGCTGGAACACGGTGGTCAGCGGCGGCTCGGCCTGACGCGCGATCGGGGCGTCGTCGAAGCCGATCACCGCGACGTCCTCGGGCACCCGGCGGCCCGCCTCGCGCAGCGCGCGCAACGCGCCGAACGCCATCAGGTCGGAGGCGACGAACACGGCGTCCAGTTCCGGGCAGACGTCCAGCAGCCGGCGCATCGCGGCGGTGCCGCTGCCCTCGCTGAAGTCCCCGTACGCGATCAGGCCCGGGTCGATCCGGCCGCCGGACGCCCGGACGGCCTCCTGGTAGCCGGAGAGCCGGGCCAGGCCGGCGCCCATGTCCTGCGGGCCGGCGATGGTGGCGACCCGCCGGCGGCCCTGGCGGAACAGGTGCTCCACCGCCTGCCGCGCGCCGCCGACGTTGTCCATGTCGACGAACCACGCCGGCTGGGCGTTCGGGTGCAGCATCCGCGCCGGGCGGCCGCCGAGTACAGTCGGCAGGCCGCGCTCCTCCAGCAGCGTGGGCAGCGGGTCGGCGTCGTGCAGCGAGAGCAGGAGCACGCCGTCGACGTGCTGGTTGGTCAGGTGGTGCTCGACCCGTTCCCGCTCGATCGGCGACTGCACCATGGCCAGCCAGAGCTGCATCGGCGTCTCGACCAGCCCGGAGCTGACGCCCCGCACGATGGCCGCGAAGAACGGCTCGGTGAAGACCCGCTCCCCCGACTCGGAGACGACCAGGGCCACCGAGTCGGTCCGCTGGGTGACCAGCGCACGGGCGGCGCGGTTCGGCACGTACCCCAGCTCGGCGATGGCCTGCTGGACGGCGGCCCGGGCCTCCGGGCTGACCTGCGGCGAGCCGTTGACCACGCGGGAGACAGTGCCGCGCCCGACGCCGGCGCGGGCCGCGACCGCGTCGAGGGTCGGACGCCCGAGCGAGCGGGTGCGCTGCGTTGTCATCGTCTGTTGCTCCTCCGACGGTCGGGCGGGCCCGGCACCGATTGAGGCGTCGGCGCCGGGCCGCCCGTTACTGGCTGGCCCAGCTTATTGTGCGGGCAGTCCGTTGCGTCGGATCACGTCGGCGTACCACCTGGCGCTGGACTTCGCGATCCGGGCCTGGCTGTCGTAGTCGACATAGACCATGCCGAACCGCTTCGTGTAGCCCCAGGCCCACTCGAAGTTGTCCATCAGCGACCAGGCGAAGTAGCCCTTGAGCGGCACGCCGGCCTCGATCGCGGCGTGCGCCGCCCGCAGGTGCGCGGCGAAGTAGGCCAGCCGGTCCGGGTCGTCCACCCGGCCGTCGACCAGCTCGTCGACGAACGCCGAGCCGTTCTCGGTGACGTAGAGCGGCAGGTCGGTGTACTCCCGGTGGACCCGCTCCAGCGTCTCCACCAGGCCCGGGGCGTCGATCTCCCAGTCCATGTCCGTCACCGGGACACCCCGGGTGACGAACCGGACGTCCTCGCTGCCCGGCCAGCAGGACGGCGCCCGCCAGTAGGGCTCCGGCTCCGCGCCCTCGACCGGCGCGGCGACCACGTGCCGGCTGTAGTAGTTGATCCCGACCATGTCCAGCGGCGTGGCGATGGTCGCCAGGTCACCGTCGCGCACGTGCCCCATGTCGGTGATCTGGCGCACGTCGGCGACCAGGTCCGCCGGGTACGCCCCGCGCAGCACCGGGTCGAGGAAGAACCGGTTCGCCAGCGCGTCGATCCGGCGGGCCGCGTCGGCGTCCGCCGCCGAGTCGGTCGCCGGGGTGACCGGGTACAGGTTGACGGTGATCCCGAGCTGCGCGTCCGGGCGGGCCGCGCGGACCGCCTGCACGGCCAGGCCGTGACCGAGCATCAGGTGGTGCCCGGCCCGCAGCGCGTCCGCGCCGTCGCGGCGGCCCGGCGCGTGCACGCCGGAGCCGTAGCCGAGGAACGCCGAGCACCACGGCTCGTTCAGCGTGGTGAAGTACTTCACGCGGTCGCCGAGCGCGTCGGCGACCAGATGCGCGTACTCGGCGAACCGGCCGGCGGTGTCCCGTGCCGGCCAGCCGCCCGCGTCCTCCAGCGGCTGCGGCAGGTCCCAGTGGTAGAGCGTCAGCCAGGGCTCGATGCCGTGGCCGAGCAGCTCGTCGATCAGGCGGCGGTAGAAGTCCATGCCCTCCTGGTTGACGCCGCCCGTGCCGCCCGGCTGCACCCGCGGCCAGCTCACCGAGAAGCGGTACGACCGCAGCCCCAGGTCGGCCATCAACCGCACGTCGTCCGGCATCCGGTGGTAGTGGTCGCACGCCACGTCGCCGGTGTGCCCGGCCACCGTCCGCCCCTCGGTGTGGCTGAAGGTGTCCCAGATCGACGGCGCACGGCCACCCTCCGCCGCCGCGCCCTCGATCTGGTACGCGGCGGTGGCCGCGCCCCAGAGGAAGTCCGGCGGGAAGGTCAGGGCCGGACCGGCGTCGAGGAGACCGACGGCGGGCGGGCTTGCTGGATTGCTCACGACTTGACGGCGCCTTCCATGATGCCGCCGATGATCTGGCGGCCGAACAGAACGAACACGACGAACAGGGGCAGGGTCGCGATCAACGTACCGGCGAAGATCTGCGAGTTGTCGGCGAAGTAGGCGGTGTTGAGGCTGCGCAGCGAGATCTGGACGGTCGGGTTGGACGGGTCCGCCAGCACCACGAACGGCCAGAAGAACTGGTTCCACTGCTCCATGAAGGTCAGCAGACCCAGCACCGCGGCGGCCGGACGCAGCGCGGGCGCCACCACGTGCCAGTACACCCGCCAGGTGGAACAGCCGTCCACCCGGGCCGCCTCGATCAACTCGTTCGGTACCGCCTGCTCGGCGTACTGGCGCATCATGAAGATGCCGAAGCCGCCGATCAGGAACGGAACGGTCACCGACGGCATGGTGTTCAGCCAGTCGAGCTTGGCCATCAGGATGTACAGCGGCAGCACGCCGAGCTGGATCGGCACCATCATCGAGGTGAGGATGATCAGCAGCAGCGCGTTCTTGCCCCGGAAGCGCAGCTTGGCGAACGCGAAGCCGGCCAGCGAGCCGAAGAACACCGTCGCGACGGTGATCGTCCCGGCGACCAGGAACGAGTTCATCAGGCCCTTGAGGATGTTGGCGTCGCTGTTGGCGAGCACCCGCTCGATGTTCTCGCCGAGCCTGCCGCCGGGCAGGAACGGCGGCGGCCAGGAGTTGGCCGCGTCGTTCGTCCGGCTGGCGATCACGATCATCCAGTAGAACGGGAACAGGGAGAGCAGCACGCCGAAGATCAGGCCGATCATGGTGAGCGGGCTGGCCTTCCAGAGCCGCTCGGCCCGGTGGGTGGTCTTCACCGGCGCGCTGTGCCGGGTGGGCGGGCGGACCGCGGTGGTCGTCATCTCGTCACCTCACTTGTCGGAGCTGATGCGGCGGGCGAGCAGGTAGTTGATCGCCGACATCAACGCGATGAGCACGAAGAGCACGAGCGCGACCGCTCCGGCGTACCCCCACCGGAAGCGCTGGTTCATCACGTCGAGCAGGTACATCGTGATGGTCTGGAACTGCCCCTCCGAACCACCGGAGAGACCGCCCGAGCCGCTGGTGAACAGCAGGGGCTCGGTGAACAGCTGAAGGCCGCCGATGGTGGAGATGATCAGCGTGAAGATGATCGTGGGGCGCAGCTGCGGGACCGTGATCGACCAGAACTGCCGCCGCCGGGAGGCGCCGTCCAACGCCGCGGCCTCGTACATGTCCTTGCTGATCGACTGCATGGCGGCGAGGTAGATCAGCGCGTTGTAGCCGACCCACCGCCAGTCGACCATGGTGGAGATGGCGAACCATGAGGCGAAGCGGTTCGCCCGCCAGTCGATCGGGTCCAGGCCGATGCTGTCGAGCAGCCAGTTGACCAGGCCGAAGTCCTTGGCGTAGAGCATCGAGAAGATCAGCGCGACCACGGCGGTCGAGGTGATGATCGGCATCGCGATGGCCATCCGGAAGAACGTCTGCGCGCGCAGCTTCCGGTTCAGCGCGTTGGCGAGCATCAGCGCCAGCAGCAACTGGGGCACTGTGGAGAGCGCGAACATGCCGAACGTGTTGACCACCGCGTTCCAGAACTGCGGGTCCTCGGTGATCAGTTCGACGAAGTTGTCCATCCCGACGAAGGAGATCGTCGGGTTCAGCGGCGACCGGTCGGTCAGCGCGATCCAGACCGTGTACGCGATCGGGTACACGCCGAACACGGCGAAGATCACGAAGAACGGCAGGACGTACAGGTAGGGCGAGTACTTCAGGTCCAGCCGGGTCATCGAGGCGGCGCGGCGGCGTGTGTGACGTGCGGAGCGCGGCGCGCCGGGCTCGGGCGGCGCCGCGGCGTGCAGGTCGAGGCTCATGGGGAGTCCTTCTCCTCGGCCGGCGTCACCCGCCACACGGGCGACGCCGGACTCTGCGGGCACCGCGGGTGGCGCCGGCAGCATGGGCTGCCGACGCCACCCGCGGGCGGCTCAACCGGTCACTTACCGGCGGCCGCACCGTTCTTCAGGGCCGCCTGCCACTGCTCGCCGGCCGACTTGCCCTGCTCCACGGCGCGCAGCGTGTTCTCCACGGCGGTGCGGACCGCGTTGTTCTTCGGGCCGAGGTAGACCGGCTTCAGCTCGGTCGCGCCGGCGGCGAAGATCTTGCCGACCGGGGCCTTGCTGAAGTAGTCGTTGGTCGAGTCGGCGACGGCCGGGTCGGTGAGCGCCTGCGGGTTCGACGGCAGGTTGCCGACCGCCTTGTACGCGCCGATCTGACCCTTGGCGCTGGTCAGGAACTTGGCCAGCTCCGCGGCCTCCTTCTGGTGCTTGCTCGACTTCGGCACGCCCAGGAAGGAACCGCCCCAGTTGCCACCGGCGCCCGGCGCCTTGGCGATGTCCCACTTGCCGGCCGCCGCGTCACCGGCCTGGCCCTTGATGACACCGGTCATCCAGGCGGGGCAGGCGATGGTGGCGAAGGTGCCGTTCTTGAAGCCGGCGTTCCACTCGTTGGAGAACGACTGGAGGTTGTTGGACAGCCCGGCGGCGATCATCTTGGTGGTGAGGTCGTACGCCGTCTTCACGTCCGGGTTCTGGTCGATGACCATCTTGTTGCTCTTGTCGTAGTACGTGTAGCCGCTGCCCTGGCCCGCGACCTGCATCAGCACCACGTTGTAGAAGTTGGTCGCCGAGTCGACGAACTTGTGCTTCTTGTCGGCGGCGGCGAACTTCTGGCCGGTGGCGATGAACTCGTCCCAGGTCGGCCAGAGCGCGCCGACCTGCTCGCGGTCGGTGGGCAGCCCGGCGGCCTTGAACAGGTCGCTGCGGTAGCACAGCGCCATCGAGCCGACGTCGGTGCCGAGGCCCAGCACCTTGCCGTCGGGGGTGGTGCCCTGCTCCCACTTCCACGGCAGGAAGTTGCCCTTGAGGTCGTTCGCGCCGTGGTCGGCGAGGTTCACGAACTTGTCGGCCTGGGCGTAGAACTGGACGATGGTGCCCTCTTCCAGGGCCACCACGTCACCGGCGCCCGAGCCCGCGGTGATCTGCTGGGTCAGACGGGTGTTGTAGTCACCGAGGCCGAGACCCTTGCCCCGCTCCTGGATCTTGACGTTCGTGTGCTCCGCTTCGTACTGCTTGTACAGCTCTTCGTAGCCGAAGCCCTGGTCGCCGAAGACGTCGACGACCAGCGTGATCGGGCCGTCGCCGCTGCCGCTGTCGCCGCTGTCCGAGTCGTCGCCGCAGGCGGCGGTGGTGCCGAGCACGACGACGGACGCGAGCGCGATGGCCGCGAACCGCCGACGACGGATTGGGACGCTCATCCGAGACCCCTCTTTCGGTGGTGAGGCGATATCTGCTGTGTGGTGGGGGGTGCGTTTCGCGCGGGCCGGAGCGGGGCAGGAGGGAGATCCGCACCACTCTCGGGAGCGCTCCCATGAGGTTGCCGGGAGGTGACAGGGGTGTCAATAGACCGTTGGGAGCGTTCCCATTTCGTTACCGCGCCGCTGGCGACCCCTCCTCGGAGCCCGCGATCAGCGGCGCGCGGGCGGCGCGATCAGCAGCAGCGGCGCAGCAGGACGGTGGCGCGGCCGGCGTCGAACGCGGCCGGATCGAACGCCGGGCCGGCCCACTCGCGCATCGTCACGTGTTCCGGGTGCGCCGGGTCGGCGAGCGCCGCGAGCAGGACCGCGTACCCGGCCGGGCCGCCCACGTCCTCCGGCGGGCAGGCCCGCTCCCCGTCCAGGCAGACCGGGTAACGCTCGTCCGGGTCGGCGGCGCAGCAGTCCTCCACCACCAGGTCGTGCTCCCACCAGTCCCCGAAGTCGTAGGTGTAGCGGAACCGGTCGCCCTTGCCCACTACCGTGTCCAGCCGGACGTCCAGCTCGTCGCGCAGCGCCAGCTCGCCGTCCGGGTCGGGTTCGCCGTACTGCCGGCCGTCCACGTCGAACGAGTGCAGGTGGCAGTCGCGCCAGCCCATCGCGTGCTGGATCACCCGGTGCAGCCGGTCCAGCGTGTAGCCGCCGGGCACCAGCACCCGCCGCCACACCCGCGGCCGGACCCCGGCCAGCGACACCATGAGCTGGAAGATCTGACGCGACACGACGTCCCATCCTTCCTCGGCATAGGCTGCCTGCATGATCTGCCGAGCCTGCCGGGAACGGCGGCACGACGACTGTCCTGGCCGGAAGTGGTGCGACTGCCAGCACCGTACCCCCGAACCCACCCCTCCGGTCACCGGTCCGGCCGGCGAATGAGCGTCGGAACCCCGATCGAACGGATCTGGCCCGCACCCGTCACCGGCGCGCTGACCGATCCGGAACTCACCGCGCTCTACGGCCGGGCGGCCCGCCCGCACCTGCGGGTCAACTTCGTCGCCAGCGCCGACGGGGCGGTCACTCTGGACGGCTACTCCGCCGGGCTCTCCGGCGAGCCGGACAAGCGGGTCTTCGGGCTGCTGCGGATGCTCTGCGACGCTCTCGTGGTGGCCGCCGGCACGCTGCGGCACGAGGGCTACCGGGCGGTCCGGCTGAGCCCGGAACGCCGGGCCTGGCGCCGCGAACGCGGGCTGGCCGAGTTCCCGACGCTCGTGGTCGTCTCCGGCTCACTCGACCTCGACCCGGCCCAGGCTGCATTCGCCGACGCCCCGGTCCGGCCGATCGTGCTCACCCACGCCGACGCCGTACCGCCGCCCGGCCTCACCGACGTCGCCGACCTGGTCCGCTGCGGCCCCGCCCCGGTCACCAGCACCGACCGGGTCGACGGCAGCGGCCGGGTCGACGGCAGCGGCCGGGTCGACTTGGCCGTGGGCCTGGCGGAGCTGCGCCGCCGAGGGCTGGACCAGTTGCTCTGCGAGGGCGGCCCGCACCTGTTCGGCGCGCTCACCGCCGCCGACCTGGTCGACGAGCTGTGCCTGACCGTGGCGCCGCTGCTCGTCGGCGCCGGCCCGGGCCGGATCACCGCCGGGGACGCCAGCCCGCCCCGGCACCTGCCGCTGCGCCACGTGCTGGCCGCCGCCGACGGAGTGCTCATGTTGCGGTACGCCCGCGACCCCGCTGACCCCACACCCGCCGGATCCGCCCCCGCCGCCTGACCAGCTCCCGGCTCCCGGCTCCCGGCTCCCGGCTCCCGGCTCCCGGCTCCCGGCTCCCGAGATCTTGGTACCAACCGGCCCCTATGAGGGCGCTCTCGTACCAAGATCTCCGAGCGTCCCGGAGAGCGGGACGTGGGTCTCGACATTGGGGGCGGCTCTCGCGCGCCAAGCAACCCGGGGTTCGCGGGGCGAGTGGAACGTCATGGGTGTCAAAAGCTCGCGGAGACACCCATGGCGTTCCACCGAGCCGGCCGGGCCGGGGGCCGGAGACAGCGCCGGAGCGGGCAGAAACGTACGCACCGTGGCCGGGCGGATCCGGGTGGCTACCGTTCGGCGCACGCTCGGCGTGGCGTCCGCCGCGTCGCGTGGCAACCTGTCGCATCCCTCGGGCAGGATGCACGACGTGCACCGCCAACGGTACGACCAGCCGACCGGAGACCGCCGATGACCGACGACCAGCTCGACGGGCCCGGCGAGGGTGTCGGCCGGGTGCTCGGCACCGCCGACGCCACCCCGCTCACCTTCTGGACGGCTGTCGCGCCGGGCAGCTACCTGCAGCTGGACGACGTGGTGGTGACCCGCCGCGACCTGCCCGACCGGGAGCCGGTGACGATCGCCGGGGTGGTTACCCAGGTGCGTGCCCGGCACGAGGGGGCGCAGTTCGACTCCGACGTCTTCGCCATCGCCGACGGCACGCTGCCGGCGCAGGTGCAGGAGGCGGCCGAGGTGACGACCACGCGGGTCGACCCGGAGTTCTACGTGCCGCCGACGCCGGGCGCCGTGGTGCACCGGGCCGAGGGTGACGCGCGGGCGCGGGCGCTGCACTTCGACCGGATGGAGCGGCGGATCCCGATGGGGATGGGCCGCGACGGGGTGCCGGTCTACCTCAACGCCGACTTCCTCGACGGCACCCGGGGCGCGCACGTGTCGATCTCCGGCATCTCCGGCGTCGCGACCAAGACGAGTTTCGCCACGTTCCTGCTCTACTCGGTGTTCCGCTCCGGCGTGCTGGGCGGCGACGCGGTCAACGCGAAGGCGCTGATCTTCAACGTGAAGGGCGAGGACCTGCTCTTCCTCGACCACCCGAACAGCCGGCTCGACGATCCGACCCGGGCGGCGTACGCGAAGCTGGGCCTTGATGCCGGCGCGTTCCCGGACGTGCGGGTGTACGCCCCGCCGCGGGTCGGCGACTCCTCCGGCACGCCGGATGTGAGCAGCCGGCTCACCGGGGTGGACAGCTTCTACTGGACGCTGTCCGAGTTCTGCGCCGACCGGCTCCTGCCGTACGTGTTCGCCGACGCGGACGACGAGCGCCAGCAGTACACGATGGTGGTCCACTCGGTGGCCGCGCACCTGGCCCGTTACGCCCAGCCGGCCGACGGCGGGGTGAGCATCGACGGGGTGCGGCTCGGCTCGTACGCGGATCTGGTCGACCACGTGGTCGAGCAGCTCAACGACGACGAGACGCGCGGCGAGTGGGCCGGTAGCGCGGTCGGGCTGGGCACCGTGAACGCGTTCGCCCGGCGGCTGATCGGCAGCAAGAAGGACCTGGGCCGGTTGATCCGTGGTGACCTGGCGACCCGCCGCCCGCACTCGATCAACACGGCGGAGAGCGCGCAGGTGACAGTGGTCGACCTGCACAACCTGCCCGATCGCGCGCAGCGGTTCGTGGTCGGTGTGACGCTCAAGAGCGAGTTCGAGCGCAAGGAGAAGGCGGGCACCGCCAAGCCGCTGCTGTTCGTCGTGCTGGACGAGCTGAACAAGTACGCGCCGCGGGAGGGCTCGTCGCCGATCAAGGAGGTGCTGCTCGACATCGCCGAGCGGGGCCGCTCGCTGGGCGTGATCCTGGTCGGCGCGCAGCAGACCGCCAGCGAGGTGGAACGGCGGATCGTCACCAACTCGGCGATCCGGGTGGTCGGCCGGCTCGACCCGGCCGAGGCGTCCCGCCCGGAGTACGGCTTCCTGCCGCCTGCCCAACGGCAGCGGGCGCTGCTGGCCAAGCCGGGCACGATGTTCGTCAACCAGCCGGACATCCCGGTGCCGCTCTGCCTGGAGTTCCCGTTCCCGGCGTGGGCCACCCGGGTCTCGGAGGCGGGCCGCGCGCCCTCGGAGACGCTACGGTCGATCACGCAGGCCGCCGATCCGTTCGCGGTGGTCGGCTCCGGCTCCTCCGACGACGACATCCCGTTCTAGGCGGCACCCAGATGAAGATCCTGCACACCTCCGACTGGCACGTCGGCAAGGTCCTCAAGGGGCAGTCCCGGGCCGAGGAGCACAAGCAGGTCCTCGCCCAGGTCATCGAGATCGCCCAGCGTGAGCGGCCGGACCTGGTCATCGTCGCCGGTGACCTGTACGACACCGCCGCGCCCACCCCGGAGGCGACGCGGCTGGTGACCCGGGCGCTCACCGCGCTGCGGCGTACCGGCGCGGACGTGGTGGCGATCGGCGGCAACCACGACAACGGCGCGGCGCTGGACGCGCTGCGCCCGTGGGCCGAGGCGGCCGGGATCACGCTGCGCGGCAGCGTCCGGGAGAACCCGGACGAGCACGTCGTCGACGGGGTCACCGCCGGTGGGGAACGCTGGCGGCTGGCCGCGCTGCCGTTCCTGTCCCAGCGGTACGCGGTGCGCGCGGTGGAGATGTACACGCTCACCCCGGCCGAGGCGAACCAGACGTACGCCGACCACCTGGGCCGGGTGCTGGACCGGCTCGCCGAGGGGTTCGCCGAGCCGGACCGGGTGCACCTGGTGACCGCGCACCTGACCGTGGTCGGGGCGAGCACCGGCGGCGGCGAGCGGGACGCGCACACGGTGCTCGGATACGCGGTCCCGGCTACCGTCTTCCCCGGCAACGCGCACTACGTGGCGCTGGGTCACCTGCACCGCTCGCAGCGGGTCATCGGCCCGTGCCCGATCCGCTACAGCGGCAGCCCCCTCGCCGTCGACTTCGGCGAGCAGGAGAACGTCAGCTCGGTGACGATCGTGGAGGTCACCGCCACCACGGCCGCCCGCATCCGGGAGGTGCCGGTGCCGGGCGCGGTGCCGCTGCGCACGGTACGCGGCACGCTCGCGCAGCTCGCCGAGATCGAGGCGCCGGAGGGCTGGCTGCGCGTCTACGTCCGGGAGCAGCCCCGGGCCGGGCTGCGCGAGGAGGTGCAGGAGCTGCTGCCCCGGGCGCTGGAGATCCGGATCGACCCGGAGCTGGTGCCCGCGCCGGGCAGCGGGACCCGGACCGCCCAGCGGGCCGGGCGGTCGCCGGGCGAGTTGTTCGGCGACTACCTGGACAGCCGCGGGCACGCCGACGAGGGTGTCCGGGAACTCTTCGACGAGCTGCTCGAGGAGGTGGAGCACTGATGCGGCCGATGCGGCTGGACATGGCCGGGTTCACGGTGTTCCGCGACGAGACCACTGTCGACTTCACCGACGCGGACTTCTTCGCGCTGGTCGGGCCGACCGGTTCGGGCAAGTCGACGGTGCTCGACGCGATCTGTTTCGCGCTCTACGGCACGGTGCCGCGCTGGGGCGGCGCCCGGGGGCTGGCGAACGCGCTGGCGCCGTCGGCCACCGAGGCGCGGGTCCGGCTGGTGTTCGAGTCCGCCGGGGACCGCTACGTGGCGACCCGGGTGGTGCGCCGGGACGGCCGGGGCACCGTGAAGACGGCCAACGCCGGGCTGCAGCTCATGCCGCCGGGCTTCGACGTCACCAAGCTCGACACCGGGCTCAGCCCGGAGGATCTGGGCGAGGTGGTGGCGGGCACCCCGGCCGAGATGGAACAGGCGGTGCTGGACGCGGTCGGGCTGCCGTACGAGCAGTTCACCTCCTGCGTGGTGCTGCCGCAGGGGCAGTTCGCCGACTTCCTGCACGCCAAGCCGGCCACCCGGCAGCAGATCCTGGTGAACCTGCTCGGGCTGGGCGTCTACGAGAACGTGCAGAAGAAGGCGGTCGAGCGGGCCGGGCAGGCCGAGGCGAAGCTGGAGACCGTCGACAAGCTGCTCGGCGGGCTCACCGACGTCGACGACGAGAGTCTGGCCGCCGCCCGGGAGCGGGTGGACGCGATGCGGGAGCTGGCCGCAGCGGTCGCTGCCGCCGTACCCGAATGGGAGCGGGCCCGGGCGACGGCGGGTGAGCGGGCCGCGGCGCTGGCCGCGCTCGACGCGGAGCTGGGTGTGCTGGCCGGGGTGCGGCCGCCGGACGGCACCGCCGAGCTGGCGCGGGCGGTGGCGGCGGCCCGGGTGGCCGCCGACGAGGCGGCGGGCGCGGTCGGGCTGGCCGAGGAGCGCGAGGAGAAGCTGCGCGGGGAGCTGACCGCCGCCGGTGACGAGAGCGCGTTGCGGTTGCACCTGAAGGCGTACGCGGACCGGGACCGGCTGACCGCGGAGGCGGCGACTGCGCGCGCGGCGGTGGACGCGGCGCGCGGCGAGCACGACGCGGCGGTGGCGGCGCTGGCGGCGGCGCGGGCGGACGCGCAGCGGGCCGAGACGGAGCTGGAGTCGGCGTTCCGCGCGCACGAGGACGCGAAGGCCGCCGACCAGGCGGCGGCGCTGCGGGCGCACCTGGTCGACGGCGCGCCCTGCCCGGTGTGCGAGCAGACGGTCACCACCGTGCCGGCGGTGCCGAAGGGTTCGGCGGTGAGCCGGGCGATCGAGGCGGGCAAGGCGGCGCGGGCGGCGAGCGAGGCGGCGAAGCGGGTGGTGCAGGAACGCGACGCCGCGGCCCGCGAGCTGGACCGGGTGCTGCTGCGCGCCCGGACCCAGCACGACCAGCTCGGCGCGCGCCTGGCCGAGCTGGACGAGCAGCTCACTGACGCGCCCACGCCGGAACGGCTGCGGGAGTCGCTGGCCGAGCACGCGCGGCTGCGCGCCGCGCTGGAGGAGGCGGCGGGCGCGGTGCGGGCCGGGCGGGAGGCGGCCCGGCGGGCGCGGGGCGCGCTGGACGCCGCGCAGGATCGGCTGCGCCGGGCCTGGCGTGACTTCGACGCGGTACGCGACGGGCTGGCCCGGTTCGGGCCGCCGGCCGCCGACCGGGACGACGTGGCGGCGGCGTGGACGGCGCTGGCCGACTGGGCGGGCGAGCAGGCGCGGGCGCGGCGCGCGGACCGCGACGGGATGGCCGAGTCGGTGGAGGCGGCGCAGCGGGCCGCGGCCGAGGTCGCCGACGGGATCGCCGCGTTGTTCACCGCGGCCGGGCTGGACGCCCCGCAGGACGCGTCGCGCGACGTGGCGGTGGCGGTGGAGCGGGCCGAGGCGGAGTTGCGCCGCCTGGACGAGCGCCGCGAGCAGGCCGCCGGGCTGCGGGAGCAGCGGGCCGGGCACGAGCACGAGGCGCGGGTGGCGCGGGCGCTCGCCTCGCACCTGCGGGCGAACAACTTCGAACGCTGGCTGCTCACCGAGGCACTGGACCTGCTGGTCGACGGCGCGTCGCGGATCCTGCGGGAGCTGTCCGGCGGGCAGTACGACCTGGTGCACGACAAGGGCGAGTTCTTCGTGGTCGACCACCACGACGCGGGGCTGCGGCGCGGGGTGCGCACGCTGTCCGGCGGGGAGACGTTCCAGGCGTCGCTGGCGCTGGCGCTGGCGCTGTCCGAGCAGCTCGCCGGCATGTCCACCACCGCGGCCAGCCTGGAGTCGATCGTCCTGGACGAGGGTTTCGGCACGCTCGACGCGGCGACGCTGGACACGGTCGCGGCGACGCTGGAGAACCTGGCCGCCCGGGGCGACCGGATGGTCGGCGTGGTCACCCACGTGCCGGCGCTGGCCGAGCGGATCCCGGTCCGGTTCGAGGTGCGCAAGGACGCGCGGACGGCCCGCGTGGAACGGACCGGCCTGTGACGTCACAGTCGCCGGCGTTCTTCGTCGACGCCTGGGATCCGGCGTACGGCGCGTCGTTCGAGGCTGCGGGCGGGTCCGGTCCGGCCGCGCCGAGCAGCGCCCAGGTGGACGCCGACGTCGAGCTGCCGGCCACCGACTGGCGGGCGATCGGCCCCCGCGCGGGCGTGCGGTCGCCGGACGTGGTGCTGCTCGTCGACGGGGTACGCCGGATCGACGCCAGTGTCTGGACGGCCGAGGAGGACGGCGGCTCGTTCCCCGGCATCGCCGCCTCGTACGCGGCCGGTGTGGTGCGCTGCGACCTGGACCGGGGCGCCGCCGAGATGGCCGGCGCCCGGGTGGGCCGGGGGCTGTTCACGGCGAGCCCGTCGGCGCAGGACGTGGTCGCCGGGACTGTGCGTTACCCGGTGCACCGGGTCAGCGGCACCGGTGAGCTGAGCAAGTTGCCCGCGGCGGTGCAGGCGCCGCTGACCGCGCTGGAGGTGGCCGTCTCCGACGCGGTACGCACCGACGGCGACCTGCTGGTGGTGGACGGCCCGCTGCGCAGCCGGCGCAACCTGCCGCGCACGCTCGGGTACATCAAGACGCAGCACAGCCAATACCTGGACGGGCGGCTGACCGCCGTGGTGACCGGGCTGGCGCCGGGTGAGCGCTGCCCGGTGTTCCGGCTGGGCACGGCGTGGGGCGGCTGGTCCTGGTATCTGCGCCTGCCGGTGCGCGCCGGGGCGCCGTGGGCCGGGATCGTGCGGGTGGAGTGCTCGGCCGACCTGACCGTGCCGGAGGCGATCGCGCTGGCCGACCTGTCGCTGGTGACGTTGCCCCGGTTCGCCTCCACCCCGTACAAGGATCCGCGTGCCCCGCAGAACCTGGTGCCGATCGCCGGGCTGGAACGCCGGTTGCGCGGGATGCTCGGCGACGCGCGGCTGCTGCACCGGGTGCTCACCGCGGCGGCGCGCGGAATGCGGCGCTGATGGGCCGGCGACGCGACGCCGACCGGGTGGTGGCCGACGTCGACACCGGGCGGGCCGAACTGGTGCCGGACCGGGACCGTCCGGGCTCGTGGACGTTGCTGCTGGACGGCGCACCGCAGTCGCATGTGGACCTCGCCGACCCGGCTCACCTGGAGTTCGAGTACGTCCGGCGGCTGGCCGCCGCGCTGGACCTGGTGGCGCCGGCCGGGGCGCCGCTGCGGGTGCTGCACCTGGGCGGCGGCGCGCTCACCCTGCCCCGGTACGTGCAGGCCACCCGCCCGGGTTCGACGCAGCGGGTGTCCGAGGTGGACGGCGCGCTGGTGGAGCTGGTCCGCCGCGAGCTGCCGTGGCCTGCCGATCCGCGCCTGCGGGTACGGGTGGCCGACGCGCGGGCGACGCTGACGTCGAGCCGGGACGGCGCGTACGACGTGATCGTGGCGGACGTGTTCGCCGGAGCCCGTACCCCCGCGCACCTCACCTCGGTGGAGTACGCCGCCGAGGTGGCCCGGGTGCTGGCGCCCGGCGGCAGCTATCTGGCGAACGTGGCCGACGGCCCGCCGCTGCGGCACGCGAAGGCGCAGGTCGCCACAGTGCGTACCGTGCTGCCCCGGGCCTGCCTGGTCGGCGACGCGGCGGTGCTGCGCGGCCGCCGGTACGGCAACCTGGTGCTGGTGGCGTCCCGGGTGGAGCCGCCGGTGCCGGAGCTGGCCCGGCGGGCGGCCGGCGACTGGTTCCCCGGCCGGGTGCTGGCCGGCGCGGAGCTGGACCGCTTCACCGGCGGCGCGGCGGTGGTCCACGACGCGGACGCCGTCGACTCCACTCCCCCGCCGCCCGGAATTTTTTCCGTCAAACGTTGATCCGATCGGCTGGTGGCTGCGTATCACCGGGCGGCCATGCCCGTGGGGGGCCGGCTGATGTCATTGGACAGCGGAGGTCTGCATGCATGCGGTGGCGGCCGGCTGGCACGGCGAAGTGGCGCGGCCCGAGTGGATGTTCGCCCGGGCACAACCACACTCGCGCGCCTCGCGTTCCCGCCGGGGGGTCGACGCCCGGCCCGCCGATCGCCAGAATGACCCGGTGCCGCCGCGACCCGCTCCCGGACGCCACCAGGCGACCTCCGCCGAGGCCAGCCACTCCGACCAGCTGATCCGCCTGCTGTACGCCGAGCACGCCGGCCCGCTGCTGATGTTCGTGATGCGGCTGACCGGCGGGGACCGGCAGCGGGCCGAGGACATCGTGCAGGAGACGCTGCTGCGGGCCTGGCGCAACGCGCACCGGCTCGGCGTGCAGGGCCAGGGCTCGTTGCGTCCCTGGCTGGTCACGGTGGCCCGGCGGATCGCCATCGACGAGCACCGCAGCGAGCAGGCCCGCCCGCCGGAGACGTACGACCGGGATCTGACCGCGTTCGCCGAGGCGGACAGCACCGACCGGGTCCTGCGCACGATGACGGTGGCGGACGCGCTGCGTACGCTGAGCCAGTCGCACCGGGAGATCCTGGTGGCGACGTACTTCCGGGGGCGCACCGTGCCGGAGGCGGCCGAGGAGCTGGGGCTTCCGCTCGGCACCGCCAAGTCGCGGGTCTACTACGCGCTGCGCGCGCTGCGCACGGCTCTGCAGGAGAGGGGGGTGACCGAATGAGCCGGGCCGACCACATGGACGTCGCCGCGTACGCGCTCGGCGTGCTGGACGCGGAGGACGCGGAGCGGTTCGAGGAGCACCTGGCCACCTGCTGGGCCTGCGCGGCGGAACTGGAGACGATGGTCCCGGTGGTGGGGCTGCTCTCCGGCATCGACGGCGAGGCGATGGCCGCGCTGGAGCAGACGCACACCGATCCGGCGCTGCTGGACCGGACGCTGGTGGCGGTGCGGCGGGACCGCCGTCGTACCCGGGTGCGGCAGTTGCTGGCGACAGCGGCGGCAGTGGTGGTGTTCGGCGGCCTGAGCGGGGTCGCCGCCGGGATGCTCGGCGACGAGCCGGGGCCGACGCCGCAGGCCGGGCCGACGCAGACCGCGCCGACCGCGGCGCCGAGCGGCGAGCCGGGCAACCCGAACGACCCGGGCGTCGGCGGGGAGAAGCCGATCGAGGGCGACCAGCACAACGCCACCGACGCGGGCACCGGCGTGCAGACCACGATGTGGCTGGCGCGCAAGGAGTACGGCACGCAGATCTCGGTGCAGCTGAGCCGCCTGCCCGGGCCGCGTGTCTGCCGGCTGGTGGTGGTGCGCAAGAACGCCACGAGCGAGGTCATCTCCACCTGGTCGGTGCCGGCCGGCGGCTACGGCACGAACCAGAACCAGCTTCCGCTGGAGCTGACCGCCTCAACCTCCGCCCCGGTGCGCGACATCGACAAGCTTCAGGTGCAGTCGGTGGACGCGAACGGGGTGGCGAGTCCGCTGGTGACGGTGGACGACATCTGATCCGGTACGACGACGGCGTCGGGCGGCTGGACCGCCCGGCGCCGTCTTGTCGTGTCCGGGCCGGCGGACCCCCTCGTGCTGACGCACGCGCCAGAACGGCTGTCGGTTCAATCAGTCCACTGTGAAATGTGCCACCGTTTCGACTTCAACCTTGACAGTGCCGCGCCCGTACTACTCGGCGAACTGCCAAGAACGAGGAGGGCACGTGGCACACCACAAGCGGACGACCGTCATCGTCGCGAGCGCGATGGTCGCACTTACGGCCTGCGCCCCCGCAGGCTACAACGGGGCGAACTCGAGCGCGGCCGAGCCGGTCGCCGTCGCCGCGGCCGAACCCACCGCGGCGGCCGAACCGGAGGCGTCGGCGGCTCCCGAGGAGGAGCCGGTCGCGGACAAGGCGCCCCCGGCCAACGTGAAGATCACCGACGAGCTGGTCGGCAAGAAGCTGCCCCGGATGGGCCGCGTCGTCACCGACCAGGACGGCTGGGTGCTGTACCGGTTCGACAAGGACTCCGACGACCCGCCGCAGTCCAACTGCGTGGACAAGTGCGCCGAGGTCTGGCCGCCGTCGCTCACCGACGGCAACCCGAAGCTGCGTGGCGTCTCCGACGACAAGGTCGGCACCATCACCCGCCAGGACGGCACCCGGCAGCTCACCATCGGCGGCTGGCCGGTCTACCGCTACATCGGCGACAAGAAGCCGGGCCAGTGGAAGGGCCAGGGCGTCGGCGGCACCTGGTTCGTGGTCGACCCGAACGGCAAGAAGAACCTGACCTGCCTGCCGACCGGCACGCCCAAGCCGGTCGCGCCGCCCGCGGCGGGCAGCTCGAACAGCTCCGGCGGCGGGTCGGACTACTCGTACTGACGCACCAGGTCACGGTGACCGGTCGCCGCCGGGGAGGGCGCGGCCGGTCATCGTCGGGAACCCGGGAGGCGGGGCGCACCGGCATCGCCCCGCCTCCCGGCTCGGCGTGTCCGGCGTCACCGCCGGGACGCGTGGCAGAGTGGCCGGGTGACCTCGCCCGCCGCCCGCCGCACGCTGCGCCCCCCGGCCGGCTACCGGCTGGCCGCGTCGGTGCGGGCGCTCACGTTCAGCCCGTACGACCCGTGCGCGCGGATCGCCGCCGGCACGTTCTGGTGGGCCACCCGCACCCCGGACGGACCGGCCACGCTGGCGCTGCGCCCGGAGGCCGGCGAGCTGACCGCCGAGGGGTACGGCCCCGGCGCCGGCTGGGTCGTCGAGCGGGCCGACCGGATCGCCGGACTGTGCGACGACCTGACCGGGTTCGCCGCGCTCGCCGCCGCGCACCCGCTGGTGGCCCGCCTCGCCCACACGCACCACGGGCTGCGGATGCCCGCCACCGGCCAGATCTTCCCCCGGCTGCTGCGGGCCGTCTTCGAGCAGAAGGTCACCGGCAAGGAGGCGTACCGGGCGTACGCCGCCACCGTGCGGCACTTCCGCGAACCCGCCCCGGGTCCGCTGCAACCACTGCTGCTGCCGCCGGAGCCGGCCGCGGTGGCGGCCACGCCGTACTGGGTGTTCCACCCGTTCGGGGTGGAGCAGCGACGCGCCGACACGCTGCGCCGCGCGGCGGCCGTCGCGGACCGGCTGGAACGCTGCGCCGACTCGGCCGAGGCCACCCGGCGGCTCACCGCGATCCCCGGCATCGGGCCGTGGACCGCCGCCGAGGTGGTGCGCATCGCGTACGGCGACCCGGACGCGGTCAGCGTCGGCGACTACCACGTGCCGAACACGGTGGCCTGGGCGCTGGCCGGTGAGCCGCGCGGCGACGACGCCCGGATGCTGGCGCTGCTGGCGCCGTTCCGGGGGCACCGGGGCCGGGTGTGCGTGCTGCTGGAGGCGGCCGGGATCCAGGCGCCGAAGTACGGCCCGCGCGCCCCGATCCGCTCGTTCGCCCGCTACTGACCGCTCAGCGCCGCCGGCACAGCCGCCGCAGCGTCCGGCCCAGCCACCAGGCGTACGCCCGCTGGAAGCCGAGCACGACCGGCCCGCCGGCCCGCACGTACCAGTGGGCGGGGCGACTGAACGCGGTCACCTCGAACCAGACGCCGTCGGCACCCCGGGTGACCAGGAACGCCTCCTCACCGACCTCCGGGTGCCCGGGCAGCGTGCCGTAGCCGAACCCGGCCCGGTCCGGCTCGTCCACCACCCAGACCACCTCGGTCGGGCC
Source organism: Micromonospora sp. CMU55-4 (assembly GCF_011602315.1). Lineage (NCBI taxonomy): Bacteria > Bacillati > Actinomycetota > Actinomycetes > Micromonosporales > Micromonosporaceae > Micromonospora > Micromonospora sp. CMU55-4. The sequence goes on from NZ_JAAOLH010000001.1 coordinate 28,946, forward strand.
CCACAGCCGCGCCGGGCCGACGCCCAGTCCCGGCGTGACACGTACCCCGGGCGCCGCGCGCGGCGCGTCCGCGCGCATCACCACGCCCGCGGCGCGGTGCAGCCGCCAGCCCAGCAGCGCGTCCGCCGCGACCGGGAAGCCGCCGTCCGGCAGCCGGACCCGGTGGCGCAGGTGGTGGTAGCCGGCCGGCAGGCCGCCGTCGCGGGTCGCGCCCACCTCCGGGTACGTCAGCTCGGGCACGCCGGTCACCTCCACGCTGATGGGAACACCCCCGCCAGCGTACGGCCGCTTCTGAGCGCTGTGGTGAGCTGAGCCGGTGACCGACGTGACCATCGCCCCCGCCGACGTCGCCGACGCCGGTGAGATCCTCACCGTGCAGCGCGCCGCGTACCTGGTGGAGGCGCAGCGCTACCGGGACGTGTTCCTGCCCCCGCTGACCGAGACGCTGGACGAGGTCCGGGCGGCGCTGGCCGGACCGGACGTGGTGCTCGCCGCGCGGCGCGGCCCCCGCCTGGTCGGCTCGGTACGCGCCCGCGTCGACGGCGACACCGCCCACGTGGGCCGCCTCTCGGTCGCGCCGGACCAGCAGGGCCGGGGCGTCGGCGGACGGCTGCTGGACGCGGTCGAGCAGGCCTGCGCGGGCCGGGTGACCCGGTTCGCGCTGTTCACCGGCGCGGACAGCGCGGCGAACCTGGCCCTGTACGCGCGGCGCGGCTACCGGGTGGTGGCGCACCGGCCGGACGAGAACGGCAACCGCCTCGCCGTGCTGGAGAAGACGGTCAGCCCTGCTCGCAGCGGCGCCTGAGCCCGTCCGCCTCCTGCCGCAGGTAGCGGCGCATCATCGACCCGGCGAGCAAGCCGAGCAGGCCGGCCAGCGGACCGGTCTGCACCAGGGCCAGCTCGGCCCGGGTGCGCCCGTCGCCGAGCGCGACGAGGCGGTGCTCACCCCGGCTGCGTACGCCCGCGCTCGCGGACTCCCAGACGAACGAGTACGGCGGCTCGATCTCGGTGACCCGCCACACCGCCGGGGGCAGGCGCGGCTGCTCCAGCCGGGCGGTCGAGCCGAGCGCCAGCGGACCGGGTTCCAGCCGGCGGGCGGCGGTGACCGAGGGCGTCCACTCCGGCCAGCGCTCGACGTCGCTCTGCACCGCCCAGACCCGGTCGACGTCGGCGGCGATCTCGACGGACTCGACGAACCGCATCGGCGTTCCTCCCCCGTGGACGGTCCGCTCAGGCTACGCCCGCACTCCACCCGCCCGCCGTCCCGCGCGCGCCCCGCTCCGCTCCCCGCCTCCGCGCCCCGCCTCCGCGCCCCGCTTCCGCGCCCCGCTTCCGCCCCGCCTCGTCGATCTTGGACTTGTGGTGCCCAGGATGCCCGATTGACGAGCTTTATGAGGCGCCACAACTCCAAGATCGGAGCCTCGCCGGGGCGGCGGGTCAGGCCGCTTCGCGCAGGTCGGCCAGGGTGACCGGGGCGTAGCGCTTCAGCAGGCGTTCCAGCTCGGTGATCGAGCCGACCTCGCCGAGGACGTTCGCGCCGCCGCCGTGCTCGGCCGGATAGCGGTGCGCCAGCCGGTAGCGGTAGCGGCCACGGATCAGCTCGACGCTGACCCGCCAGCGCCCGCAGCATCCGCAGCTCCACTCCGGCACGCCGCGAAGGTAGCTCTGACCTGCGGTTTCAACATCCGGGCAGCGGTGACGAAGGCGACCGGCACGGGACACGCCGCCCGGCCACCCCCGGTGATCTGCCTCACCACTGTCGGTGGGGTCTGGTTGACTGGTCGCCGTGGACCTGCCGATCAACCCTCCGGTCGAGCCGATGCTGGCCAAGAGCGTGTCCGAGCTGCCCACCGATCCCGGCCTGACCTACGAGCCGAAGTGGGACGGCTTCCGCTGCATCGTGTTCCGCGACGGTGACGAGGTCGAGCTGGCCAGCCGGGGCGGCAAGTCGATGACGCGCTACTTCCCGGAGGTGGTCGAGCAGGCGCGCCGGCAGCTCCCGCCCCGGTGCGCCGTCGACGGCGAGCTGATCGTGATCCGCCGGGACGGGCCGGGCGGGCACCCCCGGCTCGACTTCGAGCTGCTGGCCCAGCGGATCCATCCGGCCGCCTCCCGGGTGAAGCTGCTGGCCGAGACCACCCCGGCCGACTTCGTCGCGTTCGACCTGCTGGCCATCGACGACGAGCTGCTCACCGGGCAGCCCTATCCGCAGCGCCGCGAGCGGCTGGAGCAGGCGTTGTCCGGGGTGCGCCCGCCGGTGCACGTGACCCAGGTGACCACCGACCCGGAGACGGCCCGCCGCTGGTTCGAGGTGTTCGAGGGCGCCGGCCTGGACGGGCTGATCGTCAAGCCGGCCGACCTGCCGTACGAGCCGGGCAAGCGGCTCATGTTCAAGGTCAAGCACGCGCGCACCATGGACGCGGTGGTGGCGGGCTTCCGCTGGCACAAGTCCGGCCCGGTGGTGGGCTCGCTGCTGCTGGGGCTCTACGACGACCAGGGCGTGCTGCACCACATCGGCGTCAGCTCCTCGTTCACCATGGCCCGCCGCAAGGAGCTGCTGGACGAGCTGGAGCCCTACCGCGAGGTGGGCGGCGAGCACCCGTGGGTGCACGGCGACCACGAGCGCGGCCAGCGCATCCCGGGCGGGGTGAGCCGGTGGACCGGCGGCAAGAACCTGGAGTGGGAGCCGCTGCGTCCCGAGCTGGTGGTCGAGGTGGCGTACGACGCGATGGAGGGCGACCGGCTGCGCCACACCGCCCGGTTCGTGCGCTGGCGGCCCGACCGTGATCCGCGCTCCTGCGACTACGGCCAGCTCGACCGCCCGATCCGCTACGACGTCGACGAGGTGCTGCGCGGCGATCCGGCGGCGACGGTCGGTGACGCGGCCGGCCGGGCGTAGCCTGGCGGTCGACACGATCATGGAAGGCGCCCACGTGACAGGCTTCCCCGACCGGACCCGCCGGTTCCGGCCCGCCCTCGCCGCGTTCGTCGCGGCGGTGGTGCTCACCGCCGGCTGCACGCTGCCGGCGTTCGCGCCGCGCGCCGAGAGCGAGGGCGAGGCCGCCCCGCCGGGCACCGCCCCGGAGTGGCGGGCCTGCCCGGAGGTGCCGAACGAGCTGGTCGGCCGGGGTGCGGCGGACATGCGCTACGACTGCGCCCGGATCGCCGTGCCGCGCAACTGGGGCACCGGGGCAACCACCGGCGCGACCGCCGGGCCGGGCGCGGGAGAGACGTTCGAGATCGCGCTGATCCGGGCCCGTTCGACAAAGCAGCGCGACCGGATCGGGTCGCTGGTGGTCAACCCCGGCGGGCCGGGGGCCTCGGGCGTGGACACCGCCGTCTACCTGTCCTTCGGTCCGGCGTTCGGCGGGCTGCCGACGTCGGTCACCGACCGGTTCGACATCGTCGGCTTCGACCCGCGCGGGGTGGCCCGGTCCAGCCCGGTCAAGTGCATCTCCGACGCCGACCTGGACGCCAGCTTCGGCTACGACCCCGACCCGGAGAGCCAGTCGTCGTTCGACGGCTTCGTCGGCCTCAACCGGCGCATCGGCGAGCGGTGCGGCGCGAAGTACGGCGACCAGCTTCCGCTCTACGGCACCGAGCAGGCGGCCCGCGACATGGACGCGGTCCGGGCGGCGGTCGGCGACGACAAGCTGACGTACCTCGGCTACTCCTACGGCACGCTGCTCGGCGCCACCTACGCCCAGCTCTATCCGCAGCGTGTGCGCGCCCTGGTGCTCGACGGCGCGGTCGACCCGCAGCAGAAGCTGATCGCCGGGTCGGAGAGCCAGGCGAAGGGCTTCGAGCGGGCGTTCGACAACTTCTCCCGCTGGTGCGCGGCGAACGCCGGCCGCTGCCCGATCGCGCCGGACGCCCGCGGTGCGGTCACCGACGCGATCGCCAAGGCGAAGACCTCCCCGGTACGCGGGCAGGACGGCCGGGAGGCGACCTCCGGCTGGGTCTTCTACGCGGTGATCTCCTCGCTCTACACCGAGCAGGGCTGGCAGGAGCTGGCCCGGGCGATCGACGAGTTGCAGGGCGGCGACCCGGCCGGCGTGTTCAAGCTGGCCGACTCGTACGCGGGCCGGGAGCCGGACGGGCACTACTCCAACCTGTTCGACGCCAACCTGGCGGTCAACTGCGCGGACGAGACCGAGAAGCCGACCCGGGAGCAGGTCCGCCAGTTGCAGTCGCAGTGGCGGCAGAAGTACCCGCTGTTCGGTCCCGCCCTCGCGGTGGGGATGCTCGGCTGCGTGGAGTGGCCCGGCGAGCGGGACCCGTATCCGACCGGCCGGGCGAACGGCGCGCCGCCGATCCTGGTGGTCGGCACCACAGGTGACCCGGCCACGCCGTACGAGCAGACGCCCGCGCTGGCCGCGATGCTGGGCGTGGGTCGGGTGCTCACCTGGGAGGGTGAGGGACACACCGCGTACCCGCAGACGCCGTGCGTGACGTCGGCGGTCGACGCGTACCTGATCTCGCTCACCGTCCCCCGGGAGGGGCTGCGCTGCCCCGCCCGGTGACGGTCCGGCCGGCGGCCGGGAGCCGGACGCCGGCCGGTGGAACGTCGGCGGTCAGCCGGCGGCCGGGGGCGTCCAGTCCTGCGGCACGTGTCCGATCCGGACGCGCTGGGGGTGGTCGCCGACCGGGACGCTCGCGACCTTCTGCCCGGTCGCGAAGTTGATCGCGGTGACCTGGTCCGCGCCGGATTCGGAGATCACGCAGTCCCGGCCGTCCCCGCTGACCGTGGCCCAGTACGGCTTGTTCGCGGGCACCAGCGGCCCCTCGCGCAGCGTGGCCCGGTCGAGCACCGTGGCGTAGTCGTCCATGGTCCCGGCGACGCAGATCCGGGCGCCGTCGGGGCTCATCGACAGGCCGTGGTGCCGGGAGTCGTTGACCCAGGTGGTGCGGTCCTCGCTGGTGGCCGGGTTCTTCGGCAGCGTGGCGATGCGGGTGATCCGGTCGGTGGCCACGTCGTACTCGACCACACCGTTGAAGAAGGACACCTGGAAGTAGAGCCGACTGCCGTCGGGGGTGAACACGGCCGGGCGGACCGCGTCGGAGAGGTCGCGGCGGCCGGCGGCGTCGAGGCGGTCCCGCATGTCGATGACCTTGACCACCTGGTACGTGCTGGTGTCGGCGACGGTGATCCGGCGGTCGCCCTTGGTCCAGTCGAGCCAGGGCGCGTCCAGGTCGGTGTTGACCTCGCCGATGGACATGTTCCACAGCCGGGTGCCGCCGTCGGTGTAGATGTTCTCGTGCGGCTTGTCGCCGGCGCCGAACGAGCCGAGCTGCGTTCCGGTGCGGATGTCCAGCACGTGCACGGTGTTGGAGGTGGAGGCGGAGACCGCGACGCGGGTGCCGTCGGGTGACACGGCCATGTGGTCGGCGCGGTAGCCGGAGACCGGGAACCGCCAGCGCAGCGCGCCGGTGGCGAGGTCGATCGAGACGACGTCGGCGAAGCTGGGCCGGGACACCACCACCGCGCTGCCGTCCGGGGTGGTGTACATGTCGTCGACGAACTGGTCGTGGCCCTCCCCCGGGCCCTGCCGGATGCCGAGGAAGTACGCCAGTTTGATCGGGTTGAGGTAGATCTCGCGCAGCCGCGCGGCGCGGTCCGGGATGACGTTGATCCGGCCGAGCTTGGCGTAGTCACCACGGGACCGGATGACGTCGGCGGTGCCGTCCCAGTTGTTGCCGACGAACAGCACCTCCTGGAGCGGGACCGCGGCGGCGGCCGGCGCGGGCGCCGTCAGCAGCGGGGCCGGGGCGACGAGGGTGAGCGCGGCCAGCACGGCCAGGCCGGCACGGCAGCGGCGGGTACGGGACGGGTGCTGTGGCACGGGTGTCATGGACGCCTCCTGGCAGCCGGTACGACATCGACGTTTCTCAGTGGCGCGAACGGTGTTACCTTGCGGTAACAACCAGGAGAGCAACCGGCCGGCTGCCGGGGCTAGGGACCGGACGCCAACGCCCGCGCGACCTGGTTGTGCCGCGACGACAACGGGAGGCGGCGTGACCCGGACCGGGAACGTCCCCACGTTCGGCACGCTGCTGCGCGACCTGTCCGCCGACCCGGCCGCCGTCGACGAGGTGGCGCGCGCGGCCCGCGTGAACTCCCCCGAGGTGGCCCGGCTGCCCGCCGACGAGGTACGCCGCCAGGTCGTCCTGCTGCTGACCAGTGGTCTCGGCGCGCTGGAACGCCACGAGGACCCGGCCGGACGGGACTTCGCCGAGGCCCGGCGGCTGGGCGCGGACCGGGCCGCGCAGGGCGTCACGGTGGCCGGGCTGCTGCGCGGGGTGCAGGCCGGACGGGACCGCGCGGTGGAGCTGGTGGTCCGGCACGGCCGGGCCGCCGGCATCCCGGACGAGGTGCTGCTGGAGGGGCTGCTCACCATCGGCCGGTACGCCGCGGCGGTGGAGCGGGCAGTGGTCGACGGGCACCGGGCCGCCGAACGGGACCTGCTCCGCACCGGCGCGGCGGCCCGGGCGCACCTGCTGCGGCGGCTGCTGCGCGACGGCCCGGCGGGCCTGCCACCGGCCGAGCTGACCCGGTTCGGGCTGCGGCCGGACGGGCGCTACCACTGCCTGGTCGCCGCGCCACCCGACCCGGTACGCGCGCACGCGCTGCACCGGCAGCTCATCCGGCACGGCGGGCTGCTCGGCACCGTCGACGACCGGCTCGCCGGGCTGCTCCCGCGACCGCCCGACGCCGTACCGGCCGACCTGCTGACGCTGGTGACGCCCGCACAGCCGCTGGCGCGGGCACCGGCCATGTACGCGCTCTGCCTGGCGGCGCTGGCCACGGCGGCGCACCGGCGGCTGCGCGGCCTGCGTCAGGTCACCGACCTGGCAGGGGAGACCGCGCTGGCCGCCCAGCCGGTCCTGGCCGAGCTGCTGCGCGGCACGCTGCTCGGCGCGCTCGACCCGGCCGACGACTTCCACCGGGACCTCGCCGGCACCGCGCTCGCCTGGCTGCACCACGGCCAGCGGCTGGACCAGACCGCCGCCGCGCTGCACGTACACCCGAACACGGTGCGCTACCGGCTGCGGCGGCTGCGGGAGCTGACCGGCGGGCCGCCGGTCGAGGAGGGAGCGCGGTGCACGGTGCCGGAGACCGTGCACTGGTGGTGGGCGTTGCGGAGTTGGCTGGACGGCGGCTGAGGCCGCCGCACCTCCTCGACGCCAGACCGGGCGACACCGGCACGAGGCGCTGTGCCAGGCTGGCCGGATGACCGAGGTGATCTTCCGGGAGGCGGTCCGCGCCGACCTGCCGGCCGTGCTCGCGCTGCTCGCCGACGACGTGCTGGGGCGTACCCGTGACCTGCCCGAGGTGGACGCGGCGTACGAGCGGGCCTTCGCCGACCTCGACGCCGATGCGCGCAACGAGCTGATCGTCGCCGACGACGGCGGGGAGCTGGTCGGCTGCTTCCAGCTCACCTACATCCCCGGGCTGGGCCGGCACGGCGCCGAGCGGTGCCTGATCGAGTCGGTGCGGGTCCGCTCCGACCGGCGCGGCCGTGGGCTGGGCGGGACGATGATGCGCTGGGCGATCGACCGGGCCCGGGAGCGCGGCTGCGCGCTGGTGCAGCTCACCACCGACAAGCAGCGCGCCGACGCGCACCGGTTCTATCGCGACCTGGGCTTCGTGGCCAGCCACGAGGGCATGAAGCTGGCGCTCTGACCGGGCCGCGACCAGGCGCCGGGCCGCCGCGACCCGGCACCCGGCCGCGACCGGGCGCCGGGCCGCCACCCGAAGGCGCGCGGCCCGGTCACCCCGGTCAGTCCTCCGGCGCCAGCCGGCCGTCGCGCAGCGTCAGCGTCCGGTCGGCCATCTCGATCAGCGCCGGATCGTGCGTGGCAACCAGCGCGGTCATCCCCCGCGCGTGCACCACCGCCCGGAGCAGGTCCATGATCGAGCGGCCGGTCTCCGAGTCGAGCTGGCCGGTTGGCTCGTCGGCGATCAGCAGGTCCGGCTCGTTCGCCAGCGCCCGGGCCACCGCCACCCGCTGCTGCTGCCCGCCGGACAGCTCGTACGGGCGCTGCGCCGCGTGCCCGCCCAGCCCGACCAGCTCCAGCAGCACCGCCACCCGCTGCTCCCGCTCGGCCGCCGGCACCTTGGCCAGCCGCAGCGGCACCCCGACGTTCTCCGCGGCGGACAGGATCGGCACCAGGCCGAACGTCTGGAACACGAACCCGATGGTGCCCCGCCGCAACGCCAGCAGCTCCCGCTCGCCCGCGGCGGTGACCTCGTGCCCGGCCACCCGGATCAGGCCGGCGTCCGGGCGGTCCAGGCCGCCGACCAGGTTCAGCAGCGTGGTCTTGCCGGCGCCGGAGCGGCCCCGCACCGCGACCAGCTCGCCGCGCCGGGCGGTGAAGGAGACGTCCCGTACGGCGTGCACGGCGTGCTCGCCCTTGCCGAAGGTGCGGCTCACCCCCTCGACCCGGACCACGTCCTCCACTGCCGTCCCCGGCACCGCCGGCAGCACCACTGTCTGGTCGGTCATCACTCACTCTCCTCGGCGTGCGTCCGGTCGCCGGGGCGCACCTCGACGTGATCGGGTTCCAGATTGAGGCGGACCCGGTCACGCAGCGACAGCGCCTCCACGAACTGCGCCGGCAGCTGCATCCGGCCGGTGCGGTCCAGCACCGCGTACTCCTCGCTGACCATCTCGGTGCCGCCGTCGGCGGTGACGCGCGCGGTCCGGCGTACCTCGGAGGCGGTCCGGCCGTCGCGGATCGCGACGGTACGGCGGACCTGGCCGGCCACGGCGTGGTCGTGGGTGACCACCACGATGGTGACCCCCAGCTCGGCGTTGATGGTGCGCAGCGCGGCGAACACCTCCGCGCCGGTGGCCTCGTCCAGCTCACCCGTGGGTTCGTCGGCGAAGAGGATCTCCGGGTCGTTCGCGACCGCCACGGCAACCGCGCAGCGCTGCTGCTCGCCGCCGCTCATCTGGCCCGGACGGCGGTCCGCGCAGTAGCCGACGCCGACCATGTCCAGCAGCTCGCGGGCCCGTTCCCGCCGCTTGCGCCGCCCGCCGCCCCGCCCGGCCAGCTTCATCGGCAGCTCCACGTTCTCCAGCGCGGTCAGGTACGGCAGCAGGTTGCGGCCGGTCTGCTGCCAGATGAAGCCGACCACCTCCCGCCGGTACGCCAGCCGCCGCTTGTTCGACAGCGACAGCAGGTCGTAGTCGGCGACCCGGGCGATGCCGGCGGTCGGGGTGTCCAGGCCGGACAGGATGTTCAGCAGGGTCGACTTGCCGGAGCCGGAGGCCCCGACGATCGCGACCAGCTCACCCCGGTCGATGACCAGGTCGAGGCCCTGCAGGGCGACGACCTCGACGCCCTCGGTCTTGAAGATGCGTACCAGGCCGTCGCAGACGATGTGCCCGCGCAGCCGGTCCCGCCCTCCGGCCCGTTGCGCGGCCCGTTCGGCCGCGCGTTGCTGCAGGGACGCCAGGTCCGGTACGGACGTCTCGGCGGTCGCGGTCATCTCAGCTCTCCTCTCCGAGCCGCAGCACCTCGCCGAGGCGCATCCGGCGGTTGTTCACGGCCTCCACGGTGATCGCGAAGCCGAGGGCCAGCATGGCCAGGACCGACACCCCGGCGACCAGGCCGGGTTCGAACTGCGGGCGTACGTCCACGCCGCCGGTGAAGGCGGGCAGCCCGAGCACCGGCGTGAGCAGCAGCGGCAGCAACGCGCCGACCACCGCCCCGGTGAGCACCGACACCAGCACCAGCGGGGTCAGCTCGACCATCAGCATGCCGCGCCACTGCCGGCGGGACAGGCCCATGGTGCGCAGCCGGGACAGCACCTGCCCGCGCGAGCGGGCCCCGGCGAGCACCGCGAGCGCGAGCCCGAGCAGCCCCAGCACGGCGCCGCCCCCGGCGCCGAGCGCGAAACCGAACACCAGCAGGCCGTTCACGCCGGTACCGCCCAGGTCCGCGCGGACGGCCGAACGGGTGGTGACCTCCGGCGCGCGGGCCTTGTCCCCGGTGCCGACCCCGCCGATGCGCAGGTAGCGGTTCTGCCCCTCACGCGCGACCCGGTCCACCTCGGCGGCGTCCACGCCCGCGCCGGCCAGCACGAACCCGGTGGGCGCGAGCTGGTGCGGCGCGTCCGCCGGCAACGCCGGCCACGGCAGCACCACGAACCGCGCCACGCCGTCGCCGACGAGCGCGAACTCGTCGACGGTGGCGGCGGTGCGCACCGGCAGCCGGTTGCCCTGCACGTCCAGCCAGGCGGGCCGGTCCCCCTGGGCGTCGGCGAGCCCGGCGTCGGCCAGCTCGTCGGCGACCGCCGGGGACACCAGCGCCGGCAGCGGCGTGCTCCCGTCGGCGCGGGCCCGCACCGGGTCGGGCACGCTCACCGGTACGCCTGCCGCACTGGCCACCTCGGCGAACCGCTCGCCGTCCACGAGCACCACGCGCAGCTCGGTGACCGGCGCGGGGCGTCCGGCGCGGTCGGCGTACGGGCGCTCGGCCGGCACCGTGAGCAGCGGCGCGACAGCGCGTACCCCGGGCAGCTCAGCCAGTTTCCCGGCGGTGTCCGGCGCGAAGCGCTCCCCGCGTACCAGCAGGTCACCCGGCACGGCCTGGGCGGCGGCGGTGTCCCGGCCGCTCTCGATGCCGGTCGCCACCACGCCGCAGAACGCGGCGGTGGCGACGGCCAGCACCACCACGACCAGCGGCCCGGTACTCGCGGCCCGGCCCGCGCGGGCGGCGCCGAGGAACGCGACGCTGCCGCGCGCCCGGGCCGCGACGCGGCTGAGCAGCCGCAAGGGCCAGGGGTACGCGCGCAGCGCCACCAGCGCCGCCGCGATCGCCAGCAGCACCGGCACGGACACCAGCAGCGGGTCCACCGAACCGGCGGTGAGCCCGCGGCGGCGCAGCAGGAACGCGCCGAGCACGGCGAGCCCGAGCACCGCCACCTCGACGGTGAGCCGGACGGCGGGCGACCGGCCGCCGAGGTCGGAGCGGCCACCGGCGCGGCGGCCGACCGCGAGCGCGGCGAGTGGCGGCAGCAGCGTGGCCAGCAGCCCGGCGATCAGCACCCAGAGCCACGGCGACCCGGCGCCGGGCAGCAACCCGCCGAGCAGCCAGCCGATCCCGGCCGCGGCCGGCAGCACCAGCAGCGACTCGGCCAGACCGCGGCGCAGCACGTCACCGGTCGAGCCACCGCGGGCCCGGATCAGGTGGAACTCGGCGCGGCGTCGGTTCGCGGCCAGCCGGGCGGCCAGCAGCGTCAGCCCGGCCAGCGTGGCGAGCAGCCCGGCGGCGATGACCGCGAGCAGGGTACGCGCGGCGGCGAGCGAGTCGGCGAAACGCCGCAGCGGGATGTCCACGCCCTGGCTGAGGGTCACCTTGACCTCGGTGGGCATCGCCCGGTCCAGCCCGTCGACGCCGGCGATCAGCGCGTCGAGGCGGCCCGGTTCGAGCCGGTCCGGTGCGATCCGGTACCGCCAGCCGAAGGCCACCGGCCATTCCCCGGCGGTGATCGAGTTCAGACCCGCGTCGGCGGTGTACGCGACGCCCACGAACGGTTGGCCGTCGCCTTCCGGCGGGCTGAGCTTCAGCATCGACGGCAGCGTGTCCCAGACACCGCCGGCCGGGTCGTTCGGCCGCCACACGCCGACCAGGTCGACCGGGCGGGAGTTGAGCACGTTGTTGTCGGCGTCCAGCAGCGAGAGACGGAACCGGTCGCCGGCCGCGACGCCCAGCGTGGTGGCGATCGTATCGGCGAGCGTCACCTCGATCGCGCCGGCCGGGGTGACGCCGCGTTCCGGCCACCGCCCGTCGACCAGGGTGGCCGCCTCCCGGATGCCGGTGCCGGCGCGCAGGTGCAGGTCGATCAGCCCCTTGTCGTCGCTGAGCGTCGGACCGCGCAGTCGCCCCGGGACGGTCTGCGCCGCGAACCAGCGCTCGCCGATCGTGTCGCGCACTTCGGCGGGCATCTTCTCCTCGATCGCCGCGAGCAGGGTCCCCCGGCTGGCGGCGACGGGCTGCTCCGAGGCGGGCACGACGTCCGGCGCGGTGCTGTACGTGAGGTCCCGGCGGGCCACCGGCTGACCGGCCACGTACTCGGTGAGCCCCTGCCCGGTCAGCCGGTCGGCGACCCGGGGCACGCCCGTGATCAACAGCGCGGTCACCAGGGTCAGGACGGCGAGCAGCAGGAACTGCCCCCCGTATGCGCGGACCCGGCGCGCGGCACCAGGAAGGCTCATCGTTCTCCTCCGATCCGGAGCTGCGCGGCGGCGACCCGCTGGCGGATGCCGGTGGTGATGACGGCGGCGAAGGCGAGCGCGGCGAGCAGCAGCCCGGCGGCGGTCGCCCCGATCGGCACCCAGGGCACTGTGAAGACCGCCTCGGGCACCGGCCGGCCGGCGGCCGGGGTGAGGATCACAAGCGGCACCATGGTGGCCGCGACGAGGGCGCCGACCAGCAGCCCGACGCCGACTCCGATCGCGGCCAGGAAACCCTGCTCGGCGAGGTAGGCGCGGGCCAGCAGCCGGGTGTTCGCGCCGAGCGTGTTGAACACGGCCAGTTCGGTGAGCCGCCGCCGGGTGGTGGCCCACACGTCGACCGCCAGGCCGACCAGCGCCAGCAGCACCGACCCGAGCGCGGCGGCGAGCAGCCCGGTGCGGGCGCCCTGCCAGTACGGGTCCCCCGCGGCCTCCTCCGCCACGCGCTGCCGGTCCAGCAGCACCGTGCCGCCGACAGCGGCGAGGGCCTCGGTCGCGGCGGCGTGCCCACCCGGCGTGGTACGCAGCCACCACTCGGCCACCGGCCGTACGCCTCCGCTGCGTTCCAGCAACTGGGCGCCGGCGGTGGGCAGGTCCAGCAGCACGCCGTCGCCAGCGGTGCCGGGGATCGCGGCGACCTGGCCGACCACCGTGGCCTCGATCGTCACCTCGGAGACCGACAGCTTGACGGTGTCACCGGTCTGCACGCTCAGCGCGGCGGCGACCCCCGGTGTGATCAGCACCGGCACCGGCGGGTCCTCGGCCATGGGCACCACGGCGAACCGGGACGACGGCACCCGGGCGAACTGCAACAGCCCCGCGGGCACGTCGAAGCCCTGCGTCGCGTCCACCTCGGTGGGCGTGGCCCGGGCGTCCCGGCGTGGCCCGCTGCCCGGGTCGATCACCCGCCACGCCCCCTCCACCGGCAACGGCAGCGCCGCGCCGCCGCCGTCGGTGAGCCGCAGGTCGCTGAGCAGCAGCCGGTACGAGTTGCCGGTGGCGTCACCGCCGTCGGCCTCGAAACCGGCCAGCCGCAGCGGGGCGCCGCCGGTGTCGGGCAGCGGCACGGAGAAGCGCACCGGCCGTCCCTCGCCGCCGGCCTCGGCCAGCCGGACCCGCCACGTGGCCCCGGCGTCGGTGGCGAACAGCGCGGTCACGGCGACGCGCGGCCGGTCGTACATGCTCTCCACCGGGGTGCGGACAATGCCGGAGAACGTCTTCGCCCCGGCCGGCAGGACACCGCCGACCGGCGCGCCCCGGCCGCGCGCGAGCCGGTCCAGCAGGGCACCGGTGGACGCCCCGCCGTCGGCGTCGTCGAGCCGGATCATCCCCTTCGCGGCGGCGGCGTCCAGGGCCACCACCGTCGCCGGCCGGGCCTCGCGGCCCAGGCGCACGTCGTCACGCCAGGCGGGCAGCACCCGGTCCAGGCCGGGCGCGGCGGCCAGCTGGGCGGCCCGGTCCGCGGGGGCGGTGCCGTCACGTTCGGTCAGCCGCAGGTCCGTGCCGACGGTGTGCTGGGCCTGGTCGCGCTGCGAGCGTTCCCAGGAGGCGACGAGCGACCACGCGAGCGTGCTGCCGCCGACGGCGAGCGCGAGCAGCAGCACCGGGCCGGCGTGCGGGCGACGCCCCGCCTGCCACATGCCGAACATGGTGGCGTTCCACGGCCGGCGGTCGACGAAACGTTCCGCGATCCGGGTGGTCGGCGGCAGCAGCCGCAGCGCGATCACCGCGCCGGCCAGCACGCCGATCGTGGGCGCGGCGGCCAGCAGCGGGTCGATGCCGAGGCTGCCGTTCGCGCCGGCCAGCGGCGAGGAGTACTGCCGCAACTGGGTCCAGGCGAGCACGGCGAGCGCCACCAGCACCACGTCCACGCTGGCGCGCTGCACGGCGGCGCTGCGGGACGGGCGGGACCGGGCCGCCATGTCGGCGACGTAGGTGCCGGCCCGGCGCAACGCCGGCAGCACCATGGCGAGCAGGCAGCCGACCGCCGCGCCCACCGCGACCACCCAGACCCGGGCCAGATCGCCGTCGGCCAGCCGCAGGTCCGCGCCGAGATACCGGACCGCCTGCCCGGTCAGCGCCGGAGCCAGCAGCAGCGCCGGCGCCACCACGAGCGTGGCCTCGCGTACGGCGAATCCGGCGATCTGCCGGCGCGCGGCGCCCCGGGCCCGCAGCAGCGCGGTCTGCGCCCGCCGGTCCTCGTTGAGCAGCGCGGCCACCAGCACCAGCGCGTACCCGCCGAGCACCACGATCAGCAGCAGCGGGGTGAGCAGCGCGGACCGGCCCACCAGGTCGGCCCGGCCCAGCCGGTCCACGAGCCGGTCCAGGTGGCTGACCTGCTGCGTGGAGGAGCCCAGGCCGGTGGCCTCGGGCAGCTTCTCGGTGATCTCGTTCAGCGCTGTGGTCACGGCCGGCAACCGGGCCGGCTCGACGGCCACCAGGTCGGGGTCCACCAGCCAGGCCGCCGAGGTCGAGCCGGGGAAGGTACGGGCGAAGTCGGCCGGGTCGAGCGCGAACGGCCCGTACGAGGTGACCTCCGCGTCGCCCTGACTCTCCCCCACCCCCGGGGCGAGCCGCCAGTACGCCTCGGCCGCGTCCCGGGGCCGCCACGTGCCGGCCACCACCACCGTGCTGGCCCGCTCCGCGCCCCGGTCGTACAGCGGCACCCGCTCGCCGACCTCGAGGCCCAGTTGCGCGGCCACCTTCTCCGGCAGCGTCACCTGCAGCGGGTTGCTGCCGGGCACCGGCCACGCCCCGGCGGTCAGCTCGGCGTGCGCGGGCAGGTCGTCAAGCGTGGCCAGGTTGGCGAACATCGGGTCGTCGTCGGTACGGGCGGCGCCCACGTCACCGGTCAGCTCCCGCCCGGTGCCGGAGCGGATCCCGGCCACCGTGACCGGCGCCCCGCCCAGCCCGTTCGCGAACTGTGCCCGTACCGCCCGGTCCCGCTCCGCGTACGCGGCGGCGTCCGCCCCGCCGGAGCCGCTGATCAACAGGCTGCGCTCCTCCGCCGGGGCGGCGTCGAGCACCGCCCGGGCGCCCGCGTCCACCGCCCGGCGGTTGTAGTCGGAGAGCCCGGTGACCAACGCGACCGCGACGAGTGCCGCGACAGCGGCGGCGAGCAGCAGCCCACGGGCTTCTACCGCCCGCCTCCACACCAGCTTCATCCGACGTCCTCTCCTGGCCCCGGCGGGCCGATGCCGAGAGAGAGCAGTGACACCCACGAAAAGGTTCGCGCCCGTTACATGATCGTTATCGGCCTTCCGTGCGCCGCCCGAGAGCCGGGGAGCATTCGCAGGGTCTGGCACGCCGTGACCGTTGGCGTCGACAGGTGCACGCGCTGTCGTGGGCAACTCGAAGGTTCGCGGAGCACTCCCAGGTGGGCGGGTAGGACATGCGATCAACACGCCGACCGTGGCAATACTCGGAGCACCCCCACGTGCGTGGGGAGGACCCCGACCTGACTCCCCGCCCGATCTCGCGGTGCGGAGCACCCCCACGTGCGTGGGGAGGACAGCACGTACACTCGTCCGCGCCGCCCGGCATGGGAGCACCCCCACGTGCGTGGGGAGGACGACTGCAACAGCGTCGCCGGGACCATCTTCCGCGGAGCACCCCCACGTGCGTGGGGGAGGACGGCACCAGGTGCTCACCCCGGGCCGTGACCAGCGGAGCACCCCCACGTGCGTGGGGAGGACACGCTGGCGGTTCGGCTGCGCACCGAGCACGGCGGAGCACCCCCACGTGCGTGGGGAGGACGTCAGCGGTCGGCGTCAGATCGACCCGCACGCCGGAGCACCCCCACGTGCGTGGGGAGGACCGGGGCGAGCGCCGGCGCGAGCGCCATGATCCCGGAGCACCCCCACGTGCGTGGGGAGGACCACGGCTCGTCGTCCACGGACTGCGCGCCCACCGGAGCACCCCCACGTGCGTGGGGAGGACAACGCCGCGCGCCAGCCCTGCGCCTCAGCGCACGGAGCACCCCCACGTGCGTGGGGAGGACGACGACTGGGCGGTGCTGAGGCCGTGAGTGGACGGAGCACCCCCACGTGCGTGGGGAGGACTAGGGAAGGGCCCGCCAGGTGACCGGCGGGCCCGGAGCACCCCCACGTGCGTGGGGAGGACGACTACGAAACCGTCTACCTGCCCACCGGCGACGGAGCACCCCCACGTGCGTGGGGAGGACGTTGGAGCCGGGGCCGGTTTCGGCGCCGGAGGCGGAGCACCCCCACGTGCGTGGGGAGGACTACAGGAGAACGGTCACGGTGTCGGGGTACTTCGGAGCACCCCCACGTGCGTGGGGAGGACGAAGTCGGCGGCGTCGGTGGCGATGGCGACGGCGGAGCACCCCCACGTGCGTGGGGAGGACCGCTTCGGCTCCTGCAACATCGCACCCTCGTACGGAGCACCCCCACGTGCGTGGGGAGGACGCCGTCACGTCGTCGGCTGCCATTTCGTACGACGGAGCACCCCCACGTGCGTGGGGAGGACACTTCGCGACCTGCGGCTTTACCAGCCCTCCGGCCAGATTTCTTCGACCGGCTCCTGAGCGGCCCGCGGATCTTCCTTCGGACTCATGGCGACGAGGGTAAGGCCGTCGAAGTCCACTGGGCGCCGTCGACGCTCTCCCGCTGTCCGTAGCGAAAACCCTTGCTCGGTGTCGTCCGGGTGGATGAGAACGGCAGCACCGTCGCCCACCACTGCGCTCGCGGCGTTCCACAGTTCATCGCGGACTTTGGCCGACAGAGTGCCGACGAACATGCCGGGGGTTACTTCGATCATCCAACGACTGAGCGCACCCCGGAGGTGGTCGGGCACAGCGGTGGTGGCGAGGACGACCATCGAGGCCATGTCAGTCCCAGGAGTCCGAGCCGTAGTTGACCCCGGACGGCACAGAGCCCATGTCCGGATCCCAGAGAGAGGTGACTTCGGCAGCGGGCTGACGCTGCTTGGGTGCGCTGTCGGGATCGAGCAGGCGCTGAATGTCGGCGACGATTGTCGGCATCAGCTTGAGCAGGCGGAACTCGTCTCGCAGCTTGCGTCGTACGTCCCGTTCGGGTTGAGCTGACGTGCTCAGGGAGAAGGCGAGCGGCACGGTGACCTTGGCCTTGTAGAGGTCGGCGATGTCGTACACGAAGGCGTGCTGAGTGCCGCTGTGGACGAAGCCGAGCGCCGGTGAGCAGCCCAGGGCGAGGATGACGGCGTGCACCACGCCGTAGAGGCTGGCGCTGGCTGCGGAGAGCGCCAGGTTGACCGGGTCCTGGGCGTCCCAGGCTTCGGGGTCGTAGTTGCGGCGGAACTTGCCGGTTCGATACTTCTGCGCCATCAGCCGGTAGAGCGCCTTCATACGCTGGCCTTCCATGCCGCGAAGCTGGGCCAGCGTGGTGCCTTCGGCTACGGACTCGCCGAAGCGGTGCTCGTACATGCGTGTCGCCACCTGGAGGCGGCTGTGGTCGTCAGCCCAGCTCCGGGCCTGCTTCTCCAGCCAGTTGGTGGTGAGGGAGGTGGGAGTGATGCCGGCGTAGCAACGGACCCCACCGGAGCCGACGCAGACGACCGTGGTGCCGTGTCGGGCCAAGGTCGACAGGGCGCGGTGGGTGATCGATGTGCCGGGACCGAGAAGGAGACAACTGATGGCTGCGGTGGGCAGGTAGACGCGTTCGGTTCCTTTCGGGGTATCCACCTGCGCGAGGACGCCTGTGTCGTCCTGGACGATGCGGACGATGTCGGCGTAGAGGAAGCTCAGCGAGTCCGCCACCCGGGGCAGCATGGCCAGGGTCGGTGCGGCGAGTCGCTGCCGGGCGTTGGCGCTCACCGCATCGGGGCGAGGCTGAGCAGTCCGCAGCCGAACGAGCGCCCGCGTCCGATGCCGCTCAGCACGGCGGCGCGCACCCGGTCGGGATCGGCTATCACGGCCTGTCCCTCGAAGAGGGTGATGGCGTGGCGTACCGGAACGGCACGGCCGCGGGCGGCCGGTTGCGGCTGGGCGCGAAGGTGACGCAGGTCGAGGCCGGCGGTCTCGGCCTTGCGCTGCCACCACTGCTCGGCCTGCTGACCGGAGAGCGCGACGATCTTGCCGGCGCTGTCGCCCTTCCATGCCCGCTTGGACGCGTTGGCGGCGATCCGGTAGTGCACCGGTCTTCCGGCGTCCAGTGCCTTGAAAAGTGGACTGACGTCGCGGGTGTCGACGGTGCCGTAGCCGTCCGGCAGCCGGGCCGGGTCCGGTGGCAGGGTTGTCTGGACCAGCAGCACCGGGCCGGAAGTGGTGTGGTCGAGCCGGAAGAGGACACCCGCGTGTTGCCGTGGTTGTTCACCCAGGTCGTCCGGTACCAGCGACATCACCCTGCGGTGCACGGCGGTGATGTCGCGCATGTCCCGTCGCGCTGCCGGGTGGCGAAGGTCGGGTGCGATTCGGGTCAGCCAGGCGGTCACGTGCGGACTCCTCGCAGATGCTGGTCCAGTGCGTCGAGATATTCCGCGCCGATGCCCGCGCACAGATCGGCCGGGAGGCTGCGGCTGCTGACGTGAACCTCACGGGTCAGGAAGCGGCGGCGCGGACGCCGCTCCCCCGCCGCCGAATCAAGATCCACGGGTACGTCGTTGAGCGTCATCCGGCTTGCGGCGCCATCGCCGCCCGGTCCGCCCGTCACGAAGTCCACGCTGACGAAGTCCGCATCGCGACTGGGGCGGGATCGGTTGAGAGGCAGGTGGTCCAGGTCGCCCACGGCGTCGGTGATCGGGCCCGACAGCACGAACGGGTGCTCCACCGGACAGGAGCGGCGCCCCAGATACGGAGCCCAGACGGGATTCGTTAGCGCCTCGTGGACCTGGTCCACGAGCGCATCCGGGCCAGTGACCGCGACGGTGAACACGGCGTCCGCCAGGTAGAACCGACGCGAGACGATCGTGCCGGTTCCCGCGGGCCGCCGTTTGCCCTCCGCTGTCGGCACGGTCCGCTCCGGTGGCAGGCCACCGCCGACGGTGTGGAAGTCGTACATGAGCCGGCCGGGCCGGTCGACCCGAACGGTGAACTCCAGAGCCGCGAGGTCGCTCATCGACTCGCCGCGCCGCCGACCTTGGGCGGCGGCGATGATGCCGATCATCGCCGAGCGGGTCGGGACGGTGGCGGTGTCCCGGACGCTGAACGTGCTGTGGTCACCCCACGACTGCATCGGCCCGGCCAACCGCAGCAGAAGGCCCGTCATTCCGCCCTCACGCGTTCGACGGCGGCAGCGATCAGGGCGTCGAAGCTCGGCCGGGTCTCACCGAGCTGCTCCAATCCCTTGTCGTCGATGCTGGCGTACCCGTGGTAGATCAACCCACGGTCGCCGATCAGCCGGTAGATCCGGCCGGCGTAGTCGGCAAGTTGCCGCCGCGAGGGATCGGCGTAACCGCTGTCGAGCGTGGCCCGGATCGGCACTTCGAAGGCGCTGGCCAGAGATACCGGCCGGTCGCTGCGAACAGCGACGTAGGCCAGGTCGGGGACGGTGAACGGCGCGGTGGAGTTCTTCTTCGCCTGCGGCATGGCGGTGATGAACGCCGACAGGAACGCCGAGGTCAGCTCGACCGCCGTGGCGGCGTCACCGAGGTTTTCGACGAGGTCCCGCAGGTTGACACTGGCGTACCGATAGAACGTGCCGGTGCTGAACTCGGCACTGTTCATGTGTCCGCTGCCGGCCTGGTCGGCGTCCTGCTTCAGGTCGTCCACGGCGGTGAAGAAGTCGACCTGCGGATCCGTGCTGTGGGTGGTGAACGCATGTGCAACCTGCACGGCGCCGTCCACGTTGGTGCCGGGCAGTTCCGCCAGCATCCGCCCGAACAGGTTGATCACGTCGTTACGGCGGGCCATCGCCGCGCGCACGGCGTCGGCCGGAAGCGCCGCCTCGCCCTTCTTGAGCTTGACCGTGCCGGCGTGCAGACCGGCGAGCCGGTCACGCTGCTGCACACAGACGTCGGCCAGTTCGTCGAAGGCCCGCTCCGGCAGGTAGAACAGCACCTGCGCCTCGCCGGACTCCTTGTCGACCTTGAAGCCGTCGGCCTTCACGGCCATCGTCGCGAGCGTCGCCATGAGCTGCGCGGCGGCGAACGTTGCCAGCTCCGTATCCCAGCCCTGTCTCACCAGCCGCGCCTGGACGGCCTGCGGTAGCTGCCGGGTCCGCTTGGCCGCATCGCCGGACGAGGTCTCCAGTTCCTGCCGCACGGCCCGCTTCCAGCTCTGGCTGGAGACCCGGGTACGGTCCGCGTCCCCGAAACGCACGGTCTTGGGCGAGCCCAGGTCGTCGCGGTTGAGATTGGCGTACGGAACGGTTTGCAGCAGGTGAATGTCGACGTAGCGGGCAATCATGCTGATTCCTCCAGGATCGGGTGGTGCTGCTTCTCGGCACGGCGGTCGGCGTCGTGCAGGGTGCGGTAGAACGACTGAAGCCAGGACTTGGCAACCTGGTCGCGGTAATACCGCCACCGGCAGAGGTCGTCGAGAAGCTGCGCCCAGTCGACCTGGGACTCGACCGTGCCGAGGTGCCGGACGACACCTGCCAGGTGCTGGTAGAGGCCCGGGTAGCCCTGGCGGACAAGCAGGTGCAGCCGCTTCTCGGCGGTGGCCTGGTTCATCGCGCGGCGTCCCGGTCCGGGTCGGCACACCGCCCAGGCCAACGACTGCCCGAGGTTGGGTCGATTTCCCCGTCCGGTGTCGCCGGTGGGGGAAGCCTCGGCCTCGTCGGCTTCGGCGGTCTCGTCGGTGCGACCGATGTTCGGCCGGTCCCGAATCGTCGCAGCGATCATCGCCGCTACGGCGTAGTAGGCGTACTCCTGGTCCTGTCGCATCGACGGTCGGAGCAGCGGGGCGACGACGGCGTGCATGGTGTACGCCTGCTCGGGCCGACGACGCAGTCCGCGGCGCAACGCCGCACGCCGGCCACGGTCGCGGAGGCACTGCTCGGTGATCCGTCGCACGAAGGCGTCGGAGTGCCTTTCCTCGGTGTCCGTGGACGTCATGTGGCGGATCCCTTCTTCGGTGTGGTCGACAGCAGCCGGTGCGCCGTCTGCACCGCCCGTACCAGCCGGGGTGAGCTGACGTCCGCAGCGGCACGGTCGATGGCGTCGTGCGCGAGGTGGGCGAAGGCTTTACTCCCGTCGGAGAACCGGCCGTCTCGTACGTGTTCCCAGAACACCGCTTCGGCCCGCGACCAGTAGATGGCCTCAGCCGTGCGCGCCCACGGCCCTTCCCGGTCCTTGACGTTGACGGCCTCGCGCCAGGCTTGCCGCAGCACCGCACCGACTCGTCGGCCACTCGACTCGGCCGCCCTGGTCAGGGCGGCAACACCGTCGGCGGTCGCCGGATCGCGCTCCCGCAGCCAGCCAAGGATCGGTGGGGTCACGGCGGTGAACCACTGCCGGTCCTTGGCCTGCCCGTCCTGGTCGAATCCGTACGCGCGGACACGTCCGCCGAGTTGGAGGTCGGCTGCGGCGGCCATGATGTCGGGGCGGCGGGTCTTGATCTCGCCAGCGGCACCCAGTAGGGCTTCGACGTCCCGCCACAACGCCCGGGATCCGTCGGCCGGCAACTGGTACCAGCCCCCGTCCTTGTTCTGCCGGTGCACCACATACGGATCGCGAGCCGCCGAGCCAGGGAGCCGCCACGCCCAGGTGACGTAGGCGTCCGCCACCGCCTCCCCGGTGCTGTCCGGCACCAGCAGCACCGCATGTCGGGCGCGGCCGGTCAACTCACCGCACGGCCAGGACATCTTCCACGGCACACCCAGCGGATCCGGTAGCTCGTCGCGCTCCCAGGGGCACAGGTCAGGTCCCTCGCCCTGCCCGGACACCTGCGAGGGCACGCCTACCACCAGCGACTCGAACAGGTTCTCCCCGAGCGGGTGATACGACATGGCACCCCGCAACGGGCCGGCGTTGCTGTTGGCGAACTTCTGTCCGGCCACTTCGCGGCTGCTGCACCTTCCGGATGCGCCGTAGTACAACTGCGCGATCAGGTACCACGCCGCTTCGCCGGGTGCCAGGGCCGCCGGGTCAGCGTCCGTGTGGTGGCCGAACCACACCTGCGTGTTGCCGGCTGGGCGGTCGAACACCAGCTTGTTGATCCCCGAGGATTTCGGGCACTCGGTGGCCAGCCGCGGATCCTGCATCCACGGTCGACGAGAGTCGAACAGGTCGAACCGGCCGCGATGCTTCTCGAAGTAGGCGTCCACGTCGTCCGCGACGAACCCACCCCGATCGAGCACCTGTTCCTGCCGCTGCCGCCATCGGTCCCCGCGCAGGGCGTCGAGGCCGGTCACGCGGGCGGTGATCGCGTACAGGATCCGCCACAGCCCCGACGCGGCCGGCGGCACCGGAAGCACGAGGTCGTCGAACTCAGCCGCCCGGACGAACAGCTCACGGAGCCCGACCAACTCGGACTCACCGCCGGCCGTCACCGGTATCCACGGTCGATCTATCAGATCGAAAGATTTCATCATTTAGCATGACTCCTGAAGGCAGACCGCATGAGGGTGCCGAGTCGGCGGCTCGATGCGAAGCCTCATGTCAAATGATTGACTTTCACCGTCAGCTCACCCCGCACCTGTGGAAGTGACAACGAGTCCAAGTTCTGGATCGAGATGAGCCGATCGGTCGCCCCAGACGGCCCCTCCGGGACCGCGGGGAGTGATCGGCATCCACAGCGGGTGGATTTCTTTGAGCCAGGCGTTCTCACTCCATACCGTCGGCAATCCGGTTGAGGGCTCGTATCCCCGGATCAGGTCGGCACGTACCGGGATCGTCTCCTG
Organism: Micromonospora sp. CMU55-4; assembly: GCF_011602315.1. Classification (NCBI taxonomy): domain Bacteria; kingdom Bacillati; phylum Actinomycetota; class Actinomycetes; order Micromonosporales; family Micromonosporaceae; genus Micromonospora; species Micromonospora sp. CMU55-4. The sequence continues at coordinate 51,969 of NZ_JAAOLH010000001.1, forward strand.
GAGGATCGCCCGTACCTCCTCGTTCCGGAACCGGCCGTCACGCCTGGACCCGTGCTGTGGGAGCGGAGTCCGGCGTTCGGCGTCGAGCCATTGGCCGCCATCCGGGTCGAGGTAGCAGCAGAGCACGCGCTCCGATTCGGCGCCGAGACGGGTGGAGGCGCGCCACTCCGGCGTATCGGTGCGGCTCAGCGATTCCAGGTCGGTCACCTCGTCCGGGCTCGGGATGACGCCCAGTTCGGCTGCCCCTCGCTCGACGCTCCGGCCGGCCCGGTACTCGTCGTACTCCGCGCTCAGCACCTGGTCGTGACGGATGGGTGGCGGCGCATACACCGCCTCGACGTGGCTTTGCACCGAGTGTGGTACCGCGATGGTGTCGATGTCCGCGAGTCGCTGGTGCGTCGCCCGCAGCAGGTACCGCGCGTAAACGTCACCCCAGGCAGCAGGCTTGACGTGTTCCGCGCCGTCCGCCCCTCGCGGGTCGAGGACCACCACCCGCGGCTGCTCCGCCCAGCTCGGCCTCGGCCTGACGTGTCGATGGCACCGCCCGGCCCGTTGCAGGAGTTGCGCCATCGGAGCCAGGTCGGTCACCAGGAGGTCGAAGTCGAGATCCAGCGACTGCTCGATCACCTGGGTAGCAACGACGACCGTCGGACGGGACCGATCGCCGGCTCTGCCCATGCGACCGGTGATAGCGGCGGTGATCTCTTCCCGTCGGCGCGCCGGGAATCGGGAGTGCAGCAGCATCACGTCCACTGCGGCGGGCATCCAGTCGCGGATCACCCGATAGGTCTGCTGCGCGTCGTTGACCGTGTTGCACACGACGCCGGCACACCCGCCGTGCTCCGCGACCGGCGCGAGCACCTGCCGCACCACCTCTCGTCGATCGGCCGGATCGCTTACCGGCCCGTCGAGGTGACGCACCGGGCGTACGTCGAGCGTGAACTTCACGCTTCGGCCCGCCACCAGCGCCTCTCGGGCCTGCGGGGAGATCGAGAGCGGATCACGTTCCTGGGCCGCCGGCACGAACGTCCAACCCGGGTACGGCACAACGCATGCCGACCGCTCGACCCCAGCACCTTTCTCGTAGGCCCGCACGAGGGTCGCCGCCTGCGACGACGGCAACGTCGCCGACAGCAGGACAACCGGGCATCCGTACGCTCCGAGCCAGTTCAGGAGCTGGCACAGCAGGGTCGTCATGTATTCGTCGTAGGCGTGCGCCTCGTCGACCACGAACACCTTGCCCGACAGGCCGAGCAGGCGTAGAGCGTTGTGTTTGGTGGTCAGCGCGGCCAGGAGCGCCTGGTCGACGGTGCCGACCGCCATCGGGGCCAGCAGTCCGCGCTTGCGGCCGCGCAGCCAATCGGTCGCCATCACGTCACGGCTCGGGTCGTCGGAGACCACCTCGCCGGGATCGGCGAGGTCGGCCGCAGCCCGCGCTTCGTACTCGGCATTGAGCCACGACATGCTGTGCAGCAGGGTGACCGGCGCCGGGCCCGCGGCCAGCTTGGCGGCGAATGCCCGCACCCGGCGGTACATCTCGTCCGAGGTAGCCATCGTCGGCAAGGCGAAGAAGAACCCGTGCGCCCCGCACACCTCGGCCAACCTTCGGGCTGCCACCAACGCGGCTTCGGTCTTTCCGTCCCCCGTCGCAGCCGTCACAACCATCAACCCCGGTCCATCAACCACCGGAAGCACTTCGTCGAGGATGGACCGTTGAAGCGCGTTCGGACGGTGCGGAAACAGATCCTCGAACCCCGCAGATCGGTACAGCGGCGCCACCAGGCCCGCGTCGTCGAGCAGCGTGCGGACGGGCGCAGCCAGGGCAGCGAGGTGAGCCAAGGCGCTGGCGGCATCGGTGCGCTGCGGCACCCGCGACGACTGCTCGACCAAGAAGTGTTCCTGGCTGGCCAGCCAGTCGGCGAGGATCACAAGCCCCGTGACCAGCACACTGGCCGGCGCCGTCACGGTCGGCGGCGGCTCGGGGCAGCCCACCGCCTCATGCACCACCCGCACGAACGCCGCACGCTGTCGCGCCCAGCCGCCTTCACCCAGTTGCTGTCGCCCGCTGTGTGGGCCGCTGGTCTGCTGGAAACGTCCGTGATGGCCGCCCACGACCTGAGCCACGCGATACACCGGACGGCTACTGACGCGACGGCCTGACTGGGAATATCCGAGTGGCCCCAGAAGATCGGGTAGACACAATTGGCCAGCCGCATCGTGTCGGAGCGAACCATCGCCTGACGTGTCCTCGTACAAGCCACAAGCGAGCAGTGCTCCGAAGGCAGCCTCGTTCTTCTTCTGGAAGCCAGGCGAGACCTTACCGACGTCGTGCAGCCCCGCCCAGAACATCACCAACGACTTGGCGTGAGAATCGCTGGTGCCCAGCCCTTCCGCAATGACGCGGCGCTGATTCGGGGCCAGGTAGCGGTCCCACAGTTCCCCGGCGACGGCAGCGGTGTCGATCAAGTGCCAGAGCAACGGGTACGGCTTCAGAAGCTGGCTAGACTTGCCCCAGATCCCGGCGTCGACCGCTTCATGGTCGAAACCCAAACCGATCACCTCCGCTCCACATCCCGCTCGTGAGGGCAGCCGCATGCAACCACGGCCGTACGACACTTCAGCCCGGCCAGCGCAAAACCGCACAGTGGGCCGATAAACCCGCAGGTCGCGAAGTGTCCTCCCCACGCACGTGGGGGTGCTCCGCTCCCCCCGGGCGAGCCCCTGCGCGCGTGGGTGTCCTCCCCACGCACGTGGGGGTGCTCCGTCGATGTGACCGCCGTTCTCCCGCAACGCCTCGTCCTCCCCACGCACGTGGGGGTGCTCCGTCGGTGAAGGTGTGCAGAGCTCGGGCGACGACGTCCTCCCCACGCACGTGGGGGTGCTCCGGTCGAGCACCCGATCATGGTGGGCCTGCGCGGGTCCTCCCCACGCACGTGGGGGTGCTCCGTTAGCTCCCGGGTCGCTTCCCGGGTCGCTTCCGTCCTCCCCACGCACGTGGGGGTGCTCCGGCTTGGGTCGAGGTCACAACCGACCTGGACGGGTCCTCCCCACGCACGTGGGGGTGCTCCGTTCGGGTCACTGCCGGTCGGCTGCTTCCCCGTGTCCTCCCCACGCACGTGGGGGTGCTCCGGCCCGGGCGGTGATGGACGAGCTGGGCATCGCGTCCTCCCCACGCACGTGGGGGTGCTCCGGAACTCGACCAACTGCGGCAGGCCGCGCTGAAGGTCCTCCCCACGCACGTGGGGGTGCTCCGGCTTCAAGGTCAAGTACGAGACCGCCGTGTGCGTCCTCCCCACGCACGTGGGGGTGCTCCGGCCGGGCACTGGCAGTACCCCAGCTACCTGGCGTCCTCCCCACGCACGTGGGGGTGCTCCACCAATCCCACCCCCGTGGCCCCCGCACCCCCGGTCCTCCCCACGCACGTGGGGGTGCTCCGGTCCACGGGCAGAAGATCGGCAAGAGCAGCTAGTCCTCCCCACGCACGTGGGGGTGCTCCGACGCGGACCGGCAGCTACAGCGGGCTATCGGGGTCCTCCCCACGCACGTGGGGGTGCTCCGCTGTAGCGGGCGTCGTGCCGCTGCTCATGTCGGTCCTCCCCCCGCACGTGGGGGTGCTCCGTCGGCGTCGAGATCGTCCATGACCTGGACGATGTCCTCCCCACGCACGTGGGGGTGCTCCGAGGGGTGCACGTCGAGAATCACGGACATTTATGTCCTCCCCACGCACGTGGGGGTGCTCCGGCGTTCCAGCGGGCCCGCAAGCTCACCGCGGAGTCCTCCCCACGCACGTGGGGGTGCTCCGGATCGGCCCGGTTACCACGAGTGCTGGACGGCGTCCTCCCCACGCACGTGGGGGTGCTCCGATGATCGCGGCGTTCTGGGTCGACCTGACGATGTCCTCCCCACGAATGTGGGGGTGCTCCGATCCTGAAGGTGGGCTGACGGGAGGTCCGTCGGTCCTCCCCACGCACGTGGGGGTGCTCCGGGCACGTTCGACCTGCCGCACTACTCGCGGTGGTCCTCCCCACGCACGTGGGGGTGCTCCCCAGCACGCCGTCAGGGCGCCGTCGCCGCGCAGGTCCTCCCCACGCACGTGGGGGTGCTCCGTTCCTCGACCGGTCCGGTGGGCTGAACATGCAGTCCTCCCACGCACGTGGGGGTGCTCCGTCGGTGGGGATCTCGTTCGGGTCGTCAAACTCGTCCTCCCCACGCACGTGGGGGTGCTCCGATGCGCGGCCGGTACCTGAAAGGGCAGCCGGGGTCCTCCCCACGCAAGTGGGGGTGCTCCGCCGTACGACGTCTCCGGGGTGAGCGCGCACCCGTCCTCCCCACGCACGTGGGGGTGCTCCGGGCCACGTCTACCAGCCGACTGCGCCGGCACCGTCCTCCCCATGCACGTGGGGGTGCTCCGAAGTCCGTCCACACCGTGTTCGTGGTCAGGAAGTCCTTACCACGAACGTGGGGGTGCTCCATTCACCCTGACCGGAGAGAACGGGCTCACCATGTCCTCCCCACGCACGTGGGGGTTCTACGTGGGCGGGCCGGGCGACGTTGGCGTTCGCGGCGTCCTCCCCACGCACATGGGGCACCCCGGAGACGGGGCCGCGGGCGTCCACGCTCCCGCGCCCTCCCCACGCACGCGGGGGTGTCCATCTATATAGCCTGCCCGTCCTTGACGCTGAGCGGCGGGCCTGGTGCCTAGTTGGCTGGCACCAGACCCGCCGCCCATATAGTTCAGGGTCGGTCGTTCAAGCCACCCGCGCGAACCGACCCGACGAACCGGGTCCAGGCCGTCGGGTTGAAGCTCAACGCCGGTCCCTGCCGATCCTTGGTGTCCCGCACGCCGATCGTATCGGCGAAACCGGCCACCTCGACGCAATCGCCATTACTACCGGACCGGGACGACTTGCGCCACACTCCGTCACGCTCCATCGAGCATCTCCTTCGCTATCGCCCCGATCAACTCGCGGGACTCATCCGTACCGAGCGCCCGCTCCGCGAGCGAGCGCCACGCATCTTCGTAGATCTGGATTTCGTGGGGCTTGTCAAGGTAAACGGCACCACAGGGTCCGTCCATATAGATCGTGGTCGGCTCCGGTGCCCGCACCTCCGTTGGGAAATCAAGCATCGTGAAGGTACCGGTGGACGCCCAACGCGACAGGCCCGCATGCAAGGGGAGAACTCGAACGTTGATGTTGTGTCGTCGCCCGTTCTCCACGAGCGCGTCCAACTGCCGTCCCATCGCCGCACGGTCCCGCAGCGGGCGACGCAGCACTGCCTCACTCAGGATCACGTCAAGGTGGGGGGCTCGCGGTACGGCACGCGCCAACAGTCGCTGTCGACGCAACCGAACATCGATCTTCGCCCTACGCTCGGTCTCGGATAAGCCTGGCTGGTCTACCGCGATCAGCTCGCGCATGTACTCAACCGTCTGCAAGAGCCCTGGGATCAAGTCGGCTTCGTACTTCCGAATCTTTGTCGCTGCTGACTCCAGGCCCACGTAGAGCTTGAACCAATCCTCGATTGCCTCCCCGTAGCTGTGCCACCAGCCGTGCGCCTTGGTTTCCCGGGCCAGAGAGCGCATGGTTTCGATGGTTTCTCGCGACGCGCCGTAAACGCGGCACATGGCTTCCACGTCGTTCGGGTGCATCGGCACCTGGCCCGTTTCATAACGCCAGATCCGGGGCGCCGACCATTCCAGCTCCTTGGCCGCCGCGGTCACCGTGACGTGCGCGCCTTCGCGAAGTTCTCTCAGATATCTGCCGAGCTGCCTACGCGGGACGGTGCTTCCCGAGTCGTCCACGTCATCTCCTTTGGTGTTGTCGCGTAAGGCACCTCATCCCTTGGTCTGCATTCTGCCGCGAAAGATTGTCCCGGGCCAGAGGGGAATTGACCATTGTGGTGCCCGCCGGGGACGCGGCGGGTTCGCGGGGACGGATGCCTTTCCCCGAAACCTCATCCCGGCATCCGTCCCCACGCCTGGCGTCAATCCACAAGGGAGAGTCATGGACTCGATCGATCGTATCCTCGGCGACATTCCGCTTCCGCCCTACATCACCGCCGAGGATGTCGCCTTCGCGGTCCGGGCGATCACCGTGCACGCCCCCGAGCAGTGGCCCGAGGGACCGCGCTGTCGCAACGACCGGGCGCCGCACCCGTGCCGGCTGCACCGCTGGGGCCGGCGGGTGCTCGACGAGCGCGGGCTCACCGACCGCCAGATCCACGCGCTCATCGCCGAGCAGACGGCGCCCGTGCGGTGATCTACGTGACCGGGGAACGCCTGCTCCCGCACCACGTCCGGGCCGCCTACTTCGACCGGCGCTGGCGCGGCCTCGACCCGACCCAGGTGCGCGACCACCTCGACCGGGTCGCCGACGAACTCGAACGCCTGAGCCGTGAGCTGGTCACCACGCGAACCGAGGCCGAACGCGTGCGCCAGGCGCTGCGGCAGTGGCAGTCCCAGCATCGCGCCTGCCGTCTCCGCGACCCGGACGCCCCGCCGGGCGGATGGCCCCGATGACGGCACAGCGCTGGATCATCCACCTGCCCACCACGCTGACCAGCGCCGACGAGGCGGCTGCCCTCGCGGTGACGCTCCGCGACTCGCTCGGCCACGTCACCGTCATCGACTTCGGCGAGACCACGCTGAGCGAGGAGGACAGCCAGTTCGTGCGTACCCGGGTCTGGTGCGACGCCCGGCTCGACGGCGCCGGCCGGTGCGGCCACCTCAACGACCATGACGGCCCGTGCGCGGCGTGAGCGCGGCGGGCGTCAGGGGCGGGGGCGGTCGCGGTCCTTCGACGGCTGGACCCGCTTCGGCTCGCCGGGCATCTTCGGGTATTCCGGCGGGTACGGCATGTCGCCCAGCCCGTCCGCCGCGTCCCGCTCGGCCCACTCCAGCAGCGGCGTGATGTCCCACGGGGCGTCGTCGATGCCGGCGTGCGGGTCGCCGCGCTCGGCGAACCGGGCCGGCACCGTGCCCAGGTGGAAGTCGTCCGGGTCGACCTCTGGCAGTTCGTCCCAGTCGACCGGGGTGGAGACGGTGGCGCGCGCGTTGGCGCGCAGCGAGTACGCGCAGGCGATGGTGCGGTCCCGCGCCATCTGGTTGAAGTCGACGAAGACCCGTTCGCCCCGTTCCTCCTTCCACCAGGCGGTGGTGACCAGCTCGGGGCGGCGTCGTTCCAGCTCGCGGGCCAGCGCGATGGTGGCGCGGCGGACCTCGACGAACGTCCAGCGCGGCTGGATGCGCAGGTAGACGTGCACGCCCCGGCCACCGGAGGTCTTCGGCCAGCCGGGCACGCCCAGCTCGTCCAGCAGGCCGCGCAGCTCACCGGCGGCGGTCACCGCGTCGGCGAAGTCGGTGCCGGGCTGCGGGTCGAGGTCGACGCGCAGTTCGTCGGGGCGGTCGGTGTCGGCGGCGCGCACCGGCCACGGGTGGAACACGACGGTGCCCATCTGCGCCGCCCAGGCCACGTGCGCCAGGTCGGCGGGGCACAGCTCGTCGGCCGGGCGGCCGCTGGGGAAGGCGATCCGCGCGGTGCGGACCCACGGGGGTACGCCCCGCTGCGGCACCCGCTTCTGGAAGAACATCTCCCCCTCGATGCCGTCGGGGAAGCGCTGGAGCGTGGTCGGCCGGTCGCGCAGGGCGCGCATGATCCCGTCGCCGACGGCCAGGTAGTAGCGGAAGACGTCGGCCTTGGTGAAGCCCCGCTGGGGGAAGATCACCCGGTCGGGGCTGCTCAGCCGCACCGTGTGCCCGGCTACCTCGATCTCTTCGACCGTGCCCTTGCCCGCCATCACGCGACCATATGCGATGCCACCGACAGCCGACGTACCGTGAAGGGGTGAGTCTTTCCGACAACGAACTGCCCCGTACCGAGGACGAATGGCGCGTGCGGCTGAGCCCCGAGGAGTTCCGGGTGCTCCGCGAGGCCGGCACCGAGGCGCCCTGGACCGGTGAGTACGTCGACACCAAGACCCCCGGCGTCTACCACTGCCGGGCCTGCGGGCTGGAACTGTTCCGCAGCGAGGACAAGTTCGACTCGCACTGCGGGTGGCCGAGCTTCGACGACGCCATCCCGGGCGCGGTCAAGGAGATCCCGGACAACACGCTCGGGATGCGCCGGATCGAGATCCGCTGCGCGCGCTGCGACAGCCACCTCGGGCACGTCTTCGAGGGTGAGGGTTTCACCCCGAAGGACACCCGGCACTGCGTCAACTCGATCTCGGTGCGGCTGGAGCCCAGCGCCGGCTGACGGCGGCGTCACAGCCGCAGCAGGCCGCCGGCCTCGTCCACCCGGTCGGCGGCCTCGTCGTCCAGCCACACGCCGCCGGTGGCCAGGTAACGGAAGCGGTACTCCCCCGGCTTCAACCGGACCGTCACGGTACGGGTGCCGTCGCGGCGCGGCACCAGCTCGTGCCGGCCGGGCTCCCAGCCGTTGAAGCAGCCGACCACGCTCACCGTGCCGGGCGGGGTGTCCCGGGGCAGCGAGAACGTCACCCGGGTCTGGTTGCCGAAGAGTTTGTTGCGCTTGATCACGGATCCTCCGGGGATTTTCGGCGGTCACCGGAGTCAACGCTCGACACGCCGGGAGCGACTCGCCGTAGGGCCGGATCAGGTTCGCCGGTTCCGGTTGCTCGATGGTGTCGTCTGCGCGACTCTCGGATGACAGGTCCGTTTTCGGGGGGTTTCGCATGGCAACCTGCGAGGTTTGCGGTAACGACTACTGGATGGCGTTCGAGGTGCGCACCGTCGACGGGTCGCGGCACACGTTCGACTGCTTCGAGTGCGCGGTGCACAAGATGGCGCCGATCTGCGAGCACTGCCAGATCAAGATCGTCGGGCACGGCGTCGAGGTCTCCGGCCGCTTCTTCTGCTGCGCCCACTGCGCCCGCGCCGTCGAGGGCGAGCAGGGCGCCGAGGTACGCGACGCGGTCGGCGCCCGCCCCGCCTGACGCGGGCGCTCCCCGGGGCGCCACGGGCGTCGATCTCCGTCTAGCATCCCTCCGGTGTCCCGACGGTTGATCATCGCGGCGGCGCTGGTCGCCGGCCTCGCCGGCCTCGCCGGCTGCGGTTCCGCCACCGAGCCCGGCGCTGCCGCCGCCCCCGCGCCGGCCCTCGCCGCGCCCTCACCCACCGACGGGGGCGCTGCCGAGGCGCTGCGCGACCGGTACGCCGCGACCGGCAGCCTGGCCGGCCTGGCCGAGAAGCCCGAGAACGCCAGCGAGCAACTCGACTCCGACGGCGTCGTGTGCGGTCGCCCGCTGCCCCTGCTCGACCGGCGGCTCGTCGTGTCCACCCGGGTCTTCGGCACGCCGGAGGGCACCCCGGCCGGCGAGTTCGTCGAGATCGCCCAGGAGACGGTGGTCTATCCGGACGAGGCGACCGCCGCGGACGCGGTCCGGCAGGTCTTCGACGTGCTGGAGGCGTGCGAGCGCGACGAGGAGGCCGGCCAGATGACCACCGGCCACACCGCCGGGACGCTGCCCGCCGGGCTGGGCGTGCCGGGCCGGACGGTGTCGGCCACCATGACCCTGTCCGACGGCACCCGTTTCCCGCACCGGTACGGCTGCCTGCACCAGGGCCGGGTCACCCAGTGCGTGGCGGTCTGGACCCGCTCGGCGGCCGACACCGGCACCTGGTTCGAGCGCGCCGTCACCGCCACCGCCACCGGGCTGCGCACGTCGAAGGGCTGAACCGCCGCCCGAGCCGGGGTGCGCACCGCCGGCCGGAAGCGCGCCGCCTAACCTGGGCCGATGCCCGTCGAGTCCCACCTGGCCGGTTTCGCCGACCTGGATGCCCGCACCTTCCACGACCTGCTCCGGCTACGCATCGACGTGTTCGTGGTCGAGCAGTCCTGCCCGTACCCGGAACTGGACGGCCGGGACGTCGAGCCCGGCACCCGCCACCTGTGGCTGACCAGCGACGGCGCCGTGGTCGCGTACCTGCGGATCCTGGCCGACCCCGGCGGCGTGGCGCGGATCGGGCGGGTGGTGGTGGCGTCGGCGGCCCGCGGCGCGGGCCTGGCCGGCGCGCTGATGGCCGAGGCCCTCGCGGTGGTGGGTGACCGGCCGTGCGTGCTCGACGCGCAGACGCACCTCGTGGGCTTCTACGCGGGATTCGGTTTCACGGTCGACGGCCCCGGTTACGTCGAGGACGGCATCCCGCACACCCCGATGCGCCGCGACCCAACTCATTGACGTTTGTCACTTTTTGTGGCAACGTGCGGGCGGAGCCGCCACGCGGGAGAGGGCAACTCCCGACAGTCCGGGCGTCGTGCACCGACACCCATCCCGGAGGCTTTCCATGTCCACTCCGTACCGCCGCCCGTTACCGCTCGCGGCGGCGATCCTCGGCGTCTGCGCGGTCGTCGCGGCGCTGCTCACCACCGCGTTCTCCGGCCCGGCCTCGGCGCACGGGTCGGTGGTCGACCCGGCCTCGCGCGCCTACAGCTGCTGGCAGCGCTGGGGCGGTGACTTCCAGAACCCGGCCATGGCCACCCAGGACCCGATGTGCTGGCAGGCGTGGCAGGCCGACCCGAACGCCATGTGGAACTGGAACGGCCTGTTCCGCGAGGGCGTGGCCGGCAACCACCAGGGCGCCATCCCGGACGGGCAGCTGTGCAGCGGCGGCCGCACCCAGAGTGGCCGGTACAACGCGCTCGACACCGTCGGCGCCTGGAAGACCGTGCCGGTCACCAACAACTTCCGGGTCAAGTTCTTCGACCAGGCCAGCCACGGCGCCGACTACATCCGGGTGTACGTGACCAAGCAGGGTTTCAACGCGCTCACCTCGCCGCTGCGCTGGAGCGACCTGGAACTGGTCGGCCAGATCGGCAACACCCCGGCCAGCCAGTGGACGCGTGAGGTGGACGGCGTGTCGATCCAGATCCCGGCGAACGCGCCGGGCCGCACCGGCCGGCACATCGTCTACACCATCTGGCAGGCCAGCCACCTGGACCAGTCCTACTACCTGTGCAGTGACGTGGACTTCGGCGGGTCCGGCCCGACCACCCCGCCGCCCACCAGCACCCCGCCGACGAGCACTCCGCCCACCAGCACGCCGCCGACCAGCACGCCGCCGACCACGCCGAACCCGGCCGGCGGCTGCACCGCGACGTACGCGATCACCGGTTCGTGGGGCGGCGGCTTCCAGGCCGACGTGAAGGTGACGAACAACAGCGGCTCGCCGATCCGCGGCTGGTCGGTGAGCTGGAACTACCAGAACGGCCAGCAGGTCAGCTCGGCGTGGAACGCCACTGTCACCACGAGCGGAACACTGGTGACGGCACGAAACGCCGCCTACAACGGCTCACTCGCGCCGGGTGTGAGCACCTCGTTCGGCTTCACCGGATCGGCCGGTGCGACGAACCCGGTGCCCAGCATCGTGTCCTGTACGACGACCGCCTGACGCCGGTCTTCCCGGTCGGGGCCCTGCTCGACACCCGCTGGGGTGTTAAGCGGGGCCCCTTCCTCTACCGCAGGCGTTAAGAAGGTGCCCTTCCTTTCACACCAGGCAGTTGACGATGTCGGCCACCGAGCGGCGGCGGCCGGTGTAGAACGGGATCTCCTCCCGCACGTGCCGGCGGGCGCCGGAGGCGCGCAGGTCACGCATCAGGTCCACGATCCGGTGCAGCTCGTCGGCCTCGAACGCGAGCATCCACTCGTAGTCGCCGAGCGCGAACGACGCCACCGTGTTGGCCCGTACGTCCGGGTAGCCGCGGGCCATCTTGCCGTGCTCGGCCAGCAGCTCGCGCCGCTCCGCGTCGGGCAGCAGGTACCACTCGTACGAGCGCACGAACGGGTAGACGCACAGGTAGGGGCGCGGCTGCTCGTCGGCGAGGAACGCCGGGATGTGGCTCTTGTTGAACTCGGCCGGGCGGTGCAGCGCCATCTGCGACCAGACCGGGGTGAGCGCCCGGCCCAGCGTGGTGCGGCGGAACCGCAGGTACGCGTCCTGCAGCGCGTCGCTGGACGACGAGTGCCACCAGATCATCAGGTCGGCGTCGGCGCGCAGCCCGGCCACGTCGTACGTGCCCCGGACCGTGACGTCCTTGCCGGCCAGCTCGGTGAAGAGCGACTCGACCTCGTCGACGACGTTCTCCCGCAGCGACGGCAGCGGGCTGGTGGCCCGGTACACCGACCACATCGTGTAGCGGATGGTCTCGTTGAGCTCCCGCAGCCGCGCCGCGTTGGTCTGCTCGGTCATGCTGCCGATCCTTCCAGTGCCGTGATGATCTCTTCGGCCGCCGTCTCGCCGGAGCGGACGCACACCGGGATGCCGACGCCGTCGTAGCCGGCCCCGGCCACCGCAAGCGTCGGGTACGCGGCGCGCAGCGCCGCCCGGACCGCCGCCACCCGGGCGGTGTGCCCGGGCGTGTACTGGGGCAGCGCGCCGCCCCACCGCTGCACGTGCCGGGCCACCGGAGTCGGCAGCGGCGCGCCGAGCACCGCCGACAGCTCCCGGTGCACCGCGTCGGCCAGGTCGTCGTCGGTGAGCTGCAGCGACGTCTCGTCGCCGTACCGGCCGACCGAGGCGCGCACCAGCGCCAGCCCGTCCGGCCGCCGCAGGTGCCCCCACTTGGTGGTGAAGAACGTGGACGCCTTGATCGTCAGCCCCTCACCGGCCGGCACCAGGAAACCGGACAGCTCCGGCAGGGCCGGACCGGGCAGGGCCAGGGTGATCAGGGCGACGCTGGCGTAGTCGAGCGCGCCCACCGTCTCGGCCGCCTCGGGCGCGGCGGCGGCGAGCAGCCGGGCGGCCGGGCGGGCCGGCACCGCGAGCAGCACCGCGTCGGCCTCGACGTGCTCGGCGTCGCGGGTCGGCCCGACGGTGAGCCGCCATCCGGACGGGGTGCGGCGCAGCTCGCGTACCGCGGCGCCGCGCCGGATCGTCGCGCCGCTCGCCGTCGCCGCCGCCTCGACCAGCGTGCTCAGTCCACCGGCGAGGGTGCCGAAGACCGGGGCGCCGGGCGCGCGCGGCGCGGCGGCCTGCGCGGCGCGTACCGCACCGACAAGCGTGTGCTCGGCGCGTGCCGCGCGGGCCAGCGCCGGCATCGTGGTGACCAGCGACAGGTCGTCGGCCCGCCCGGCGTACACGCCGCCGAGCATCGGGTCCACGAGGCGGTCCACCACCGCGTCACCGAGACGCTTGCGGACCAGCTCACCGACCGAGGTGTCCTCACCGTCGGCCAGCAACGGGTGGCCCGCGTCGCGGTCGGCGTCCGCGGCCGGCGGCGCCACCGCCGCCACCTTCTCCAGATCCCCGGGTACGCCGACGAGCGTCCCGCCCGGCACCGGGCGCAACGTGCCGTCGACGAGCAGGGCCGCCTGCCCGACGGTCGGGTGCACGATCGCCTCGGCCAGCCCGAGGCGCCGGGCCAGCGTCACCGCCGCCGACTCGCCACCGGCCGGGTCGCGCATCAGGAACGACTCCGCGCCGAACTCGACCGGCCCGCCGGCGAGCTCACCGGTGAACAGCTTGCCGCCGAGGCGGCCGGACTGCTCGTACACGGTGACCTCGGTGCCCTCGGGAGCGCTGTCGCGCAACCGGACGGCGGCGGCCAGCCCGGTGATCCCGCCACCGACGATCGCCACCCGCCACGGTCGCACCACTGTCGCCTCCTAGCGCTCCGGTCGCGCGGTCAGCTCGTGCACCAGCGCGACCACCCGGGTCAGCACCTCGGGGTCGGTCTCCGGCAGGACGCCGTGACCGAGGTTGAACACGTGGCCGGGAGCGGCCCGGCCCTGCTCGATGATGCGCCGCACCTCGGTCTCCACCACCGGCCAGGGCGCGAGCAGCACGGTCGGGTCGAGGTTGCCCTGCACCGCCTTGTCCGGCCCGATCCGGCCGGTGGCGACGTCCAGCGGCGTACGCCAGTCCACGCCCACCACGTCGGCGCCGGCCTCGCCCATCGCGCCGAGCAGCTCGCCGGTGCCCACCCCGAAGTGGATCCGCGGCACGCCGGAGTCAGCGAGCCCGCCCAGCACGTACGTCGAGTGCGGCAGCACGAAGCGGCGGTAGTCGGCCTCGGAGAGCGCGCCGGCCCACGAGTCGAACAGCTGCACCGCGGAGACCCCGGCGTCGATCTGCACCTGGAGGAACGCCAGCGTCACCTCGGCCAGCCGGGCGCACAGCGCGTGCCACAGGTCCGGGTCGCCGTACATCAGCGCCTTGGTCTTGGCGTGGGTACGCGACGGCCCGCCCTCGACCAGGTAGCTGGCGAGCGTGAACGGGGCGCCGGCGAAGCCGATCAGCGGGGTGTCGCCCAGCTCGACGACGAGCTGGCGGACCGCCTCGTCCACGTACGACACCTCGTCGCGGCCGATCGGGGAGATCCGCTCGACGTCGGCGGCGGTACGGATCGGCTCGGCCACCACCGGGCCGGTGCCGGGCACGATGTCCAGGTCGATGCCGGCCGCGGCGACCGGCACCACGATGTCGCTGAACAGGATCGCCGCGTCCACGCCGTGCCGGCGCACCGGCTGGAGCGTGATCTCGGTGACCAGGTCCGGCCGGCGGCAGGACTCCAGCATCGGCACGTTCGCCCGGATCTCGCGGTACTCCGGCAGCGACCGGCCGGCCTGGCGCATGAACCAGACCGGCGTGTGCGGGCCCGGCTCGCGCCGGCAGGCGCGCACGAAGGGCGAGTCGGCCGGCCCGCCGCGGCGGGGTTCTCCGTCTCGGGCGGCAGTGCCCGTGGTGTCGGTGGTCATCGCGGCAATCGTGCCACGCCCCCGGCACGCGCCCGCGCTCACCGTCCGCATTTGTGACGTAGAAGGAAGGGCCCCCGCTTAACGCCTCCGGTAGAGGAAGGGCCCCTTCTTAACCGTCGATCACCCGGCGCGCCGTCGCGCGCCGTACGGTGGGCGCGCATAGGCTGCCCGCATGGCCCCCCCGATCGCGCTCCCGGAAACGTTCGCTCGCGCGGTCGCGGGGCTGCGGTCGGTGACACCCCGCCCGGAGATCATCCTGGAGGAGGTCGGCGCGCCCCAGCGGCTGGCCCCGTTCGCGTTCGCGCTCTCCGCCGCCGTGATGCGCGACGACGACGAGGTGGCCACCGGCCGGCTGATCCTGCTGCACGACCCGGCCGGGCACGAGGCGTGGCAGGGCACGTTGCGGCTGGTCACGTACGTCACCGCCGAGCTTGAGGTCGACCTGGCCAGCGACCCGCTGCTGCCGGGCGTCGGCTGGACCTGGCTGACCGACGCGCTGGACGCGCAGGGCGCCGGGCACCGGGCGATCGGCGGCACCGTCACCCAGACGCTCTCCACCCGGTTCGGCGAGCTGGCCGGGCCGCCCGCCGCCGGTGACATCGAGATCCGCGCCTCCTGGACGCCGCTGCGCGCCGACCTGGGTCCGCACCTGCTCGGCTGGTGCACGCTGCTGGCCTCCACGGCCGGCCTGCCGCCGCCCGGCGTCACCGCGCTGCCCCGGCGTTCCGCCGGCGCCGCCTGACCACACCCGGCCGGATACGCGAAGGCCGCCCCGGCGAACCGGGGCGGCCTCGGGCGAGTACAGGTCAGAGATAGTTCTCGGCCTCGTCGCAGACCTTGTCCAGACCCTTGTTCGCCGCCTCGAAGGCAGCCCGGTCGCCACGCGACGCGGCGGCGATGGCGGTGGTCAGCTTGTCCAGGCAGCTCGCGATGACCTTCTTCTGCCGGGCCTGCTCGTCCCGGTCGTTCTTGGTGCCGGTCAGGTCCTGCTGGGTGTCCGACAGCCGCTCCTGCACCGTCTTCAGCTCACCCTTGAGCTTCTCGATCTCCTGCTGGTTCGCCGAGATGGTGCCGTCGCGCTGGCTGACCAGCCGCTGGGACTTGTCCAGCTCGCCGTCCGTGGAGACGTACAGGAAGGTCATCACGCCACCGAAGACGAACAGCAACGCGGCGACGAGGCCGAGGACCAGCGGGGCCCACCTCCGGCCGCCGCCGGCGGGCGCGCCGCCGGCCGGTCCGTAGGGGCCGGGCGGCCCGGACATCGGCGGCGGGCCGTAGCCGGGGCCGGACACCGGTGGGGCGGACAGCGGCGGGGCCGACAGCGGCTGCGGGTAGCCGGGGCCGGAGACCGGCGGTACGGAGACCGGCGGCGCCGACATCGGCGGGGGCACCGGAGCGGCGCCCGGCGCGTAGCCCGGCTGACCCGGCGCGGCGGGCTGGTATCCGCCGTACCCGGGTGCGCCGTCGGGCGCGGTGGGCTGGTGCAGGGTCGGGGCGGGCTGGTTCGGGTCGTACTGCTGGGGCGCGGGCCGGCTGCCGTACACGTTGCCGTAGACCGTGCCCCCCGGCGCCGGGGGCGGGTTGTCGCCCCCGGCCGGTGGGTAGGACATGTCGTTCCTCCAGATGAGCTGGTCCCCCGCGGGGTGGCCCGATGGGCCGGGGTCGATGCGCTGCGGTCGCCCCACACCGGCGTGGGCGACCGGTCAGCAGAGGCGGAACCGGTCGCAGGCGGTCTTGATCGGCACCGCCAACCCGATGCCCTCGGCGTTGCGGGCCTTGGCCGTGGCGATGCCGACGACCTCCTTGGCGCCGTTGATCACCGGGCCGCCGGAGTTACCGGGGTTGATCGGCGCGTCGAACTGGATCACCGGGCCGCCGCCGCGCTCGTCTTCGCGGAACGCGCTGACCACGCCCGTGGTGACGCTGTCCTGCAACCCGAGCGGCGCGCCGACCACGATGATCTGCTGGCCGGACCGCACCGGATCACTGGCCGCGACCAGACCGGCGAACTTGGCGGTGGTGCGCAACTGCGCCAGGTCCTTGTCCTTGTCGGTGGCGATGATCGTCGCCTCGAACCGCTGGTCCTTGCGCTCCAGGAACACCTTGCGCTCACCGGCGGTGAAGACCGACTCGACCACGTGGAAGTTCGTCAGCAGCGTGGTGCCGCCGCCGGACGGGGCCTTGCCGACGGCGAACGCCGTACCGGTGAACTGCCCGGCCCGCACCCGGAACACGCTCGGCAGCACCGCGCTGGCCACCGCCTCCGGGTTGAAGGCGGCTCCGGCCTGCTTCTCCAGGCTGCCGGCGCGCTGCTCCAGGCCGTCGAGCCGGCTGGCGTCCGCGCCCTGCCCCTCGGCCATCCGCTTGTCGGCGGCGGCGAGCCGGTCGTCGAGCCGGTAGATCTGGTACGCCTGCACGCCGCTGACCACCGCAAGCACGGCGGCCAGGGCCAGCGCCACCACCGCGAGCCGGCTGCGCCGGGGGGCGCGCCCCGGCGGACCGAGCGGCGCGCCGAAGCCGGAGACCTGCTGACCCGGGTACGCCGTCGGCTGGGCGGGGTAGGACGGCGCGGACACCGGCTGGCCCGGATAGGCGGGCGCGGAGACCGGCCGGCCCGGGTAGGACGAGCCGGAGCCGGACGGGGCGCCGGAGTGCCGGTCCGCGTACGGCGACGAGGCCTGGCCCGGGAACGACTGTGACCCGGCGGGCGCCTGGCCCGGGTAGGCCGGGGCGGACTGGGCCGGTGCCGAGCCGTAGGAGGACTGCCCCGGCTGGGTCGACGGCGTGCCGTAGGAGGACTGACCCGGCTGGGCCGGCGCGCCGCCGAACGACGACGGGCCCGGCTGGGACGGCGCGGCGCCGAACGACGGCTGGGACGCCGCGGGCGGGGTCGCGACACCCGACGACGCGGAGTAGGCGGCCGACGGCGACGCCCCGGCCGCGTCGGCGCGGCCCGGGTAACCGGCGGACGGCTGCGCGGTCGCCCGCGCCGGATGACCCGCGCCCGAGGACGGGGCCGGGTAACTCGTGCCCGACGAGGCGGGATAGCTGGTGCCCGAGGACCCGGGGTAGCTCGCGCCCGGCGACGCCGGGTAGCTCCCCCCGGACGATCCCGGGTAGCTCGCGCCCGGCGACGTGGCCGGGTAGCCCGTGCCCGGCGCCGCGTGGCCTCCGGTGCCGGCGCCGCTCCACGACGCGCCGACACCGCCCGCGGTCGACCCGGGCACGGTCGACCCGGACAGTGGAGCCGGACCGCCGGGCGGGTCGAAGCGTGGCGGCAGCGGGCCCGGCCGATCGGCCGTCGGGTCACCGCCCTGCCCCGGCACGCCGTCGCCGGTTCCGTACCCGCCTGTCATGCTCGACCGTCCTCCCCGTCGGCTTCGCCGACGCCCCCGACCGCTGTCGTCCGGCCCTGTGCGCCGCTCGCGGCTCGATGGACCGTACCGGCGGAAACGGGCTTTGTCTCCCCCGCTGTCCGACCCTCTCACGGCCCCGCAACCCGGTTCGTTCCGGACACCTGACGGACACCGCGCCGACACGCGCCGGACCGGCTGCGCACACCGGATCGTCCGGCCTACTAGGGTTGTCAGGTGACCGACGAACCACCCCTGCGCCGTCGGGCCGCCGAAAGCCGTACGGGAGAGGTCTCCGCCGATCCGACGTCGGCCCTGCCGGAGCCGGCGGACGCGGGGACCGAGACCGAGCCGGGCGCGGCCGTCCCCCTGACCGCGCCGCGCGACGGCACGCCCGCCCCGGTGGCCACACCGGCCGAGTTGAACGAGGTCGTGGCCCGTTTCGCGGGCGGCACCGGCCCGGTGGCCCTGGACGCCGAACGCGCCTCCGGCTACCGCTACAGCCAGCGCGCCTACCTGGTGCAGTTGCGCCGCGTCGGCGCTGGCACCGCGCTCATCGACCCGCTGCCGCTGCCCGACCTGTCCGCCCTCGACGAGGCGATCGCCGAGACCGAGTGGGTGCTGCACGCGGCCAGCCAGGACCTCGCCTGCCTGGCCGAGCTGGGCCTGCGCCCGCGCCGGCTGTTCGACACCGAACTGGCCGCCCGGCTGGCGGGATTCGAGCGGGTCGGCCTGGCCGCGCTGACCGAACAGCTGCTCGGGTTCAGCCTGGAGAAGCACCACTCCGCCGCGGACTGGTCCAGCCGGCCGCTGCCGGAGTCCTGGCTGACGTACGCGGCGCTGGACGTCGAGCTGCTGGTGGACCTGCGCGACGCGCTGGACGAGGAGCTGGGGCGGCAGGGCAAGTCCGGCTGGGCGGCGGAGGAGTTCGACGCGCTGGTGCGCAACGGCGCCCGTCCGCCGCGCGTGCGCGCCGAGCCGTGGCGGCGCACGTCCGGCATCCACCGGGTACGCGGCGCGCGCGCCCAGGCCCGGGTGCGGTCCCTCTGGTACGCGCGGGACCAGATCGCCGCCCGCCGGGACGCCGCGCCGGGCCGGGTGCTGCCCGACTCGGCCATCGTGGCCGCCGCCGAGCTGGACCCGAAGGACGAGAAGACGCTGCTCACGCTCCCCGGTTTCGGTGGGCGGTCGGTGCGCCGGCTGGCACGTACCTGGCTGGCGGCGCTCGACGACGCGCGTCAGTTGCCGGACGAGGCGCTGCCGGTGAGCCCGACGGTGGAGGGCCCGCCTCCGCCGCACCGCTGGGCCGAGCGTGACCCGGTGGCGGCCGGGCGGCTGGCCCGGGCCCGGGAGGTGGTGGTCGGCACCGCCGGGGCGCACCGGCTGCCGGCGGAGAACCTGATCGCGCCGGACTCGATCCGCCGGCTGGCGTGGCAGCCGCCGGAGGAGATCACCGACGACACCGTCGCGGAGGCGCTGCGCGCCTTCGGCGCCCGGGAGTGGCAGATCGGGCTGCTGCTGCCCGCTCTTACCGAGGCGCTGCGCACCCCCCAGCAGTAACGTCGGTGGCAGGTGTGAGGTGGGCCACGCGGGGGGTGGTGCCGCGTTTGGTTACTGGCGAGTAGCATCCGGGGAAATGCCCGTGCCGAGGGAGGCTCCAAGTGCCCCGTGAAGTCCGGGATGTCGTCTTCGTCGACGGCGTCCGTACCCCGTTCGGCAAGGCGGGTGGGATGTACGCCAACACCCGCGCCGACGATCTGGTGATCCGCTGCATCCGCGAGCTGATGCGCCGCAACCCGCAACTGCCGCCGGAGAAGGTGGAGGAGGTGGCGATCGCCGCCACCACCCAGATCGGTGACCAGGGCCTGACCATCGGCCGCACCGCCGCCCTGCTGGCCGGCCTGCCCAAGACCGTGCCGGGATTCGCCATCGACCGGATGTGCGCCGGCGCGATGACCGCCGTCACCACCGTGGCCAGCGGCATCGCCATGGGCGCGTACGACGTCGCGATCGCCGGCGGCGTCGAGCACATGGGCCGCCACCCGATGGGTGAGGGCGTCGACCCCAACCCGCGCATCGTCGCGGAGAAGCTCGTCGACCCGTCCGCCCTGGTGATGGGCTCCACCGCGGAGAACCTGCACGACCGGGTCCCGCACATCACCAAGGAGCGCACCGACGCGTTCGCGCTGGCGTCGCAGCAGAAGACCGCCAAGGCGTACGCCAACGGCAAGCTCCAGGGCGACCTGGTGCCGGTGGCGGTGCGCGACCCGGAGGCGGGCTGGGGTCTGGCCACCGTGGACGAGGCGCCCCGCGACACCTCGATGGAGAAGCTGGCCGGGCTGAAGACGCCGTTCCGGCCGCACGGCAAGGTCACCGCGGGCAACGCGGCCGGCCTGAACGACGGCGCCACCGCCGCGCTGCTGGTGGCCGAGGAGACCGCTCGTGAGCTGGGCCTGCCGGTCGGCATGCGCCTGGTGTCGTTCGGCTTCGTCGGCGTCGAGCCCGAGGTGATGGGCGTCGGCCCGATCCCGTCGACCGAGAAGGCGCTGCGCATCGCCGGCCTCAGCATCGACGACATCGGCCTGTTCGAGCTGAACGAGGCGTTCGCGGTGCAGGTGCTCGCCTTCCTCGACCACTTCGGCATCGCCGACGACGACCCGCGGGTCAACCCGTGGGGCGGCGCGATCGCCATCGGTCACCCGCTCGCGTCCTCCGGCGTCCGGCTGATGACCCAGCTCGCCCGCCAGTTCGCCGAGCACCCCGAGGTCCGCTACGGCCTCACCGCCATGTGCATCGGCATCGGCATGGGCGGCACCGTGATCTGGGAGAACCCGCACTGGGAGGGTGGAGACAAGTGAGCCTCGCCGCACCGAACGAGGTCGTCACCAAGGCGCTGCTGCGCCAGGTGGCCGTACCCGGGCTGGACCGGCCCGCCGCCCTCATCACGCTGGACAACGGCTTCGACCACACCAAGCCGAACACCTTCGGCCCGGCCGGTCTGACCAGCCTGGACGAGGCGATCACCGCCGCGCTGGCGGCGGAGCCGGCGTTCATCGCGGTCACCGGCAAGCCGTACATCTTCTGCGTGGGCGCGGACATCACCAGCCTGCCCGCGCTGGAGAACCGCGAGCAGGCGCTGGAGATCGGCCGGCTCGGCCACCGCGTGTTCGCCCGGCTCAAGGACAGCGCCGTCCCCACCTTCGCGTTCGTCAACGGCGCGGCGATGGGCGGCGGCCTGGAGCTGGCGCTGCACTGCCACTACCGGACGCTGTCGGCGGGCGCGGCGGCGCTGGCGCTGCCCGAGGTCTCGCTCGGCCTGATCCCCGGCTGGGGCGGTACGCAGCTGCTGCCGAACCTGATCGGCATCCCGGCCGCCACCCAGGTGATCATCCAGAACCCGCTGATGCAGAACAAGATGCTCAAGCCGAAGCAGGCGGCCGAGATGGGCATCGCGGACGTGCTGCTGGAGCCGGCCGACTTCCTGGAGCGGTCGCTGGAGTGGGCCGCCGGCGTGGTCCGGGGCGAGGTCGCCGTGAGCCGTCCCGAGGTCGACAAGGACATGTGGGCGGGCGTGCTCTACTTCGCCCGGCAGACCCTCGACCAGCGGCTGCACGGCGCGGTCCCGTCCGCGTACAAGGCGCTGGACCTGCTGGAGACGGCGAAGGACGCCGACTTCGCCACCGGCACCGCGGCGGAGGACGAGGCCCTCGCGGACCTGGTCTTCTCCGAGGAGCTGCGCAGCGGCCTGTACGCCTTCGACCTGGTGCAGCGGCGGGCCAAGCGCCCGGCCGGCGCGCCGGACAAGGACCTGGCCCGCCCGGTCACCAAGGTCGGCATCGTCGGCGCCGGCCTGATGGCCAGCCAGCTCGCGCTGCTGTTCGCCCGGCGGCTGCAGGTGCCGGTCGTCATGACCGACCTGGACCAGTCGCGGGTGGACAAGGGTGTCGGCTACGTGCACACCCAGATCGAGAAGGCCGTCAGCAAGGGCCGGATGGACAAGGGCACCGCGGCCAAGCTGTACGGCCTGGTCAGCGGCTCGGTCGACAAGTCCGTCTTCGCCGACGCCGACTTCGTCATCGAGGCCGTGTTCGAGGACCTGGGCGTCAAGAAGCAGGTCTGGGCCGAGCTGGAGAAGATCGTCAAGCCGGAGGCGGTGCTCGCCACCAACACCAGCTCGCTGTCCATCACCGAGATGGCCGCCGACCTGGAGCACCCGGAGCGGGTGGTCGGCTTCCACTTCTTCAACCCGGTCGCGGTGCTGCCGCTGCTGGAGATCGTCCGCGGCGAGCGGACCGACGACGCCACGCTGGCCACCGCGTTCGCTGTCGGCAAGCAGCTCAAGAAGTCGTCGGTGCTGGTCAAGGACGCCCCGGCGTTCGTGGTGAACCGGCTCCTGACCCGCTTCCTCGGCACCGTGTTCGCGGCCGTCGACGCCGGCACCCCGCTGGACGTGGCGAACAGCGCGCTGGACCCGCTGGGCCTGCCGATGCGTCCGCTGGCGCTGCTGCAGCTCGTCGGGCCGGCCGTGGCGTACCACGTCGGCGGCACCCTGCACGAGGCGTTCCCGGACCGGTTCGGCGTCAGCGAGAACCTCAAGCGGATCGCCGACTCGGGCCAGCCGATCGTGGTCGACGACCAGATCAACGACGAGGTGGCGAAGCTGCTGGTGGTCGGCGACGAGCCGCTCACCGCCGAGCAGGTGCGGCAGAACGCGCTGGACGCGCTGGCGCAGGAGATCCGGCTCATGCTCGACGAGGGCGTCGTCGCCGAGGCGCAGGACATCGACCTGTGCATGATCCTCGGCGCCGGCTGGCCGTTCCACCTGGGCGGCGTGACGCCGTACCTGGACCGGACCGGCACCTCCGAGCGGGTGACCGGCAAGCGGTTCCTGCCGCGCGGCGTGGCCAGCCTGCGCTGACCGATACCGCATCGATCGCGGTGGTCGGGCTGTCCGAGACGGACGCCCGGCCACCGCGATCGGCGTTTCGCGGGCAGGTCACGGGTCGGATGCGGTTTCGTCCCACCGGCCTTCCACGGACAGCGGCATGTCGGTGCTCCTGGCTACGATCACGCCTTCAGTTTTCTCACAGGAGCTGCCTACATGTCCCAGCCGCCGTCCAATCCCTACCCCGGCCACTACCCGCCGCCCCAGCACCAGCCCGGCGGCTTCCAGCCGCCCCAGCAGCCGCAGTACGGCGGTGGCTACCCGCAGGCTCCGCAGCAGCCCCAGTACGGCGCTGACTACCCGCAGATCCCGCAGCAGCCCCAGTACGGCAACCAGTTCGGCGCGCCGGTCCCGCCGAAGAAGTCCGGCGTCGGCAAGATCCTGCTGATCGTCCTCGCGGTGGTCCTGGTGCTCTGCGTCGGTGGCGGCATCGTCACCTGGCTCGTCACCAAGGACACCGTCGGCGAGGTGGTCACCGCCACCAAGACCCGGGTGGTCGAGCCGCAGACGCTCGGCGGCCGGCCGAAGGTCACCGACCCTCAGCTGCAGAACGCCGCGACGCAGATGAAGGCCTCGCTCAGCAAGGACGTGCCGGACGCGACGAGCACGGCCGGCGCCTTCTACGGCAACCCGGAGAAGAAAGACCTGGTCATGATCGTCGCCGTGTCCGGCGTCATGGCCGACCCGAAGAAGGAACTGGACGACGCCGCCACGGCGGTCACGCCGGACCTGGCCACCAAGGACTTCAAGACGGTCGACCCGGGCCCGCTTGGCGGCGACGCCAAGTGCTCCGACGGCAAGGCCTCGGGTGAGCAGGTGGCCGTCTGCATCTGGGCCGACCGGGGCAGCCTCGGCATGGTGGTCGTCTACTTCAAGTCCGCGGCCGAGCTCCAGAAGGAGTTCGTCACGATGCGCGGCGAGATCGAGAAGCAGGGCTGACACCGCTACGCACCGGGCCCCCGCCGCGACGGCGGGGGCCCGGTGTCGTTTCCGGATCAGGCGGACTCGGCCCGTTCGGCAGGGCTCCGGCAGACGCAGAACTCGTTGCCCTCGGGGTCGGCCAGCACCACCCAGCCGCTGCCGTCCGGCCGGCGCCGGTCGGCCACCAGCGTGGCGCCGAGGTCACGCAGCCGCGCCACCTCCTCGTCGCGGGTGCCCTCGGCCGCGTGCAGGTCGATGTGGAACGCGCCCTTGCCGTGCCGCTCGCCCACCCGGACGAACAACAGGTCGGGGCCGTCGCCGGCGGGCGCGGCGAGGACCGCCTCCGGGTCGTCCGGGTGGTCGTCGTCGGCGAGCCGGCGGTCGAGCACCCGGGCCCACCATCCGGCGAGGGTGTACGGGTCGTCGGATTCGACTGTCACGCAATGGAACTGTGCACTCATCGGTGCTTCCTCCTGTGGGGTACGCGCCCCGGCGGAGTGGGAACGTCAGCGGGGAACGCGGGGCGCGGGACGGTTCACGAAAGACATCGACCACACCCCCTTCCACCTCATCGGGCTGACCGGTTGATCATTCCACCGCCCTCCGGCGCCGGCAACCCCGCCCCGCCGCAAGGAAGGGCCCCTTGTTAACAGCTGCGTGTTAACAAGGGGCCCTTCCTCTACCGGAGGCGTTAAGAAGGTGCCCTTCCTTACGGGCCGACGAACACCGCCTTCGCGCGCCAGTCGACGCCGTCGACCGCCGGGCCGCTGCGCACGGTGAACGTCGCGGCCGGCACGCCGTTCACCCAGTCGGTGGCGGCCAGGTCACCGGTGTTGCGGTTGACCTTGTAGAGCGTGCCGCCGGAGACGAAGACCGCGCCCGCGTCGGCGAACCCGCTCGCCCCGGACACCGTGAACCGGTCGGCGCCGACCACGCCGCTGTCCGGGGTGAACCAGCGCCAGAACAGTCCGTTCTGCCCGTTGAGCGTGTAGTAGAGCCGCCCGCCGGAGAAGAACATGCCGGTCACGTTCGGGATCTCGGCGTAGAAGCCGGTGGTCGCGCCGACGTACGTCTGCCCGGTCGGCCCGGAGTTGGTGATCACGTTGTCCCAGTACGGGTCGTGGTACGGGTCCACCAGTTCCGGCGCACCGAACGTGGTGCCGTTGAACGTACGCCGCCACAGCGCGCCGTCGGCGCCGTAGAACACCGTCCCGCCGACCCAGAACGCGTTGCGCGCGCCCGCCCAGACGGTGCCGTTCGGGTCGGTCACCGGGTCCGGCGCGCCGACCGTGCTCTGCCCGTCGTACGAGCGCACCTGCACCGGCGAGCTGGCCGGGGCGGGCGGGGGCCCGGTCTTGACGATCTCGACGGCGTTCACCAGCGGGTTCTCCCGCACGTGGCGGAACTCCACGTCGATCGAGCCGTCGCTGACCACCGTGAACTCCCGCATGGTGCCCACGTTGTGCCCGGCGGTGGCGGACAGGTCGAGGTCGTCGAGGACGACAGCACCCTCCAGCGCCACGTCGAAGATCCGCGTGCCGGCGTTGGCGGTGCCCGCGTACCGGTTGGCCATGTAGAGCCGCACGTGCACCTCGGTGCCGTTGGGCACCGGGAACTGCCAGGTCATCTCCGCACCGCCGGACGGGTCGTACCGCTCGTGGTTGTAGAGCTCGACCGGGGTGCCGGCCGGTACCGTCGAGTCCAGGCTCGCGGCGGTGGTGTAGCTGGAGACGCTGCTGCCGGTGTTGTGGTACGGGCTGGGGCTGGAGCTGGTGTCGGCCGCCCAGTCCGGCCCGCCGTCGGTGGCGGCGACGGACGAGCCGCCGGCGTTCACCCGGTACAGCACGTTCGTCGGCTGCGGCAGGCCCGCCTGGTAGATGTTGCCGGGCAGGGTGGCCGTGGTGGTGGGGTGCACCGCCGTCCCGCCGGCCAGCGGGAAGAACGCGATCCGCTCCCGGCGGTACTGGAAGTTGCCGATCCACAGCGTGTCGCCGCCGACCCAGAGCCCGGTCGGCGTGACGAGCATCTCGGAGGCGCCGATGCCGCGCGGGTGGCGGCCGGGGTTCCAGGACAGCGGCAGGCCGTTGGCCGGGTCGAGCGCGGCGATGCTGGCCCGGCCGACCGCGCCGGCCCGGGCGTTGTCGGTGCCGGTGGTGTTGTTGAGCCAGCGGAGGTGGCCGCCGACGTAGACCGCCTCTTCGCTGATGCCGACGGACAGGAACGTGTCGCCGCCGCTGTAGTCGACCCAGGTCGGCTGGAGAGCGGAGCCGGTCGCGCCGGCCTCCCAGCGGGCCGCGGTGTCGCAGAGCGTTCCGCTGTACGGCGCGCCGGTGGTGACCACCACGAAGTAGCTGTTGTCCGGGGAGAACGCGACGTCACGGACGTACGAGTCGAAGGACTGCCACTTGCAGCGCGGCGTGTAGCGGGCCGTGTTCCAGTCCGCGACGGTGGCGGCGGTGGCACCCAGGTCGATCTTGACGATCTGGTCGTGCAGCACCCCGTCGGCCTTCTTGAAGTTGCCGATGACGACGAGCTGCGTGCCGTCCGGGGAGACGGCGAGCTTCTCCGCGCCGACGCCGGCCTTGGCGCCGCTGACCCCGTCCCAGTTGTGGTTCTCGGTCAGCGTGGTGGTGAGGTAGCTGTCCACGGCGCCGGTGGTGGCGTTGAGCGACGCCAGTCCGCCGCGCGGGTTGGGGTTGCCGGCCGTGGTGAAGATGCCGCCGACCAGCAGCCGGTTGCCGACCAGCGCGATGTCCTTGATGAGCCCGTTGAACGCGGGCGGCGCGAAGCTGGTGACGACCGCCCCGGTGTTGACGTCGAGCAGGGCCACCTTGCGCCGGGTCACGCCGTTGACGGTGTTGAACTTGCCGGCGACGAAGACCGTGTTCGCCGTGGGCCCGCCCGTGACCGCTGTCACCTCGTTGTCGAGCGTGGGCGCGAACGCGGTGTCCACCGCGCCGGTGGCCTTGTCGAACGCGAGCAGGTAGTCGCGGGGGATGTCGACGTCGGAGTTGCGGTTCTGCACACGGGTGAAGGAGCCGCCCGCGATGATCTTCGTACCGGCGTCGTGGATCGCGTCGACCGAGCCGTCCTGGACGTCGGGCGAGGCCGTGGAGGGGACGGTGTGGACCACTTTGTCGTGGCCGGGCGCGGCGGCGGCCGCGGGCGTGGCCGGAGAGAGGCCGACGACGGTGAGGGCGCCGGCGGTGAGGACCGCGAGAAGACGGCGGCGGCGCGGGGCCGAGAGGTGGGTCACGGGCAGCTCCGGTGGGTGAGCAGGGTGAGGCGTCGCTGCGCTTACTCTCCGTTGATCACCGCTCCGCGTCCAGCGTGAGCCGAGCATTCTGCCCGACCACCGTGCCGCCGGGGGCCGACCACCGCCGGGTCCGGCCAGGACAGCCGAGGCTGTCCGCACGAAAAGGTGAGGCCGCCTCACCGGCTGGACGGGTCGGGATGGGCGGTCAGGTGGCCGCGGGCGGGTCGGCCGACGGAAGCGTGACGGTCACCTCCAGGCCGCCACCGGGCTGGGCGACCGCCTTCACCGTGCCGCCGTGCGCGTCGCAGACGGCCCGCACGATCGACAGACCGAGCCCGGAGCCGCGAGCACCGGTGCGTTCCTGGCCGCCGCGCCGGAACGGCTCGAACAGCCCGGGTACGTCGGCGGGGGCGACCTCGAAGCCGGTGTTCCCCACCACCAGCCAGGACCGCTGCCCGTCGGTGCCGGTGCGCACCCAGATCCGCCCGTGCAGGTGGTTGTAGCGGACCGCGTTCTCCACCAGGTTGCCGGCCAGCCGGTCCAGCAGCCCCGGGTCACCGACCACCGGCGCCGGACGCAGCGACGTGTGCACCTTCAGGCCGATCCGCTCGACCTCCCGGGACACCGCGGACAGCGCGTTGGCGGTGCCGACGGCGAGGTCCGACTCCGCGCGCCGGGCCAGCCGCCGGCCGGTCTGGGCCTCGCTGCGGGCCAGCACCAGCAGCGCGTCGACCAGGCCGTTGGCCCGCTCCGAGGCGTCCCGCACCACCCCGGCCATGCGGCGGTACTCGGCGAGGTCGGCGTCGTCGTCGCTGAGCGTCACGTCGATTTCGGTACGCATCACCGCGAGCGGCGTCCGCAGCTCGTGCGAGGCGTTCGCGACGAACCGTTTCTGTGCCTCGAACGCGCCGCTGATCCGGTCCAGCATCGCGTCGAACGTCTCGGCCAGCTCGGCCACCTCGTCGTCGGCGCCGGACCAGCCGATCCGCTCGTCGAGCGTGGCCTCGCCGAGCCGGCGCGCGGTGGCTGTCACCTGGTGCAGCGGGCGCAGCGCCCGGCCGGCCACCAGGTACGCCCCGGCCACCCCGACGACGCTGATCGCCACGAGCGCGAGCAGTCCCTTGACCAGCAGTTCCTGCGACGCCGCGTCGACCAGTTGCCGCTGCCACTGCCCGGCGTCGAGGGTACGGCCGTCGGTGAGCACCACTGTGGTGCCGGGCAGCAGCTCGTCGGTGGGGCGCAGCGCGTCGCGGACCAGCAGCCAGGCCAGCAGCACCAGGATCGCCCCTGCACCGACCAGCAGGACGCCGTTGAGCAGGGTCAGCCGCAACCGCAGCGTCGGCCGCACCCGCCGGGTGCCCACGCTCACTGCGTGCGGCCGATCCGGTAGCCCGCCCCGACCACCGTGTCGATGAGCGGCGGGTCGCCCAGCTTCTTGCGCAGCGTCATCACGGTGACCCGGACGATCGTGGTGAACGGGTCGGTGTTGGCGTCCCAGACCCGTTCCAGCAGCTCTTCGCTGGACACCACCGCGCCGCGCGCCTTGAGCAGCTCGGCGAGCACGCCGAACTCCTTGTTGGTGAGGTCGAGCGGCACGCCACCACGGGTGACCACCCGCCGGGCCGGGTCCAGCACCAGGTCGGCCACCTCCAGCACCGGCGGCGCGGCCGGGGTGGCCCGGCGCCCGAGCGCCTGCACCCGCGCCACCAGCTCGTCGAACGCGAACGGCTTGGCCAGGTAGTCGTCGGCGCCGAGCTGCAGCCCCTCCACCCGGTCGGCGACGGTGCCGCTCGCGGTGAGCATCAGCACCCGGGTCAGCGCGCCGGAGGCGGCCAGATCGGCGCAGATCTGGTCGCCGTGCACACCCGGCAGGTCGCGGTCCAGGATCACCACGTCGTAACGGGTGACGAACGCCGCCTCGTGGCCGGCGTCGCCGTCGTAGGCGACGTCCACCGCCATCCCGCGCTTGCGCAGCCCGCGCGCGATCGCGTCGGCGAGGTTGCGCTCGTCCTCGACCACCAGTACCCGCATCCCGGCCCTCCCGCCTCGTGACCTCTGACAACCTAGTGCCGCCGGCCAAGCGTGTCGCCGGAGGAGCTGTCCCGGCGGCGCATGATCCTCCCGCCGTCCACCGGGTCGCTCTTCCTCGCACGCGCGGATTTCTGTGACTGTCCGTGAGATTGGCGACGGCGCGCCGCTGCGTCACGCACTGTCACCGACGGTTGCTCCTCCACGCGAGACTGCCGCCGAGTCAGAAGCCGTTGAACTGCAGATATGCCAATTCGGCCGTCGGGGCCTGCGATGCCCTTCCGTCGACTTTGCTCTGCAGCCCGATACGCACTTGTTGCGGTGAGTCACCGTTGCGTCGATGGCTGCAGAGCAAAGTCGGCGCAGGGTGAACCCCGGGACCTCACGTCACGGTTACCTTCGGTGACGAAAGTGCAGTCAGTTGGGCCGCCCCATCGACTCGCTACGCCCCTGATCACACCGGGCCCGGCGAGCAGGCGGACCCTCCCGCGCGGCTGGCCCGAACCCACCGGCCGACCCGTCCAGCGCGGGGCCCGCACCCACCGCCGTTGCACAAAACCTTCGGGTACGCGATGCTCAGCGGCAATGATCGACAAGCACGCGGTCGAGGCACCCGATCCACGCCGGGCGGCACCCCGATGACCGGCCGCGACATCGCGTACCGCCGGTTCCGTTTCCCGGCGGACCGGGACGTGGGCCTCGCCGACGGGCTCACCGCGGGGCCGGACGGGCTGGTGCTCGACGGCGCGCCCGGCCGCCTGACCCACACCGATCCGCACTCCGGGACCACCGCCGAGTACGCCGCCGGGAGCTGGACCTCCCCGGTGACGCCGCTCGGCTTCGCCGCCGTCGAGCTGGTGCCCTCCTGGACCGCGCACACGCCGGCCGGCTGCTGGCTGCGCGTGGAGCTGCGGGGCTGGGCCGGCGACGCGGCCTCCACCGGCTGGTACGAGCTGGGCAACTGGGCCGCCGACGACAGCACGGTGCACCGGGCGTCCGTACCCGGGCAGGCGGACGACCGGGCGCGGGTGGCCGCCGACACGCTGCGGGTGACCGGCGCGACGGTGACCGGCTGGCAGGTGCGGGTGACGCTGCTGCGCCGCCTCGACGCGGCGGACGGCCCGGCGCTGCGCACGATCGGCGTGGTCGCCTCCACCGACCCGCCCGGCGTCGGACAACGAGCCGTCGCAAGAACCGATGCCGGCGCGGGCGGCGCGCGAGGGCGGGTGCTGGACGTGCCGCGCTACGCGCAGCGGCTGCACGCCACCGGGGAGACCCGCTGGGGCGGCGGTGGAGACTCCTGGTGCAGCCCCACCTGCGTGTCCATGGTGCTCGACTTCTGGGGCGCGGGCCCCACCCCGGACCGGTACGCCTGGGTGACGCCGCCCGGCCCCCGCCCGCGGGTGGTGCACGCCGCCCGGCACTGCTTCGACCACGCGTACGCCGGAGCGGGGAACTGGCCGTTCAACACCGCGTACGCGGCGACGCACGGCGTGGACGCGTTCGTCACCCGGCTGCGTTCGCTGGCCGAGGCGGAACTGTTCGTGGCCGCCGGCATCCCGCTGATCGTCTCGGCGGCGTTCACCGCCGGGCAGGTGCCGGGGCTGGACTACGACACCCGGGGGCACCTCATCGTGCTGGCCGGCTTCACCGCCGACGGCGATCCGGTGCTGAACGACCCGTACGCGCCGGACGACGAGCGGGTCCGCCGCACCGTGCCGCGCGCGCCGTTCGAGCATGCCTGGCAGGTGGGCAGCGGCGGCATCGCGTACGTGCTTCGGCCCGAGTCGACGCCCCTGCCGCCGCCACCGGCGCAGGCCAACTGGTGATCAGCGTCCGGCCGGCCAGATCGCCATGCCGCCGGTCGGGCGCAGGCACACCAGCTGCGTACCCGTGTCCGCGCACTCCGACCAGGCGCCGGGCAGGATCCCCCGGATCCGCACCTGCCCGGCCGCCACGTCCAGCGCGCCGACGAGCGTCCGGTCCTCGGTGAGCGTGCGCAGCCCGAGCAGCGGCCCGGACGGGAGGTCGTTGCCGGAGACGCGCCAGCGGCCCAGCCGGGCCAGCACCCGGCCGGTCGGCGGGTCCAGCGCCGACAGTTCCAGCTCCTCCCCGACCCCGCGCTCGGCGGCGATCAGCCGGTCGCCGACCGGTCCCATCCCGAGCCACCGCTCGTCGGTCCAGGCCGGGCGGCCGGTGGCCGGATCGAGGGTCTGCGCGCCGCCCACCTGGTTGCGCAGGCACACCATCCCGGCGCAGTCGGCGAACCAGAGTCCGGCGCGGGAGCCCACCGGCAGGCTCCACCGTTCCTCGAGCCGGTCCAGCCCGTACCCGGTGACCGAGCCCCGGGCGTCCTCGACCAGCAGCAGATCGGCCACCACCTGGGCGTACCGGTAGTCGGCGCGGCCGGCCGCGGGCGCCACCCGGCCGGTGTGCGCGACGGTGCCCGCGTCCGCGTCGTACACGGTCACCCGGCCCTGCGGGGTGACCAGGACGAGCTGTGTCACCCCGTGGTCGTCGCGGCGGTACCCCACCTCCTGGCCCGGTACGGGCAGCGTCCACCGCACCGCGCCGGAGGCCGGGTCCACGGCCCGTACGGTGCCCGCGCCGGGCGGGCGGGGGTTCTCCAGCAGCAGCCCGCCGGAGGCGGTCGGGACCGGGTATCCGGGATGCCGCCAGCGCAGCGTGCCGGTCGCCGGGTCGAGCATCGCCGACACCGAGTCACCGTCCCCGGCCGGGCTGCTCGTCACCAGCAGTCCCCCGGCCACTGTGGTGAGGCCGAGCACGTGGTCGCCGTCGGTCAGCGCGAACCGCCACGCCGGTTCCCCGCCGGGCAGCCGGTACGCGGCGACCACCCGCCCGCCCCGGCCGGTCGCGCCGGGGCCGTCGGCCACCACCACCCGGTCCGGCCGGACCACGAACGCCGCGCCCTGCGGGGCGGGAATCCGGATCGGCACGGGCCGGCGCGGCGGACCGGCGGCAGCGTGCACGACGAGCAGCACCAGTACGCCGAGCAGCGCCACCCGGACCGCCGGGCCGGGCGGCCGACGGGGCGGCGCGGGTTCCGGCTCGTCGGCGGACTCGCCGTGCCGCATCTCGCCCAGTTCGATCACCGGGCTCACGGCAGCCGCCGCACCACGTAGTCACCTGCGGGCCTGCGGCAGACCAGCAGCGTCACGCCGGTCGTGCAGTCGGTCCCGGTGATCACTCCCCTGATCGGGGGCGGACCGCCGGACAGGTCCATCTCGGCCAGGAGCTGCCGGCCGCCGCCCAGCAGCCGGGTGGCCAGCAGCGGGCCGCCGGACCCGTGCTGCGGGGCCAGGGTCCAGCCGCCCAGCTCGGCGATCAGACGCCCGTCGGCCTGGCCGAGCACCGCCAGGCCGCCGGCGCCGATCGCGGTGTCGCCGACGAGCAGCCGGTCGTCGCGCGCCGCCACGACGCGTGCCCACCGGTCCACGCTCCAGCGCACGGCGCCGGTCGCCGGGTCGAGCGCTGTCATCCCGGCGCCCGGCCGGACGGCGCAGAGCAGGGCGCCGCACCTGTCGACGTAGTCGACGAGCTTCTGTTCGACGGTCCAGCGCGGTCGCAGCGTGTCCAGGTCGTACGCCTCGATGAGCCCGCCGCCGATCTCCAGCAGCAGCCCGGCCACGGTCATCACGTGGCGCGGGCCGGGCGGTCGCACCGGGTGCAGGTCCCGGGCCGCGACCCGCGCGCCGGTGCGCGCGTCCACGACCACCACCTGCCCGGTGGCCGGCCACAACAGCATGCGTTCCGTCCCGGAGCCGTAATCGAACCCCAGCATGCCCGTCGAGGGCAGCGTCCACATCGTCCTTCCGTCGGCGGGGTCGACCCGGGTGATCGACGGGCGGGGGTCGGACGCGGCGGACTGCGACAGCAGCACCCGGCCGACCGCGAACGCGACCCCGCGCCGGCGCCAGACGTCCGCGCCGGTGGCCGCGTCGTACGTCACCGTCTCCCAGTCCTCGTCGCCGCCGGCCGGGCCGGCCACCATCACCCGGCCGTCCTGCTCCCACACCGACACGGCGGTGCCGATGCCGGGCAGCGGACTGCGCCACAGTTCCCGCCCTTCGCGGTAGGCGACGATCTCCCGCCCGTCACCGCGGTTCGGCCGCACCACGTACACCACGTCGCCGGAGACGAACACGGCCGAGCCCAGGCCGCCGGGCAGCGTCCACTCCGCCGGTCCTCGCGGCGGCGCGGCGGCGGCGAGCGTGAGCAGCGCCAGCAGCAGGAGCGCCAGGGTGCGGGCCGGCCGCCCGACGCTGCGCGGCGGGCGGGGGGCCGCCGGGGGCGGAGCGTCGTGACGCAACTCCCCCAGATCGATGACGGTCACGACCATCCTCTCCCGCGCGCCCGGCCGCCGTCCGGCCGTGACCGGCATTGCCACAATTCGCCTGTACGATGGCGCGTCGTGGCCGTGCCCGTGGTGGACCCCTCGTTGAACCCCTCGTCCGTCGAGACGGACGCCGTCGTGGCCGATCCGCCACGCCGTGCCCGTCGCCGGCCGGCCCGCGCCGATCTGCTGGCCATCGGAGCCTATGTGCTGCTCGGTGTTCTCGTCTGCCTCAACTACTGGGGCGACGTGGAGCACCGGGTCTCCTCGCACCTGCCGACCGACCACAGCTGGTTCGAGTGGCTGTTCGCGCACGGCGCGTACTCGGTGCAGCACCTGGAGAACCCGCTGTTCACCACCCGGCAGAACGCGCCGGACGGGGTGAACATGATGGCGAACACCTCGCTGCTCGGGGTGACGCTGCCGCTTGCGCCACTGACGCTGCTGCTCGGCCCGCAGGTGATGTACGCGCTCTACCTGGGCGCGGCGCTGTCGGCGACCGCCGCCACGTCGTACTGGGTGCTGTCGCGGCACCTGGTCCGGTCCCGGGCCGCCGCGTTCGCCGGTGGCGCGTTCCTCGGCTTCGCGCCCGGCATCGTCCACCACGCGAACGGCCAGCCCAACTTCGTGTCGAACTTCCTCCTGCCGCTGATCGTGGCGCGGGTGCTGCGGCTGGGCGAGCCGGGGCGGTGGCGGCGCAACGGGCTGGCGCTCGGGCTGCTGGTGGCGTACCAGGTCTTCATCAACGAGGAGATGCTGCTGCTCACCGCGCTGGCCTGCCTGGTCGTCGTGGTGGCGTACGCGGCGCAGCGGCCCCGGGCGGCCCGCGAGCGGGCCGGGTCGTTCCTGGCCGCGCTCGGGCTCGGCGGCGGGCTGGCGCTGCTGCTGACCGCGTACCCGATCTGGTTCCAGTTCAACGGGCCGCAGTCCTACCGCGGATTGCAGGGCGGCGTCTTCCACAACTGGGGTGAGGACCTGGTGGCCTTCGTCACGTTCGCCCGGGACACGATCGCCGGTGACGAGGCGGTGGAGAAGACCATCGGGCTGACCGAGCAGAACACCTGGTTCGGCTGGCCGCTGGTGCTGGTGGCGCTGGGCGCGCTGGTGCTGCTGGTCCGCCGGTCGGTGCCGGCCCGGATCCTGGCCGTGCTGGTGGTCGTCTTCACGATCGCCTCGATCGGCCCGGTGGTGCGGTTCAACGGTGTGGAGACCGACGTCGACGGGCCGTGGGCGTACATTCCGGACGACCTGCCGCTGGTCGAGATGATGATGCCGACCCGGTTGAGCCTGGTCGTGGTGGCCGCCGTGGGTGTGCTGCTCGCCCTGGCGTGGGACGCGCTGGCCGGTGCCGGCCGTCCGCCGGTGCCCGCCCCCCGCGCCGCCGCCGACGACAGCACGGACGACGACGGCGACGGGACGGCCGCGCGCGACACGCGCCGCCGGGTGCTGCGGCTGGCCGGGTACGCCGCGATCGTGGCCGCCCTGGTGCCGCTGATCCCGCGTCCGCTGCCGGCGGAGCACATCGACCCGCCGCCGCGCTTCATCACCGCGGGTGGCTGGCGGCCGTACGTGCCGGAGGGCCGCACGCTGGTGCCGGTGCCGATCCCGAGCAACGTGCACGGGCTGCACACGCTGCGCTGGAGCGCGCTGACCGGGCACGAGTTCCCGATCCCGGGCGGCTACTTCATCGGCCCCAACGAGCGCGGTGAGGGTGTCTTCGGCGCCCCGAACCGCCCCACCAGCACGCTCATCTACTCCACGATGGACGCCAACGCGGTGCCGGAGATCACCGAGGAGAACCGCCGCCAGGCCGTGGACGACCTGCGCTTCTGGCGGGCGTCGGTGGTGGTGCTCGGGTCCGGTCCGCGCGAGGCGGTGCTGCGTGACCTGATGGCCGAGCTGCTCGGCCCGCCGCAGCGGGTGGACGACGTGTGGCTCTGGGACGTGCGCGACCGGGTCTGAGCCGGCGTCCCGCTCAGCCGACGAGCCCGCGGACGTCCCACAGGTGCCCGCCGGGCACGTCCCGGCCGGGGCCGAGAAGTGCGTCCAGCGTGGCGCGTACCGGGTCGGCCGGCGTCGAGTCGGCCTGCACCAGCGCCGCCGCCCGCCAGCGCCGCAGGTCGGCGACCGCCTGCCGGCGTTCCGCGTCGCCGACCGGCGGCACCTGGCCGGTCTCGGCGGCCCGGCGCAGCAGCAGCGACGTGGGCCGGTCCGGCGCGCCCCAGCGGGCGGCCGGGTCGTCCGCCGAGCGCGGGCCGATGAAGTAGCCGCCCGGCGCGTCGAACGCCAGCGCGGTGCGCGCCGACCAGAACATGGCCGGGCTGACCGCCGCCCCGGTCACCGGCGGCACCGGCACCAGCGTGCGGCCCTGCGGCACGTACGCCTGCCAGCCGCCGCCGGACACGACGGCCGGGACCGGCGCGACCGGCACCGTGCGGATCGGGGTCGGCGTCAGCGGCAGCAGCGCGGCGGCGACCGCGCCGGCCCACGGCGCCCAGGCGCGCACGGCGCCGTGCCGGACCCGGTCGACTGCGAGCGCCAGCAGCACCCCGAGCACCGGTACGCACACCAGCGCGAAGCGCGCCGGCACCACCAGGTCCAGCAGCGGCGCCCCGGCGAGCAGGCGGTACGGGCCGGGCAGCCCGGTGTCGTCGCGGTTCACCACCACCGAGGCGCCGAGCGACAGCGCCGCGAACAGCAGGCCGCACGCGGCGAGCGCGCGTACCAGCGGCCGCCGCCACAGCCATACCACGACGAGCAGCGCCAGCAGCGGCAGGAACGGGCCGAAGAACGAGTTCTGCTCGGTCGGGTTCGGCGACAGCAGCCCGGCCCGGTGGGCGTCCCCGGCAACTGTCTGCCGGGCGGAGGCGACGAACGAGACCAGGTCCAGCCGGTAGCCCCCGGTGTGGAACGGCATCCCCCGGTAGTGGCCCGGCCCGGCGAACTGGAACCACAGCGGGTACGCCAGCAGCACGCCCGCCACCAGCGCGCCGACGCCCAGCCGGCGGGCCACCACCGGCGCCAGGCGACGCGCGGCGGCCCGGTCGGCGAGCGCGTACGCCCCGGCGAACACCCCGGCGGCCAGCGCCAGGAAGACGAGCACCTCCTCGCCGAGGAACACCTGGTACGCGACGGCGAGCCCGAGCAGCACGCCGTCGCGGCGTACCCGGTCGGTGGCCGGGCGGAACACCAGCGCGAGGATCACCGGCACCAGGAACTGGGCGGCCATGTGCAGGTGCGCGCCGGCCTGCGCCACCATGCCCGGGGCGAAGCCGCAGACCAGGCCGCCCACCGCGGCGGCGGCCCGGGAGCGGACCAGCCGGCGGGCGAGCAGCGCGTACCAGGCGGTGGCGGTGCCGGCGAGGCTGATCGTCACGGCGACGAGGAACGCCGCCTGGGAGCCGAACGCGACGGTGACCGGGGTGAGCGGGACGCCCAGCCCGAGCACCGACGTGTTCGCCATCAGGTTCACCCCGTCCGGGGCGTTCAGCGCGGCGCTGTGCAGCGGGTTCTCGCCGCCGGTGACCGCGCGGGCGGCCCGGGCCAGCATCCACTCGAACAGGATCTGGTCGCCGGCCTGGTGGAACAGCCGTTCCGGGCGGCGCCACTGGTCGCTGGTGAGCAGCACCGCGAGCGCGAGGTAGCCGGCCACCACCAGCGCGTCGACCGGCCGGCGGCGGGGCGCGGGCGCGGGAGCGGGCTGCTCGGGTGCGGTCAGGCGGGCCGGCTGGTCAGTTTCCGCACGTCCCACAGCCACACGTCCAGCTCCTGCCGTCCGGGCCCGACCAGTTGCTCCACCGTGCGGCGCAGCGGCTCGGCGTTCTGCTCGGCCAGCGGCAGCACCACCACCGCCGCGTTCCAGTGCCGCAGCTCGTCCAGGTAGCGGCGGCGCTGCCGGTCGTCGAGCTTCGGCGTCCGGCCGGTGGACGACACCTCCCGCAGCATCTCGCCGATGCCGCTGGGCCGCCCGCCGAAGCGTCCCGGGTCTCCGGTGACGCCGTTGCGCGGGGCGAGGAAGTAGCCGCCGGGAATCTTGAAGTCGAGGTTGGTGCTGGCCGCCCAGCGCATCGGGTCGGTGTTGCCCATCGCCGGCACCGGCACGGACACGAGCGTCTGGTCCGGGCCGACGTACTGCCGCCACCGGTCGGCGGTGATGAACTTCGGCACCGGCTCCCGGGTGGTGACCCGCAACGGCATCGGCGCGATCGGCAGCAGCGCGAGGATCAGGCCGGCGGCGGTGAGCTTGCGGGCCGTCCGCCGGTCCACGCCCCGCAGCGCCCAGGCGCGGCGCACCGCGTACGCGAGCAGGATCGCCACCGTCACGCTGGTGATCAGGCCGAAGCGGGTGGGCACCACGGCGTCCAGCAGCGGCAGCCGCACCAGGAGCTCCCACGGCCCGGTGACGAGTTCCCGGTCCCACCAGGAGATCCGCTCGCCGAGGGAGAGCACGGCGAAGAACAGCCCGGTCGCGGCCAGCGCCCGGACGATCACGTCGCGCCGCAGCCAGATCACGATGCCCACGGCAATCAGCGACAGGCTCCAGCCGAAGAACGCGTTCTCCTCCGAGTAGTTCGGGGCGAGGTTGACGTTGGCGCGCTCGTTGCCGCCGAACGTGGGCGAGCCGGGGGCGAAGTACGCGGCGATGTCGTTGCCGTAGTCGCGTACCGCGTCGCTGAGCCCGTGGTACGCCATCGGGCCGGCGAACTGCACATACAGCGGGTACGCCAGCAGCGCGCCGGCCAGCGCCGCGCAGACCGCCAGCCCGGCGCCGAGCGGACGCCACGCGGTCGTCCACCGCTCGCGCTGCTGCACCACCACGGCGATCAGGAACACGCCCAGCGCGAGCGCGGTGAAGAGCAGGATCTCCTCGTTGATGAACGCCTGCGCGGTGACCAGCAGCGCCAGCAGCACGCCGTCGCGCACCGGCCGGATCGAGCGGGTCAGCACCAGCACCCGCCACACGATGAACGGCAGCAGGAACTGGCTGATGATGTTCGGATGCCAGTTGGCGTGCGACAGCATGGCCGGCGAGAACCCGCAGAACCAGGCCGCCACGGCGGCGGCCGGGCGGTGCCGGATCACGTGCCGGGACAGCACCCGGTACCAGGCGGCGGCGGTGCCGGCCAGGCCGAGCGTGACCAGCGTGACGAAGGAGACCGCCGGTCCGAACAGGAGGGTCACCGGCACCATCGGGATGCCGAGCGCCAGGATGGCGGTGTTCGCCATCAGGTTGACGCCGTCGGGGTAGTTGAACTGCTCGGTGAAGAACGGGAACTCGCCGTGCAGCACCACCCGTACCGAGTGGGCCAGGAAGAACTGCACCTGCGCCGGGTCGCTGCTGTAGAGCGCGGCCACCCGCCCGGCCGGGTCGGCCCAGATGCCGCTGGTCACCCAGATCGCGGCGAGCAGGAATCCGCCGTACACGATGAGGTCGATCCGGCGGCGGGTCCACCGCCACCGGCGCACGCGCCGCGCGCCCGGCGTGGCCGGCGCCTCGGGCTCGGCCGGCGGTTGCGGAGGTGTCGTGGTCGCCGGCTCCGGCTCGGCGACGGTGACCGGTGGTGGATCAAGGGTGACGGAGCGGTGGCCCGTCGGGGCGGCGGCGTCCGGCGTCGAGGCGCCGCGGGTCTCGGCAGGCGTCACAATCGGCGGAGTCTACCGGAGCCGGATATTGATACCCGAATCGCCCGTCACGTTCCGCAGTGGTCACTCGACCGAAAGGGTGAGCCGGGCGCGGCCGGGCGGCGGGCCGTCTCGTACCATGTGGGCTTCCGACCGACGACCGGCGAGGGGATCAGGGTGCTTTCAGCCCGCCGAAGCGCTACGACGGGCACCGCGCTGGCAGCTCTGCTGCTGGTCACCGCGGGTTGCGGACCGATCGCGGACCGGAAGCCGGCGGATCTGCGGGTCGGCTACGACAGCCTGGACGGCAACCTCGCGGTGTGGCCGCCGCGCGGCAGCCTGGCCGGCGACGCGGCGGCGACCGCCGCGATCACCACAGCGGTACGCGAGTGGCGCTCCCCGGTGGACGACCGGGTACACGTGCCCACCTCCGGCATCCTCTTCTCCGGTCAGGTGGCCGGCTCCGCGCTGGCGCTGGTCGCCGCCGATGTGCCCGGTGACGCCGCCTCCTGGCTGCTGC
This sequence comes from Micromonospora sp. CMU55-4, assembly GCF_011602315.1. Taxonomy (NCBI): domain Bacteria; kingdom Bacillati; phylum Actinomycetota; class Actinomycetes; order Micromonosporales; family Micromonosporaceae; genus Micromonospora; species Micromonospora sp. CMU55-4. The sequence continues at coordinate 91,683 of NZ_JAAOLH010000001.1, forward strand.
AACTCGACCGGGACGGGCAGCGCTGGCGGGTGGCCCACGCCACCGAGTACACCGATCCCGGCTACCTGGTCTACTCCGACGTGCTGCCGGTGCGCGACCCGGACGGCCGCCGCTACCTCACCTCGGCCCGCGTCGCACGCCTGCTCGGCCCCGACGGCAAGGCCGTCACCAGCACCGACGGCGTCACCGAGCCGGTCGCCGTGCCGGCGTGCCGGGCCGTCGAGCTGACCGCGGCGCTGCGGCCCACGACGTCGCTGCCGCGCGGCAAGGCCGCGGACCGCGTCCTCGACCTGGGTACGGCCACCGAAGCGCCCCGCTACCCCCTGGTACGCGACGACACGGGCGCCGGGAAGCGCGCGCTGACCGGGCTGGACACCTGCGTGCTGGCCGGTGAGCGGGGCCCGTTCGGCAGTGTGCCGCGCCGCATCGGCGACCGGGACGCGCCCCGTTCCGCGCCGGAGTCCTGGCCGATGGCGAAGATCGCCACCCGTTCGCTCGGTTCGGTGGCGCTCGGCGACGGGGAGCCGGGCGAGTTGGAACAGTTGAGCTGGGACAGTCCCAGCGGGACGATGACCGCGGTGGTCTACCGGCCCGCGGACGGCGGCACGCCGGTGGTCTCCCCCGCCGACCGGTCCACCACGCTCCAGGCGTACCACCTGCCGATGCCCGGCCGGCCGCTGGCGGTGCTGAGCTGGCGTACGGGCGAGGTGTCGTTCTCCGCCCCGCCCGGCACCACCCGCCTGGTGGACCGTCCCGGCCTGGTGGTCGTCGAGCACACCGACCAGCGGCAGACGTTCAGCCTGGCCGGCACCGAGAAGACCTGGTACCGATCCCTCCCCACCCCGTAACCCCGCTCTCCCGCGCCGCCGCCCACCCCGTCGATCATGAACTTGACGGCGACAAACCGGACACAATCCACGGCCAACCTCATGATCACCCCGGGCGCCCCCGCCCGGCGATCTTGCGGTTGCGGCCCTCCCTTATCGGGCGAAGCCGACATCAGGAGGGCCGCAAGTGCAAGATCGACGCGGGCGGGCGGGCGCGACGGAGAGCGGGGTCAGCTCTGGGCTCGGGCTCCGTTCGCGGCCGGGTCGACCGGGGTGGCGTCGAGGCTGGAGATCCAGCCGGTGACGTCGCGTGCCACGTCCTGCGCGGTGAGCCGCAGGTCGGCCAGGATCTGCGCGCGGCTGCCGTGCGGGTGCCAGTCGGCCGGCACGCCCATGTCCTTCACCGGTACGCGGACGTCCGCGTCGCGCATCGCCTGCGCCAGCGCGGAGCCGACGCCGCCGATGCGTACGCCGTCCTCCACGGTGACCACGAGCCGGTGCGCGGACGCCAGCTCGACCAGTTCGGCCGGCACCGGGCGCACCCAGCGCGGGTCGACCACAGTCACGCCGTACCCCTGCTCGGCGACCCGGGCGGCGACCTCGACACCGAGGCCGGCGAACGAGCCGACCGCCACCAGCAGCACGTCGGTACGCGCCGACTCGGCCAGCACGTCGACCGGGCCGACCCGGCGTACGGCCGGCAGGTCGGCGGCGACGGTGCCGGTCGGGAAGCGCAGGATGGTCGGGCCGTCGTCCACGGCGATCGCCTCGCGCAGCTCCTCACGCAGCGTGGCCGAGTCGCGGGGCGCGGCGATCCGCAGGCCGGGCACCACGCCGAAGACCGACATGTCCCAGATGCCGTAGTGGCTGGGCCCGTCGGGGCCGGTGATGCCGGCGCGGTCCAGCACGAACGTGACGGGCAGCTTGTGCATCGCCACGTCCAGCAGGACCTGGTCGAACGCGCGGTTGAGGAACGTGGCGTAGACCGCCACCACCGGGTGCAACCCGCCCATGGCGAGGCCGGCGGCGGAGGTGGCCGCGTGCTGCTCGGCGATGCCCACGTCGTAGACCCGCTCCGGGTACTTGCGGGCCAACGTGGCGATGCCGGTGGGCTCGGCCATGGCGGCGGTGATGCCGACCACGTCGGGCCGCTCGTCGGCGATCGCGACCAGCTCGTCGGCGAAGACGTTGGTCCACTTCACCGACGGCACGGCGAGCAGCTTGCCGGTCTCGGCGTCGAACGCGCCGGGGCCGTGCAGGCAGTCGGCCTCGTCGTCCTCGGCGGGACGGTAGCCGTAGCCCTTGCGGGTGACCGCGTGCACGATCACCGGGCCGCCGAAGTTCTTGGCCGCGCGCAGCGCCGCCTCGACGGCCGGCACGTCGTGGCCGTCGACCGGGCCGACGTACTTGATGCCGAGATCCTCGAACATGGCCTGCGGGGCGACCGCGTCCTTGATGCCCTTCTTGACCGCGTGCAGCACCTCGTACATCGGCTTGCCGACGAACGGGGTGTTGCCCAGTGCGTCCTTGACCGTGTCGAGCACCTTCTCGTAGCCGGGGTTGAGCCGCAGCGACGACAGGTGGTCGGCGAGGCCACCGATGGTCGGCGAGTAGGACCGGCCGTTGTCGTTCACGACGATCACCAGCGGGTTGCCGGCGGTGGCGATGTTGTTCAGCGCCTCCCAGCACATGCCGCCGGTGAGCGCGCCGTCGCCGACCACGGCCACCACTGAGCGCTTCTCGCCGCGCAGCGCGTACGCCTTGGCGAGGCCGTCGGCGTACGACAGGGCGGTGGAGGCGTGCGAGTTCTCGATCAGGTCGTGCTCGCTCTCCGCCTGGCTGGGGTAGCCGGAGAGGCCACCGCGCTGGCGGAGCTTGTCGAAGCCCTCCTGCCGGCCGGTGAGGATCTTGTGTACGTACGCCTGGTGGCCGGTGTCGAAGAGGAGCCGGTCGCGGGGGGAGTCGAAGACCCGGTGCATCGCCAGGGTCAGCTCGACCACACCCAGGTTGGGGCCGACGTGGCCGCCGGTGCGGGAGACCTTGGCGATCAGGAAGTCACGGATCTCGGCGGCGAGGATGTCCAGCTGCTCGGCGGTCATCCGCTTCACGTCCTGCGGGCCGCGGACGGTGCCCAGCAGCCGACCGTGGTTGGCCGTGCCCTCTTCAACACTCATGACCGGAGAGTCTATCGGCCGCGCGACAGTCCGCAGCCCGGCCGTGCATCGACCCAGGTCAGGCGTCGACCACCAGCCGCCGGGGCGCGGGTGGGCGCGGCGCGGCGGCGGACGGGCCGGCCGGCGTCCAGGAGCCGAGCACGGCGGCCCGGGACGCGCCGGTCACCGACGGCACCGCGCCCGGCAGGCCGTGCCAGGACAGCCAGCCGAGCAGCGCGAACGCATACGCCTCCTTGGCCTGGGCGGGTATGCCCAGCTCGTCGGTGGTGCGCAGCCGCCAGCGTCCCGCGCCCAGCGCGGCCAGCCGCGCCCGGAGTGTGGGATTGCGCACTCCCCCGCCGGCGGCCACCACCTCGGTGACCCGGTGCCGGTCGCAGGCGTCGGCCACCGTGCGGGCGGTCAGCTCGGTGAGCGTGGCCAGCACGTCGTCGGCGGCCACCGGCTCGCCGAGCGCGGCCAGCGCCGCGTCCAGGTAGCCGCCGTGGAACAGCTCCTTGCCTGTCGACTTGGGCGGCGGCGCGGCGTAGTACGGCTCGGCGAGCAGCCGGGCCAGCAGCGCCTCGTGCACCCGCCCGGCCGCGGCCCGCGCTCCGCCGATGTCGCAGGGCCGGTCCAGGAAGCGCCGGGCGGCGGCGTCCAGCAGCGCGTTGGCCGGGCCCACGTCGTACCCGAGGACGGGCGCGCCGGGCGCGACCACGGTGAGGTTCGCGATCCCGCCGAGATTCAACGCCGCACGTGGGCCGGCAGCCGGGTCGAGCAGCAGCGCGTCGAACGCCGGGACCAGCGGCGCGCCCTGGCCGCCGGCCGCCACGTCCGCCGAGCGCAGGTCGTGCAGCACGGGTACGCCCACCCAGGCGGCCACCCGGGCCGGCGCGCCGAGCTGGAGCGTGCCGCGCACCCGGCCCGCCTCGACCCAGTGGAAGACCGTCTGCCCGGGCGACACGACCGCGTCGGCAGCGCCCCCGGCCAGCTCGACGCCGGCCGCCGCCGCCTCGGCGAACACCTCGCCGAGGCGGTTGTCCAGCCGGCAGACCGCCTCGATGGTGGTGGCCGCCGGGGGCAGCAGCGCGCTGATCTCGGCCCGCAGGTCGTCCGGGTACGCCAGCTCGCGGTGCCCGAGCGGCCGCAGCCGCAGCGTGTCGCCGTCGGCGGTGAACTCGGCGGCCACCACGTCCACGCCGTCGTAGGACGTGCCCGACATCAGCCCGACGATGCGCAAGGAAGGGCCCCTTCTTAACGGATCCGGTAGTAAAAGGGCCCCTTCTTAACGCGCGGGGCCGGGGCCGTGCGCGGGCAGGAACAGGCCGACCAGCTCCACGTGCTGGGTCATCGGGAACAGGTCGTACCCGCGCAACTCGGCCAGCCGCCACCCCGCCTCGCGGAACGTGCGGACGTCCCGGGCGAAGGCGGCCGGGTCGCACGCCACGTACGCGACCGCGCGCGGCCCGGCGGCCACCACGTCGCGGACCACCGGCGCGCCCGCGCCGGAGCGCGGCGGGTCGAGCACCACCAGGTCGACCGGGCCGGTGATCCGGCGCCGGGCCAGCGCGGTCTCCACCCGCGCCGCGACCACCTCGACGCCGCGCAGGTCGGCGAGGTTCTCCCGGGCCGCGGCCACGCCGTCCGGCGCGGACTCGACGAGCGTCACCCGGGCCCCGTCGACCCGTTCGGCGAGCGCGGCGGCGAACAGCCCGGCGCCGCCGTACAGGTCCCAGGCCGTCTCGCCCGGTTGCGGGTCGAGCAGGTCGAGCACCGCGCCGGTCAGCGCGTCCGCCGCCGCCGGGTGCACCTGCCAGAACCCGGAGGCGGGCAGCGTGAAGGACCGCCCGGCCGCCGTCTCCCGGACCCGCTCCGGCCCGCTCACCGCCGTCGGAACCCCCTCGGCGTACGCGACCACGGCGACGTCCCCGCCGGTGCTGGCGACGGTCTCCACCGCGTCGGCGTCGGGCCAGCGGGCGCCGGTCGGCGGGAGCACCGGCAGCTCCTGGATCGCCGGGTGCGCGATCAGGCACCGCTCGATCGGCACCACCTCGTGCGAGCGGTGCTTGAGCAGCCCGGCCCGCCCGGCCGCGTCGACCGCGTACCGGACCCGGGAACGCCAGCCCAGCGGCCCGCCGGGCAGCGCCTCGACGCGGACGCCGAGCGCGTCGATCTGCTCCGCGGTGAGGGCGCCCAGCCGGGTGAGCTGCTCGCGCACCACGGCGAGCTTCCAGTCGAGCTGGGCGGCCGGGGCGACGTGCTGGAGGTCGCAACCGCCGCACCCGCCCGGCCGGGCGTACGGGCACGGCGGGGTGACCCGGTCCGGTGCGGCGTCCAGGATCTCCACCGCGTCGGCGCGGGCGAAGCCCCGGTGCAGCTCGGTCACCTCGGCGATCACCCGCTCGCCGGGCAGCGCGTGCCGGACGAAGACCACCTGCCCGCCGACGCGGGCCACGCAGTGCCCGCCCGGCGCGACCGCGTCGACTGTCAGCTCGACCCGCTCGGCCTCCTCCAGCCCGGGGCGTTCCGCCGTCGGCACCGGACCGGGACGCTCGTCGGCGCTCACGGCCGCTCCTCCCGCTCGGCGGAGGGCGCGGACGGCGTGGAGGGCGCGGACGGCGCGGACGGCACCGGCGGCGGCAGTGTGCTCTGCGGCGCCACCCGGGGGCCGCGCGCCGGACCCCGGCTGAGCGTGGCGTCCAGGCGGTCCAGGTTCTTGCTGGCGGTGGAGGCGAGCTGCCAGGGCACGCTGGTCACCATCACGCCCGGCTCGAACAGCAGCCGCCCCTTGAGCCGCAGCGCGCTCTGGTTGTGCAGCAGGTTCTCCCACCAGCGCCCCACCACGTACTCGGGAATGAAGACGGTGACCACGTCGCGCGGCGACTCCCGGCGCACCGACGCGACGAAGTTGAGGATCGGCCGGGTGATCTCCCGGTACGGGGAGTCGATCACGGTGAGCGGCACCGGCAGCTCGCGGCGCTCCCAGTCGGCCTGCAGTTCCCGGGTGTCCTGCTCGTCCACGTTCACGGTTACCGCGGTGAGCGTGTCCGGCCGGGTCGCCCGCGCGTACGCGACCGCCCGCAGCGTCGGCTTGTGCAGCTTGCTGACCAGCACGATGGCGTGGTTGCGGGCGGGCAGCACGCCCCGCTGCTCGGTCGGCTCCAGCTCCTCCGCGACCCGGTCGTAGTGGCGGCGGATGCCGAGCATCACCACGTACATCACCGCCATCGCGACGATCGCGATCCACGCCCCGAGCAGGAACTTCGTGGCCAGCACGATGACCAGCACCACGCCGGTCATCACCATGCCGAACGTGTTGATCGCCCGGGAGCGCAGCATCCGGCGGCGCGCCTCCGGGTCCCGCTCGTTGCGAAGGTGCCGGTTCCAGTGCCGGATCATGCCGGCCTGGGAGAGCGTGAACGAGACGAACACCCCGACGATGTAGAGCTGGATGAGCTTGGTCACCTCGGCCTGGAAGCCGATGATCAGCACCACCGCGAAGACGGCCAGGAAGAGGATGCCGTTGGAGAACGCCAGCCGGTCGCCTCGGGTGTGCAGCTGGCGCGGCAGGTAGCGGTCCTGCGCGAGGATCGAGCCGAGCACCGGGAAGCCGTTGAAGGCGGTGTTGGCGGCCAGGAACAGGATCAGCGCGGTCATCCCGGCGACCACGTAGAGCAGCACCGAGCCGCCGCCGAACACGGTCTCCCCGAGCTGCACGGTCACCGTCTTCTGCACGTAGTCGACCGGGCCGGAGACGATCTGCGTCCTCGGGTCCTCGACGAACTGCAGGCCGGTGAGCCGGGACAGCCAGATGATGCCGACCAGCATGGTGACCGCGATGCCGCCGAGCAGCAGCAGCGTGGTCGCCGCGTTCTTCGACTTCGGGGCCTTGAAGGCGGGTACGCCGTTGGAGATCGCCTCCACGCCGGTGAGCGCCGCGCAGCCCGACGAGAACGTGCGCAGCAGCAGGAACACCAGCGCGAACCCGGTGACGCTGTGCTCGGCCTGGATCTCCAGGCCGGCGCTCGGCGCGCGCAGGTCGTCGCCGAGCACGAAGACGCGGACCAGCCCGGTCAGCAGCATGCCGCCGATGACGATCACGAAGCCGTACGTGGGGATGGCGAAGGCGGTGCCGGACTCGCGCAGGCCGCGCAGGTTGATCGCGGTGAGCAGCAACACCGCGCTGACCGCGATGAGCACCTTGTGGGTGGCCACGAACGGCACCACCGAGCCGAGGTTCGCCACGCCGGAGGAGACCGAGACGGCGACGGTGAGCACGTAGTCGACGAGCAGCGCGCTCGCCACCGCCAGGCCGGCCTTGGGACCGAGGTTGACCGTCGCGACCTCGTAGTCGCCGCCGCCGGAGGGGTAGGCGTGCACGTTCTGCCGGTAGCTCGCCACCACGGTGAGCATGACGACTACCACCGCGAGCGCGACCCACGGCGAGAAGAAGAACGCCGAGGCGCCGGCGATGGACAGCGTCAGGAGGATCTCGTCCGGCGCGTACGCCACGCTGGAGAGCGCGTCGGAGGCGAAGACCGGCAACGCGATGCGCTTCGGCAGCAGCGTGTGCTGCAGGCGGTCGGACCGGAACGGTCGACCGAGGAGGAGTCGCTTCAGCAGCGAGGTGGGTCGGGCCACAACCGCCAAGCGTACGACCACCTGGTGCCGGGCGCGGGGGTGGTCGATCTCCGGCCTGCGCGCCCGCGCGGTACGGTTCGGTCCCCCGTCCCGTGGAGGGACGTGGCAGGCTCGCAGGCGACGGGTCGGCGGGCGGCGCCGTGGGAGGAGCGGACACCGTGCATGTGGTGATCATGGGCTGCGGCCGGGTCGGGTCGACCCTGGCCCACAGCCTGGAGTCGCGCGGCCACTCGGTGGCGGTGATCGACCAGGACGCGGACGCGTTCCGCCGTCTCGGGCCGGACTTCGCCGGCATCACGGTGACCGGCGCGGGCTTCGACGGTGAGGTGCTGCGCCAGGCCGGCATCGAGCGGGCCGACGCGTTCGCGGCGGTCTCCAGCGGTGACAACTCCAACATCATCTCGGCCCGGCTGGCGCGGGAGACGTTCGGCGTGTCCCGGGTCGCGGCCCGCATCTACGACCAGCGCCGGGCGCAGGTCTACGAGCGGCTGGGCATCCCCACCGTGGCGACCGTCCGGTGGACGGCCGACCGGATGCTGCGCCACCTGGTCCCCGAGGGCAACGTGGAGATCTTCCGCGACCCGACCAGCACCGTGTCGATCATGGAGGTGCCGGTGCACAAGGACTGGATCGGCCGGCCGCTGCGGCAGCTGGAGCAGGCCGCCGGCGCCCGGGTGGCCTACCTGAACCGGTTCGGCATCGGCACCCTGCCCACCGCCTCCACCGTGGTGCAGGAGGGCGACCAGGTCTTCATGCTGGTGACCGACGACATCAACGGCCCGGTCACGTCGGTGGCGGCGGCGCCGCCGGAAGGGGGGCACTGAGCCATGCGGATCGCCATCGCCGGCGCCGGCAACGTGGGCCGCTCGATCGCCCAGGAGCTGATCGACAACGGCCACCAGGTGATGCTGATCGAGCGGCAGCCGAAGATGCTGCGGCCCGACCGGGTGCCCGCCGCCGACTGGGTGCTCGCCGACGCGTGCGAGCTGGCCAGCCTGGAGGAGGCCGACGTGGCCGGGTGCGACGTGGTCGTCGCGGCCACCGGCGACGACAAGGTCAACCTCGTGGTGTCGCTGCTGGCCAAGACCGAGTTCGCGGTGCCCCGCGTGGTGGCCCGGGTCAACCGGGCGGAGAACGAGTGGCTGTTCACCGAGCAGTGGGGCGTCGACGTCGCGGTCAGCAAGCCGCGCGTGATGGCGGCGCTGGTCGAGGAGGCGGTCACCGTCGGCGACCTGGTCCGGCTGATGACGTTCCGGCAGGGCGAGGCGAACCTGGTCGAGATCACCCTGCCGCCGACCGCGCCCTACGTGGGGCAGGCGATCCACGCGGTGCCGATCCCCCGGGACGCGGCGCTGGTGGCGATCGTGCGCGGCAAGCGGGTGCTGGTGCCCACCCCGGACGACCCGATCGAGGCCGGCGACGAGCTGGTGTTCGTCTGCACCGCCGCGGTGGAGGACGACGTACGCGCGGTGATCCTCGGCCCGGCCAGCGCGGACCGCCACCGTTCCTGAAGCGGCCTCAGGCGCCCGGCAGCGGGGTGGGCGCGCCCTCCCGGGTGACCCGGCGGACCACCCAGACGGTGATCAGCAGCAGCAGCGCGTACGGCGGGTAGCCCAGCGCGAGCCGGGCCACGCCCAGCGCGGTGTCCTGGTGGGCCAGGTAGAGCCCGGCCTGTACGCCGACCTTGGCCAGCCACACCACGCCCCACAGCACGGTGAGCTGGGTGAAGGTGCGGACCAGCTTGGGGTCGTCGCGCCACTCGGAGCGGCCCTTGGCGACCAGCACCGACCAGATCCAGCCGACCAGCGGCTGCCGGATCGCGGCCGAGAGCAGCAGCGCCAGGCCGTAGCCGATGCCGTAGAGGATGCCGGGCAGGTAGAAGTCGCGCTCGTCGCCGGTACGCAGGGCCAGCAGCGCGCCGATGCCGACGCCGAACAGGCCGTTCACCGCGTGCCGCACCGGCTTGCGCTGGGCCAGCCGCAGGCCGGCGATCAGCAGCGCCACCGCCACCGAGGCGTACACGGCGGGGCGCAGCTCGCCGATCACGTTGGCGACCACGAAGACCACCACCGGGATGCTCGACTCGACCAGCCCGCGCCATCCGCCGAGCTGGTCGGCCATCTGCTCGGCGAGGCTGGGCAGCCGCTCCTCGTCCTGCGGGCCGAGACCCGACGGGGTGTGCTGCTGTCCGGTCGTCACTTCGGCGACTCCAGCTCGTAGTACGGGTTGTAGATCACCTTGCGGTCGTCACGCACCGCCACCCGGCCGCGCGCGGTCAGGTGCCGGCCCGGCTCGATCCCGGCGATGTGCCGACGGCCCAGCCAGACCAGCGTGACGACGTCGGTGCCGTCGTAGAGGTCCGCCTCCAGCGTGGGCAGGTTCGTCCGCGGCGTGTAGACGACGGTGCGCAGCCGCCCGGCCACCGACACCACCTGGCCCCTGTTGCACTGGCGGGCCGGCGTGCCGCCGGACTCGGCGCTCTCCCGGCGCAGCTCCTGCGCCTCGATCTCGGCCTCGCTGGCGGTGAGCCGGTGCAGGAGCCGCCGCAGCGACCCCCGGCTCTCGTCGGTCGTCATGACCTCCGCGTCACCCTCTCCACAGCGGGGCCCCGCTGGTGGCGGAACCGTCCCGCCAGAGTACGCCGACACGGCCCGCCGGCGGGAGCGCCGTGGTACGCGTACCGCCGCCCGGGACGCCGGCACGCCGCGGGCCCGGCGCCGTTCGACGCCGGGCCCGGGCACGTGTGGATCAGACCTCCTGCTGCTCGGCGGCGGCCTGCTGCTCGGCGACCTCGCGGGGCAGCCGCAGCGGCAGCGGCTCGCGCACCGGCTTGGCCTCCTGCCCGCGGTCGACCACCAGGCCGTCCAGGCAGGCCGTCAGCGGCCCGGCGGTGGCCGCCTCGGTGGCCGCGAGGCCCTGGAAGACGCCGCGCACCATCCAGCGCGGGCCGTCGATGCCGACGAAGCGCAGGTCGGTCGGGCCGTCCGGGGTACGCACCCGGGCGCGCAGCTCGGGACCGCGCTCCCCGTCGACCTCCTGGACGGTGGCGCCGTCGGCGACGAGCGACTGGCGGATCTCCTCGCGCACCTCGTCCCAGATGCCCTCGGAGCGGGGCGCGGCGAAGACGCCGAGCTGCAGCGCGCTCTGCCCGTGCACCAGCACCACCTGCTGGATCACGCCCTGCGGGTCGGCCTGGACGCGCACCTCCACGTCCGGCACCGCCGGGATCTGGAGGCTGCCCAGGTCGAGCCGGGGCGCGTCGGGGGCCTCGCTGACGTCGTACGGCCCGCGGTCCGGCGCCGACGGGGTCTCCTCGGCGTCGAGGACCCCATTGTCACGCGCCTCGTCGGCCCGCTTCCGGGAGAAGATCACTGCGCCCACCCTCCGCTGTTCGCACTCACCCTGCCACCTCTTCGCTCTGCCCGCCGGACGGCGCCGGGACCAGGCCGGCGTGCCCGCCGGTGGACCCGTGCCCGCCCGTGCCACGCCGGGACGCGGGCAGCTCGGCCACCGGCCGGAACTCGGCCCGGGCGACCCGCTGGACCACCAGTTGCGCGATGCGGTCGCCCCGGCTGATCTTGGCTGGCGTGTCCCGATCGTGGTTGATCAGGTTGACCAGGATCTCACCCCGGTAGCCGGCGTCGACCGTACCGGGCGCGTTGAGCACCGTCACGCCGAGCCTCGCCGCCAGACCGGATCGGGGGTGGACCAGCCCGACGTACCCGTCGGGCAGCGCCACCGACACGCCGGTGGGCACCAGGGCCCGGCCGCCGGGGGGCAGCTCGACGTCCGCGGCGGCCACCAGGTCCGCGCCGGCGTCACCGGGATGGGCGTACGCCGGCAGCGGCAGCTCCGGGTCGAGCAGTCGCACGGGCACGGGTACGACGTCTGTCACGGTCATCCTCTTCCGTCCGGTCCTGCGGGGGTGCCCTGTCATCCTGCCGGTTGCCGGGCCCGCGACGCGCCGTACCCTCGTCAGTGTGCGTCAGTCGTCATCTCCGGCCGCGCCGCCGGCCACCGCCGCGCCGTACGCGGAGCGCCTCGGTCTGCCCTGGTGGGCCTGGCCGCTCGGGCTGGCCGCGGCCGCGCTGCTCGCGGTCGAACTGTGGATGGGCGCGACCGGCGTCCGCGCCTGGCTGCCGTTCGTGCTGCTGATCCCCGCCGCGGTGGCCGCCCTGTGGTGGCTGGGCCGGATCCGGGTCGAGGTGCGCGACGGCGAGCTGCGGGTGGACGACGCCCACCTCCCGGTGCGGTACGTCGCGGACGTGGTGCCGCTGGACGCGGCCGGCCGGCGCGAGGTGCTCGGCGTCGGCTCCGACCCGCTGGCCTTCGTGGTGCAGCGTCCGTGGATCGACGGCGCCGTGCAGGTGGTGCTGGACGACCCGGAGGACCCGACCCCGTTCTGGGTGGTCAGCACCCGGCACCCGGTCCAGCTGGCGGCCGCCGTCCTGGCCGCCCGCGACGCGGCCTGATCCGACGCCGCCCCGAGGCGGCCTGACCCGACGCCGCCCGCGAGCGGCCGGTCCGCCGCCGGTCAGGACGGCTTGTCCGGCAGTGCCCGGGCGGTCCGCCGCAGGTCCTTGCGCAGTTGCTCGCCGAGCGCGCGGGTGGCCCGGCGGTTGAGGTAGCCGGCCACGGCGGCGCCGGTCAGGAACGGCCCGAGCGTGGTGAGGTTGCGCCCGAATCGGCGCATCAGACTGTCCCGCAGCTCGCGGCGGGCGGCGGTGCCGAGCACCGCGCTCACTCCGACGCCCGGCATCATCGGGTTGACCCCGCGCTGGGTGGCCCAGGACTGCACCAGCGACACCGCGCGGCCGGCGCCGCCGGCCGGCAGCGGCACCCGGTGGACCTCGTGCAGCTCGCCGATGAGTTTCAGCTCGATCGCCACCACCGCGACCGTCTCGGCGGCCAGCAGGACGGGGGCGGAGAGCAGCGTGGGCGTCACCGCCCACTCGACAGCTGCCACTCCGCCGCCGGCCGCGCCGACCCCGGCGGTGGCCCGGGACGCGTTGCGGACCAGCCGGTCGGCGAGCGCGTCGTCGTCCAGGCCGGGGAAGTGCCGCCGCAGCGTGGCGAGGTCGCGGATCGGCACGTGCGGGGCGATCTCGGCGACCGTGTCGGTCATCCAGCGCACCGCCGCCCTCGGCTTGAACAGGTCGGTGATCCCCCGGGCGCGGGCCTGCCCGACCAGCCGGGTCAGCAGTTGCCGCCGGCGGGCCGGGGCGATGTCGTCGGCGGTCAGGGCGGCGACCGTCGCGCCGAGTTCCCCGGCGTCCGCGCCCGGCTCACCGGACGTCGAACCGGAGCCGGTAGTGGCCGCCGTCGCGGCGAGTTCGGTGGAGGCCGGCGGCACGGTGGAGCCGCCAGGTGCGGGCACGGCGGAGCCGGTCGGTGTCGCATCCGGCCCGGTCGGTGCCGGTCCCGCCGCTGGAGCCGGGGTCCGGTCGGCGCCGGTCCCCTCGCTGCGCTCGCTCACCCGTCCGCCCTCCTTGCTCCGCGCGGCGTGGCAGCCGCCCGTAACGAGTCAAGCAGCAACCGGCCACCGGCGCACGGCGGCGGCTCGAACAGCGGCGGCCCCGTCGAGGAGGCCGCCGCCGGTGTCCCCGGTCGGGATCAGACGCACTCGCGGCAGATCAGGTCGCCGTTGCGCTCGACCGCCAGCTGGCTGCGGTGGTGGACCAGGAAGCAGCGGGCGCACCGGAACTCGTCCTGCTGCATCGGAAGGACCTTGACCGTGAGCTCCTCGTCGGCCAGGTCGGCGCCGGGCAGCTCGAAGCTCTCGGCCACCTCGGCCTCGTCGACGTCCACGGCGCCCGACTGTGAGTCGACCCGCCGGGCCTTGAGCTCTTCGAGGCTGTCCTCGCCGAGGTCGACCTCGTCGCGACGCGGGGCGTCGTAGTCGGTGGCCATCGGTTTCACTCTCCAATATCGATATTGTCGCTGCCGGTTGTAACGCCGGACGACGCCGTTTCGGTTCCCCTGACCGGCCACCATCTCTGTCGGGCACCCGACCCGACGAGCGGTGGGCCGGGCTCGCCGGTGCGAAATGCCCCCGGTGAGCGCGGAACCTTACCCCCCCTGTGGGCGAGGCATGTATACCGCCCTCGCGGGGGAGATGTACGCCTCGGCGCCCGAAGTTGTTCCCAATGTGACTCAGGCGACACGAAGATAGGGGTAGTCCTACCGGTTCACCGCGTGGCGCGCCGGTATGTCGGACTGTTTCCACGCCTGAGCCGGACAACGGTTAACCTCAGCGGCGTACTGGACGGCCGACCGGTCGCGGCCCGACCGCGTCGCCCGCCACCACCCAATCACTGTCCGGGGAGCGCCCAGGATGAGTTTTGCGCGAGTGCGGGCACTCGTTGTCGTCGGACTGCTGGCGGTCGTCGCCCTGGTCGTCGTGGTCGTCGCCGTGTTGAAGGACAGTCAGGGCACAGCCGGTACGGCGGCCGCCTGCCCGGACGGCTGGCCGCTGGTCGACCTGCGGCTGCGGGAGCAGAAGGACGTCAAGATCAACGTCTACAACGCCACCGACGAGGCCGGCCGGGCCGGCAGCGTCGCGGACGACTTCCGCAACCGCAAGTTCCAGGTCAAGAAGGTCGGCAACGAGAAGAAGGCGTTCGACGGCGTGGCCGAGTTGCGGTTCGGTCCCAACGCCGTGGGGTCGGCGCACCTGCTGCGCGCGTACTTCCTGAACGAGGCCAGCCAGAAGTTCGACGCGAACCGCAAGGACGACGTGGTCGACGTGGTCCTGGGCAACCAGTTCCAGCAGCTCGCCACCACCACCGAGGTCAACCAGTCGCTCGGCGACCTGGGCGCCCCGCAGGCGCCGCCGGAGACCTGCCCGAAGCCGGTCGAGAAGTAGGCGGCCGGCGGCCCGACGACGCAGGGCGGTCCTCCTCCGGGAGGGCCGCCCTGTCGCGTGTGCGGGTCAGGTCACGGCCCGCCGGAGGCGTCCAGGTCGACCAGCCGGGCGTGCAGCGGCCCGTGCAGCGCCGGCGGCGCGGCGAGCACCAGGTCCGGTCCGGCCGGGCGGCCGGACAGGCCGGTCACCAGCAGCCCGGCCTCCCGGGCGACCAGCCCGCCGGCGGCCAGGTCCCAGTCGGCCAGGCCCTTCTCGTAGTACGCATCCACCCGCCCCTCGGCGGCCAGGCAGAGGTCGAGCGCGGCGGCGCCCATCCGGCGGATGTCCCGGATGTGCGGGATCAGCTCCGTCACCACCCGCGCCTGGTGGGCCCGGCGGCCGGCGTCGTAGCCGAAGCCGGTGGCCACGAGCGCCTGACCGAGATCGGTCGCGGTCGAGCCGCTCAGCCGCTGCCCGTCGCGCCAGGCGCCGCCGCCGAGCGTCGCGGTCCACTCCTCGCCGGTGACGACGTTGCGGACCACCCCGGCGACCACCTCGCCGGCCACCTCAGCGGCCAGCGAGACCGCGCAGTAGGGCAGCCCGTACAGGTAGTTGACGGTGCCGTCGATCGGGTCGAGGATCCAGCGCACCCCGTCGGCGCCGGCGGGGCCGGTCTCCCCCGCGCCGTACTCCTCGCCCAGCACCGCGTCGCCCGGCCGCCGCTGCCGCAGCGCGGCCAGCACCTGCCGCTCCACCGCCCGGTCGGCGGCGGTGACCACGTCGGTCACCGTGCTCTTCGTCGCGGCCACCGAGACACCCTCGACCCGCATCCGGTACGCGGTGGCGGCGGCCTCCCGGGCCACCTCGACCGCGATCGTGAGCAACTCCCGCGCCGTAGGCGTCGCGGTGATCATGTTTGTCCCCTTCCCGCACGATCGGGACCGGCCCACCCGTGCGCGGGTATCATCCTTACAAAGTCCACATCTGCGCCGATTCGGCGGTCCCGGACCGCCGGTCCGCCGTGCGGCGCGGGATGATCGCGGCAGACGGCGTTACAATTCACCCTGCCCACGCGCCACGGACCGCCAGCGACCGGACGGCCCGGGACACGGGGGTCCTCAACGACTCGCCCGGCACGGCCGTCCCATGCTGCGCCGGACGACCCGGCCGTGCTCGCTCTTTTCGCCTCCGGAAGGTCTTCGTGACAGATCCCCGCCAGACCGGCGCCGACGTTCGCTCGCTCACCGACACCCTGATCGCCCACGCGCAGAGCGCCGGCGGTCAGCTCACGTCGGCCCAGCTCGCGCGCACCGTCGAGTCCGCTGAGGTGACCCCGGCCCAGGCCAAGAAGATCCTCCGCGCGCTCTCCGAGGCGGGCGTGACGGTGGTGGTGGACGGCTCGGCGAGCACCCGCCGCCGCGTCGCCGCCGCCCGGTCCGCCACCCCGGCCTCCCGCGCGACCACCGCCAAGACCACGAAGAAGGCCGCCGCGCCCGCCCCGAAGCAGGCGCCGGCCGCCGAGGAGGCGCCCGCCGCCCCGGCCCCCCGGAAGGCGACCGCGCGCAAGGCCACCACGGCCGACGTCGCCAAGGCCGCCGCCCCGGCGAAGGCCACCAAGGCGACCCGCGCCACCAAGGCCACGGTGGCCGCCAAGACCGCCGCGGCGAAGCCGGGGAAGGCCGGCGGCAAGGCGGAGGGCCCCGAGGGCGAGATCGACCCGGAGGAGCTGGCCGCCGAGATCGAGGACGTGGTGGTCGAGGAGCCGGCCGAGCTGACCCAGGCCGCCGAGGCCGACGCGGCCAGCTCCGCCACCGACAACGACTTCGAGTGGGACGACGAGGAGTCCGAGGCGCTCAAGCAGGCGCGCCGGGACGCCGAGCTGACCGCCTCCGCCGACTCCGTGCGGGCGTACCTCAAGCAGATCGGCAAGGTTCCGCTGCTCAACGCCGAGCAGGAGGTCGAGCTGGCCAAGCGGATCGAGGCCGGCCTCTACGCCGCCGAGCGGCTGCGCGCCGCCGACGAGGGCGAGGAGAAGCTGGTCCGCGACCTGCAGCGCGACCTGATGTGGATCTCCCGGGACGGCGAGCGCGCCAAGAACCACCTGCTGGAGGCCAATCTCCGCCTGGTGGTCTCGCTGGCCAAGCGCTACACCGGTCGCGGCATGGCCTTCCTCGACCTCATCCAGGAAGGCAACCTCGGCCTCATCCGCGCCGTCGAGAAGTTCGACTACACCAAGGGCTACAAGTTCTCCACCTACGCCACCTGGTGGATCCGCCAGGCCATCACCCGCGCCATGGCCGACCAGGCCCGCACCATCCGCATCCCCGTGCACATGGTCGAGGTGATCAACAAGCTCGGCCGGATCCAGCGCGAGCTGCTCCAGGACCTGGGCCGCGAGCCCACCCCGGAGGAGCTGGCCAAGGAGATGGACATCACACCGGAGAAGGTGCTGGAGATCCAGCAGTACGCCCGGGAGCCCATCTCGCTCGACCAGACCATCGGTGACGAGGGTGACAGCCAGCTCGGCGACTTCATCGAGGACTCCGAGGCGGTCGTCGCCGTCGACGCGGTGTCGTTCTCGCTGCTGCAGGACCAGCTCCAGCAGGTCCTCCAGACGCTGTCCGAGCGTGAGGCGGGCGTGGTGCGCCTGCGCTTCGGCCTCACCGACGGTCAGCCGCGCACCCTGGACGAGATCGGCCAGGTGTACGGCGTGACCCGGGAACGCATCCGGCAGATCGAATCGAAGACCATGTCCAAGTTGCGGCACCCCTCGCGTTCCCAGGTGCTCCGCGACTACCTGGACTGACCGCGTACGTCAACAATTCGTGCCGGTTTGATCACCAGCCGTAGAACACTCATCAGTGATCGATCGGTTGCCTGTTTGTGATCGTTGACGTGGCACCCTTGGTGCACGGCACACTGTCCCCCACGCCATGTGTGACCTCGGTCCCCCGCGGGCACACAGGGAAGGCAGGGCCCGAGATGGGTGTTGCACGATAGGTGAGCAACCGAAGAGAGTGTTCATCGGTGACGACCAGAGGAGGAAGGCGATGACCCCGACCCTCACGCCGCCGCCCGAGACGGTGAGCCCCCCGGCCGCCGATGAACGGTGCGACCGCTGCAATGCTGCCGGCAAGCTCCGGATCACTCTGGCGGGTGGGAGTGAGCTGGTGTTCTGTGGGCACCACGCGAACAAGTACGCGGAGGATCTCGTGAAGATCACCGTGCGCTACGCGTCGGACCCGGAGTTCAGCTGGCGTGGCGCCGATCTCATGGCGAACTGAGGTCCGACAGGAATCCACATCACGACATAACCGGCCGGAGGCACCCACACGGGTCGCCTCCGGCCGGTTTTTCGTGCCGGTGCCGCCTGCGCCGCCCGGTGTTAAGAAGGGGCCCCTGCTCTACCGGAGGCGTTAACAGGGGGCCCTTCCTTACAGGGTCTGCACGGTGGCGATGCGCTCTTCGAGCTGCTCGATCGTCGCCTGCGCGCTGGGTGGGCCGCCGCAGATCCGGCGCAGCTCGGCGTGGATCTTGCCGTGCGGCTGGCCGGTGTGGTGGTGCCGGGCGGCCACCAGAGCGTTCAGCTGCCGCCGTAGCGCCACCCGGCGCTGGGCGGCACTCATCGGTGGGGGCGCCGCCGCCGGGGCCGCAGCGGCCGGCTCAGCGGTCCGCTGGGCGGCCCGGCGCTTCTGCGCGGCGAGCTGCTCGGCCTGCCGCTTGGTCAGCAGCAGCGAGACCTGGTCGGCGGTGAGCAGACCGGGCAGGCCGAGATATTCCTCCTCCTCCGGCGTACCGGCCTGGGCGGCGGTGCCGAACGACGCGCCGTCGAAGATGACCTGGTCCAGCTCGGCGGTCGCGGAGAGCGCGGCGAAGCGCTTCTCCAGCTCGCCACTGGCGCCGTCGTCGCGCTGGGCGCGCTCCAGCAGGTCGTCGTCGAAGCCCTCGCGGTCCTTCGGCTTGCCGAGCACGTGGTCCCGCTCGGCCTCCATCTCGCTCGCCAGCCCCAGCAGGTGCGGCACGCTGGGCAGGAACACCGACGCGGTCTCACCGGGACGGCGGGCCCGGACGAACCGGCCGATCGCCTGCGCGAAGTACAGCGGGGTGCTGGCACTCGTCGCGTACACGCCGACCGCGAGCCGGGGGATGTCGACGCCCTCGGACACCATCCGCACCGCGACCAGCCACCGTTGCTGCGAGGCGGCGAACGTCGCGATCCGCGCGGACGCGCCCTGGTCGTCGGAGAGCACCACGGCGGCCTTCTCACCGGTCACCTGCTCCAGCAGCTTCGCGTACGCGCGGGCCACCTGCTGGTCGCTGGCGATGACCAGGCCGCCCGCGTCGGGCATGCCGTTGTCGCGCAGCACGCTGAGCCGGGCGTCGGCGGCGCGCAGCACCTGCGGCATCCAGTCGCCGGCCGGGTCCAGCGCGGTACGCCACGCCTGGGCGATCAGGTCCTGCGTCATCGGCTCGCCGAGGCGGGCCGCCAGCTCCTCACCGGCGTTGGTGCGCCACCGGGTCTCCCCCGAGTACGCCAGGAACAGCACCGGCCGGACCACGCCCTCGCGCAGCGCGTCGGAGTAGCCGTAGACCGAGTCGGCGCGGGAGCGCAGCAGCCCGTCGCCGCCGCGCTCGTAGCTGACGAACGGGATCGGATTGTCGTCGGAGCGGAACGGCGTGCCGGTGAGCATCAGCCGGCGTACCGCGGGCTCGAAGGCCGCCTTGACGCCGTCGCCCCAGGTACGCGAGTCGCCGGCATGGTGGATCTCGTCGAGGATGACCAGCGTGCGTCGGGTCATGGTGCGCCGCCGGTGCACCTGCGGCGCCATGCCCACCTGCGCGTACGTGACCACCGCGCCGTGGAAGTCGGCGGCGGAGTGCAGGTCGGCGTTGCGGAACGCGGCGTCGAGCTGGATGCCGACCCGGGCGGCGGCCTGCGCCCACTGGGTCTTCAGGTGCTCGGTCGGCGCGACCACGGTGACCGCCTCGACGGTGCCGTCGGCGAGCAGCTCGGCGGCGATGCGCAGCGCGAACGTGGTCTTACCGGCGCCGGGCGTGGCGACCGCGGTGAAGTCCTCGGTCCGGCGGCGCAGGTATTCCACGAGCGCCTTGCGTTGCCAGGCGCGCAGGGGCGGGAACGTGTCGAGCGCCGGCATCCGCGGTGGCACGCGTAGCTCCTCTCCGCCGCGGACGGCGGCGGGCCCGACCGGGGCCACGGGAGCCGCCGCCCATGAAAACGCCCTCGCGCATCCGGTGCCGCGAAGGCGGACTCAGCATAACCAGCGCGGGCCGTACGCCCCACTCGACGCCACGCCTGTCACATCCGCCCACCCCGGTGGGAAGCGGGTCAGGGCAGTGGTCCCCGGGTGCCGGTGCGCGGCGGCCGCAGCGTCGCCACCGGTGCGGACCAGCGTCGGCGCAGCGCGATCAGGCGCAGCCCGAACACGAGCAGGGCGGCGGCGGTGAGCGGCACGGCGGTCGCCTGTCCGGACGCCGACAGCAGCGCCACGGTGACCGCGCCGGCGAGCGCGGCGAGGGCGTAGATCTCCCGGCGCAGCACCACCGGGATCTCGCCGGTGAGCAGGTCGCGGCCCAGCCCGCCACCGATCGCGGTGAGCATGCCGATCATGCAGGCGCCGACCGGCGGCACCGCGGCGTCGAGGGCCTTGAGCGTGCCGATGACGGTGAACAGGCCGAGGCCGGCGGCGTCGAGCACCAGCACCGTGGTGCGCAGCCGGGCGAGCTGCGGGTGAAGCCAGAACACGGCGGCGGCGGTGACGGACGCGGTGGCGGCGTACCGCCAGTCGGCGAACGCCAGCGGGGGCACCTCGTCGATCGCCAGGTCACGGAAGATTCCTCCGCCGAGCGCGGCGACCACGCCGACGAAGACGACGCCGAACAGGTCGAGCCGTTTCGCCACCGCCGCGGAGGCGCCGGAGGCGGCGAAGACCGCCACGCCGGTGAGGTCGGCGACAAGCAGGGCGGTGGAGGTGGTCACCGCCGCAGGTTACGTCGAGGGGCGGCGGAGCCGCCCGCTGTCACTCGGCGTACGAGTCGTAGATCTCCTTGCACTTCGGGCACACCGGCGAGCCGGGCTTGGCCGCCTTGGTGACCGGGAACGTCTCGCCGCAGAGCGCGACCACGAAGGTGCCCATGACGGCACTCTCAGCGATCTTCTCCTTACGGACGTAGTGGAACATCTCCGGACCAGTGTCCGCGTCCTTCAGCTCGGGACGCTCGAGAACCTCTGTGCTCACGACTCCACCTCCGGCGTTCCAGTTTTCCAGGTCGGTCCGTCCTGGTCCACCTGGGCCCCGGGCGGGAGCGGGCCGTACGGTAGCCGACGTGACCAACTTTCACATCAGTCTCGGTAGTGAGGTGGCCGACGCCCTGCGCGACGGCCGCCCGGTCGTGGCGTTGGAGAGCACGATCGTCTCGCACGGGCTGCCCCGGCCGGACAACCTGCGCGTGGCGCGCGAGATCGAGCAGGCGGTACGGGACGCGGGCGCGGTGCCGGCCACCATCGGCATGGTCGCCGGCGAGTTGCGGGTGGGGCTGGACGACGCCCAGCTCACCCGCCTCGCCACCGTCGACGGCGTGAGCAAGCTCTCGGTCCGCGACCTGGCCCCGGCGGCGGCCACCGGCGCGGACGGCGCCACCACCGTCGCGGCCACCAGCGCGGTCGCTGCGGCGGCCGGGATCGGCGTGTTCGCCACCGGCGGGCTCGGCGGCGTGCACCGGGAGGCGGCGCAGACGTTCGACGAGTCGGCGGACCTGGTCACGCTGGCCCGGACCCCGATCGCGGTGGTCTGCGCCGGGGTGAAGTCGATCCTCGACGTGGGCGCCACGCTGGAGCGGCTGGAGACGCTCGGGGTGGGCGTGGTCGGCTACCGCACCCGCCGCTTCCCCGGCTTCTACCTCACCGACGCCGGCTTCGACCTGGACTGGTCGGTCGAGTCGCCGGAGCAGGTGGCGGACGTGCTGGCCGCCCGCGCGGCGCACGGCGTGCACCACGGCGGCCTGGTGGTGGCCAACCCGCTGCCCGCCGACGAGCAGCTCGACCCGGCGCTGCACGACCGGACGCTCGCCGAAGGGCTGGCCGCGCTGGCCCGCGAGGGGATCACCGGCAAGGCGGTCACCCCGTTCCTGCTGTCGCACTTCCACTCGGCGACCGAGGGCGCCAGCCTGGCGGTGAACGTCCGGATCATCCTGCGCAACGCCGACCTCGCGGCCCGGATCGCGGTCGCCGCGGCGACCCGTCGCGCCCCATGAGCGCCACGCCGCGCATCGTCGTCGTCGGCGACGTGATCACCGACGTGCTCGCGGTGCTGTCCGGGCCGCTCGCGACCGGCTCGGACACCGCGGCCGGGATCCGGTTCAGCGGCGGCGGGCAGGCGGCGAACACCGCGGCCTGGCTCGCCGGGCAGGGCGCGGCGGTGACGCTGGTCGCCGCCGTCGGCGACGACGAGACCGGCCGTGAGCGGGTGGCCGAGCTGACCCGGATCGGTGTGGACTGCGCGGTGGAGCGGCACGAGGGCTACCCGACCGGCACCGTCATCGTGCTCGCCCACGACGGGGAGCGCACGATGATCAGTCAGCGGGGCGCGAACCTGCGGCTGACCGCCGCGCACGTGGACGCGGCGCTGGCCGCCGCGCCCGACGCCGGGCATCTGCACCTGTCCGCGTACACCCTGTTGGACGTCGGGTCGCGCGGCGCCGGCCTGCGCGCGCTGGCCACGGCCCGCGAGCGCGGGCTGACCGTCAGCGTCGACGCGGCGTCCGCGGCGCCGCTGCGGCGCGTCGGCGGGGCGTTCCTGACCTGGGTACGCGACGTCGACCTGCTGCTGGTCAACACGGACGAGGCGACGGTGCTGGCCGGCGGGCTGGACCCGGCGGCGCAGGCGCGGGCGCTGACCGCGGTGGCGCACCGGGTGGTGGTCAAGCGCGGCGCGGCGGGCGCGGTGTGGGTGGAGCGCGGCGGTGTGGTGGAGTTCGCGCCGGCACCCGGGGTGGACGTGGTGGACGTGACCGGCGCCGGGGACGCGTTCGCCGCCGGGCTGCTCACCGCGTGGCTGGCCGGGGCCGACCCGCGTGCCGCGCTGGCCCGCGCCGGTGACCTGGGCGCGCTCGCCGTGACGACGGTGGGCGCCCGCCCGGCGCCCTGACGCGGTGGCCGGTCCGGGCGGGTGCTCCGCCCGGGCCGGTCAGGGCTCGGCGTCGATGATCTTGTGCGGGTTCTCCTCGGCGGTGAGGGCGGTGGGCGCGGGCTCCTCGCGGCGCCGGTTCTGGAACCGGTTCGCCAGCCGGTGCTCCTCCTTGGGCGGCCGGTCGTTGGCGAGCAGCACGGCGAGCCAGGGCACGAGCACCATGCCGAGCGCGCACAGCGGCAGCCAGAGCCAGAGCAGCGGTGCCTTCGCGCCGACCAGGATCGCGCCCGCCACCAGACACGCGACCCGGATGGCCATCATCAGCACGTAACGCTTCTGCCGGCTGTTGAGCTGGTCGTCCTGGCTGCGCGGGGCGTCGGTGATCAGGATCGGCTGGTACGCCTGACGCTTCACCACGGACCTCCTACGAGGGGATACGGCCCATCCTGTCACTCCGGACGGATGATCGGCGAAATTCGTGACGAGCGGTCGCGTGTTACGTGGGTGGTACGCTTCGATCCGTGGCCAACCGGTTCAGCTTCACCGACGAGGCGCTGGCGAACCTGCGGGTCTACGACGTCACACCCGGGGAAGTCTGGGAGGCCCTGCACAGCAGGCACCGGGTCATCCGGCACCTCGGTGACGACGTGATGGTGGTCTACGCCACCGAGCACCGCGGCCGGCGACTCGCCGTGCTGCTGGCCGAGGCCGACGGCACCGACAACGACTGGGACATCCTCTCCGCCCGCGAACTGAGCGACGTCGAGGCCAAGCGCTACGACGAGGCGGTGCGGAACTCACGCCGACGAGGAGGCGGTCACGATGCACCGTGACGAGGCGACCAAGCGGTTCCACGCCGGGGGCGACACGTTCGCCGACCTGATCGACGACACGTCACCGGCCCAACTGCCCACCCCCGACACCGACGTGCCGATGGTCAGCCGGTCGGTCCGGCTGCCGCTGGAGACGTACGAGCGCGTCCGCGCCGCCGCCGACGCGCGCGGCATCGGCGTGACCACGCTGATGCGGCAGTGGATCGAGGCCGGCCTGGCCGACCTGGACGACTCGGCCACCGTCTCGCTGGCCGACGTACGCCGCGCGCTGGCCTCGCTCTCCCGCCCGACCGCCGCCTGACAACTCACGCCTCGGGGCCACCCTCGCCGAGCGCCTCCCGCCCGATCGGCGAGGCGGAGGACTCCGGCGGCCGGTGCCAGGCCCGGCGGGCGTCGGCGAACGCGACGAGCGCCAGCAGGACGGCCACCGCGCCGAGCGCGAACATCGCCGGCACGGCCACCAGCGCGGGCAGGAGCAGCACCAGGGCCAGCAGCCCGGCCAGCCGGGGGCGGGACACCCGGCCGAAGATCTCGTACTCGAACCGGGAGCGGGCGGCCAGGAACAGCGCCGGACCGCCCACCACGAAGACCAGCCAGTCGGGCCGGGCCGTGTCGTACGGGTGGGCGATGACCAACTCGTAGCCGACCGCCGCGCCGATCACCCCGAGCACCATGAAGAGGTGGGTCTGCGCCGCCGACTCGGCCAGCCGTCCCGGCGTGCCGGCCGTCCGCAGCGCCTGCGCGAGCAGGTGGCCGGCCCGGTAGAAGTAGATCCGCCAGAGCAACGCCGTGATCACGAACGAGATCGCGAACGCCACCGCGGCGTCGCCGGAGAACTCCTTGCCGCTGTAGGTCACGCCGATCACCAGGATCGACTCGCCGAGCGCGATGAGGAAGATCTGCTGGTAGCGCTCGGCGAGGTGCTCCCCGGCGACGAGCCACTGCCGGACCCGCGAGGCCCCGAGCCGGGGCAGCGGCCAGCCCAGGAGCGTGCCGAGATGGTCCACCGCCAGCGCGACGACCCACAGCGCCAGGCGCGGACCGGGCATCAGCGCGCCGGCGAGCCAGAGCGGGGCGCTGAATCCCGCCCAGGCGGCCAGCCGCAGCGGGACCATGCGGCGCGGATGCCCCCGCAGCGCCACCGCGATCAGCAGCGGCCGGCCGACCATCACCGCGACGTACGCGAGCGCGAACGGCAGCGCCCGTTCCTCCAGCGCCCGGGGCAGCGTCACCCCCAGCACCAGGCTGCCGAACATGGTGCCGACCACCACGACCTGGATGACCGTGCGCTCCGGCTCGTACCGGCTGGTCACCCAGGTGGTGAGGGTCCAGACCTGCCAGAGCACCAGGAACAGCAGCAGGGTCTTGCCCACGTCGGCGGCCACCGCACCGGCCGAGCCGTCGAGCCCGTCGATCAGGCGCTGCGAGACCCGGGTCAGCGCGAACACGAAGACCAGGTCGAAGAAGAGCTCCAGGAAGGTGGCCCGGCCGGGGCTGGACGCGGTACGCAGCAGCGCCCCGCCCCGCTGCTCGGTCATCGTCCGCCCCCGTCCCCCGTCCTGGCAACAAACGACAGGGGCGGCGGGCCGGTTGCGGCGGCGGGCGGCGGATCAGCCCTTCGCGGCCTTCGCCTCCGCCTTCATCCGCTGCTTGAACTCGCGTACCCGGCGCAGCGACTCCGGATCGGTCACGTCCGCCACCGACCGGTGGGCGTCCGCGTCGCCGTAGTCACCGGCCGCCTCGCGCCAGCCGTCCGGAGTGACTCCGAACCGCTTCCCGAGCAGCGCGACGAAGATCTGCGCCTTCTGCCGGCCGAACCCGGGCAGCTCGCCGACCCGGCGCAGCAGTTCCCGCCCGTCGGCCACGTCCGACCAGAGCCGGGCCGGGTCGCCGTCGTAGCGCTCGACGAGCATCCGGCACACCTCCTGCACGCGGGCCGCCATCGCCTTCGGGAAGCGATGCAGCGCCGGCGGCCGGGCGAAGAGCTCCACCAGCGCCTCCGGGTCGTACCCGGCCAGTTCCGCGGCGTCCGGCTCGTGGCCGAGCCGCTGCGCCAGCACGTACGGGGAGGAGAACGCTTTCTCCATCGGCACCTGCTGGTCCAGCACCATGCCGAGGAGCAGGGCCAGCGGGCTGCGCGCCAGCAGTTCGTTGGCCTGCGGGTCGATGGGCAGTGACAGCGTCATGGCGAACATGCTGTCACCCCGCATCGGCCGACGACGGGGACACGCGTACGGCACACAGGAGGAATACTTACGGATCCAGTACGGGAACGGGGGAACAGCCGGTGCCGTCCGTGGCCGATGAGTTGCTCGCCGCCTACGACACTCAGTTGCGGGCCTGGACACCGCCGGCCCTCGGCCCACTCGGAGTCGTCTTCGAGCAGGATGGACCCGTCGTACGGGCGCATTTCGGCACCCACGGCACGGTGGACCACCGTGACCTGCCCGGGGCCGGGCTGGGCGCCCTGATCCGGCGGCAGCAAGAAGCCTTCGCCGCAAGCGGCGAGCCGGTCGAGTGGAAGGTCCACGCGTACGATCCACCGCAGCTCGCCGAGCACCTCGTCGCCGCCCGATTCACCCCCGGCTGGGAACGTCACGTGCTGGTGGCTCCGATCGACTCCCTGCCCTCCGCACCGTTTCCGCTTCCCGTCGGACAGCGCGTCCGGGAGGTCACGTTCGGGGAGCACCCACTGCTGGCGCGGGTACAGGCGATGGCTGCGGCCTCCGGCCCGCACCGGACGACGCTGGCGCAGTCGGAGGCGGACGGCGACGCCATCGGCTGGTGCCGAAACCTGGCGGTGCGAGAACTCGACGGATGGGCTCTGGCAGCCGGCTGGGCCATCCTCGTCGACGGCACCGAGTTCGTCTCCATCGGCGGCATGACCTTGCCTGAGCCCGCATTCCTGCCCGGTTGGCGGGCCTGGATCGACCTGCGTACCCGGCACCCGGGGGATTCTCGTCCGCCGGATGGCTGCCGATGGCGATACGTTGTCGCGGAGGCCACCGGTGATCTCCGGGCGATGCTTCTCGGCGTGGGCTTCCATGATGTGACGACGGTCCGTTCCTACCACTGGTCTCCCCCGAACCCGCCGGCGCGGGAGCGTCCGGTGGTGCTGGTCTTCGACGATCCGCAGGGGGATGAGATCTGGGGGCGCTTCGCCTCTCAGTGGGAGTTCTCGGCCGCGACGCAGGCTCATCCTCGGCTGGTGGAGCCGCCGGAGTCGGTGGCCTGGCACCTCGCCGCGATCGAGGAGGACGAGGCAGGCATCGCGGCACTGGAGTCGATCGTCCAGCGCGGCCTGCGGGCCACCGTTCGCCCCGGCGAGCGCGTGTATGCCCTTCATCCGTTCGTCCAGGGATACCACTTCGACCCGCGACGGACCGGCGGGCCGGGGCAACCGCCTACGCCGCGCTGCGCCTTCCCGGACCGCGGCGACCACCGCCTTTTCACCACAGCCGACCTGCGGCTGGGCACGTTCGGCGACCCGTGGGGCCAATCGCTCTGCGTCTTCGGCGGTGATCTGCTCGCCGAGGTCGAGGCCGACCTCACCGCCCTGCTCGGAACCGTTCTCCGCCGTGGGGGCCGTCCCGTGGGCAACATCTGGAGTTTCGGCTCGGACGGGCACAGCGTCAGCGGCCCGTGAACGTCTCCCTGGGTTGCCGCTCTGGTCGGCGGTCGTGGGTGCCGACTCTCCGACAGGAGACATCGAGTGCCTGAACAAGCCGCGAGGAGCAGAACGGTTACCCTCGGTGCGTCGTCCCAACGGAGGTTGCCGTGCCGAGTCTGGAGAGGCCCCGCGTCGAGTACCGCACGCCCGAAGATCTGGTCCGGGACGTCACGGCAGGGCTGGTGCGGATTCCCCCCTTTCAGCGCTCCTTCAAGTGGGAGGGATCGGACATCGTCCGGCTCTTCGACAGTCTGTTGCGCGGATTTCCAATCGGGAATCTGCTTCTCTGGCAACGCCCCGCACCGGCCCAGCGGCTCCAGGTGGGGCCGCTCGACATCGAGGCTCCCGAGGTAACCGCCGCCCTCTGGGTGGTGGACGGGCAGCAGCGCATCGTGTCCATCGTCGGCGCGCTGACCATGGCTGACCAAGCTGTCGATCCACGATTTCGCATCCACCTCGATCTCGACACCGGCGAATTTCACACCGCCGGCACCCGTCAACGGCCCCCACGTACCTGGGTGCCCGTCAGCTTCCTGCTCGACACCGCGGTCCTGCTCCGCTGGATGCGCGACAACTCGTGGCTGTCAGAGAGTCAGCTAGCGCTGGCCGACCAAGCCGCCAAAGCGATCCGCGAGTACCAGATCCCGACCTACGTGGTGCACTCCGCCGATGAGCACGCGCTGCTCGAGATCTTCACGCGGATGAACTCGACCGGCAAACGCCTGACCAAGTCCGAGGTCTTCCAGGCTCTGCATGCCGGCGCCGTCGGCGACGAGTTGAGCAGCCTGCACGAACTGGGTCAGGTTCCCGCCGTCCTGGGATTTGGCGCGCTTGACGATCGGTTGACCCTCCGCTGCGTCCTGGCGTACCGAGGTGGAGACATCTTCCGGGAGGACTTCCGCCAGGAGTTCGGGCCGCGGGACGACCCGGGCGAGACGCTGCGCGAGGTCGCCGCACGACTGCGTGAGGCCGTCGAATTCCTCCGCGGTACCTGCGGCATCCCACACATCAGGCTGCTGCCCTACTCCCACGTGCTGCCGATCCTGGTCCGTTTCATCCGCTTGCACGGCGTACCGGCCGGCCGGCCGGCGACTCTGCTTCGACGCTGGGTCTGGCGGAGCGCGGTCGCTGGAACGCGGGCCCGCGCAGTGAGCGTCGCGGACATCCGCAGCCAGGTCGAGGCGGTCGGCACCTCCACCGCGCAAGCTGCGGCAACGAACCTGCTGCGGCAGGTGCAGCAGTTCCCGGATTTCGTCGCGGAACTGGACAAGGTCCACTTCAATCACGCGATGGCGAAGCTCAACACGCTCGGGTTGCTCTCTGCCGAACCTCGCGACCCGTTCCGGGGCGAGATTCTGGACGTCAGCCGCCTGCTCGACCAAGGGAGCCCGTTGAGACCACTCCTGGCCGTCAGTGGACACGCTGGCGGAACGATCGCCAACCGGTTCATCCTGCCGCCCGGGGAACGCCCGTCACCGCAGCTCCTCGCGTCGGCTGAACCGGCCGTCGCCGCCAGCCACCTGATCGACGAGCAAGCGCAGGAACGATTGGCGCGCGAAGACTGGCCAGCCTTCCTCGAGCTACGCGGCAGGTCGTGCGAGCGGACCATCACCGAGCACGTCAACCGCATGGCCGAGTGGGGCGCGCGGGACGGCCGCGCGATGGCTGACATTCTCCGACCGGTCGCCTGACATGGCAGTCGTCACTGCCGAAGTACGGCTGCACGGTAGACAGGTAGGCGAGCTGAGGTTCCGGCAGGGCGGCTCGGAGTTCAGCTACGACGACGATCTCGCCTCGCCCCGGCACCAAGTGCTGGGGCAGGTCTTCGAGGACGATCCGCGGGCGATCCGGCGGGCGAGGGTGGGCCTGCCCGCCTGGTTCGCCAACCTCCTGCCGGAGGGTGCCCTCCGCCGCCAGATCGTCCGGGAACTGGGCGGGGGGAACATCGGCGACTTCACGCTGCTGCTACGTGTGGGCGGCAACCTGCCGGGGGCGGTGACGGTTCACGCCGATGTCGAGCCGGCGGATGACGTGATCTCCAACGCGCTGGATGAAGCGAACCATCCTCTGCGGCATTCCCTGGCAGGCGTGCAGCTCAAGTATTCGATCTCCGCAGACCGCCTGGCTGTTCCCGTGAGCGGGCAGGGTTCCTGGTGGATCGTGAAGCTGCCCGACCAGGGCCTGCGAAATCTTCCCGTCAACGAGTACCTCACGATGAGTTGGCTTCGCGCGGCTGACTTCCCGGTGCCGCCGGTGGACCTGATCCGGGCGGATGCCGTGAAGGGTCTCCCCGACGGAATGATCGATCCCGGTGACCTCGTCTACCTCATCCGGCGGTTCGACCGGTCGACCACCGGGCGTATCCACGTGGAGGACTTCGCCCAGGTTGCGGACATCGGGCCGATGTTCAAGTACAGCGAGTCGGGCGCGAGCTACGACACGTTGGCCGCAGCGATCCTCCAACTCACCGGAGAGGACGGCTACCTCGACTTCATCAGCCGCTTGGTCGCGATGCTGGTGGTCGGAAACACCGACGGGCACCTGAAGAACTGGGCCCTGATCTATCCGGACGGCCGCACGCCACGCCTGGCTCCGGTCTACGACTTCCACTCACTGTCGGTCTATTCCCGTTACCGCTGGTCGCCGTTGGCGCTCAGCCTCGGTGCCGAGACCGTCCCGGCGCTCATCGACCAGGAGCACTTCCACCGACTGGCGGACGGTGCAGGCGGTGATCCGGGCCGCACACTGGAGACGGTCGCCCGGACGGTGGACCGCCTCCGCGAGGCGTGGCACAGCGGCCTGATGAACGAGACTCATGCCCGTTTTCCGGCCCTGGCCGACCACTACTCCCAGCGGCTGACGAGCCTGCCGATCTGCCAGTCCGCTCACTGACGTGACGCGGCCCGGCGGACCTCTGGGAGGTCCACCGGGCCGCGGCCCACGGTGTGGTCAGGTCACCCGTGTCGTCAGTTGACGACGAAGAGCAGCCGGTTCGGCGAGCCCGAGCCCGGGCTGGTCACCTTGCCGGTGGTGGCGTTGCTGGTCAGGTAGCTGGCCACCTGAGCCGGGGTGTAGGAGGTGTTGGCGGACAGCACGAGCGCCGCCGCGCCGGCCACGTGCGGGGACGCCATCGAGGTGCCGCTGATCGAGTTGGTGGCGGTGTCGCTGGTCCGCCACGCCGAGGTGATCGACGAACCCGGGGCGAAGATGTCCACGCAGGAGCCGTAGTTGGAGTAGGAGGCACGGGCGTCGGTGCTGGTGGTGGCGCCCACCGTGATCGCCGCGGCGACCCGGGCCGGCGACGAGTTGCAGGCGTTGGCGCTGGAGTTGCCGGCCGCGAGCGCGTACGTGATGCCGGAGTTGATCGAGTTGGCCACCGCGTTGTCCAGCGTGGTGCTGGCGCCGCCGCCGAGGCTCATGTTGGCCACGGCCGGCTTCACCGCGTTCGAGGTGACCCAGTTGACGCCGCTGATCACGCCGGCGGTGGTGCCGCTGCCGGAGCAGTTGAGCACCTTGACGGCCACCAGGCGCACGCCCTTGGCCACGCCGTACTTGGTGCCGCCGACGGTGCCGGCGACGTGGGTGCCGTGGCCGTTGCAGTCGGTGTTGTTGGTGTCGACCGTGTTGGTGCCCCAGGTGGCCCGGCCGCCGAAGTCGCTGTGCGTGGTGCGGATGCCCGTGTCGATGATGTAGGCGCGCACGTTGCTGGCGGTGTTCGGGTAGGTGAAGGTGCTGTTCAGCGGCAGGTTGCGCTGGTCGATCCGGTCCAGGCCCCAGGTGGCCCCGGTCTGGGTGCCCTGGGTGGTCATGACGCGGTCCTGCTCGACGTACGCGACCGCCGGGTCGGCGGCGAGCCGGCGCGCCTGGGCGGCGGTCATCTTCGCGCTGTAGCCGGTGAGAGCGGAGCTCCACACCGTGCCGACGTTGCCGCCGTAGCGCTTGGCCAGGCCGGCGGCCCGGTCCGGGACGGCGGTACGGGCGGCGAGGGTGTTCGCGGTGCCGACCGCGTCGCCCTTGAGCACGACCACGTAGCTGCCGCTGACGGCGTCGGCGGCACCGGCGTACCGGATCTCCCCGGTGGGCGCGGCGAGAGCGGGCGTGGAGGCGGCGGCGGCGAAGGCCGCGGCGGCGGCCGTGACGGCGAGCGCACGCAGCGCGCGGCGCCGGGGAAGGGACACGTCGGGCATCGTCTGGCTCCCTACCGGGGCAGCCCGGTTTGTGGCCGGATCACCCCATCGACGGATGTTGGCAGGAATGCTAACCAGAGATCGACAAACATGAAAGAGATAGTTGCCGATAGATACGGTCCACGTTATGGATCGGCGGGTGCGCGCCACGCCGGACGGCGCCCGAGGCAGGATGAGCACGTGGACCGTCACGACATGCTGCTCTCCCCCGCCGGGGTCGACGCGCTGCGCACCGCGCTGACACTCGCCCGCTTCACCGCCAACGGGATCGCCGACCGCCTGGGCCCGCAGGGCACCGGCGGCGTGGCCCGCAACGACTACCGGGCCGCGCTGCGCGCCACCGAGGACCGGGACCGGCTGGCCACGCTGATCCGCGTCTTCATCTGCGACCAGACCGAGCCGGAGGCGGCGGTCGCCGACGCGCTGGCCCCGCTGGCGCTGGACGAGGCGCTGGCCGGGGGCATCGTCGAGCGGCACGGCGACGGCCTTCGCGCCGCTGTCGACCTGGAGCCGTACGGCGACGACTGGTGGGTGCTCGCCGACGTGCCCGCCAGCGCCCGGCCCGGCCGTCCGCTGCACGCCGAGCACGTGCTGGGCATCGGCGGCGCGACCCAGACCCTGATCTCGGCGGCCGTACGCCCGGTCGTGGACACCGCGCTCGACCTCGGCACCGGCTCCGGCGTACAGGCGCTGCACCTGGGCACCCACGCCCGCCGGGTCACCGCCACCGACGTCTCCGAGCGGGCGCTGCGGTTCGCCGCCACCACCGCCGCCCTCAACGGACAGGACTGGGAACTGCTGCGCGGCGACATGGTCGCCCCGGTGGCCGGACGCCGCTTCGACCTGGTGGTCAGCAACCCGCCGTTCGTGGTCGGGCCGGGCACAACCACGCACGTCTACCGGGACTCCGGGCGGGTCGGCGACGCGATCGGCGCGGAACTGGCCGCCGCCGCGCCGGACCTGCTCACCGAGGGCGGCACCATGCAGTACCTGGCGAACTGGGTGCACGTCACCGGTGAGGACTGGGCCGAGCGGGTCACCGGCTGGTTCGCCGGCACCGGCCTGGACGCCTGGGTCATCCAGCGCGAGGTGGCCGACCCGATGGCGTACGTGAACCTCTGGCTGACCGACGTCGGCGAGAGCGCCGACCCGCAGCGGATGGCAGCCTGGCTGGACTGGTTCGACGCGCACAAGGTGGAGGCGATCGGTTTCGGCATCGTCTCGCTACGCCGCTCCGGCCACGCCCAGCCGGTCGTCCGGGTGGAGGACCTGCGCCAGCGGGTCGAGCCGCCGCTGGGCGACCGGATCGGCGAGTGGTTCACCAGGCAGGACTGGCTGCGCGCCCGGGACACCGAGGGCCTGCTCGCCGCCCGCTACCGCGCCGCCGAAGGGCTCCAGCTCCGGCAGGAGGCCACCATGGGCGACGACGGCTGGGCGGTGGACCGGCAGGTCCTGGCCATGCCGCGCGGGCTGCGCTGGTCGGAGGAGATCGACCCGCTGGTGCTCGCCCTGGTCGGCGGCGCGGACGGCCGGCTGCCGCTGCGCGACCAGCTCTCGCTGCTGGCCGCCGCGCACGACGTGACGCCGGACGAGCTGGCCGAGGCGGCCGGGCCGATCGTGGCGCACCTGGTCGAGCGCGGCATCATCGAGCCGGTGACCGACTGATGCGGGCGGTGGTGCAGACGGTCGGCCGGGCCCGGGTGACAGTCGACGACGAGGTGACCGGTGAGATCACCGACGGGCTGCTGGTGCTGCTCGGCGTCACCCACACCGACACCCCGCAGGTGGCCGCCACGATGGCCCGCAAGCTGCACGAGCTGCGCATCCTCGACGACGAACGCAGCGCCGCCGACGTCGGCGCGCCGCTGCTGGTGGTCAGCCAGTTCACGCTCTACGGCGACGCGCGCAAGGGCCGGCGGCCGAGCTGGACCGCGGCCGCTCCCGCCGAGGTGGCCGAACCTCTGGTGGACGCGGTGGTCGAACAGTTGCGCGCCCGGGGCGCGAAGGTGGAGACCGGCCGCTTCCGCGCCCACATGCTGGTGGAGAGCGTCAACGTCGGTCCCCGGACCCTCGTGCTCGATCTCTAGAAGAACAGCCCACGGCGGGACAGCGACTGCCGCAGCCAGCCGTCGAGCTGGGCGGCCCAGTCGGTCTGCTCCGCCGTGGCGTGGTCCACCGTGAACCGGCCGAAGGCGTCGCGGCCCTCGGTGAACAGACCGCCCCGCTTGTCCAGCTCCAGCACCACGTGCACCTGCTGCGGATCGGTGACGAAGGTGACCTCGAGCTGGTTCATCGCGCCCGCGTACTGCGGCGCCGGGTAGAACTCGATCTCCTGATAGAAGGGCAACTGCTGGCGTACGCCGTAGATGTGCCCACGCTCGACGTCGGCGCGCGCGAAGCGGAAGCCCAGCCGCAGCAGCGCCTCCAGCAGCCGCTCGTGGGCGGGCAGCGGGTGCACCGACACGGCGTCCATGTCGCCCTTGTCCACCGCCCGGGCCACCTCCAGCTCGGTACGCAGACCCATCGTCATGCCGTGCAGGTGCTGGCCGTACAGGTCGGTGAGCGGGGTCTCCCAGGGCACCTGGTAGCGGAACGGCACGTCGTAGCGCTGCCCCGGCTCCAGCCGGAACGCGCCGGTCATCTGGGCGCGGCCGAACTCCTGGTTGACGTCGTACTCCGAATCGGAACTCTCCACCTCGACCCGGGTGACCAGACCGAGCGCGACGTAGCTCACGTCCACCGGGTGGTCGCCGCCGACCACCTGGATCCGGCCCTCCAGAACGCCGCCCGGGCGACAGTTCGGGTTGGCCAGGACCGTCTCCACCGACGGTCCGCCCACACCCATCGCCTGCATGAGCCGCTTGAAGACCACCACGTTCTCCGATCATCAGTGCCGGGCCGGCCCCGACGGCCGGTCGGTGGCACGGTAACCGCGCCGGACAAGGGAA
Source organism: Micromonospora sp. CMU55-4 (assembly GCF_011602315.1). Taxonomy (NCBI): domain Bacteria; kingdom Bacillati; phylum Actinomycetota; class Actinomycetes; order Micromonosporales; family Micromonosporaceae; genus Micromonospora; species Micromonospora sp. CMU55-4. The sequence continues at coordinate 125,933 of NZ_JAAOLH010000001.1, forward strand.
TGCCGGATTCCCACGTGGATTCCTGTCGGGTCCCCGATCGCCTCACTCCCGTCTCACGCCCCGACCGCCAAGCTGTTTGTCATCGGCCCCCACCGCGTGGGCGGCACGGGACCGGTAGGCACGTCGGACACGGGGAGAACAGAGATGACCCAGCAGATGATCGAGCACCAGGACATGGACGTCACCCTCACGGACCTCGACGCCACCGACGAGCGCGGCGTCTCCACCGACCTGGTCCGGGCGTACCTGAACGGCATCGGCCGCACCAAGCTGCTCACCGCGGCGCAGGAGGTCGAGCTGAGCAAGCGGATCGAGGCCGGCCTCTTCGCCGAGGAGAAGCTGGCCACCTGCACCCCCGTCTCCGCCGAGCTGCGCGCGGACCTGGCGCTGATCGCGGCCGAGGGCCGCGCCGCCAAGGACCACCTGCTGGAGGCGAACCTGCGGCTGGTGGTGAGCATCGCCAAGCGCTACACCGGTCGCGGCATGGCCTTCCTCGACCTCATCCAGGAAGGCAACCTCGGCCTCATCCGCGCCGTCGAGAAGTTCGACTACACCAAGGGCTACAAGTTCTCCACCTACGCCACCTGGTGGATCCGCCAGGCCATCACCCGCGCCATGGCCGACCAGGCCCGCACCATCCGCATCCCCGTGCACATGGTCGAGCAGGTCAACCGGATGGTCCGGGTACGCCGTGAGCTGTCCGTGTCGCTGGGTCGCGAGCCCACCGTGAGCGAGGTGGCCGTGGCGCTGGAGATCCCCGAGTTCCAGGTGATCGAGCTGATCTCCTACGACCGGGAGCCGGTCAGCCTGGACCAGGCCGTCGGCGAGGACGGCGAGAGCGCGCTCGGCGACTTCGTCGCCGCCGTCGACCCGCGTACCGAGCCGGGCGACGCCGCCACCAACGGCGAGCTGCGCAACGAGGTCCGGATCGTGCTGGCCACGCTGTCCCAGCGGGAGCAGGCGGTGATCCGGCTGCGCTTCGGCCTGGACGACGGCCGGCAGCGCACGCTGGACGAGGTGGGCCGCGAGTTCGGGCTGTCCCGGGAGCGGATCCGGCAGATCGAGAAGGTGACGCTGCTGAAGCTGCGCGACCCGGAGCGGGCGAACCGGCTGGAGGCGTACGCCTGCTGATCCACCCCTGCCCCGACAGGCCCCGGCGGTTCGCCGGGGCCTGTCGCGCTTGACCGGGGCACCTCCCAGCGTATAGAACCGAATGGTTACACAACCAGGAGGTTATGAACGTGCCCCCGGATCTGCTCGACGCCACCTTCGCCGCGCTCGCCGACCCCACCCGGCGGGCCATCCTCGCCCGGCTGGCCGCCGGGGAGGCCACAGTCACCGAGCTGGCCGAGCCGTTCGCGATGAGCCAGCCGGCCGTCTCCAAGCACCTCAAGGTGCTCGAACGCGCCGGCCTGGTCACCCGCGGCCGGGACGCGCAGCGCCGCCCCTGCCGGCTCGACGCCCGGCCGCTGCGGGAGGCCGTGGCGTGGCTGGCGAACTACCGGGACTACTGGGCCGAGAGCTACGCGCGCCTGGACGAGGTGCTCGCCGAACTGACCGCCGAGGAGCAGCGGTGACCGGCCTGACCGTGACCCTGCACGGCGACCGGGAGATCCGGCTCAGCCGCGACTTCGCCGCTCCCCGGCATCTGGTGTTCGCCGCCTTCACCCGCCCCGAACTGCTGATGCGCTGGTGGGGCGCACGCGGCTGGCATCTCGTCGAATGCGAGGTGGACCTGCGGGTGGGCGGACGCTGGCGGTTCGTCTCCCGCGGGCCGGACGGCGACCTGATGGCCCAGGGCGGCACGTACCGGGAGATCGACCCGCCGGCGCGGCTGGTCTGCACCGAACTCTTCGACGACCAGTCCTACCCGGGCGAGACGCTGGTGCGGCACGACTTCACCGGCTCGGCGGACCGGACGACAGTCGTCACCCACCTGCGCTACGCCACCCCGCAGGGCCGCGACACCGTCCTGCGCTACCCGATGATCCGCGGCCTGAGCGAGGCGTTCGACCGGCTCACCGCCGTGCTGCACACCGACTCGACAACAGGAGCGACAACATGAACTGGACGCTGGAAGTGGTGGTCGTACCGGTCTCCGACCTGGACCGGGCCAAGGAGTTCTACGCGCAACGGCTCGGCTTCGCCGTCGACCACGACACCGATCTCGGCGGGATGGGGCGGATCGTGCAACTCACTCCCCCGGGCTCCGGCTGCTCGATCGTCCTCGGCCGGGGCGTCGTGCCGGAGATGCCGCCGGGCTCACTCAAGGGCCTGCAACTCGTCGTGGCCGACCTGGAACGGGCGCGCGCCGAACTGGTCGAGCGGGGCGTCGAGGTGAGCGAGATCCAGGTGATGGGCCAGAACCCGCACCCGGTGCCGCACCCGCTGGACAACGTCGGCTTCGTCTTCTTCCGTGACCCCGACGGCAACGGGTGGTCGGTGCAGCAGATCTCCGCCCGCGGCTGAGCGCTGCGGCGCCCGCGGTCGGGCGCGGCGGCGCGCGGCCGTCGCGCGGGCGGGCGCTGCGGGTCGCGCGGGCGGGCGCTGTTAAGAAGGGGCCCTTCCTCTACCGGAGGCGTTAATAAGGGGCCCTTCCTTACAAGCGGCGGGGGCCGGTGTCCGGGCGCGCGACCTCCGCGCCGGTGCGCACGGTGGCGTGCAGCACCGAGATGCCGTCCGGCCGGGCCAGCACCGGATTCAGCGTGAGCGACCGCACCCGGGGCTGCTCGTCGGCGAGCCGCCCGACCCGCACCAGCAGGTCGACCAGCGCCGCCCGGTCCACCGGCGCGGCGCCCCGGTGCCCGCGCAGCAGCGGCGCGGCCCGGGGCTCGTCGACCAGTTCGGCGGCGTCCCGGTCGGTCAGCGGCACCGCCCGCCAGGCCCGGTCGCCGAGCAGCTCGGTCGCCACGCCACCGAGCCCGAACCCGACCACCGGCCCGAACGCCGGATCCTCCACCAGCTCCACCACGCACGCCACGCCGGGCGCGACCATCGGCTGGACCAGCACCTCCGCGCCGAACGCCGGGGCCATCTCGGCGTACGCGCGGCGCAGCGCGGCGGCGTCGGCCAGGTCGAGGCGTACCGCGCCGAGGTCGAGGCGGTGCCGCAGCCCGGGGGCGGCGGCCTTGAGCGCCACCGGCCAGCCGAGCCGCTCGGCGGCGGCCAGCGCCTCCTCCGTCGTCGTCGCCGGGACCGACTCCACCACGTCGATGCCGTACGCGCGCAGCAACGCCGCCGCGTCGGCTCCGTCGGGCCGCAGCGCGGCGTGCCCGGCCGTCCGGTCCACGTCGGGAAGTTCCGGCAGCACGCCGGCGGGCCGCCGGAGCCAGTCCGCGTACGCGGTGACCCGGCCCAGCGCGCGTACCGCCTCCTCCACGCTCGGGTACGCCGGCACCCCGGCCGGCACGAGCCCGGCAAGGAACGTCGCCACCACCGGCTTGCCGGTGACCCGCGCGTCGGGCAGCGCCGAGGCGAAGTCGGCCACCGGGTCGGCGAGCTGGCCCGGCAGCGGCGGCGCGAACACCGCCACCACGGCGTCGACCCGCTCGTCGGCGACCGCGTCACCGAGCGCGGCGGCGTACGCGGCGGCCCCGGCGCTCGGCCCGACGTCCCGCGGGTACCCGTCGGCGACCGTCAGTCCCTGAGCGGCGCAGGCGGTGGCGGCCAGCCCGGTCAGCGCCGACGAGTTGCCCACGACCGCGACGCGCCGCCCGGCGGGCAGCGGCTGGTGGGCCAGCAGCACACCCACGTCGAGCAGCTCGGACACGGTGTCCACCCGGATCACCCCGGACTGGGCGAACAGCGCGCTCACCGCCGCCGCGTCCAGCGCGGGCGCCTCCCCCACGCCCGGCGGCCGGGCCAGCGAGGCGAGCGCCACCACCGGCTTGCTGCGGCCGATGCGCCGGGCCAGCCGGGCGAACTTGCGCGGGTTGCCGAACGTCTCCAGGTAGAGCGTGATGACGTCGGTGGCCGGGTCGTCCTGCCAGTACTGCAGCAGGTCGTTGCCGGACACGTCGGCCCGGTTGCCGGCCGACACGAAGCTGGACAGGCCGAGCCCACGGCGGGACGCCTCGGCCAGCAGCGCCACCCCGAACGCGCCGGACTGGCTGAACACGCCGACCCGGCCCGCCGCGGGCAGCACCGGGGCGAGCGTGGCGTTGAGGCGTACCGCCGGGTCGGTGTTGGCGACGCCGAGGCAGTTCGGGCCGACCACCCGCATGCCGGCCAGGTGCGCGGCGCGGACCAGCGCGCGCTGCGCCGCCGCGCCGGCCGGGCCGGACTCGGCGAACCCGGCCGAGATCACCACCAGGCCGTGCGCGCCCGCCCGGGCCGCGTCGCGGACCACGTCGGTCACCGCGTCCGGCGGGACCGCCACCACGGCCAGGTCGACGTCCTGGCCGGCGTCGGCCGCCGACGGGTACGCGGGCAGCCCCGCCACCGTCGCCGCGCTCGGGTGCACCGGCACGATCGCGCCGGTGAACCCGCCGTCGCGCAGGTGCCCGAGCAGCGCCGCGCCGACGCCCTGGCCGGTGGTGCTGGCGCCGTAGACGGCGATGCCGCGTGGCGCGAGCAGCCGGGCGATCGAGCGGGCCTCGGTACGGTGCTCCCGGCCGCGCTGCACCTCGAGCGTCGCCTCGGTCGGCGCGATCGGGAAGGTCAGGTGCACCACGCCGTCGGCGTACTGGCGCTGGACCTGGTAGCCGAAGTCGGCGAAGACCCGCAACATCGCCCCGTTGGCCGGGAGCACCTCGGCGACGAAGTGCACGATGCCGTTGCGTCCGGCCGCGTCGGCCAGGTGCTCCAGCAGCACCGAGCCGATGCCCCGGCCCTGGTAGGCGTCCTCGACCACGAACGCCACCTCGGCCTCCGGCGAGGCGGGGCCGAGGCGCTCGTACCGGCCGACGGCGACGATCCGCTCGCCGGCCAGCACCACGAACGCCTCCCGGTCGCGGTGGTCGACGTTGACGAAACGCTTCAGGTCGCGTTCCGGGATACGCGGGTACGGCGAGAAGTAGCGCAGGTAGCGGGTGCGCTCGGAGAAGCGGCCGTGCATCGCCACGATCTCGGGCGCGTCCTCGGGACGGATCTGTCGCAGCTGGACGGTCGTACCGTCGCTGAGCAGCACGTCCACCGGTTGTTCGACGGTGGTCACCGGTCGGTCCTCCCTGCCGCCGGCTCAGTCGCGCGGGTCGTGCGGGTCGAGCCCGAGCAGCGGGAAGACCGCCTTGCGGGTGGCCGCGACGGCCCGGTCCACCGCGTTCGGCTCGCCGCTGGGCTGCCACGGCAGGTACGACGGGTCGACGTCGTCGGTCATCCGCAGCGGCACCTCGTGCCCGGGTCGCCGCCGCGCGGCCAGGTCCCGCCAGCCCGGCGGGGTCAGCGTGGCCGGGTCGACCGGCTCGCCGGTGGCGATCGCGAGCAGGTGCGTCCAGGCCCGGGGCACCACCTCGACCAGCGCGTACCCGCCGCCGCCCGTGGCGATCCAGCGGCCGTCGCACAGCTCGTCGGCGAGCGCGCGCAGCGAGCGGTAGGTGGCCCGCTGCCCGTCCACCGACAGGTGCAGGTCGGCCAGCGGATCCTTGCGGTGCCCGTCGGCGCCGCACTGGGTGACAAGCACCTGCGGCCGGTACGCGCGCAGCACCGACGGCACGACCGCGTGGAACGCGCGCTGCCAGCCGGCGTCGCCGACCCCGGGCGGCAGCGGCACGTTGACGGCGGTGCCCTCCGCGCCCGGCCCGCCGGTCTCGTCCGGGAACCCGGTGCCGGGGAACAGCGCGAGCGGCGTCTCGTGCAGGCTGATGGTGAGCACCCGCGGGTCGCGGTAGAAGATCTCCTGCACGCCGTCGCCGTGGTGCACGTCCACGTCCACGTACGCGATCCGCTGCGCGCCGAGGTCGAGCAGGCGGGCGATGGCCACGGCCGGGTCGTTGTAGACGCAGAAGCCGGCGGCGCGGGCGGGCATGGCGTGGTGCAGCCCGCCGGCCACGTTCACGGCGCGGCGGGCGTCGCCGCGCCAGACCGCCTCGGCGGCGGCCACTGTGGCGCCGGCGATCAGCGCGCTCGCCTCGTGCATGCCGTCGAAGACCGGATTGTCCGAGGTGCCCAGGCCGAACCCGGCGAACAGCGGGTCGCGCGGCGCGGCCCGGACCGCGTCCAGATAGGCCGGATCGTGGACGCGGGTGAGCAGCGCGTCGTCGGCCGGCTCGGGCTTGACCAGCCGCACGCCGGGCCGGTCCAGCACCCCCAGCTCGCGGGCGAGCGCCATGGTCAGCTCGACCCGGACCGGGTCCAGCGGATGGTCGCCCATGTCGTAGGTGAGGAGAGCCTCGTCCCACACCACCACCGTGTCGTCGGCCATGCGGCCATCGTCGCACGTGGGCCCGGGTGCGCCCACCTGACGTACGCTCACCGGCCGGACGTGCCACCGGTGGCGACCGGACGGTCCGGGTCGGCCACCCACTCGCTCCACGAGCCGACGTACAGCGCGGCGTCCGGGCGGCCGGCCAGGTGCAACGCGAGCACGGCCTGCGCGGCGGTCACCCCGGAGCCGCAGTACGCGCCGACCGGCGCGCCCGCGTCCACCCCGGCGGCGGCGAACCGCTCCCGCAGCGCGTCCGCGTCCGGGAACCGCCCCTGCGTGACGTACTCCGGGGCGGGCAGGTTGACCGCGCCCGGCACGTGCCCGGCGACCGGGTCGACCGGCTCGTGTTCGCCCCGGTAGCGCGGCGCGGCCCGTACGTCGAGCAGCACCCCGGGCTCGGCGGCGGCGAGCCGGGCGGCCCGCGCGGCGTCCAGCACCGGCAGCGCGCCCGGCGTCACCGTCACGTCGCCCGGCGCCGGGGCGGGTACGCCGGTGTCGACCGGCAGGCCGGCTGCCGTCCAGGCCGGGTAGCCGCCGTGCAGCACCCGCACCTGCCGGTGGCCCGCCCAGCGCAGCGTCCACCAGGCCCGGGCGGCGGACATCCCGTCGCCGCCGTCGTACACGACAACGGGGTGACCGGCGCGGACGCCCGCCGCCCGCAGCGCGGCCTGCAACGCCGCCGGGTCCGGCAGCGGGTGCCGGCCGGCGGCGCCGGGCCGCCCGCACAGCTCGGTGTCCAGGTCGACGAAGACCGCGCCGGGCAGGTGGCCGGCGGCGTAGTCCGCGCGGCCGGGCGGGCCGGTGAGCCGCCAGCGGACGTCGAGCAGGGTCGGCGGATCGGCATGATCGAGTTCGGCGGCGAGCCGGTCGGGCTCGACCAGCAGGTCTGCGGTGGCGGACATGCGGTCCAGTCAACACCATCCGGGCCGCCACCTCCGGCTTCGCCTGCCGTCGATGGTCGGTGGTAACGGGTACCATCGGTGCCCGGGAGGCCGCTGACGTGAAGCACGACCTTGTTGACACGACCGAGATGTACCTGCGCACCATCCTCGAACTCGAGGAGGAGGGTGTGCCGCCGCTGCGTGCCCGCATCGCCGAGCGGCTCAAGCAGAGCGGCCCGACCGTCAGCCAGACCGTCGCGCGGATGGAGCGGGACGGCCTGCTCACGGTCGAGGGCGACCGGCACCTGAGCCTCACCCCGGCGGGTCGCAACACCGCCGTGTCGGTGATGCGCAAGCACCGGCTGGCCGAGCTGCTGCTGGTGAACGTGATCGGGATGCCCTACGAGGAGGCCCACGAAGAGGCCTGCCGGTGGGAGCACGTGATGAGCGACGCGGTGGAGAAGCGGGTCTTCGACCTGCTCAACCGCCCCACCCGCTCGCCGTACGGCAACCCGATCCCGGGCCTGGAGGAGCTGGGCGACCCGGGCCAGCCGACGGTCGAGGCCGGCGAGAGCGAGCGCAACCTGGCCTTCCCGGGCCTGTCCGGCCAGGTCGTGGTGCGCCGCATCTGCGAGAGCGTGCAGACCGACTCGGACGTGCTCCGGCAGTTGCACGCAGCCGGTGTCGACCCGGGCGCGACGGTGACCGTGGCGCAGGAACGCGACGGCGTCTCCATCGACCGCTCCGGCGACCGGGTCCGCCTGCCCCGCGAGGTGGCGTCCCGGGTGTTCGTCGCGGCCCGCTGACCCGGGTCAGAGCTGGCGGGTGTCGATCACCTTGGCCAGCGTGACCAGCTTGCCGGCCGTCTTGTCCGCCTCCGCCTTGGCGGTGCCGGTGGGGGCGGTCCAGCGCAGGGTGGCGAGCCGGCCCTCGGTGGCCAGCCAGCCGACCTCGGCGACCGGGCCCGCCTTCGCGGTCTTGGGCAGCGTGCGCCGGTAGCCGGCCTTACCCAGCTTGGTGATCTTCGTGGCGCCGCTGGGCTGCACGTCGAGGGTGAACGTGGCCGCGTCGATCGACGTCTCGGTGACCGACAGCGTCAGCTCCGGCAGCACCGCCCCGGCCGCGCGCACCACGCACGTGTGCGTGTCGCCCCGCTCGGTGGCGGCGGCCACGTCGAACTCGCCACCGGTGTGCTCGGCGATCACCGCGAAGTCGAGCAGCCGGCAGGCGCCGCCCGAGGAGGCGGCCGCGACCGCGACCGGTGGGCGCGGCTCCGTCGGCACGTCGACCGTCGGGGCTTCCTCGGCGCAGCCGGCGGCGAGCAGGACGGCCGGCACGGCCAGCCAGATTCGGGCACGCACGGGAGACCTCCGCGGTCGGCGGCGGGTCCGACCCGCCGGAGTTCCGTCGGACACCGTACGGCGTGCCCGCGCGGGGACGGAAGCCCCTAATCGGTTACGTACGGACAGTGCCGACATCCTCGCCCGCAGCACGTCCCTCGCCGGGCCAGGAAGCCCGCGCTGAGCACGAACAGTCCGGTCTCCGGGTCCAGGTAGCCGGCCTCCCCGGCGGCCAGGGCGGCGGCGTGCACGGCCAGGATCCGGTCCCGCCCCGGGTGATCCGGCGACAGCCGCGACGGGTGCGGTTCGGTAAGCGGCCGGTCCGCCAGCTCGTCACGCACCGCTGAAGTGTAAGGAAGGGCCCCTGCTTAACGTTTTCTGCATAGGAGGGGCCCCCTTTTAACATCCCCCACGGATGGTCCGCTCGGCCAGCAGGAACGCCTGGGACTGCCGCTCCGTGGCGACCGGCGCGCGGACCAGCGTCGCCGAGACCGTGAACCCGGCCGTCGCGAGTTGCGCGGCCAGTCGTTCCGGCGGCAGCCAGTGCACGTCGTACGCGACGTCGTGGCCGTACGCCCGCTCCAGCCGTACGCACCGGTCACCGGCCTTGACCGCGAGGAGCAGGTGACCGCCCGGGGCGAGCGCCCGGTGGAAACCGGCGAACACCCCGGGCAGCAGCTCCGGTGGCAGGTGGATGATCGAGTACCAGGAGACCAGCCCGGCCAGCGAGGCGTCGGGCACGGTCAGCTCGGTCAGCGAGCCCACCTCGAAACGCAGCTCCGGGTACGCGCGGCGGGCCACCGCCACCATGCCGGGCGACAGGTCGACGCCGCCGATGTCCAGGCCGAGCCGGTGCAGGTGGGCGGTGACGCGACCGGTGCCGCAGCCCACTTCCAGCACCGGCCGGCCCGGCCCGACCGTCTCGGCGTACGCGGCCAGCAGCGCCCGGTCCAGCGGTGGTTCCACCACGTCGGGCAGCAGCCGCGCGTAGTCCTCGGCGACCGTGTCGTACGCGGCCCGCGTCTCCACCAGCCACCCGGGTTCGCTCACACCCACCTGCCCCACCCCTCGATCATGAAGTTGACGGTCGCCGCGTCGGCGTGTCGCACCGCCAACTTCATGATCACGCGCTCGGGATTGGGGTGGGGGTGGGGAGCCAGGTGAGGGCCTGGCCGTGGCCTGTCGTCCAGGCCACGGGACGGCCGTCGAGGGCCAGGACGTTGTGGAAGCCGTCGGTGGGCGGCTCCGGCAGGTCGGCGTGGGGCAGCACCGACGGGTCCTCGTTGGCTATCCAGTGGCCGGGCAGGGTCCGGACCAGCGCGGTGAACGCGTACCGGCGCGCCTTCGGCACCTGGTAGAGCACCGAGCTGTGGAACACCACGAGCGTCGCCCCGGCCGGGGCCTGCTCGGCCAGCGCCGGCAGGTCGTCCACCAGGTCACCGCGTACCAGCAGTGGCGGATCGGCCGCCGCGACCGCCGCCGCGGCGCGCAGCCGGTCCCGGCGGTGCCGGTGCTCCGGCCAGATCAGCGCCTCCAGCCAGGCCACGTCGGCCGGGTCGGTGACGTCGAGCGGGTTCAGGTCCAGCCCGGCCCGCCACACCACCTCGGGCAGCCGTCGCGGCGGATCGGTCCCGGTCAGGTCACAGTCGAGCAACGGCTCGCCGTCGCCGATCCGCCGATCGCCGTAGCGGTAGGCGTACCGGTCCGGGTAGAGGCACAGCCCGGCGGAGGCGCCGACCTCCAGCAACGCCAGCGGCTGCGGCAACGCGGCGAGCACCGGCAGCAGAGCCGCGCAGCGTCCCGCCTCGTTCGTCTGCGTCGCCCGCACCCGCATCTGCGCCGCCACGTCCGGCCAGTGCCCCATCACGTACGCGCGGAACGCCGCCGGGTCGTCCACCGGCCCGCCGCGCAGCCGTACCACCCCGAACAGCAGGTTCGGCTGACGCTTGGCCGGTGGCAGCGTGTCGAGCAGGGCGAGCAGCTCCGGGTCACCGGCGACCACCCGCGACAACCGCTCGTACGCCGGGGACACGCCGCGCGCCTCACGCTCGGCGAACGCCCGATAGATGTCGGTCGTGCTCATCCCCCGAGCATTCCAGCTCGCGTACGCGATGGGCTGTGACAGTGGGCACCTACGGAAGTTTGGGCCGACGGGGACGAAGCCCTCGGGAGATCTCCTCCAGGTGCCGCTGTTGGTGCTCGCGCACCATGGCCTCCCAGACCTCCTGGTCGAAGTCCGGATCGAGCGGCACCCACCGGTGCGAGCCGTCGCAGTAGTGGAACCGTTCGTCGCCCGGCCGAATGACACTCATCGCACCCACCCGAGGAAGCGCTGATGCAACACCCCGGCCGGTACCCAGGTCAGATCCTCCGCCGCCCACACCAGATAGGACCCCATGTACAAGCTCAACGACACCGGCGCTCCGGCGAACTCGGCCCGCAGCTCGCGACGCCGCGTCGGGCAGGGCCACGGAGCGCCACACCCACCGCAGCTCCACACCGGAAGAACCGGCCCGTGGGTGGTCACCGGAGGCCGTCCAGGAAGCGCCGGGTGGCGGTCCGCGCCTGCCTGCGGGCCGCCCATTCGACCTGCTGACAGGGGTACGGGCACAGACGCGCCCACCATGCCCGGCACCCCGTGCAGAAGCCGTCGACGCCGGGTACGTGTACCGACAGGATCTGCCGGACCTGCGGCTCCGTCACGTCTGCTCCTCACCCGGCCAGTGGCCGCGACGGATCGGGATGCGATGGCGTGCGCGGCACGGCAGTTCCGCACCGCAGCGGCAGATCCACCGCCAGCGTCGCCAGGACCACACCGGACGGTGCCGCCGGGCGAGGGTCAGCGCGACCGCCAACACGTACTCCTCGTACGACACACGAGCACGCATGCCGCCTCCTACTTTGTTCATGCGCGGGTAATTTTGCGCGCGCATTTTCAGTCAGTCAACGATGTGCGCGCATGTCGTGCGGGCGTGTCGCGTGTCCACCGCACGCCGGCCGGCGGCACAATCACCGGCATGGAAAGTCCGACCTTCGTTCGCTTCCAGCTCGGGGCGCAGTTACGCAAAGCGCGAGAGCAGGCCGATGTCACCGCCGAGGAAGCAGCGGCGGCAATCGAGGTGACCGCGAGCACCCTGCGCCGCATCGAGGCCGGTCGGGTCGGTATCAAAGGCCCTGCGCTCAACGCGCTGCTTGATCGCTACGGCGTCACCGATGCCGAACTGCGCGACACGCTGCTGTCGATGGCGCGCACCGGGAAGCAGCGCGGCTGGTGGGCGAAATACGGGGATCTACCCTCGTCGTATCGGCAGTACATCGGATTGGAATCCGCAGCCGAGGAGGTGCAGACCTTCGAGACGCTTGTCGTGCCGGGCCTGCTCCAGACACCGGCATACTCGCGGGCGATGATGGCGGAGGATGCCTTCGAACCTTCACCCGAGGCGGTCGAGAGGCGAGTCGCCGTCCGGACGCACCGCCAGGAGCTGATCTCGTCGGGCAAGCTCCGCCTGGTAGCTGTACTGGACGAAGCAGTCCTGCACCGCCAGATCGGTGGTGCAGCCGTCATGGCCGACCAGCTCACCGCCTTGCTCGACGCCGGCAGCCGATGGAACGTCACGGTCCAGGTGATCCCGTTCCGGGAAGGTGCCTACGCTTCCATGCTGTCGAGCTTCCACATCCTCAACTTCGCTGACGGCCCCAGCGTGGTGTACATCGAGGGTTTGACGGGCGATCTCTACGCGGAGGGCGAGGATGTGCGCCGCTGTACGGTGGTGTTCAACAGCCTGCGCGCCGCGGCCCTGTCGCCAACCGACTCGGCGGCAATGATCAAAGCAATCCGAGGCGCGCTGCCCGTGGAGTAGGAGGCGGACGTGGACTCGCAGTGGCGCAAGAGCACCCGGAGCGGCACCAACGGAGCCTGCGTCGAAGCGAGATACGCCGACCAGGCAGTAGAAGTCCGCGACAGCAAGGATGCAGGCGGCGCGGTTCTACGCTTCAAGCGTCAGCCGTGGCAAGCGTTCCTCCGCACCCTGCGCTGAGCGCCCACCTCGGCGGTGCTCGTGCCAGGCGCTGGCAGGAAATGGAGGTGGCATGACAGACCGGATCGGCATCAAGTGGCGCAAATCGAGTCGCAGCGACAACAACGGCGGAGCGTGCGTTGAGATTGCCGCAGTCAACGGGAGCATCCTGATCCGCGACAGCAAGGATGCGTCCGGCCCGGTTCTGCGCTTTGGGCGTCAGCCGTGGCAGGTGTTCCTCCGTACCCTGCGCTGAGCCCGACTCGCCAAAGCACGCGCGAGCGCGGCAGGGAGGTCCCTGCCGCGCTCGCGTCTTCGGTCGGTCGTCAGCTGCAGCCGCTGGTGGAGCCGCAGCCCTCGCAGACGTAGCAGCTACCGGCGGGCCGCATCTTCGTGCCGCATGTGAAGCAGAGCGGCGCGTCGGCGGCCTTGCCGATCACGGCCTCCAGCAGCTCCGTGCTGGAACCCACCACCGGAGCGGGCTTGACCGCGGCGACGTCGGCCATCTCCTGCGCCGGCTGCGCGACCGGGCCGGTCTTCGGCTCCGGCGCCTCGACCGGGGCGGAGGCGGCCATCGCGGTGAGGTCCGCACCGCTCGCCTCCGCCTCCGCCTCGGCCGCGAGCTGGGCGGCCCGCTCCTTGGCGGTGAAGATGCCCAGCTCGGCGCGGCGGTCGTACGGCAGGAAGTCCAGCGCCAGGCGACGGAAGATGTAGTCCATCACCGAGGCGGCCATCCGCACGTCCGGGTCGTCGGTCATGCCGGCCGGCTCGAAGCGCATGTTGGTGAACTTGCTGACGTACGTCTCCAGCGGGACGCCGTACTGGAGACCGATGGAGATGGCCACCGAGAAGGCGTCCATCACGCCGGCCAGGGTCGAGCCCTGCTTCGACATCTTGAGGAAGACCTCGCCGAGACCGTCGTCCGGGTACGACGAGGCGGTGAGGTAGCCCTCCGCGCCGCCGACCGAGAAGGAGATAGTCTCCGACGGGCGCTTCTTCGGCAGCCGCTTGCGCACCGGGCGGTACTCGACGACCTTCTCCACGACCTTCTCCGGCTCGGCGGCCGGGGCCTGGGTCTCGACGGTGCTCTTGTTCTTCTTCGCCGCCGACAGCGGCTGGCCGACCTTGCAGTTGTCCCGGTAGATCGCCAGCGCCTTGAGGCCGAGCTTCCAGCCCTCGAAGTAGATCTTCTCGACGTCCTCGACGGTGGCCTGCTCCGGCATGTTGACCGTCTTGGAGATGGCGCCGGAGATGAACGGCTGGACGGCCGCCATCATCCGCACGTGGCCCATCGGCGCGATCGAGCGCTCGCCCATGGCGCAGTCGAAGACCGGGTAGTGCTCCGGCTTGAGGCCCGGGGCGTCCACCACGTGGCCGTGGTCGGCGATGTGCTCGACGATCGCCTCGACCTGCTCCTCGGGGTAGCCGAGGCTGCGCAGGGCGCGCGGCACGGTCTGGTTGACGATCTGCATCGAGCCGCCACCGACCAGCTTCTTGAACTTCACCAACGCCAGGTCCGGCTCGACGCCGGTGGTGTCGCAGTCCATCATCAGGCCGATGGTGCCGGTCGGGGCGAGCACGCTGGCCTGCGAGTTGCGCCAGCCGTGCTTGTCACCGAGCTTGTTGCCCAGCGTCCACTGCTTGGTCGCCTCGCGCTGCACGGCGGTGCCCACGGTGCCGGTCGGCTTGATCGCGTCGTTGGCGGCGGCGTGCTTGCGCATGACCCGCTTGTGCGGCTCGGCGTTACGGGCGTAGCCGTCGTACGGCCCGACGATGCCGGCCAGCTCGGCGGACCGGCGGTAGGCGGTGCCGGTCATCAGCGAGGTGATCGCGGCGGACACCTCCCGGCCCTGCTCCGAGTCGTACGGCAGGCCGGAGGCCATCAGCAGCGCGCCCAGGTTGGCGTACCCGATGCCGAGCTGCCGGTAGGCGCGGGTGGTCTCACCGATCTTCTCGGTCGGGAAGTCGGCGAAGCAGATCGAGATGTCCATCGCGGTGATGACGAACTCGACCGACTTGACGAACTTCTCCACCTCGAAGCCGCCGTCGGCGCGCAGGAACTTCATCAGGTTCAGCGAGGCCAGGTTGCACGAGGAGTTGTCCAGGTGCAGGTACTCCGAGCACGGGTTCGACGCGGTGATCCGCCCGGTCTCCGGGCAGGTGTGCCAGTCGTTGATGGTGTCGTCGTACTGCAGGCCCGGGTCGGCGCACTCCCACGCGGCCTGGGAGATGGTGCGGAACAGCTTCTTCGCGTCGATCGTCTCGATGGTCTGCCCGTCGAGCCGGCCGCGCAGGTCGAAGCCGCCACCGTTCTCCACGGCGGTCATGAACTCGTCGGAGACGCGGACCGAGTTGTTGGCGTTCTGGTACTGCACGCTGACGATGTCGGCGCCGCCCAGGTCCATGTCGAACCCGGCGTCGCGCAGCGCGCGGATCTTGTCCTCCTCGCGCGCCTTGGTCGCCACGAACTCCTCGATGTCCGGGTGGTCGACGTCGAGGATGACCATCTTGGCCGCGCGCCGGGTGGCGCCGCCGGACTTGATGGTGCCGGCGGAGGCGTCCGCGCCGCGCATGAAGCTGACCGGGCCGGAGGCGGTGCCGCCGGAGGAGAGCAGTTCCTTCGAGGAACGGATGCGGGACAGGTTCACCCCGGCGCCCGAGCCGCCCTGGAAGATCCGCCCCTCCTCCTTGTACCAGTCGAGGATGGAGTCCATCGAGTCGTCGACCGACAGGATGAAGCAGGCGCTGACCTGCTGCGGCGACGGCGTGCCGACGTTGAACCACACCGGCGAGTTGAAGCTGAACACCTGGTGCAGCAGCATCCAGGTCAGCTCGTGCGCGAACACCTCGGCGTCGGCCGGGGTGGCGAAGTAGCCGTACTCCTCACCGGCGGTGCGGTAGGTGTCGACCACCCGGTCGATCAGCTGCCGCAGCGACCACTCCCGCTCCGGGGTCCCCACCGCGCCCCGGAAGTACTTGGTGGTCACGATGTTCGCCGCGTTCACCGACCAGGACTCGGGGAACTCCACCCCGCGCTGCTCGAAGTTGATCGAGCCGTCCCGCCAGTTCGTCATGACGACGTCGCGGCGCTCCCAGGTGACCTCGTCGTAGGGATGCACCCCCTCGGTCGTCCAGACGCGCTCGATCTTCAGCCCCGCCCCGGCCTTGTTCCGTGACCTGCTGGTCGTCACGCCCTCGCCCCCCTCGTCGGCACGGTCACCCACCGCGCCTCGTGTACCTGTCAGAAACCCGAAAATGTCAGCTGATCGCGCCGGCGGCGTCCGCCGCACCGGCACCGGCGCCCTCCCGGGCGCGCGCGGCGGCCCGCAGCGTCTCGATCTCCCGCTCGAAGTCGGCGAGCGAGTCGAAGGACCGGTAGACGCTGGCGAACCGCATGTAGGCCACCTCGTCGAGGTCGCGCAACGGGCCGAGGATGGCCAGGCCCACCTCGTGGCTGGGGATCTCGGCCGCCCCCTTGGCCCGTACGGTCTCCTCGACCTTCTGTGCCAGCAGCGCGATCGAGTCGTCGTCGACCGGCCGCCCCTGGCACGCCTTGCGCACCCCGCCGATGATCTTCGTACGGCTGAACGGCTCGGTCACCCCGCTGCGCTTGACCACCGCGAGCACCGCCTCCTCGACGGTGGTGAACCGTTTGCCGCACTCCGGGCAGGACCGCCGCCGCCGGATGAGCTGGCCGTCGTCGGCCTCCCGCGAGTCGACCACCCGGGAGTCGGCGTGCCGGCAGTACGGACAGCGCATGGGCCCGACCTCCTCCGTCGATCGCGGGCACACCTACCGGCTCCCGGGCACACGTCGGCACGGCGGAGTCATCGTCCGATGACCGTCGCCGGATGCGCGGTGCGGGAGTGCGTTCGGTAGTTGAACCCAACCTGTGGGCGACTTACGCCCGTGTGACTACTACATCTAGGGGTCGACCGTATGCCGAACCCCAAGCGAGGTCAAGTTGGCGGGCGTGTCCGGCGCGTCATCAGAATCACGGTCGGCGCGACCCCGCCGAGGAGCCCAACGGACGGCCTCCCGCGCTGGACACGGCCCGCCGCAATGGAACATCTGTACGAGCGGCGTACTCTTCTATCAGAACAACAGTTCGGAAATCCAGGAATTCGGCACGACACGCCGACAGCAGGTCGTACAGATGTTTGAAAATGACCGATCTCACCTATACGGTCAGACCACACGCACCACGAGCCGACGAGGCACCCCAGCGCCGACCAGGGAGGGACGGACGTGACCGAGGACCGGGCCAGCCGGCAGAAGAACCCGCAGCCGAACGACGGGGCGGGTCCTCCGGCGACCCGCCGCCCCCGCGCCGCCCGCAGCCGCACCGCCCCGGCGGCGGTACGCCCGGTCACGCCGGTGGTGAGCAGCTTCCCCGACCCGACGAGCGTCGACCTGACCGCCCGGCAGCGGCGGATCCTGGAGTTCATCCGCACCTGGGTCGAGCGGCACGGCTACCCGCCGAGCGTGCGCGAGATCGGTGAGGCGGTCGGCCTGGTCTCCCCGTCCAGCGTCGCCTACCAGCTCAAGGAGCTGGAGAAGAAGGGCTTCCTGCGCCGCGACCCGAACCGGCCACGCGCCGTCGACGTCCGGGCCCCGGGCGAGGCCGACGACGAGGCCGCCCGCGCGCAGCGCCCCACCCCGGCGTACGTGCCGATGCTGGGCCGCATCGCCGCCGGTGGGCCGATCCTGGCCGAGCAGGCGGTGGAGGACATCTTCCCCCTCCCCCGCGAGTTGGTCGGCGAGGGCGAGGTCTTCATGCTCCAGGTCAAGGGCGACTCGATGCTCGACGCGGCGATCTGCGACGGCGACTGGGTGGTCGTCCGGCAGCAGCCCAACGCCGAGGTCGGCGACATCGTCGCCGCGATGCTCGACGGCGAGGCGACGGTCAAGACCTACCGGCGGCGGGACGGGCACGTCTGGCTGATGCCGCAGAACCCGGCCTTCGACCCGATCCCCGGCGACGACGCCACCATCATGGGTCGCGTGGTGGCGGTGCTGCGCCGCATCTGACCCCACAGCAGCGCGAAAAGGGGGTGACCGTCGCGGTCACCCCCTTTTCCGTGTCGTCTCAGTAGCGGTCGCCCCGGTACTCCCGGCCACCACCGGACACCGGGCCGTACTGACCCCGGTCGTCGTAGCCGTCCTCGCGGCGCGCGCCACGCGGGTCCTGGCCGCGACGCGGCGGCTCGGCCCGGCCGCCGCCTCCGCGCGGCCCGCCACCGGGCTGCCCGCGGTAACCGGGCCCACCCGGGCCGCCGCCGTAGCCGCCACCCTGACCGCCACGACCTGAACCGCCCTGGCCGCCGCCGCCCTGGCCACCGCCGTAGACACCGCCACCGCGACCTCCGCCGCCGGCCGGGGCGCCACCGCCGTACACCCCACCACCCTGCGGACGGGTGCCGCCCGGGGGACGGCCACCGCCCTGGCCACGGCCGCCCTCCTGAGGGCCGCCGCCGTACACGCCGCCACCCGGCCGGCCACCGCCGTAGACGCCGCCCGAGGGCGGACGGTCGCCGTTCGCCGCGCCACCGTAGACGCCGCCCTGGCCCCCGCCGTAGACCCCGCCGCGCGGTGCCTCCGGCCGTTCCGCCGACGGGAACCCGCCGTTCACCGGGAACTCGCCGCTGCGCTCGGGCTCCTCGGCCGCAGCCCGCGGCGCGGGCTTGCGCCGCGACCGCAGGATCCCGAAGACGCCCGCGCCGACCAGGAGCGCGCCGATCACCCCGACCGCCGCGATCAGGTACGTGATCTCGTCGAGTGAGAGCCCTTCGAGCCAGGACTTCTCGGCGGCCGCCTTCGTCTCGGCCTTGCCGCCGTTCGGGAGCGCCTCCGCGCCACTGGTGGACGGCGTGTAGCTGAGAATGTCGATCGGATCCGAGTCGTCCAGCGTCCCGCCGTCGGAGACGGTGACGAACAACTTGCCGTCGGGCGTGTACGAGATCGCCTCGCCGAACGGGTCGGCCAGCGGGGTGATCCGGGGCTTACCTGTGGTCAGCGCCTTGACGATGTCGCCGCCGGACACATCGAACTCGAACGCGTCGGCGTACGTGCGCAGCACGACCTTGCTGCCGTCGGGTGAACGGGCCGCGCCGGTCACCAGCGCTCGCCCGGGCGACCCGAGCTTGTTCTCGGTGTCGGTCTTCGGCAGCGTGACCTCGCCGACCTTCTTCATCGGGATCGGCTCGGGGTCGCCGGCGGTCTTCAGCTTCACCGTCGGGGTGAAGATCTCCGACTTGCCGGACAGGTCCTTGGTGATCACCAGCGGCATGTTGTCGTCGCCGACGAGCAGGGCCTCCGCGTCGTGCGGTTCCTTGCCCGGGTAGCTGAGCCGGTGCAGCACCGGCTGCTTCGCGCCGCTGAGCGGCATCGTCCAGACCGCGACCCGCTCCCGGCGGGTCTTCTTCTCCACGTTGTCGCCGGTGTCGGCGATCCAGAGCGTCTTGCGGTCCGGGCTGAGCGCCAGGTCCTCGGTGTCGAAGGGCCCGTCACCGGAGTACCGGACCTCCTTCTCGACCTTGCACTTGGCGTCCAGGTAGAAGACCCGCTTGCGGCTGGGGTCGTCGGTGCCGTCGTTGATCACGACGTACCCGCTGCTGGTGGCGATCAGGCCGGACAGCTCGCGGAGGCGGTTGTCCTCGACCGTGCACTTCTTCTTGGGAGCCGCGGCCAGCACGGGGGCCGCGGCGGGAGCCGCCGGGGCCGGCCCGGCCGGCGCCACGACCGCGCCGACCAGGCCGAGCGCGAGCGTGACCGAGGAGACAACGTGCCGCATGACGCTCAGTGTCGCACGACGCGGGTTTCCGGCGGGTGACGCCGGACGGCTCACCGTCCGGCGCCCACCCGCTCGTCGCTGGTCAGCCGATCCCCCGCCCGGTAGGGCGCGAGCTCGGCGGCGAGCCCCTGGCCCACCCGTACGTGCAGCAGCGTGCCTTCGGGCAGGTGAGCGGTGCTGAGCACCTCACCCTGCCGGTGCGCCCGGGCGACCAGGTCACCCCGGTCGTACGGGAGCACGACGCGCACCTCGACGGCCGGCCGGGGCAGCCGGCGCTCGACCGCCTCGCGCAGCTCGTCGATCCCGCGGCCACTGTGCGCGGAGACGAACACGGCGTCCGGCCACAGCCGCTTGAGCCGCAGCATCGTCTCCTCGTCGGTGGCGTCGGTCTTGTTCACCACCAGGAGCTCCGGCAGCCGGTCGGCGCCCACCTCGGCGAGCACCTCGCGTACCGCCCGGACCTGCTCCTCCGGGTCCGGGTGGGTGCCGTCGACCACGTGCACGACCAGGTCCGCGTCGGCGACCTCCTCCAGCGTCGAGCGAAACGCCTCGACGATCTGGTGCGGCAGGTGCCGGACGAAGCCGACCGTGTCGGACAGCGTGTAGAGCCGCCCGTCGGACGTGGTGGCGCGGCGGGTGGTCGGGTCCAGCGTGGCGAACAGCGCGTTCTCCACCAGCACGCCCGCCCCGGTGAGGCGGTTGAGCAGGCTGGACTTGCCGGCGTTGGTGTAGCCGGCGATGGCCACCGCCGGCACCGCGTTACGGGTGCGCCGGGAGCGCTTGGTCTGGCGTACCGTCGCCATGCTCTTGATCTCGCGGCGCAGCCGCGCGATGCGGTGGCGGATACGCCGACGGTCGGTCTCCAGCTTGGTCTCACCGGGACCGCGCAGGCCCACGCCGCCGCCGGCGCCACCGCCGCGACCGCTACCGCCGGTCTGCCGGGACAGCGTCTCGCCCCAACCGCGCAGGCGCGGCAGCAGATATTCGAGCTGGGCCAGCTCGACCTGCGCCTTGCCCTCCTTACTCTTGGCGTGCTGGGCGAAGATGTCGAGGATCAGGGCGGTCCGGTCGACCACCTTGACCTTGGTGCGCTGCTCCAGGTTGCGCAGCTGCGACGGCGACAGCTCACCGTCGCAGATGATGGTGTCGGCGCCGGTGGACAGCACCACCGCGCCCAGGTCGTCGACCTTGCCGCGGCCGATGTACGTGGCCGGGTCGGGCCGGTGCCGGCGCTGGATCAGCCCTTCGAGCACCTGCGAGCCGGCCGTCTCGGCCAGCGCCGCCAGTTCGGTGAGGCTGTTGTCGGCGTCGGTCTGGGTGCCCTCGGTCCAGACGCCGACCAGGACGACCCGCTCCAGCCGCAGCTGGCGGTATTCGACCTCGGTGATGTCTGTGAGTTCGGTGGAGAGGCCGGGGACCCGCCGCAGCGCCTGCCGCTCCGACAGCTCGTACTCGCCCGTGGTGGCCTCGAGCTCGTCGTCGGTGTAGGGATGGAAGGTCTCCTGCTCGCGCAAACTGCGTCTCCTGTCCGTTATGTGCATCGCCGAGAATTTTCGGCGCGTGACAGCAATCCTGACATGTGACAACGCCCGGCGCACCTGCCTTATGCCCGTGACGCTACTGACCGGTAGCGGGGGCGGATGCCGGGCGACCTGCGCGGGCGAGTAGAAATGCCAGTCGAGCCGCTCAGCGCCGACGGAGGAGTTTCTCGTGGCCAACACACGACTGCCGAGTGCCGGATTCTCCATCACCATCCGGATCGCGGTACCCGCCGACGCCTCCTCCATCGGCCGGCTCACCACCGCCGCCGGCGAGGCCGGGGCCATCGTCACCGCGCTGGACGTGGTCGACTCCGACCCCGCGCACGTGATCGTCGACCTCACCTGCGACACCGCCGACGCCGGGCACGCCGACCAGGTCGTCGACGCGCTCACCGCGCTCGACGGGGTGGACGTCCGCAAGGTCTCCGACCGCACGTTCCTGCTGCACCTCGGCGGCAAGATCGAGGTGACCCCGAAGGTCGCGCTGCGTACCCGCGACGAGCTGTCCCGCGCGTACACCCCGGGCGTGGCCCGGGTCTGCATGGCCATCGCGGAGAACCCGGCCGACGCGCGCCGGCTCACCATCAAGCGCAACACCGTCGCCGTGGTCAGCGACGGCACCGCCGTGCTCGGCCTGGGCAACCTCGGCCCGGCCGCGTCGCTGCCGGTGATGGAGGGCAAGGCCGCCCTGTTCAAGCGCTTCGGCGGGGTGGACGCCTGGCCGGTGGTGCTGGACACCCAGGACACCGACGAGATCGTGGCGATCGTCAAGGCGATCGCGCCCGCGTACGGCGGGATCAACCTGGAGGACATCGCCGCGCCACGCTGCTTCGAGATCGAGGCCCGGCTGCGCGAGGCGCTGGACATCCCGGTCTTCCACGACGACCAGCACGGCACCGCGATCTGCGTGCTGGCCGCGCTGACGAACGCGCTGCGCGTCGTGGGCAAGCAGCTCGCGGACGTCCGGGTCGTGGTCTCCGGCGCCGGCGCGGCCGGCACCGCGATCATGAAGCTGCTGCTGCGCCAGGGCGTGGGCGACATCATCGCGTACGACCGCCAGGGCGCCCTGCACCGCGGCCTGCCGGACCTCAACCCGGCCTGGCAGTGGCTGGCCGAGAACACCAACAAGGAGAACTACTCCGGTGACCTGGCCGGTGCGGTACGCGGCGCGGACGTGTTCATCGGCGTGAGCGCGCCGAACCTGCTCACCGGCGAGGACGTCGCCGCCATGGCGAAGGACTCGATCGTCTTCGCGCTGGCGAACCCCGACCCGGAGGTGGACCCGCGCGAGGCGCGCAAGTACGCCGCCGTGGTCGCCACCGGCCGCTCCGACCAGCCGAACCAGATCAACAACGTGCTCGCCTTCCCCGGCGTGTTCCGCGGCATGCTCGACGCGCACGCCGAGGAGTTCACCGAGGAGATGGCGCTCGCCGCCGCCCGGGCCATCGCGGACGTGGTCGGCGAAGACAAGATCAACCCGACGGTGATCGTACCCAGCGTCTTCGACTCCCGGGTCGCCCCGGCGGTGGCCGCCGCGGTACGGGCCGCCGCCCAGAACCCGGCCGCCACGCCGGCGCCGGCGGCCGACCCGGGCCCGGCCGACCTGCCCGAGATCGCCGCCAACGCCAGCGCCACCCCCTGACGCGTCCCTCCCGCTCGCGGCGCCCTCTCGCAGGGCAGCGCCTCCTCGCGGGACAGCGCCTCCTCGCGGGACAGCGCCTCCTCAGGGCAGCGCCTCCTCGCGGGACAGCGCCTCCTCAGGGCAGCGCCTCCTCGCGGGACAGCGCCTCCTCAGGGCAGCGCCTCCTCGCGGGGCACGCCCCTGCCGGGTCGGAGACACGAGCGCGCGTGTTCCGGGCACGCGCACGGCTTCTGGGTGCACGTGCCGATTCGGGCACACCAGCAGCTTCCGGGACAGGGGCGTGGCTTCCACCGCACGCGAGTTGCCCGGCTCAGACGCTCTTCTCAGCACACGCGCGCACTTCTTCGGCTACGCACGCCACCCGCGCCCGAGTGGACGCGCGTCGCCCGACGCGCGTCCACGCGAGATCTTGGAAGGAAATGGCAGCCAGAGGGGCCCCAATCTTCCAAGATCCACAACAGCGCCCCACCCCGAGGGGAACAAGTCAGACAAATGACCCTCACCCCGGCTTGCTCGACTCCACTTCCCCGAAGTGGCGGCATCATCGCCCTTGATCAACACCAGTTCCCCGAAGTGGTGCCATCAGAGGCTCCGCGACACCACCACTTCGGCGAGCTGGTGTTGATCATGCCGGGCGGCAGCGCGCCAGGGGGACGGACGGACAAGGCCCCGCGTGCCAGGGCCGCGAACACCCCAAGTTGACCAAGGAGTTCGTGTCACTGGAACGCCGGAAATCCCCCGCAAACTCCTTGATCAACCGCGAAGGGGGGGCGCCGCAGACGGAGAGGGCGCGGTCAGGGGGTCAGGGCGGACGGGGTCAGGGTGCCGGTGGCCACCAGGACCGCCGGGCCCGACAGCCAGCACGAGTCGGCTGTCACGGTGACCGTCAGGCGTCCGCCCGGTACGTCCACCGCCACCGTGCCGGTGTCGAGCCCGGCGTCGCGCAACGCCACCGCGCCGACCGCGCACGCGCCGGTGCCGCAGGACAGCGTCTCGGCCGAGCCGCGCTCGTAGACCCGCATCAGCACGTGCGCGTCGGCGCCGGTCACCGGCTCCCCGGGCGTGGTGAACTCCACGTTCACCCCGGCCGGGAAGGTCCCGGCGTCCACCTCGGGCGCGCGGGTCAGGTCGAGCGCCGTCAGCTCCAGCGCGGCCGGCAGCGCGCACACCAGGTGCGGGTTGCCGACGTCCACTGCGGCACCGGGCAGCGTCAGCCCGCCGAGCGTGGCGGTCGCCGTGTCGTACAGCCGGGGGCGGCGCATCTCGACCGCCACGTCCGCGCCCTCGACCCGGGCCCGCACCAGACCGGCGCGGGTGGCGATCGGCAGCGTCCCGCCCGACGAGGACGAGGAGGACGAGGAGGACGACGAGGACGAGGAGGACGACGAGGACGAGGCGGCGGCCAGCGAACGGTCCAGCAGGTAGCGGACGAACACGCGGGCCCCGTTGCCGCACATCTCGGCGAACGAGCCGTCGGAGTTCCAGTAGTCCATGAACCACTCGGCCTCGCCGGCGAGCGCGACGCCCTCGGGGTGCTTGGCGGCGCGTACGACGCGCAGCACGCCGTCGCCGCCGAGCCCGCGCCGCCTGTCGCAGAGCGCGGCCACCAGGCCGGGTGTCAGGTCGAGCGTGCCGTCCGGGTCGGGCAGGATGACGAAGTCGTTGCCGGTGCCGTGACCCTTTGTGAACTCCACGCCCCCATCATGGCCGATGCTCGGCGACCACCCGCAGGGCAGTGTCGAGAAACCCGGGCGACGCCGAGTCCAGCCAGTGCACGCGCGGGTCACGCCGGAACCAGGAACGCTGCCGCCGGACGAACCGGCGGGTCGCGCGGACGGTCTCCTCGTGCGCCTGCGCCTCGGTCAGCTCCCCGGCCAGGAACCGCAGCACCTGCTGGTAGCCGAGCGCCCGACTGGCGGTACGGCCCTCGGGCAGCCCTTCGCCGACCAGCGCCCGCACCTCGTCGACCAGGCCGTCGGCCCACATCCGGTCCACCCGCAGCGCGATCCGCTCGTCCAGCGACGCGGTGTCCAGGTCGACGCCGAGCTGCACCGACGGGTAGTACGGCGTGGGCGACGGCAGCGACGCGGTGAACGGCGCGCCGGTCAGCTCGATCACCTCCAGCGCCCGCACGATCCGCCGTCCGTTCGTGGGCAGGATGCTCGCCGCCGCCCCCGGGTCCGCCTCGGCCAGCCGCGCGTGCAGCGGCAGCGGGCCGACAGCGGCCAGCTCCGCCTCCAGCCGCTGCCGCAGCGCCGGGTCGGTGCCGGGGAACTCGAACTGTTCGAGCACCGCCCGCACGTACAGCCCGGAGCCGCCGACCAGCAGCGGCACCCGCCCCCGGGCCAGGATGTCGTCGACGGCCGCGCGGGCCAGCGCCTGGTACTCCGCGACGCTCGCCGGCTCGGTCACCGGCCAGATGTCCAGCAGGTGATGCGGCACACCCTCGCGTTCGGCCGGCGTCAGCTTCGCGGTGCCGATGTCCATGCCCCGGTAGAGCTGCATCGAGTCGGCGTTGACCACCTCGCCGCCGAGCGCGTGCGCCAGCGCGATGCTCAGCGCCGACTTCCCGGCCGCGGTCGGCCCGACCACCGCCACGACGGTCATGCCCGCTCCCAGTTCGCCACGAAGTAGGCCACGCCGTAGGGCGCGTCCTGGTAGCTGACGTCACCACGCCAGTCGCCGCCCGCCGCCCGGGCCGCTCCGGCCAGCACCTGCCACGGCGCCCGCCCGGCGACCCTCAGCTCCGCCGACAGCACCGGGTCCAGGTCGCGCAGCGCCGCCGTGTCCGCGCCGGCCAGGGCAACCGCAACCCCTTCGTCGTACGCCTCGGCGCGCGGATCGTCGTACCCCGGCGCCTTGACGCCGCGGCAGGCGGACCCGTCACCGAGCACGAGCAGCGCGACCCGCGGATCGTCGTCGGCGATCAGGCTCGCGCCGAACGCCGCGCACTGCGCCGGTGTGGCGTCGTGGGCCACCGACCGGGCCAGGCGGGGCAGCTCGGTGCCGGAACGGTTGAGCAGCCAGGCGCCGACGGTCAGGCTCAGCGGCAGGCGCTCCGCGCCGGAGCAGGAGATCTTCCACAGCCGCACCGGCCGGTCCAGCCCGAAGCCGCGCAGGGAACCCCAGTCGGCGGCGTTGAACCGGACGGTCTCCGGCCCTGCTCCGACGAGCAGGACCGCCTCGGGCCCGGCGGCGAGCAGCCGTGCGACAGCGGCGTCGGCGGCGGCGCGCAGGTCGTCCAGCTCGGGCGCGGCGGCGCCGGCCAGCTCGGGCACGATCAACGGCGGATGGGGGCAGACTGCGGCGGCGACCAGTGGCACGCCCCCAAACCTATCGGGATCCGCCGGTGCGTCCCCGCGCCGATCCGGTCATCGAGGGCGTACGACACCGTATGGTCACGGTCGACGGCAGGCGCTCGACACGGACCGGGTCGGACCTGTGACAATGCCGGGAGAAAGTTTGCTGCGCCGTGGCGGCGATTCGAGGGGACTGTCCCCCCGACGCCGGGAGAACGAGGATGGGCACATGAGCGACTGGACTGCCTTCGGACGGGTGGACGAGGACGGCACCGTCTACGTCAAGACGACCGAGGGCGAGCGGGTGGTCGGATCCTGGCAGGCGGGCGCACCGGAGGAAGGGCTCGCCCACTTCGCCCGGCGCTACGCCGATCTGGTGACCGAGGTCGACCTGACCGAGGCCCGGCTCAACTCGGGCGCGGCTGATGCCGGCCACTCCCTGACCACGATCCGGCGGATCCGCGGTTCGCTGGCCGAGGCGCACGTGGTCGGTGACCTCGACGCGCTGGCCGCCCGGCTGGACAAGCTCGCCGTCGTCGCCGAGGAGAAGGCCGGCGAGGCCAAGGCGGCCCGCGAGGCCGCCCGCGGTGAGGCGCTGGCGCGCAAGACCGCCCTGGTCGAGGAGGCCGAGAAGCTGGCGGCCGAGTCGACCGGCTGGAAGACCGCCGGGGACCGGCTCAAGGAGATCCTCGACGAGTGGAAGACCATCCGCGGCGTCGACAAGAAGACCGACGGTGAGCTGTGGAAGCGGTTCGCCGCCGCGCGGGACGGCTTCACCCGCCGCCGGGGCGCCCACTTCGCCTCCCTGGACCAGCAGCGCAAGCAGGCGCAGACGGTCAAGGAGGAGCTGGTCGCCGAGGCGGAGAAGCTCAAGGACTCCACCGACTGGGGCGTCACCGCCGGGCAGCTCAAGGACCTGATGGCCCAGTGGAAGGCCGCGCCGCGCGCCGCCAAGGAGGCCGAGCAGAAGCTCTGGGAACGGTTCCGGGCCGCGCAGGACGAGTTCTTCAGCCGGCGCAGCGAGGTCTTCTCGGCACGCGACAACGAGCAGCGCGCCAACCTGGAGCGCAAGCAGGCGCTGCTGGCCGAGGCCGAGGCGCTCGACGTCGACGCCGACCCGAAGGGCGCCCAGGCGAAGCTGCGGGAGATCCAGGCGCAGTGGCACGAGGCCGGTCGCGTGCCCCGCGAGGCCGCGTCCGGGCTGGAGCGCCGGCTGCGGGCCGTGGACGACAAGGTCCGCGAGGTGATGGACTCGGCGTGGCGGCGTACCTCCAAGGAGGACAACCCGCTGCTGGCGCAGATGCGCGCCCAGGTCGCCGAGGCCGAGGACCGGCTGGCCCGGGCCCAGGCCGCCGGTGACGCCCGCCGGATCAAGGAGGCCGAGCAGGCGCTCGCGTCGAAGCGGCAGTTCCTCCAGCTCGCCGAGCAGGCCGGCTGACGCATGCACCCCGGCCCGGGCAGGCCGGCGGACAGACACATCGGGTGAGCCCCCGGCCGTTCCGGCCCGGGGGCTCACCTGCGTCCGGGCCGGGTTGACGCATCGAGGCGGGCTGATCAGAATGAGCGGCGGAGCCAGGTTCAGGCACCGGCACGAGGGCACCGACGGCTGATCTCGCCGTCGACGATCGCCGGTGCGACATCTCGCGGTTGGCCGTCCACACGACACGGCCCGGCGCGCGCTGCGCGCGTACTCGATGACGAGCGGGACGTGCCTCCTGGTCCTGCCGCCCGCGGCGCCTGCGCGGCGCGGGCATCCGAAGTGGAGCTCCCATGCACCGACGCACCGCCCTCGGCGGCGCCCTGACGGCGCTCGCCACCGCTGCGGCCGGCGTTCTCGTCGCCGCCGCCGTCTCCACCACACCGGCCGCCGCGGCGGCCGGTGGCACCGGCACCGGTTACCTGCACACCAGCGGCAACAAGATCGTCGACAGTACCGGCGCGACAGTCCGGCTGACCGGCATCAACTGGTTCGGGATGGAGACCGACAACAAGACGTTCCACGGGCTGTGGTCGAGCAACCCGTGGCGCGGCCAGCTCGACACCATGGCCCGGCTGGGCTACAACACGCTGCGGATTCCGTACTCGAACGACGCGCTCAAGTCCGGCGCGACAGCGACCGGCATCAACGACTTCGTCAACCCGGACCTGATCGGGCTCTCCCCGCTGCAGATCCTCGACAAGGTCATCGACTACGCGGGCAGCAAGGGGATGCGGGTCATCCTGGACCGGCACCGGCCCACGTCGGCCGGGCAGTCGCCGCTCTGGTACACCTCGACCGTCTCCGAGGCGACCTGGATCAACGACTGGAAGATGCTGGCCCAGCGCTACGCCGGCAACACCACAGTGATCGGCGCGGACCTGCACAACGAGCCGCACGCCGAGGGCACCAACCCGGCCGCCACCGGCGCCTGCTGGGGCTGCGGCGACACCGCCCGCGACTGGCGGCTGGCCGCCGAGCGGGCCGGCAACGCGATCCTCGGCGTGCAGCCGAACTGGCTGATCTTCGTGGAGGGGGTGAGCTGCCCGAGCGGCGGCCTGTCGAACGTCTGGGACAACGACCCCAGCAACGACGAGGACTGCGGCTGGTGGGGCGGCAACCTGTCCAAGGCCGGGCAGTTCCCGGTCCGGCTGAACGTGGCCAACCGGCTGGTCTACTCGCCGCACGAGTACGCCACGTCGGTCTACCGGCAGGCCTGGTTCGACGACCCGACGTACCCGGCGAACATGCCGGCCATCTGGGACAAGTACTGGGGTTACCTGTACAAGCAGAACATCGCGCCGATCATGATGGGCGAGTTCGGCACCACGCTGCAGGACCCCAAGGACAAGATCTGGCTGCAGAACCTGATGGCGTACACCGGTACCGGCGTGAACGGCATGTCGTTCACGTACTGGTCGTGGAACCCGAACTCCGGTGACACCGGCGGCATCGCCAACGACGACTGGACCACTATCAACCAGCCGAAGCAGGACATCCTCACGCCGTACCTGATCCCGCCGTCCGGTGGTGGCGGCACCACCAGCCCGTCCCCGACCGGCACGCCGAACACGTCACCGGCGCCGACCACCCCGCCGCCTCCGGTGACCGGTGGCTGCACCGCCACCTACAAGCAGATCAACTCCTGGGCGGGCGGCTTCCAGGGTGAGCTGACGGTCAAGAACACCGGCACCGCCGCGGTGAACCCGTGGTCGGCCACCTGGACCTGGCCGTCCGGGGTGACGCTGGCGAGCGGCTGGAACGCCACTGTCACGCAGTCCGGCACCACTGTGACGGCGGCCGCGCCGGCCTGGGCGTCGTCGCTGGCGGCGGGCGCGTCGGTCACCGTCGGCTTCACCGCCAACGGCACCGCCGCCGCCCCCGCCACGGCCAAGCTCAACGGCACCGCCTGCTGATGCAAGGAAGGGCCCCTTATTAACGCCTGAGGTAGAGGAAGGGCCCCCTTTTAACACCAAGTGTTAAAAGGGGGCCCTTCCTTGCATCCGGTCAGTGGGCGGCGCAGCCGCCGGTGGGGGCGGGCGCCGCGGCCGGCGCGCCGATCGTCGGCAGGCCCAGCAGCACCCCCGGGGTACGCGGGACCTGTCCCGCCTCGGCCGCGTCACCGGCCCGGGTACGCCGATGCGCCAGCGGCGCACCGTCGGCGTTCAGGTGGTGCGGTGCGGCGTACGTGACGACTGTGTGCACGATGTCGCCGGGGCGGATCTGCCCGGCCAGCTCACCGGTGGCGAAGTGCACGAGCCGGCCGTCGCGGGCACGGCCGGACATCCGGCCGGTGCGCTCGTCCTTGCGGCCCTCGCCGACCGCCACCAGCACCTCGACGGTCTCTCCGACGAGCTTCTTGTTCTCCGCCCAGGTGATCTCCTCGACGCAGGCGATCAGCCGCTCGTAGCGCTCCTGCACGACCTGCTTGGGCAGCTGCCCGTCCATCGTGGCGGCCGGGGTGCCGGGGCGCTTGGAGTACTGGAACGTGAACGCCGAGGAGAACCGCGCCTCCCGGACCACGTCGAGCGTGCGGGCGAAGTCGGCCTCGGTCTCGCCGGGGAAGCCGACGATGATGTCGGTGGTGATCGCCGCGTCCGGCATCGCCGCCCGGACCTTCTCGATGATCCCCAGGTAGCGCTCCGACCGGTACGAGCGGCGCATCGCCCGCAGCACGTCGTCCGAGCCGGACTGCAACGGCATGTGCAGCGAGTGGCAGACGTTCGGCGTCTCCGCCATCGCGGCGATCACGTCGTCGGTGAAGTCCTTCGGGTGCGGGCTGGTGAACCGCACCCGCTCCAGCCCGTCGATGTCGCCGCAGGCGCGCAGCAGCTTGCCGAAGGCGTACCGGTCGCCGAACTCGACGCCGTACGAGTTGACGTTCTGCCCGAGCAGCGTCACCTCCAGCACGCCGGCGTCGGCGAGCGCGCGCACCTCGGCGAGGACGTCGCCGGGGCGGCGGTCCTTCTCCTTGCCGCGCAGGGAGGGCACGATGCAGAACGTGCAGGTGTTGTTGCAGCCGACGGAGATCGAGACCCACCCGGCGTACGTCGACTCGCGCCGGGTCGGCAGCGTGGAGGGGAAGACCTCCAGCGACTCCAGGATCTCCACCTCGGCCGCGGTGTTGTGCCGCGCCCGGTCCAGCAGCGCCGGCAGCGAGCCGATGTTGTGCGTGCCGAAGACGACGTCCACCCAGGGCGCCTTGCGGACGATGTCGCCCCGGTCCTTCTGGGCCAGGCAGCCGCCGACGGCGATCTGCATCCCGGGGTGCTTGGCCTTCACGGGGCGCAGATGACCCAGGTTGCCGTAGAGCCGGTTGTCGGCGTTCTCCCGGACCGCGCAGGTGTTGAACACCACCACGTCGGGCTGCTCGTCGGCCTCGGCGGCGCGCACGTACCCGGCGTCCTCGAGGAGGCCGGAGATGCGCTCGGAGTCGTGCACGTTCATCTGGCAGCCGTACGTACGCACCTGGTAGGTGCGCGGGCTGCCCGCGGCTGCGGTAGTCATGACCCGGACAGCGTATCCGGGTGGAGCTGATCGGATCGAACGAGGAGGAGCCGTGTGCCGGAGCATCAAGACCCTGCGTGAGCCGTACGTCCCGGTGGTGACCGAGGAGGACATCCGCGCCGCCGCGTTGCAGTACGTCCGGAAGATCTCCGGATTCCGTACCCCGGCGGCGCACAACGCGGCCGCGTTCGACGCCGCGGTGGACGCCGTGGCCGCCGCCACCGCGACGCTGCTCGACCAGCTCGTGGTGCGGGGCCAGCAGCCGGCGACCCGGGACTGAGCCCGGGGCCGCCACGGCTCGCCGCCGGGCGGGGGCACGGCGGCGAGCGCCGGTCACCGCCTCCGGCCGGCGCTCGCGGTCAGGCGGCGGCGAGCGCCGGGGCGACCGTGTCGGGAGCCCAGCGGGAGCGGTGGCACTGCGACCAGCCCCGGCAGCGCGGGTCGGCCTGCGTGCAGAGCCGGTGGTGGCTGAGCACCTCGCCGTCGTCGGTGTCGGCCACGTCGAAGTGCACCGGGCGGATCGTGCCGTCCGGCGCGAACAGCAGGTGCCGGCCGGCGTCGAGCGTGTCGTCGCGCATCAGGCAGTTGCGGCCCAGCAGCCGGGCCAGCGCCGCGAGCGCGGGCAGCTCGGCCAGGCTCTCGGGCACGCCGTAACAGTCGACCACGGTGCCGTACAGCCCGGGCGCCTCCCACACGTCGCAGACCACCGCGTACGCGGGGAGCCGCATCGGGTCGGCGACGGCCATGGGCATCACCACCCGGCCGAGCGCCTCGGCCAGTGCCGGGTAGACCTCCACCGGCTCGCCGCCGTCGATTCTCCAGTTCCACAGCTCGGTCATGCCGCCTCCTCGCCGCGCTCGTTTCCACCGGCCTCCGGATCGGGCCTTACTGACGATGGTGGGGGGCATTTGCCCTCAGCCGGGCGCAAGTTACCGGTCTGTGACCATTCCGGGCAAAATTCCCTCGGGCGACGTTGCCCAGAGTAGCTGGAAGATGACAGTTTATCGGGTACGGTGCCGCGTTCGCGTTCCCGCCGCGCCCGACCGGCGCGTTCAGCGAACCCGGATCAGGTGCTCCGAGGCCGGCAGCAACTCACCGATGACGGTTCCACCGGGCACCTCACCGGCGACCAGCAGGCCGCCCGAGGTCTGCGCGTCGGCCAGCAGCAGCCGCTCTCCCTCGTCCGCGTCGCCGAAGTCGGTCCACGGGTTGACCCACTCCAGGTTGCGCCGGGTGCCGCCGCTGACGTACCCGTCGCGCATCGCCTCCCGCGCGCCCGGCAGGTACGGCACCGCCGCCGCGTCGATCGCCACCGTGAGGCGGCTCGCGCGGGCCAGCTTCGAGGCGTGCCCGAGCAGGCCGAAACCGGTCACGTCGGTGCCGCAGCGGATGCCGGCGGCCACCGCCGCGCGGGCCGCGTCCCGGTTGAGCCGGGCCATCGACTCGACCGCCTCGGGGAAGCGCTGGCCGGTCTGCTTGTGCCGGGTGTTGAGCACGCCCACGCCGAGCGGCTTGGTCAGCGACAGCGGCAGCCCGGCCCGCCCGGCGTCCAGCGTGATCAGCTCCTCCGGCCGGACCACGCCGGTGACCGCCAGGCCGTACTTCGGGCCGTCGTCGTCCACGCTGTGCCCGCCGGCCAGGTGGCAGTTCGCCTCCCGGGCCACGTCCAGACCGCCGCGCAGCACCTCCCGGGCCATCTCCGGCGGCAGCACGCCGCGCGGCCAGCAGAGCAGGTTGAGCGCGACAAGCGGGGTGCCGCCCATCGCGTACACGTCGGAGAGCGCGTTGGCGGCGGCGATGCGCCCCCAGTCGTAGGCGTCGTCGACCACCGGGGTGAAGAAGTCGGCGGTGCTCACCAGGCCCGTACGCTCGTCCAGCCGGACCACCGCGGCGTCGTCGCCGTTCTCCAGGCCGACCAGCAGGTCGGCCGAGCCGCCGGTCGCGCCGAGGCCGGCGACCATCGCCTCCAGCTCGCCCGGAGGGATCTTGCAGGCGCAGCCGCCACCGCGGGCGTAGTCGGTCAGCCGGATCGCGTCGGTCATCACCTCATGATCTCTGGCCAGCGCCTTCGGCGCCACTCGGCCCACCCGGACGGCGACAAAATTCGGACGTGCCGGTATGCAGGTGACCGGTGTTACCGCTCCGTGACCATCTGAGTTGCGTACTGCCACATCACCCCGCCTACAGTTGCCCAACCGGGGGTCGATCGACCCCCAATTCCGGCATGGACGACAGGGACGGTGGACGACGTGACGACGGGCGACCCGCTGATCGTGCTCGACGGGGTCAACAAGTGGTTCGGGCCGCTGCACGTGCTCGACGACGTGTCCCTCTCCGTCGGCCGGGGCGAGGTGGTCGTGGTGATCGGCCCGTCCGGCTCCGGCAAGTCGACGCTGTGCCGCACGATCAACCGGCTGGAGCCCATCGACAAGGGCACCATCACGTTCGACGGGCAGCCGCTGCCGGCCGAGGGCAAGCCCCTGGCCAAGCTGCGCAGCGAGGTCGGCATGGTCTTCCAGTCGTTCAACCTCTTCGCCCACAAGACCATCCTGGAGAACGTCACGCTGGGGCCGGTCAAGGTGCGCAAGGAGAAGCCGGCCGCCGCCCGCGAGCGCGGCCTGGCGCTGCTCGACCGCGTCGGCATCGCCAACCAGGCGGACAAGTACCCGGCGCAGCTCTCCGGCGGTCAGCAGCAGCGGGCGGCGATCGCCCGCGCGCTGGCCATGCAGCCCAAGGCGATGCTCTTCGACGAGCCGACCAGCGCGCTGGACCCGGAGATGGTCGGCGAGGTGCTGGACGTGATGACGTCCCTGGCGAGCGAGGGCATGACCATGGTCGTGGTGACCCACGAGATGGGCTTCGCCCGGCACGCCGCCAACCGGGTGGTCTTCATGGCCGACGGGCAACTGGTCGAGGACGCGCCGCCGGCCGAGTTCTTCGCGAACCCGCGCAGCGAGCGGGCCAAGGACTTCCTCTCCAAGATCCTCACTCACTGAGCGTCCGTAGTTGGAGTCGTCCCGGCGGCTCCGTCGAAGAAGGAGATTGAGTATGCGTTACAAGCGCGTGGCGGCGGTTGCCGCGGCGGCGACTCTGGCGCTCGGCCTGTCCGCCTGCGGTGGCGACAGCGACGACGAGGGCACCGGCGCCGGCAGCAAGGACTTCGCGGCCGGCAGCACCATGGAGCGGCTGAGCAAGGCCCAGAAGATCAAGGTCGGCACCAAGTTCGACCAGCCGGGCTTCGGCCAGAAGGGCCTGTCGGGCAAGCCGGAGGGCTTCGACGTCGAGGTCGCCAAGCTGATCGTGAAGGCACTCGGCATCCCCGAGGACAAGATCGAGTACGTCGAGACGCCGTCGAAGGTCCGCGAGGACGTCATCGTGAACGGCACCGTCGACCTGGTCGCGGCCACCTACACGATCAACGACAAGCGCAAGGAGCGCATCGCCTTCGCCGGGCCGTACTACGAGGCCGGCCAGAACATCATGGTCCGCAAGGACGAGGCGGCCATCACCGGCCCCGACTCGTTCAAGGACGGCACCAAGAAGGTCTGCTCGGTCACCGGCTCCACCCCGGCCGAGGAGATCAAGAAGTACGTCAAGGACGTCGGCACGCAGCTGGTGCTCTTCGACACCTACGACAAGTGCCGCGACGCCCTGAAGGGCAAGCAGGTCGACGCCGTCACCACCGACAACGTCATCCTGCTCGGCTACATCGCCAAGGACGAGGCGTCCTTCAAGATGGCCGGCGACAACTTCACCAAGGAGCCCTACGGCATCGGTGTCAAGAAGGAGGACACCGACTTCCGTAACTTCATCAACGACACGCTCGACAAGGCGTTCCAGGACGGCAGCTGGAAGAAGGCGTGGGACGACACCGCCGGCAAGTTCGGCGCCACCCTGGGCGACCCGCCCGCCGTCAACCGCTACTGATCCGCTAGATCCGGAGGGTGGGGAGGAAACCGACCCGTGAATGTGCTCATCGACAAGTTCGACGTCTTCGCGGGCGGGTTCTGGCTCACCCTCCAGATCTGCTTTCTCGCCGCGATCGGCGCCCTGATCCTGGGCGCCGTCGTGGCGGTGCTGCGAATCTCGCCGGTGCCGCCGCTGCGCGCGGTCGGCACCACGTACGTGAACATCTTCCGTAACCTGCCGCTGACAGTGGTGCTGTTCTTCGCCGCGTTCGGCCTGCCGGCGCTGGGCTCCAACGCCGACTTCCTGCGTATCCCGGGCCTGGATTCGATCTTCAGCCGGCTCGGCACCGACCTGCCCTACTTCCGGTTCGGCCTGATCGCGCTGGTCCTCTACACCGCCGCGTTCGTCTGCGAGGCCCTGCGCTCCGGCGTGAACGCGGTGCCGCCCGGGCAGGCCGAGGCGGCGCGTTCGCTGGGCCTCACCTTCGGCCAGAACCTGCGGCACGTCGTGCTCCCGCAGTCCTGGAAGGCCTCGGTGGTGCCGCTCGGCTCGGTCATCATCGCGATGATCAAGAACTCCGCGCTCGTCGGCTTCTTCGGCGTGGTCGGTGACCTCTCGCAGACCGCCGATCAGCTCACCTCCGCCGGCGGCTACCCCTTCATTCCGGTGGCGATCGGCATCTCCGTCGGATACCTGATCATGACGGTCCCGCTCGGCGCCCTGCTGGACCGGATCGAGAAGCGACAGGCGGTGGCCCGATGAGCCAGCAGACCAGCGTCCTCTACGACGTTCCCGGGCCGCGCCAGCGACGCGTCACGCTCATCAGCAGCCTGGTCGCCGTCGTGGTGGTGCTGGCCGGCGCCTACCTGTTCATCTACCGGCCGCTTGCTGACAAAGGCCAGTTCTCGATGGAGCTGTGGGGGCCGCTGGTCGACCCCTCGAACGAGAACTTCCCGCTCGTCTGGGACCGGATCGGGTACGGCCTCAAGAACACCCTGATCGCCGCCGCGCTGGCCATCGTCTCGTCGCTCGTCGTCGGCACCCTGCTCGCCGTCCTGCGGATCCAGCTCAAGAGCCTGACCCGGCGGCGCTTCACCGGAGCCGCCGCACCTGTGGCGTACCTGCTGCGCGGGCTGAGCTGGGTGCTGGCCGCCGTGACCCGGGTCTGCGTCGAGGTGTTCCGCGGCCTGCCGGTCGTCATCACCATCTTCTTCGTGGCGCGCGGCTTCCCCGAGTTCGGCGCCTCGTTCGACAACCTCTGGTACCTCGTCATCGGCCTGACCATCTACAACTCCGTGGTCATCGCCGAGATCCTGCGCTCGGGCATGGAGGGCCTGCCCTCCGGGCAGGCCGAGGCGGCCTCGGCGATCGGGCTCTCCCCGTTCCAGACCACCGGGCTGATCCTGCTGCCGCAGGCCTTCCGGATCATGCTCCCGGCGCTGATCAGCCAGCTCGTGGTGGTGCTCAAGGACACCTCGCTGGGCTTCATCATCAGCTACGAGGAGACGCTCAACATCGGCAAGCAGATCATCGGCGTCCTGGGCAACCCGATCCAGGTGTACGTGGTGATCGCCGTGCTGTTCATCGTCATCAACTACTCGCTGTCGAAGCTGGCCCAGTACGTCCAGCACCGGCTCTCCCAGGGCCGCAAGAGCGCCGGCACCCCGGCGCCGGCCCCGCCACCGGCCGCGCTCACCTCGCAGGCCGAGGGTGCCGGCGGCGTCTGACCCGCCACACGTGAAAGGGCTGGCCGTGAACGGCCAGCCCTTTCGTGTTCCCCGGTCTAGCGGGCGATCTCGGTGACCCGGGACTCGCGCACCACAGTCACCCGGATCTGACCCGGATAGGTCAGCTCCTCCTCGATCTGCTTGGCCACGTCCCGGGCCAGCACCGCCGCGCCGATGTCGTCCACGTCGTCCGGCTTGACCATCACCCGGATCTCCCGGCCCGCCTGCATGGCGAAGACCTTCTCCACGCCCAGCTTGCCGGCCGCGATCTCCTCGATCCGCTCCAGCCGCTTCACGTACGCCTCGAGGCTCTCCCGCCGCGCGCCCGGCCGCCCGCCCGAGCAGGCGTCCGACGCCTGCGTCAGCACCGCCTCGATGGTCTGCGGCGGCACCTCGTTGTGGTGCGCCTCGATGGCGTGCACCACGTCCTCGCTCTCGCCGTACTTGCGGGCCACGTCCGCGCCGATGATGGCGTGGCTGCCCTCCACCTCGTGGGTGAGCGCCTTGCCGATGTCGTGCAGGAACGCGCACCGCTTGATCGTCGGCACGTCCAGCCGCAGCTCGGCCGCCATCACGCCGGCGATGTGCGCGGTCTCCACCAGGTGCTTGAGCACGTTCTGCCCGTACGACGTCCGGTAGCGCAACCGGCCCAGCAGCGTCACCAGTTCCGGGTGGATCTCGGTGATGCCGACCTCGACCAGCGCGTCCTCGGCGGCCCGGTGGCACAGCTCCTCCACCTCCTGCCGGGCCAGGTCGTAGACCTCCTCGATCCGGTGCGGGTGGATCCGGCCGTCCAGGACCAGCTTCTCCAGCGTGACCCGGCCGACCTCCCGGCGTACCGGGTCGAAGCAGGACAGCAGCACCGCCTCGGGCGTGTCGTCGATGATCAGGTTGACGCCGGTGACCGACTCGAAGGCGCGGATGTTGCGCCCCTCCCGGCCGATGATGCGCCCCTTCATCTCGTCACCGGGCAGGTGCAGCACGCTGACCACGCTCTCCGCGGTCTGCTCGCTGGCGACCCGCTGGATGGCGTCCACCACGATGTTGCGGGCGCGCTGCTCGGCGCTACCCCGCGCGTCCGCCTCGATCTCCCGGACCAGCAGCGCGGCCTCCCGCTTCGCCTGCCCCTCGATCGACTCGACAAGCTCGGCGCGGGCCGCGTCGGCGGTCAGGCCGGCCACCCGCTCCAGCTCCCGGCGGCGCTGCTCCTCCACCTCGGTCAGCGTCCGCTCCCGCTCGGCCAGGGCGGCCTCCCGGGCGGCGAGCGCCGCGGTGGCAGCGGTGAGCTGCCGTTCCCGCTCGGCCAGCCGCTCCACCTCCTCGGTGTGCAGCCGTTCCCGCTCGTCCATCCGGGCGGCCCGGCGTTCCACCTCGGCCGCCTGCTCCCGGGTGGTGGCGGCCAGCACCGCCACCTCACGCTCGCCGCTGCGCCGCGCGGTGGCGCGCAACTGCTCGGCGTCCGCCTCGGCCTGCTTGTGCGCGCGCTCCAGCACGGTGTCCGCCTCGGCGCGGGCGTCGTCGAGCACCCGCCGCGCCTCGGCCCGGGCCGCCTTCGCCTCGGCCTTCGCGGCGGCCGCCTCGGCACGCGCCGCCGCGGCCGCTGACTTCGCCACGTCGATGGTGCTGTTCGCCTCGCTGGCGGCCGTACGCAGCGCCGCGAGGGACTGCTCCTGCCGGTCCTTCTCCGCGATGAAGGCCGGATCCTCCGGCGCGGGCGCCAGGCTGAGCCGCTTGAGGGTACGCACGCCGAACAGCACGGCGCCGACCACCACCACGACGAGCAGCAGCACCACCACGAGGAGAACGATGTCGAAGGCGCTCATCGAACCGCTCCGCCGGCCCGGCCGGCGTTGCCGGCTCGTCGATACCCGGTGGCCGGGCTGTCGCCCGCCGATGCGGGGTCGGGGCCGTGTGGCAGACCGCCGGTGAACCTGTGCCGCCCCGCCATGGCCGCCTCCCCCTGAACGTCGGCGCCGCAGGACACGCGCGAAGGACACGCGCCTGCGGCTCTGTACGCCCGACCGGAGCGGCTGGTTCTGGGCAGCTTTCCGTCGGCGGTGACCCGCGAGGGGCACCGCTGGCGGCCGGTTGCAGTTGTCGGAGGCCCCGAAAGGTTCCGGAGCTTCCGTCAAGGGCCGGTGTAGCTGGCCAAAGTGATGCTGTTCTGTTACGAGATCTATGTTGTGCGCTTAGCCTGCGCTGGTCGGGCAAAGTGAGCCTGTATGGCGAGGCTAGGTCGCGAGGGGCCGTTCGGTCAAGAAGTCATGATCAAACCACCCGGACGGAGAGAAGTTGCAGCGTCACTCAGTGGTGATCAGATGCCGGACAGGCCCGGACAAACCTCGCCGTCCGACACCGCCCCTCGCCGCTCCCGACCTGCTCAGGCCACCTCCCCCATCGACGCCGCGCACCACTCCCCCGCACGATCATGAGGTTGACGGGCGCGATCATGAAGTTGGCCTGGACAAAACGGACGGGAAGTGCCGTCAACTTCATGATCAACGGGGCAGGGGCGGTCGGGGTGGGTGGGTCAGTGGGTGGGTCAGTGGGGGGCGAGGGTGCGGGCTGTGGTTACCAGGGTGGCGTTGTCGCGGGCCTGGGTGCCGTCGGGCAGCAGCAGCGTGTCCTCCAGGCCGATCCGGGTGTGCAGACCCCGGCGGACCGCCTCGGCGTAGACCGGCCAGGTGGCGGGCCCCTCGCCGTGCAGCAGCACCGGCGGGCGCTGGTTGGGCAGCGCGGCGAGGATCGCCGCCGCGTCGGCGAGCGCCGTCTCGACCTGCTCGGCCATGCACTCGACCAGGATCCGCCCGGTGGGCGCGGACCAGCGGCCCCAGGCGTCGACCGCCGCCGGCGTCTACAGGCCGGCCTCGACCATCACGCCACGCTCGTGCAGGGCGGCGGCGACCTGGGCCGCCCCGGGTTCGTGGGCGTTGACCGAGGCGAAGTCGGGCAGCACCGTCCAGGCGCGGACGGCGGCGACCCGCTCGGCCGGGTCCGGGACGATCCAGGCGCCGGTGCTCACGCCCACCGGCAGGCCGGGACGGGAAGCCCGGATGGCGGTGACCGCAGCGGCGATCACCGCCGGGTCGAGCGACTCGGCTCCGGCGTCGTCGCGCGGGTGCACGTGCACCGCCGCCACCCCGGCGGCCGCGCAGCGCACCGCGTCGGCGGCCAGTTCGGCCGGGGTGAGCGGCACGGCGGGGTGCTCGTCCCGCCGCCGGGTGCCGTTGAGACACGCCTTCAGCACGGTGTGCGCCTCCCCTCGGGACGGCGGCCGCGACACCGACCGCCGGTCGGTCGGTCAGTCGGTCAGTCGACGGCCGGTCGGCGGTCGGTCAGTCGAGCCGGCGGGAGTCGAGATCGTGCTCGGCGTCGGCCATCGCGTCGGCGTCGATGTGCTCGGCGAACTCGGCCGCCTCGGCACTCTGCGCGGCCAGCGCGTCCTTCACCGCCCGGATCGCCACCCCGGCCGGATAGCCCTTGCGCGCCAGCATGCCGACCAGACGCCGGAACACCGCGTCCGGCTCACCCCGGGTGCTGCGCAGTTTGCGGTCCACCAGGGCACGGGCGGTCTCCGCCTCGGTCTCCTCGTCCAGGTCGTCCAGGGCAGCGCCGGCCACCTCGCCGTCGACGCCGCGCTGGCGCAGCTCGTTGGCGAGCGCCCGGCGGGCCAACCCGCGGCCGGTATGCCGGCTGCTCACCCAGGCACGGGCGAAGGCCGCGTCGTCGACGATGCCCACCTCGTCGTACCGGTCGAGGACCTGCTCGGCGATCTCCTCGGAGATGCCGCGCCGGGCCAGCGCGCCGGCCAGCTCGGCCCGGGTGCGCGGGCGCACCGCGAGCTGCCGAAGGCAGATCTCCCGGGCCAGCTCGGCCTCGTCGCGCGGCGGAGCCGGAGCTTCCCCTGCGTCGGACTCCGCCGCGCGATCACGGCGTCCCCGGCGGGGCCGGGGCGTACCTGTGGCGTCGCCCGTACGGGGAGGACTGGCATCCCAGCCCCGGCCCGTACGGGCGCGTCGTCCTGCCACGGGTCAGCGGATCAGAAGTCGACCGGCGGCAGTTCCGGGCCACCGGCGGCGTCACCGGCACCACCGGTGCCGACGCCGAGCTTCTCCAGGATCTTCTTCTCGATCTCGGCCGCCACGTCCGGGTTCTCGCGGAGGAACTCGCGGGCCTTCTCCTTGCCCTGGCCCAGCTGGTCACCGTCGTAGGTGTACCAGGCGCCGGACTTGCGGATGATCGCCTGCTCCACGCCGACGTCGATCAGCGAGCCCTCGCGGGAGATGCCCTTGCCGTACATGATGTCGAACTCGGCCTGCTTGAACGGCGCGGCGACCTTGTTCTTCACGACCTTGACCCGGGTGCGGTTACCGACCACGTCGGTGCCGTCCTTGAGGCTCTCGATGCGGCGCACGTCGAGCCGGACCGAGGCGTAGAACTTCAGCGCCCGACCACCGGTGGTGGTCTCCGGGCTGCCGAACATCACGCCGATCTTCTCGCGGAGCTGGTTGATGAAGATCGCGGTGGTGCCGGTGTTGTTGAGCACACCGGTGATCTTCCGCAGCGCCTGGCTCATCAGCCGGGCCTGGAGGCCGACGTGGCTGTCGCCCATCTCGCCCTCGATCTCGGCGCGCGGCACCAGGGCCGCCACCGAGTCGATCACGATGATGTCGATCGCGCCGGAGCGGACCAGCATGTCGGCGATCTCCAGCGCCTGCTCGCCGGTGTCCGGCTGGGAGACCAGCAGGGCGTCGGTGTCGACGCCGAGGGCCCGCGCGTACTCCGGGTCGAGCGCGTGCTCCGCGTCGATGAACGCGGCGATGCCGCCGGCCCGCTGGGCGTTCGCGACCGCGTGCAGCGCGACTGTGGTCTTACCGCTGGACTCCGGACCGTAGATCTCGACCACCCGGCCGCGCGGCAGACCGCCCACGCCGAGCGCCACGTCGAGCGCGATGGAGCCGGTCGGGATGACAGCCGTCTGCACGACGGGCCGCTCCCCCAGCCTCATCACCGAACCCTTGCCGAACTGCTTGTCGATCTGAGCGAGAGCAAGGTCGAGCGCCTTCTCCCGGTCAGGCCCTGCTGCCATCGTTGCCACCCCTGCCTTCGCCGGCGTCTTTCCTGAGCTTCGCGTCACGCGGGACACGCTAGGCGCTGGGTCCGACAGAAAACCAGCCGACGGGCCGTGAGCTGTGGACGAGCACCCCGCTGTGGACAATAGCCGAACAGGTGTACGACTGGGCAAGCGACACGCGGGATCGATGAAAAGGCTGCTCAGCGTAGTCGGGCGGGCACCCGGTCGGGGTACGCGGCGACCACGGCGCGCCATACCACGTGCGTTTGCTCACCGGCCGCGAGCGCCTGCTCGATGGTCCGCCCACCGAGCTGGGACAGCACCTGGTCCCGGGCGATGCTGGCCGCGTAGCCGGGCCCGAACGCCTCCTCCAGCCGCGTCCAGAAGTCGGTCAGCCGCACGTGTTCAGTCCTCCTCGTCGAGTGGCGCCGGGCCGGGACGGCGCAGCGCCAGCGCCACCAGCGGCACCACGGCGATCGCCGCCAGCAGGGTGAGCGTCGGGTACCCCACGGCCCGCATCACGAACCCGCTCGCCGCCGCGGCGCCCGCCCCGGCCAGCCCCATGAGCAGGTCGGACAGCCCCTGCACACCGGGCCGGTCGGCGGTCGGCACCGACTCCGACAGCAGCGTCGAGCCCGCCACCATCGTGCCCGACCAGCCCAGCCCGAGCAGCGTCAGCCCCACCGACAGCGATGCCGTGTGGTGCCCGGCGGTGCCGGAGACCGCGCACGCGGCCAGCAGCAGCGCCACCCCACCGAGGATCACCGGCCGGCGGCCCACCCGGTCGGTGAGCCATCCCACCACCGGCGACAGCGCGTACATGCCGGCGATGTGCAGGCTCAGCACCAGGCCGACCACCGGCAGCACGTCCTCGTCGGAATGCCACTCGCCGAGGTGCACCGGGGTCATCGACATGACAGCGACCATCACCAGGTGCCCCACCGCGACAGCGGCGATGCCGAGGCGGGCGGCCGGCCGCCCGCGTACCGTGCGCCACGCGGCGACCATGCCACCGCGGCGGGTGACCGCCGGCGCGGCGCCCGGCGCCGGCTCGGCCGCCGCCAGCCGGCGCGCGGTGAGCAGCGGGTCCGGCCGCAGCAGGACCAGGAGTACGACGGCGGTCAGCGTGAACGCGACGGCGCTGAACGCGAACGGGCCGGACAGCGCCGGCAGGCCCCAGCCCCGGGTGGTCTCGTCGGCGAGCGCGGCGAAGTTCGGCGCGGCCACCGCGCCGATGGTGGTGGCCCACACGACCAGCGAGAGCTGCCGCCCCCGGCGCTGCGGCTCGGCCAGGTCCACCGCCGTGTAGCGGGCCTGGAGGTTGGCCGCCGTGCCGCCGCCGAACAGCAGCATGCCGACGAAGAGCAGCGGCACCAGGCGCGTCACGGTGGCGACCACCACCAGCACGCCGCCGACCGCGCCGACCGCGTACGCGAGAACCAGGCCCGGTCGCCGGCCACGCGCGGCCATGAGCCGGGTGACCGGGACGGCGAGCAGCGCGGCGCCGACCACCCCGGCGCTCTGCGCGAGCCCGGCCAGGGCGGTGCCGGCGACCCGGGCGGCGAGCAGCGCGCCCACCGAGATGCCGATGGTGACGCCGATGCCGCCGATGATCT
This sequence comes from Micromonospora sp. CMU55-4, assembly GCF_011602315.1. NCBI lineage: Bacteria > Bacillati > Actinomycetota > Actinomycetes > Micromonosporales > Micromonosporaceae > Micromonospora > Micromonospora sp. CMU55-4. Next base: position 169,119 of record NZ_JAAOLH010000001.1, read on the forward strand.
GGGTGAGGAACAGCAGCCGGACGGTACGCCGCTGGATGCCGGCGACGTCGGGCCGGGGCGGGGCCGGCGCGGTCAGGTCGGTGGACATGCGCGCTCCTGGTGGGACGGGTGCCCCATCCTCCCGCACCGGCCCGCCCGGCCGGCACCCGGTTTCGCTACAGGCCGAGGCCCCGGCCGATGATCTCCTTCATGATCTCGGTGGTGCCGCCGTAGATGGTCTGCACGCGGCTGTCCAGCCACGCCTTCGCCACCGGGTACTCCGCCATGAAGCCGTAGCCGCCGTGCACCTGCACGCACCGGTCGGCCACCTTGGTCTGCAGCTCGGTGGTCCACCACTTGGCCTTCGCCGCGTCGGTCACCGACAGGCGGCCCGCGTTGAACTCGGCGACGCAGTGGTTGACGAACGTGCGCGCGATGGTGACCTCGGTGTCCAGCTCGGCCAGCAGGAACCGGTTGTGCTGGAACCGGCCGATCGGCCGCCCGAACGCCTCCCGGGAGCGGGCGTACTCGATGGTGAGCGCGAGCAGCTTCTCGCAGGCCGCCACCGCGGCGACGGCGATGCTCAGCCGCTCCCGGGGCAGGTTGGCCATCAGGTGGTAGAAGCCGTGGTTCTCGGTGCCGATCAGGTTCTCCGCCGGCACCCGGCAGTCGTCGAAGAACAGCTCGGCGGTGTCGTTGGCCTTCAGGCCGACCTTGGCCAGCCGGCGGCCCCGGCTGAAACCCGGCGTGCCGCTCTCCACCACGACCAGGCTCACCCCGTGGGCACCCTGGTCCGGCGCGGTCTTGACCACCACGACCACCAGGTCGGCCATCTCACCGTTTGTGATGAAAGTCTTCTGCCCGTTGAGGACCAGGCTGTCGCCGTCGCGCACCGCGCCGGTGCGGATGCCGGCCAGGTCGCTGCCCGCGCCCGGCTCGCTCATCGCGATCGCGGTGACCAGGTCGCCGGAGCAGAAGCCCGGCAGCCAGCGCTTGCGCTGGTCGTCGGTGGTCAGCTCGGTCAGGTACGGCGCGACCACGTCGTTGTGCAGCCCGAACCCGAGGCCCGAGCACCCGGACGCGACGATCTCCTCGTCGAGCACCGCGTTGAACCGGAAGTCGCGCTGCCCGCCGCCGCCGTACTCGGGGTCGACGTCGGGGCCGAGCAGCCCGGCCGCGCCGGCGGCCCGCCACACCTCCCGGTCGACGATCCCGTCGGCCTCCCAGCGCTCGTGGTGCGGCACCGCCTCCCGGGTCAGGAACCGGCGGCACAGGTCACGGAACTCGTCGTGGACGGGTTCGTAGAGATGCTGCTCCATGCCGGCAAGTCTGGCACCGCTCACCCGCCCTGGACAGAGACGAGCGCCGCTCGCAGCCGGCGCTCCCGCCAGCCGGTGCGTACGGCCACCGCCAGCACCACGACCAGGGCGAGCCCGAACCCGGCAGCGGTCGCTTCCCACCCGATGCGGAGCGCGAGCACGATCAGCGGGCCGAGCAACACGACGCCACCGGCCGCCCCGAACAGCGCGCCCCGGCGTATCGCGGCGAGGTTGTCCGCCACCGCCGCACGCCCCTCCTCGTCGGCGGGCGGTTCGCCCCGCCGCAGCGCGGTCTCGGCGATCGCCCAGGCGGCGGCCCGCTCCGCCTCGGCGCCGCGTGGTTTCTGAAGCCAGTTCACCCCGAAGAACATGAACCCGTAAATCACCGCGCCCAGCCCGGCGCGGACCACCGCGACCTGCACGGACCCGTCCCGCTCCCAGAGCCGGATGGCCAGCCACACGGCTCCGGAGAACGCCATGGAGGTCACGTAGGGGCCGGGAGCGCCGAACCGGAGAAGCTCCACGCGAGGCCGGGGTTCCGCCATGCCGGAGCCGTACCCACACGCACCGTTGGGCAATCCTCTATGGAGGGTGGCGACCGGGCGAAGCGCAGGCCAGGATGGCCGGATGGGCACACTCACGGGGAAGCAGGTGGCCGAGGCCGGGCTGGACGGGTGGACGTACCTGCTGGGGGCGTTGCAGACGCGCATCCGTACCCCCGATTTCGCGGCCGGGCTGGCGCTGGTGGCCGCGGTGGGCGCGGAGGCCGAGCGGGTCGATCATCATCCCGATCTGGACCTGCGCTACACCCACGTGGACGTGCGGCTCTGGTCGCACGACGCGGGCGGGGTGACGCAGCGTGACCTGCGGCTGGCCCGGTTCGTCTCGGGGCTCGCCGCGGACTCCGGGCTGACCCTCTCGGCCGCCGGGCTGGCCCGGCTGGAGCTCGCGCTGGACACCCCGGAGCACGCGGCGGTGCTGCCGTTCTGGCGGGCGGTGCTGGCGCCTGGCGCGCCGCCCGGCCCGGGCGCCGACGAGGTACGCGACCCGGACGGCGTGCTGCCCACGGTCTGGTTCCAGCGCTCCGGCCGGGACGAGCCCCGGCAGCGGTGGCATCCGGACGTGTGGGTCGACCCGGCCGAGGTGGACGCGCGCATCGCCGCCGCGCTGGCGGCAGGCGGGACGCTGGTCAGCGACGCGGAGGCGCCGAGCTTCTGGGTGCTGGCCGACCCGGACGGCAACCGGGTGTGCCTGTGCACCTGGCAGCAGCGCGCCTGACTCAGCGCAGCGCCTTGGCGGCCACCTTCAGGTCGGCGACCAGGCCCTCGTACGCGACGTCCTGGTTGTCGGCGCGCAGCACCGCCGACGGGTGGATGGTGGCGAGCAGCCGGGCCGCCGGGGCGTCGGCGACCGCGCCCGTCCGGTCCACCGGCACCCGTTCGAAGTCCTCCGGGCGCTGGGCGGCGGCGGGCCAGGGCAGCAGCTCGCCGCGTTGCTTCGTCACCCGGAAGCTCGGGCCGAGCAGCGCCTTGGCGGCGGTGGCGCCGAGCACCACCACGATCTCCGGGCGCAGCCGGGCGAACTCGGCGACCAGCCAGGGCCGGCAGGCGGTGACGTGCACCCGGTCCGGGGTCTGGTGGATGCGCCGCTTGCCGCGCAGCTCGAACCGGAAGTGCTTCACCGCGTTTGTGAGGTAGATCTGGGCGGGGTCGAGCGCCGCGTCGTCGACGGCCTTGCGCAGCAGACGCCCGGCCGGGCCGACGAACGGCAGGCCCTTCTGGTCCTCGATGTCGCCCGGCTGTTCGCCGACGAAGACCACGCGCGCGTGCTCGTCGCCGCGGCCGAAGACGGTCTGGGTGGCGTCCCGGTACAGCTCGCAGCCCCGGCAGTCGCCCGCCGCGGCGCGCAGTTCGTCGATGGTGTCCGCCGACGGCGGGATGAACTCCTGCGCTCCGGGTGCGCTCTCGGTCTCGGCCATGCCGATCGTTCTACCCCGTCCGGCGGCGCGCACGCGAGTGGCCCGCCGCGCTCGCCCGGAGGTGTTAAGAAGGGGCCCTTCCTATACCGAATGCGTTAAGAAGGGGCCCTTCCTTCCGGCGGTGAGCGCGTCGGCGAGCGCGGGGATGTCGGCCTCGTCCAGCGCGCTCACCGAGACGCGCACGGCGGGCGCGGCGGCGATCCGGTACAGGCCGCCGGGCGCCACGGCCCATCCGGCGTCGCGCAGCGTCGTGACCGTCACCGTCTCGTCGGGCACCGGCACCCAGACGTTGATCCCGGTACGCCCGTGCGCGGCCACCCCGCGCGCGGCAAGCGCGGCCACCAGCCCGTCGCGCCGCCGGTCGTAGCTGTCCGCCGCGCGCCGTACCAGCCCGGCGGTGGCCGGGTCGCGCCAGAGCGACACGACCAGCCGTTGCAGCACCGTGGACACCCAGCCGGCGCCGACCCGCGCCCGGCCGGCCACCCGGGCCACTGTGGCCTCGTCGCCGGCCAGCACCGCGAGCCGCAGGTCGGGCCCGTAGGGCTTGCTCACCGACCGGACGAACGCCCACGCCGGTGTCGCCCCGGCGAGCGGGCTCAGGGGTACGCGGGCCAGCTCGGCGGCGTGGTCGTCCTCGATCAGCAGCAGGTCGGCGCGGCCGTCCAGCAGCGTCCGCAGCGCGTCGGCCCGGTCGGTGGAGACGGCCGCGCCGGTCGGGTTCTGCGCCCGGCTGGTCACGACGAGCGCCCGGACCCCGGCGGCCAGCGCCGCGCGGACCCCGCCGACTGTGGGGCCGTCGTCGTCCACCGGCACCCCGACGGTACGCAGCCCGAGCGCGGCGATCAGGTCGAGCAGGTTGGCCCAGCCCGGGTCCTCCACCGCCACCGCGTCGCCGGGGCGCAGGTGGGCGGCGAGCAGCCGTTCGATGCCGTCGAGCGCGCCTCCGGTGACTGTGAGCTCGCCGGGCGGCACCCCGTCCGCGGCGAGCCGGTCCCTCGCCAGGGCGGCCAGGTCGGGCAGCACGGCGTCGGTCGCGTACCCGCCGGGGGGTCCGATGTCGGCGGCGAGCGCGGCGAGGTGCGGCCCGAGCGGGGGCAGCAGCCGGGGGTCGGGCTGGCCAGCGGAGACGTCGCGACCGCCGGGCAGCGGCGGGGGCAGCAGCGCGGCGCGGCGGGTGCCCACCGGTGGGCGGGGGCGGACCCGGGTGCCGTGCCGGCCGGCGGTCGCGACCAGGCCACGTTGCCGCAGTTCCTGGTACGCCTTCGCGACGGTGGCCGGACTGACGCCGAGGTCGGCGGCGAGCGCCCGGACGGCGGGCAGGGCGTCGCCCGGGGCGAGCGCGCCGCTGCGGATGCCCGATTCGACGCTGGCCGAAATCGCGGCGGAGGTCGAGCCGGTGACCTGATAATGTGCTGCCACAGTTTTGGAATTGTACTAGAACAAAGGTGGGATGTCACATGTACCCTCCGACCCCCCGCACCACGGCCAGCCGCGTCCGCGACCGGATGCGCTACGACGCGGCCACCGCGCACGCGCTGCTCGACGAGGCGTACCACTGCGCGCTGTCGTTCACCGTCGACGGCGAGCCGCGCGTCCTGCCGACCCTGCACGTGCGCGTCGGCGACACGCTCTACCTGCACGGCTCCACCGGCAGCCGGCCACTGCTGGCCGCCCGGGGCGAGGCCGGGCTGCCGGTCTGCGTCGCCGTCACCCACCTCGACGGGCTGGTCTACGCGCGGTCGCAGTTCCACCACAGCGCCAACTACCGGTCCGTGGTGGCGCACGGCACCGCCCGGCTGGTCGAGGACACGGACGAGAAGGCGGCGGTGATGACCGCGCTGATCGAGAAGGTGGCCACCGGGCGCTCCGCCGAGAGCCGCCCGCCGAACCGGCGCGAGCTGGCCGAGACCGCGGTGCTGGCGCTGCCGCTGCGGGAAGTGTCGGTACGGGTGCGCACCGGCGGAGTGAACGACGACCCGGCCGACGAGGCGCTGCCGTACTGGGCCGGTGTGGTGCCGCTGCGGCTCACGCCGGGCCGCCCCGAGCCCGCCCCCGGGGTGAGCGCGCCGGTGCCGGCGTACCTGCGGGCGGCCCGCTCGCCGTGGCACGAGCCGGCGGTGCTGCGCGGCGAGCACGTGGTGCTGGAGCCGCTCGACCTCGCCCACGCCGACGAGCTGCACGCCGCCACCGACGACCCGCAGGTGTGGCAGCACCTGGGCGGTACGCGGCCGGCCGACGCCGACGAGATGCGCCGGGTGATCGGCGGCTACCTGGACGCGCAGGAGCGCGGCGAGCAGGTGTGCTGGGCGCAGCGCTGCGCCACCACCGGCGCGGTCATCGGCACCACCTCGTACTACGAGATCGACCCGGTACGCCGGTCGCTGGCGATCGGCTACACCTGGCTGGGCCGCCCCTGGTGGCGTACCGGCGTCAACACCGAGGCGAAGCTGCTGCTGCTGGGCCGGGCCTTCGACGAGCTGGACGCGGTGCGCGTGGTCTGGCACACCGACATCCGCAACGAGCGCTCCCAGCGGGCCATCGAACGGCTCGGCGCGAGCCGGGAGGGCGTGCTGCGGCAGCACAAGCAGCGCGCCGACGGCTCCTGGCGGGACACCGTGCAGTACTCCATGCTCGCGCAGGAGTGGCCGAGCGCACAGGCCAGCCTGCGGGAACGTCTTCGCGCGGCGGCCCCCGTGGCGTCATGATGTCCGGCGTGCTGGGGATCACCGACATCTGGACGTACGTGCTGGGCACCGTGGCGATCGTGCTGCTGCCCGGACCGAACTCGCTCTTCGTGCTGGCCACCGCCGCCCGCCGGGGCGTGGCCACCGGTTACCGGGCCGCGGCCGGGGTGTTCGTCGGCGACGCGGTGCTGATGTTCCTCTCCGCCGCCGGGGTGGCCTCGCTGCTCCAGGCGTACCCGCCGCTCTACCTGGTGATCAAGTACGCCGGCGCGGCGTACCTCGGGTGGTTGGGGCTGGCCATGCTGCGCGGCGCGTGGCGGCGCTGGCGCGACCGCAACGACCCGGCCACGCCGCGCCTGATCGACGAGGTCGAGCCGGCCGGGCCGCAGGAGCCGTTCCGGCGGGCGCTGGTGATCAGCCTGCTCAACCCGAAGGCGATCCTGTTCTTCGTCTCGTTCTTCATTCAGTTCGTCGACCCCGGGTACGCCTGGCCGGCGCTGTCGTTCCTGCTGCTCGGGCTGATCGCGCAGGTCGCCAGCGCGCTCTACCTGACCGCGCTGATCTTCACCGGCACGTTCCTGGCGGCCCAGTTCCGGCAGCGCCGTCGGCTGGCCGCGACCGGGACCACGGCGGTGGCGATGCTGTTCCTCGGCTTCAGCCTCAAGCTCGCCGCCGGCTGAGGTGTAAGGAAGGGCCCCTTCTTAACGCCTCCGGTAGAGGAAGGGCCCCTTCTTAACAAGATCACGTGCCGTCGCCCCCACCGCCACCGCCGCCGATGCCCGCGCCGCCGGCCGTGCCGCCGAGCCCGTAGCCGGGCGCGACCGGCCGGTCGGGCGGGCGGCTGACGTGCGCCGACTCGCGGATCGTGGCCGACCAGTCGGCGTGCGCCGCCGCGGCCGCGTGCCGGTCGATGGCGTGCCGCAGCCAGCCGTCCACAGTCGCCACCCAGTCCCGCTGGTCGACCCCGGCGTGCCAGATCCGGAACCGGCTGATGCTCTGGTGGGTGATCCCGGCCAGGGAGAGCCGCCGGTCCAGCCAGAGCAGCACCTCCATGCCGGCCGAGTCGGTCAGCATGATCACTTCGAGTTCGGTCATCGGGCCGGCGTAGAGCGGGGCGGCCCAGAAGCCGTACCACTGCTGGAACGGCAGCGTCTGATCCACCCCCGGCAGGCGTCCCTCGCGCAGCCCGGCCTGCCGGATCGCGAAGCCGAGCGTGTCCAGCGCGGCGAGCACGTGCTCCTGGGAGGGCAGCGGGTGGATCAGCACCGGCACCATCGCGCCCTGGTCGACCTCCGGGTCCACCGACACCTCGGTACGCAGCCCGGTACGCAGGCTCAGCAGCGGCACCCCGCCGTACGTGGTCACCGGTGACTCCCACGGCAGCGGCACGGCGAACTCGACGGCGCGCCGTCGTCCGGCCGGCACCACGAACCGGCCCGCGATCGTCCACGTCTGGAACTGCACCAGGCGGCGCGGCGCCTCCGGGTCCTCCGGTTCGACCTGGGTGACCAGGCCGAGCCGGATGTGCCGGACCGGTACGTCCGATCCGCCGGCGCTGAGCGTCACCCGGCCCGGCAGGCGCAGGCCCGGCCGGGTGCTCGGATTGGGCAGGGTGGTGCTCACGGAGAGCCCGGTCCAGGCGGAGTCCCGCGACACCCCGGTCAACCGCATGCCGGGGCATTCCCGCTGCCCGCCGGGCCATGCCCGACCGAAGCGGACGCCGGACGCCGGCTGCCGGACGCCGGACGCCGGGTGCCAGACGCCGCAACGGACGCCGGCCCGGCGAGGTGGTCTCCCACCTCGCCGGGCCGGTACGGATCATGACGGTCAGCGCATCCGGCGGCCTCGCGGCACCGGGTCGGTCTCGTCGTCGAACTCGCCGATGACCTCCTCCAGGAGGTCCTCCAGCGCGACGAACCCGATCGGCCGGGTCGGCCCGCCACCGTTGCTCACCAGCGCGAGCTGCGCCTGCTGCGCCCGCATGGCGGCCACCGCCTCGGTCACCGACGCCTCGGCCGGCAGCGTGAAGGCGTTGGTCATCAGCTCGTCCGCGGTCGCCGGGCGGCCGGTGGTGACGGCACGCACCGCCTCGCGTACGTGCACCAGGCCGCACACCTCGCCACCGGCGTCGACCACGGCGAGCCGGGACCGGCCGCTGTCGCGGGAGACGTGCTCGATCCGCTCGGCGGTCTCGTCGCGGCCCACCGTGACGATCCGGTCGAACGGCTCCATCACCTGCGCCACAGTGGTGCCCTGAAGCTCCAGCATGCTGCTGAGCAACTGGTGCTGCTCGGCGCCGAGCAGCCCGTGCTCCCGGGACTGCTCCAGCAGGATGCGCAGCTCGTCCGGGCCGTGCACCTGGGCGAGCTGGTCCTGCTGCTGCACGCCGAACAGCCGCAGCATCGCGTTGGCGAGCCCGTTGAGCACGGAGAGCACCGGCCGGACGATCCGGGCGAAGGCCCGGAACGGCAGCGCCAGCAGCGTCGCCGAGCGCTCGGCGTCGGTGATCGCCCACGACTTCGGGGCCATCTCGCCGACCACCAGGTGCAGGAACGTCACCAGGGACAGCGCGAACACCAGCGCCACCACGTGACTGGCCGCGGTGGGCAGGCCGACCGCGTGCAGCAGCGGGCTGATCAGCCGTTCGATGGCCGGTTCGGCCAGCGCGCCCAGGCCCAGCGTGCACAGCGTGATGCCGAGCTGCGCGCCGGCCAGCATGAGGCTCAGCTCGCGGACGCCGTCGAGCGCCGCGCGGGCGGCCCGGCCGCCACCGGCGGCCGACTGCTCCAGCCGGTACCGCTTGGCCGCGACGAGCGCGAACTCGGCGGCCACGAAGAATCCGTTGAGCGCGAGCAGCACCACGGAGAAGAACAACGCGAACCCGGGGGTCATGCCGCACCCTCCCCGGACACGTCGGCGGTGGACCTCAGCCGTACCGAGTCGGCCACGTGCCGGTCCACGGCGAGCACCTCGACCAGCACCCGCGGGCCGGAGGCCGGCTCGTCGCCGTCGGCGGCGACCGGGATCTCCAGCCGGTCACCGACCTCGGGCACCCGGCCCAGCTCCCGCATCACCAGACCGGAGAGCGTGTCGTACTCGGGCGCCTCGGGCAGCTCGATGCCGGTGCTGTCGGCGACCTCGTCGATGCGCCAGCGCGCCGGGACGACCCAGGAGCCGTCCTCCTGCCGCGCCGCGGCCCGGTCCGGCGGGTCGTCCTCGTCGCGGATCGGCCCGACCAGCTCCTCGGCCAGGTCCTCCAGCGTGATCACGCCGGCGAAGCCGCCGTACTCGTCGACCACGCAGGCGAGCTGCCGGTGCCCGGACCGCAGCCGGTCGAGCACCGTCGGCAGCGGCAGCGTCTCGGGCACGAGCAACGGGGGTACGGCCACCGCGTCGACCCGGGTGGTCGCGCGCTGCGCCGGGGGCACCCCGAGCACGTCGGCGATGCCGACCACGCCGATCAGGTCGTCGACGCCCTCGGCGCCGCGCACCGGGAACCGGGAGTGGCCGGTGTCCAGCAGCTCGACGATGCGGCTGACCGGCTCGTCGGCCCGCACGGTGTGCACGTCGACGCGGGGCACCATCGCCTCGCCAGCGGTCAGCTCCCGGAAGTCCAGGCCCCGGTCCAGCAGGTCGGACATCTCGGCGTCGAGGTGCCCCTCCTCCCGAGACTCGGCGATGATCTGCTCCAGGTCCTGCGGGGTGGCGCCGCTGGGCAGCTCCTCGATCGGCTCGATGCCGATGCGGCGGAGCAGCCGTACCGCGGCCCGGTCGAAGAGCGTGATCAGCGGGCCGGCGATCTTCAGGTACATCAGGGTGGACCGGGACAGCGCCCGGGCCAGCGGCTCGGCGCGGGCGATGGCCAGGTTCTTCGGGGCCAGCTCACCCAGGACCATCTGCACCACTGTGGCGATGACCAGGGCCAGCGCCACCGACAGCGGCAACGCCACCGCGCTGGAGATGCCGGTGAGGCCGAGCAGGTCGGCCAGCCCGGCGCCGAGGAACGGCTCGGCGACGTAACCGACGAGCAGGGCGGTCACGGTGATGCCCAGTTGGGCGCCGGACAGCATGAACGAGAGCCGCGCGGTGACCTCCAGGGCCCGGGCCGCGGCACGATCGCCACCGTCGGCGAGCTGCTTGAGCTTGCCCCGGTCCACGGCGACGTAACCGAACTCCTGGGCCACGAAGTAACCGGTGGCGGCGGTGAGCACGATGATGAGAAGGAGACCGACGAGGATCAGCACGGGAGGTTCAGTGCTCCCGGGGTCGTCGGGGAGGGAATTCGCCGGGTATGACCCGGCCGGCTACTGCTGCCCTCCGGGGCAGGAGAGTCGATCATGCGGCCCATTTTATCGGTACCGGCTGGACGTCCGCTGAGGGTGCCGGGAACCCTCCCCCACGTCCGGTTCACCGCCCGGCGAGCTCGTCCACGTCCAGCAGGCTCCGGTCGACCCGGCCGGACCGGTAGGCCGCCCGGCCGATCATCTGCGCCGCCACCGGCGCGGTGGAGAGCTGGAAGATCGCCACCAGGACCAGCATGCCCAGGTCCGAGGGGGTACGCAGACGCAGCGCCAGCCCGGCCAGCAGCAGCAGGACGCCCAGCACCTGCGGCTTGGTGGCCGTGTGCATCCGGTCCAGCACGTCCGGGAAGCGGACCAGCCCGATGCCGGCGATCAGCCCCAGCACCGCCCCGGCCAGCAGCAGCGCTCCACCCGCCCAGTCCGCGACGGCAGCGACGCTCACGATTCACCCCGGACCGCGAAGCGCACCAGCGACACCGAACCGATGAAGCCGAGCAGGGAGAGCACCACGAGCACGGGCAGCGTGGTGGCATGCCGGTTCACGGCGGCCTCCGCCCCCACCGCGGCGAGCATCGCCGTCAGCAGCAGGTCGGCGCCGACGACCCGGTCGAGCAGGGACGGGCCGCGGTAGATGCGGGCCAGGGCGAGCAGCGCGGTGGCCGAGAGCAGCACGGTGAGCGCGACGGCGAGCAGGACTGTCACGGGTGGTTCCTCCGTTCGGCGGGTTCGAGGTCGAGCCGGCGTACCTCGGCGGGAGATCCGATGGCGCGGACGATGCGCCGTTCGACGGCGAGCACACGCTCGCGGCTGCCGGTGATGTCCTCGGGGCCGCGCACGTCGAGCACGTGCACGTAGAGCACGCCCGCGGCCCGGTCGACGTCGATGATCAGCGTGCCCGGCACCAGCGAGATCACCTCGGCGGTGAGCGCCAGGTTGAGGTCGGTACGCACGCGCAGCGGCACCGCGATGATGGCGCCGCGCGGGCGGTAACCGAAGCGCAGCGCCACGGCGGCGACGTGCAGGCTGGCGCTCACCAGCTCCGCGATGAAGGTGATCAGGAAGACCAGCAGCGCGCGGGGGCGGAACCGGCCGCCGAACGTGACCGGCGGCAGCGGGAAGAACAGCAGCACGGCCGCGCCGACCACCAGCCCGGCGATGAGGTTGCCCACTGACACGTCGCCCCACAGCAGCAGCCACGCGGCGACCAGCCAGCCGAGCGCGAGCGCCTGGTCGCGGCGCCGCCCACCCCGGCCCACCACCTGAATCGGCGCGTCGGGCTCGGGCGCGGCCCGGGGTACGCCCGTCGGCTCCCCGGTCGCGCCCCCGCCCGGGGGCAGGTCGTCGGTCATGGCACGTCCCGGGGCAGGACCGCCCGCACGTACGGGGTGCGTTCGCGCAGGTCGGTGGCCGCGTTCGAGGTGACCTGGAACAGCGGCCCGGCCGCCAGCGTGAACAGCACGCCGAGCGCGACCAGGGCGGTGGTGGCGCCGACCATCAGGCCGGGCAGCCGGGCCGGCACGGTGGTGGAGGCCAGCCGGGGCGCCCGCCAGAACGCGATGTTCCACACCCGGGAGGCCGCGTAGAGCGTGAGCAGGCTGGTCAGCGTGCCGGCCCCGACCAGCACGGCGGGCAGCGTCCCGCCCGCCGCCACGCCGGCCTGGAGCAGACCCAGCTTGCCGAGGAAGCCGGAGAACGGCGGGATGCCCGCCAGGTTCATCGCCGGGACGAAGAAGAGCACGCCGAGCATCGGGGCGACCCGCGCCAGCCCGCCGATACGGCGCAGGTCGGTGCTGCCCGCCCGCTCCTCGACCAGGCCGGCGACCAGGAACAGCGTGGTCTGGATGGTGATGTGGTGCACCACGTAGAAGATCGCCCCGGACAGGCCGGCGACGCTGCTCAGCGCCACCCCGAAGATCATGTAACCGATGTGGCTGACCAGCGTGAACGACAGCAGCCGCTTCAGGTCCGACTGGGCCACCGCGCCGAGGATGCCGACCACCATGGTCAGGCCGGCCACCACCATCAGCAGGCCGGCGACCTGGCCGCCGGGGAACAGCAGCGTCTCGGTGCGGATGATCGCGTACACGCCGACCTTGGTGAGCAGGCCGGCGAAGACAGCGGTCACCGGCGCGGGCGCGGTCGGGTAGCTGTCCGGCAACCACGCCGACAGCGGGAACACCGCCGCCTTGATCCCGAACGCGAGCAGCAGCATCAGTTGCAGCGTCAGGCGTACGCCCGACGGCAGCGCGTCCAGCCGGCCGGCGAGCTGCGCCATGTTCAGCGTGCCGGTGGCCGCGTACACCAGCCCCACCGCGGACAGGAACAGCAGCGACGACAGGATGCTGACCACCACGTACGTCGAGCCGGTGCGCAGCCGCACCTCGGTGCCGCCCAGCGTGATCAGCACGAAGCTCGCCGCGAGCAGGATCTCGAAGCCGACGAAGAGGTTGAACAGGTCCCCGGCCAGGAAGGCGTTCGTCACGCCCGCGGTGAGCACCAGGTACGTGGGGTGGTAGATGCTCACCGGCGCGGTCTCGCTGGTCTCCCCCCGGCCCTGGCCGATCGAGTAGAGCAGCACGCACAAGGTCACCGCTGAGGAGACCAGCACCATCAGCGCCGCCAGCTGGTCGGCCACCAGCACGATGCCCACCGGCGCCGGCCAGCCGCCCACCTGCACCACCACCGGCCCGAACCGGTACGCCTCGACCAGCAGCACCGCCGCCACCACCAGGACGCTGGACAGGCAGAGCACGCTTATCGACCGCTGCAGGCGGGGCCGCCCGGACAGCAGGAGGGTGAGCGCCGCGCCGAGCAGCGGCACCACCACCGGCAGCGGCACGAGCCCGCTCATGTCTCACCGTCCCGGCGCAGCCGCCGGCGGGCTGGTTCCGGGTCCACCTGCTCCGGGTCGTCGTCCGGGCCCTCGCCGCCGTGGTCCGCGGTCGACACCTCGTTGCTCTCGGCGAGCCGGACGATCTGCCGGTCCTCCAGGTCGTCCTGCACCTCGTCGTCGCCGCTGGTGTACCAGCTGCGGTACGCGACGGCGAGCAGGAACGCGGTCAGCCCGAACGTGATCACCACTGCGGTGAGCACCATGGCCTGGGGCAGCGCGTCGCTCATCTCACCCTGCGGGGAGGAGCCCACGAACGGTGCGGCGCCGGCTCGCCCGCCGAGCAGGATGAGCAGGTTCACGCCGTTGCCGAGCAGGATGATGCCGAGCAGGATCCGGGTCAGGCTGCGTTCCAGCAGCAACGTGACACCGGCGGCGACGAGCACCCCGACCGCCAGCACCAGCACCAGCGTCGGACCGGCCGCGCCCCTGGTCATGTCGGGCCGTCCCGCTGGACGATCAACCCGCGTCCCGCCTCACCGGCGGCCTCCACGTGCCGGTCCACCTCGGCGCCCAGGCTGCGCAGGATGTCCAGCACCAGCCCGACCACCACCAGGTAGACGCCGATGTCGAAGAAGAGCGACGTGACCAGGTAGAAGTCGCCGATCACCGGCAGCCACAGGCCGACCTTGACGCTCTGCAGCACGTCGCCGGTCAGCGCCAGCCCGAGCACCCCGCTGCCGACCGAGATGCCCAGACCCGCGCCGAGCACGGTGCCGGCCCCGACCGGCGCCGCCTCGGCCAGCTCGTACCGGCCGCCGGCCAGATAGCGCAGGGCCAGCGCGAGGCCCGCCACCAGGCCGCCGGCGAAACCGCCACCGGGGGCGTTGTGCCCGGAGAAGAGCAGGAACAGCGAGAAGATCAGTACGGTGTGGAAGATCAGCCGGGTGACCACCTCGAACACGATCGAGCGCCGCCGCTCCGGCAGCGTCTGCCCGCCGCGCAGCCACACCGTGCGCCGGTCACCGGCGCGCATCGCGACCGGCCGCGGGCGGCGCGGACGCGGCCCGGTGCGGGAACGCTCGTAGATCAGGCTGGCCACACCGGTCGCGGTCACCACGAGCACCGAGATCTCCCCCATGGTGTCCCAGGCCCGGATGTCCACCAGGGTCACGTTCACGACGTTGCGGCCGTACCCCTCGACGAGGGCGAGCTGGGGGAAGTCGGCGGAGATCGACGGCGCCCGGCGCGCGCCGGCCGCGGTCAGCGCCAGGCCGGCCATCACCACGCCGGCGGCGATCCCGATGCCGCGCCGCACCCAGCGGCTGCGGCGCAGCGGACGGGCCGAGAAGCGTTCCGGCAGCCGGCGCAGCACCAGCACGAACACGGCGATCGTGGCGGTCTCCACCAGGAACTGGGTCAGCGCCACGTCCGGCGCGCCGTAGAGGACGAACATCATCGCGGTGCCGTAGCCGGTGACCCCGACCAGCAGCATCGCGGTGAGCCGGCGACGCGCGCCGACCGCGAGCAGCGCGGCCACCGCGATCACCACGGCGACCACGAGCTGGGCCGGGTTGTCCCACACCGCCAGCTCGACCCGCCACGGCGCGGTGGCGAGCATCGCCCCGCCGGGCACGAACACCAGCGCGAGCAGCACCGTACCGAGGTACTGCGGCAGCGAGCCGCGCTGGGTGGCGCCGGTGACCTCGATGGCGAGCCGGTCGAAGCCGTGCGTCACCCACTCGTACCCCTGGTTGCCGCTCACCGGCGAGCGCAGCCGCGCCAGCGCGGGCGCGAGCGGGCCGCGGACCAGGTGCAGCGCCGCGCCGCCGGCCAGCACGAGGGCGGAGAGGCCGAGCGCCGCGGTCGGCCCGTGCCAGAGCGCCAGATGCTCCTCGACCGGTCCGAACAACTCCGCGTACGGCTCGAACAGGCCGCTCAGCCACCCGGCGGCCGGACCGGCGGCGAGCCCGGCCACGGCGAGCAGCGCCGGGGGTACGAGCATCACGGCCGGTGGCCGGGCCACCTCCGTGTCCGCGACGCCGGGCCGGGTCCCGAACGCGCCCCAGACGAACCTGATGCTGTACGCGACGGTGAGCGCGCTGCCGGCCACCAGCACGGCGAGCACGAACGGGTCGCCGGTGAACGCGGCGAGCACCGACTCCTTGGCCACGAACCCCAGCAGCGGCGGCACGCCGGCCATCGAGGCGGCGGCGAGCGTGGCGACGATCGCCAGCAGCGGCGCGGCCCGGCCCACCCCGGACAGGTCCCGCAGGTCACGGGTGCCCGCCTCGTGGTCGAGGATGCCGACGACCAGGAACAGCGCCGCCTTGAACAGCGCGTGCGCCGCCAGCATCGCCACGCCGGCCAGCGCCGCCTTCGGGGTGCCCGCCCCGAACAGCACGGCGAGCAGTCCGAGTTGGCTGACCGTGCCGTACGCCAGCAGCAGCTTCAGGTCGGTCTGCCGCAGCGCCGCCCAGCCGCCCAGGACCAGCGAGAGCAGCCCGGCGACGACGGTGACCGGCCGCCACGGTCCGGCCGCGGCGAGCGCCGGGCCGAGCAGTCCGATGAGGAAGATGCCGGCCTTCACCATCGCCGCCGCGTGCAGGTACGCGCTGACCGGTGTCGGCGCGGCCATCGCCACCGGCAGCCAGGCGTTGAACGGGAACACCGCCGACTTCGCCAGCGCGCCGGCGAGGACGAGCAGCACCGCCAGCGCCAGGTATCCGCCGCCGGGCAGCGGCGCGGACGCCACCGACGACCAGCGGTAGCCGCCCGCGTGGTGACCGAGCATCAGGAACCCGACGAGCATCGCCAGGCCGCCCAGCGTGGTCACGGTGAGCGCCTGCGCGGCCGCCCACCGGCTGGACCGGCGCTCGGTGCTGTGCCCGATCAGCAGGTACGAGAAGACGGTGGTCAGTTCCCAGAAGACGTAGAGCAGCAGCAGGTCGTCGGAGACGACGAGGCCGAGCATCGCCCCGGCGAAGGCGACCATGACGGCGGCGAACCGGGCCAGCCCGACCGACCCGGGCTCGAAGTAGCGGGCGGAGTAGACGAGCACCAGCGCGCCGACGCCACCGACCAGCAGCAGCATCAGCCAGGACAGCGTGGTGACCCGCAGCGCCACGTCGAACTGCAGCTCCGGGATCCACTGGTACGTCTCGACGACCGCGCCGCCGTCGCGTACCGCCCCGGTGTGGGCCGCCGCCCAGACCGCGGTGGCGGCCGGGGCGAGCGCGAGCAGCAGGCAGGCGCGCGGACCCCACCGGCGGACCAGCAGCGGGGCGAGCAGCGCCGCCACCAGGTGCACGATCAGCAGGACGAGCACGCGTACTCCCGGTCGAGGTGACAGCGCGCCGGAACACGCTGGGACACAACCGATCAGACGTCACAACCAACCTCAACCGCGCCCTTTTCCCCAAAAGCCACCCATCTCCCCCCAACCACCCCACCCGCCTTCTCGCGGTGATCAAGGAGTTTGTGTCCGGAGCAGGCTGGTGCGGTGACACGAACTCCTTGATCAACGCGGAGTTCGGGCGCCGGTCAGGTCGGGTGGGCCGGTCAGGACAGGGCGGTGGAGTCCAACTGGCGGGCGGCCCGGTCGACGGCGCGCTGGGCGACCGCGAGGGACCGCAGCGGCAGCCGGGCGTCGCGGCTCTCCCGGCGCTGGACGAAGTAGTGCACGGCGGCCCGCACGCGCGCCCGGTCGGCGGCACTGGAACGGGCGGTGGCGAGGATCATCTCGCGCAGCCGCCGGGCCAGCTCCTCGGCCAGCTCGAGGTCGGGACCGCGCAACCCGGCGCGGAGCGCGGCCAGCCGGCCGTCGACCTGACGGAGGAGCAGGTCGGTGCCGGGCCCGAAGCCTCGTTCCTCGACGGTCATCCACGCCTCCAGCCCACGCCGCATCGCGAGTGAAGTTACTTTATGTTGCAGTGCACAAGCAACCAGTTAAGTAAGACTTAACGGAATAACCACCCATTTCCCTCCCTGAGCGTCGTCGCCGGGACAGATCGCTCCGGCGAGGCGGCCGGATGTCACACCGGCGCGGCAGGATGGGGTCGTGGCGGACGAGGTGACCCGGTCGGGCGGGGTGCTCCAGGAGTTCGGCGCGGCGACCCGGGAGTGGTTCACCGCGGCGTTCGCCGCGCCCACCCCGGCCCAGCAGGGCGCCTGGCACTCGGTGGCCGCCGGGCGCAACGCCCTGGTCGTCGCGCCGACCGGCTCCGGCAAGACGCTCGCGGCCTTCCTCTGGTCACTGGACCGGCTCGCCAAGGAACCGCCGCCGGCCGACCCCCGCCGACGCTGCCGCGTGCTCTACGTCAGCCCGCTCAAGGCGCTCGCCGTCGACGTCGAACGCAACCTGCGCGCCCCGCTCACCGGGATCCGCCAGGCCGCCGCCCGGCTCGGCCTGGCCCCGCCCGACGTCACCGTCGGCATGCGAACCGGGGACACCCCGGCCGACGAGCGCCGCGCCTTCGCCCGCACCCCGCCGGACATCCTCATCACCACGCCCGAGTCCCTGTTCCTGCTGCTCACCTCCGCCGCCCGCGAATCGCTGCGCGGCGTGGACACGGTCATCCTGGACGAGGTGCACGCGGTCGCGGGCACCAAGCGCGGCGCCCACCTCGCGCTGTCCCTGGAACGCCTCGACGCGCTGCTGGAGCGGCCCGCCCAGCGGATCGGGCTCTCCGCCACGGTCCGGCCGATCGACGTGTGCGCCCGCTTCCTCGGCGGTGCCCGCCCGGTCGACGTGGTGCAGCCGCCGGCCGACAAGACCATCGAGGTGAGCGTCCAGGTCCCGGTGGAGGACATGACCCGCCTCGACGAGCAGGAGCCACCGGAGGACGACCTCGGCGGCCTCGCCCCCCGCCGCCCCTCGATCTGGCCGGCCGTCGAGGAACGCGTGTTCTCGCTGATCCGCGCGCACCGGTCCACGATCGTGTTCACCAACTCCCGGCGCAGCGCCGAACGGCTCTGCGCCCGCCTCAACGAGCTGGCCGCCGAGGAGTTGGAGGCGGCGTCCGCCCCGGATGGCAGCCGCGTGGCCCGGGGCGGGGAGCCGGTGCGCGTATCCGATCTGCTGCCCGGCGTCGACGGCCCGCCGGCCGGCGACGAGGCCGGGCTCGACGACGCCGACGGGCTCGGCCCGATGTCCGGCGGCGGGCCGGCCGACGGGAGCCGGGCCCGGCGCGGGGCGGAGGCGTTCGGCGGGCCGGTGGGGCCGGTGCGCGCGCCGCGGCAGCCGGCCGAGGTGATGGCGCAGTCCGGCGCGGCGACCGGGGCGCCGGCGGTGATCGCGCGGGCGCACCACGGCAGCGTGTCCCGGGAGGAGCGCAAGCAGATCGAGGAGGCGCTCAAGTCCGGGCGCCTGCCCGCCGTGGTCGCCACGTCCAGCCTGGAGCTGGGCATCGACATGGGCGCCGTCGACCTGGTGGTGCAGATCGAGGCGCCGCCGAGCGTGGCCGCCGGGCTGCAACGGGTCGGGCGGGCCGGGCACCAGGTGGGCGCGGTCTCGCGCGGCGTCGTCTTCCCCAAGCACCGGGGCGACCTGCTCTCCTGCACGGTGGTGGCCGAGCGGATGGGCGCCGGGGCGATCGAGGAGCTGCACTACCCGCGCAACCCGCTCGACGTGCTGGCCCAGCAGATCGTCGCGATGGTGGCGCTGGAGCCGTGGCGGCTCGGCGACCTGGCCGTGCTGATCCGCCGGGCGGCGCCGTTCGCGGAGCTGCCCGACTCGGCGCTGCACGCGGTGCTCGACATGCTCTCCGGGCGCTACCCGTCCACCGCGTTCGCCGAGCTGCGGCCGCGGCTGGTCTGGGACCGCGCCACCGACGTGCTGACCGGCCGGCCCGGCGCCCAGCGGCTCGCCGTGACCAGCGGCGGCACCATCCCCGACCGGGGCCTGTTCGGGGTCTTCCTGGCCGGCGCCGAGCGGGCCGCCCGGGTGGGTGAGCTGGACGAGGAGATGGTCTACGAGTCCCGGGTGGGTGACGTGTTCCTGCTCGGCTCGTCGTCCTGGCGGATCGAGGAGATCACGCCCGACCGGGTGCTCGTCTCCCCCGCGCCGGGGCAGGCGGCCCGGATGCCGTTCTGGAAGGGCGACCAGCTCGGCCGTCCGGTCGAGCTGGGCCGGGCGATCGGCGCCCGGGTCCGGGCGCTGCTGCGGCAGTCCGACGCCGACGCGGTGGCGGCGCTGCGCGCCGGTGGGCTGGACGACTGGGCCGCCGGCAACCTGATGAACTACCTGCGCGAGCAGAAGGCGGCCACCCGGTCGCTGCCGGACGACCGGACGGTGGTGGTCGAACGGTTCCGCGACGAGCTGGGCGACTGGCGGCTCGCCGTGCACTCGGTGCTCGGCGCGCGCGTCAACGGGCCGTGGGCGCTCGCGATCGGCCGCCGGCTGGCCGAGCGGTACGGCGTGGACGCCCAGGTCATGCCCTCCGACGACGGCATCGTGGTGCGCCTGCCGGACACCGCCGAGACGCCGCCCGGCGCCGACGTGGTCGTGTTCGAGCCGGACGAGATCGCCCAGCTGGTCGAGGAGTCGGTGGGCACGTCCGCGCTGTTCGCATCCCGGTTCCGCGAGTGCGCGGCCCGGTCGCTGCTGCTGCCCCGCCGTGACCCCCGGCGGCGGCAGCCGCTGTGGCAGCAACGCCAGCGGGCCGCGCAACTGCTCGACGTGGCCCGCGAGTACGCCGACTTCCCGGTCACGCTGGAGGCCGCCCGCGAGTGCCTCCAGGACGTCTTCGACCAGCCCGCTCTCGGCGAGCTGATGCGTGACCTGGCTGCCCGCAAGGTACGCCTGGTCGAGGTGGAGTCCGAGCGCCCGTCGCCGTTCGCGCGGTCGCTGCTGTTCGGGTACGTCGGCGCGTTCCTCTACGAGGGCGACGCCCCGCTGGCCGAGCGGCGGGCCGCCGCGCTGGCGCTCGACTCCGGGCTGCTCGGCGAGCTTCTCGGCCGCGTCGACCTGCGGGAACTGCTCGACCCGGAGGTGCTCGCCGAGACCGCCCGCCAACTGCGCTGGCGCACCGAGCAGCGTCGGCCCCGGGACCCGGAGGACGTGGTCGAGCTGCTGCGCGTGGTCGGTGACCTGAGCAGCGCCGAGCTGGCCGAGCGCGGTGTGCCGGAGTCCTGGGCCGACGAGCTGGCGGCGGCCCGGCGCGTCCTGCGGGTCCGGATCGCCGGCGAGGACCGCTGGGTAGTGGTCGAGGACGCCGCCCGGCTGCGCGACGCGCTCGGCGTAGCGCTGCCCGTCGGGGTCGCCGAGGCGTACCTCGCGCCGGTGGCCGATCCGCTCACCGACCTGGTCGCCCGGTACGCCCGCACGCACGGCCCGTTCGCGGCGGCCACCTGCGCGGCCCGGTTCGGGCTCGGCGTGTTCGTGGTGGAGCAGGCGCTGCGGCGGCTCTCGGCGAACGGCCGGGTGGTCTCCGGCGAGTTCGCCCCGGACACGGTGGGCACGCAGTGGTGCGACGCGGAGGTGCTGCGCCTGCTGCGCCGCCGCTCCCTGGCCGCCCTGCGCCGGGAGATCGAACCGGTGCCGCCGCGCGCGCTCGCCACGTTCCTGCCCCGCTGGCAGCAGGTCGGCTCGTCGGCCCGGGGCGTCGAGGCGGTCGCCGCCGTACTCGAACAGTTGCAGGGCGTGAACGTGCCGGCGTCCGCGCTGGAACGCCTGGTGCTGCCCGCCCGGGTCGCCGACTACTCTCCCGCCCAGCTCGACGAGCTGTGCGCCAGTGGTGAGGTGGTGTGGGCCGGCGCGGGCGCGATCTCCGGCGGCGACGGGTGGGTGACGCTCGCGTACGCCGACGTCGCCCCGCTGCTGCTCCCCCCGCCGGACGAGGCGCTGACGCTGACCCCGCTGCACGAATCAGTGCTCGACGCGCTCGCCGACGGGCAGGCGCTGTTCTTCCGGTCGCTCTCCGACCGGGTCGGCGCCACCGACGACGCCGCCCTGTCCGGCGCGGTGTGGGACCTGGTGTGGGCCGGTCACCTCACGAACGACACGCTCGCCCCGTTGCGGGCCGCGCTCGGCGCGGGCGGGGCGCACCGGTCCCGGCCGTCGGCGCCGCGCACCCGCTACCGCCGGCCCGGCCGGGTGGCGCTGCCCAGCCGGGGCGGCCCGCCCACAATGGCCGGTCGCTGGTCCCGGCTGCCCGAACGCGACAGCGACCCCACCCGGCGCGCCGCCGCGCTCGCCGACCTGCTGCTGGAGCGGCACGGCGTGGTGACCCGGGGCGCGGTCGTGGCCGAACAGGTCACCGGTGGTTTCGCCGCCGTCTACCCGGTGCTGTCCGCGCTGGAGGAACGCGGGGCGGCCCGGCGCGGCTACTTCGTGGAAGGGCTGGGCGCGGCACAGTTCGCGGTGCCCGGCGCGGTCGACCGGATCCGGGCGCTCGCCGACGACAGCCAGGGCCGGGGCGGCCCGGCGGTGGTGCTCGCCGCCACCGATCCGGCGAACCCGTACGGCGCGGCGCTGCCCTGGCCCGAGCGCGTGGTCGACTCCGGGGACGGCGCGGCACCG
This sequence comes from Micromonospora sp. CMU55-4, assembly GCF_011602315.1. Taxonomy (NCBI): domain Bacteria; kingdom Bacillati; phylum Actinomycetota; class Actinomycetes; order Micromonosporales; family Micromonosporaceae; genus Micromonospora; species Micromonospora sp. CMU55-4. Next base: position 190,731 of record NZ_JAAOLH010000001.1, read on the forward strand.
GCCACCGGGCACCGGGCCGGGCGCAAGGCGGGCGCGCTGGTCGTCCTGGTCGGTGGTGACGTGGTGCTCTACGTCGAGCGGGGCGGCCGGACGATCCTGTCGTTCACCGACGACACCGACACGCTCGGCGCGGCCGGCAAGGCGCTCGCCGACGCGGTGCACTCCGGCGCGCTCGGCGCGATCTCGGTGGAACGCGCCGACGGCGAGGCCGTGCACGCGTCCCCGCTGCGCGACGCGCTCACCGCCGCCGGTTTCCGCGCCACCCCGCGCGGCCTGCGGCTGCGCGGCTGACCGCCCGGCCGCCCCGGTTAGGGTGTGCCGGTGGCCTCGATCCGGGTACGCCAGGCGCGCGACGAGGACCGCGCGGCGCTGGCGGCGTTGCACGAACGGGAGTGGGGCGGGCCGATCGTGGTGGTCCACGACACCCGCTACGACCTGCGTGACCTGCCCGCGCTGGTGGCGGTGGACGAGACCGGCGGGTTCGCCGGGGCGCTGGCGTACCGGGTCGACGCCGACGGGCTGGAGGTGGTCAGCCTGGCCGCGGCGGCACCGGGCAACGGCGCGGGCACCGCCCTGCTGGCCGCCGCGCAGGAGACGGCCACCGCCGCCGGGGCGGACCGGATCTGGCTGGTCACGACGAACGACAACCTGGGCGCGCTGCGCTTCTACCAGCGCCGGGGGCTGCGGATCGTCGCTGTGGACGCGGGCGCTGTCGACCGGGCCCGCGCGGTCAAGCCGACGATCCCGGAGGTCGGGGCGGACGGCATCCCGCTGCACGACGAGTTGCGCCTGGCCCGGCGCCTGACCGTGGCGGAGCGGCGATGAGCGGCCCGGTCTCCGCGGGCCAGGGCCGCGCCACGCCGGACGACGTTCCGAGCTGTGTCTCGCTGACCACCGACTACGGGCTGGCCGACGGGTTCGTGGCGGCGTGCCACGGGGTGCTGGCCCGGCTCGCCCCGGCTGTCCGGGTGATCGACGTGACGCACCTGGTGCCGCCGGCCGACGTACGCCGGGGCGCGGCCGTGCTCGCGCAGACAGTGCCGTACCTGCCGTGGGGCGTGCACGTGGCGGTGGTCGATCCGGGTGTCGGCACCGCGCGGCGCGGCATCGCGCTGGCCGCGCCCGGCGGGCTGCTGGTCGGGCCGGACAACGGGCTGCTGCTTCCGGCCGCCGAGGCGCTCGGCGGGGTGAGCGCGGCGGTGGAGCTGACCAACCCGGACTGGCTCGGCCCGGCCGTCTCCCGCACGTTCCACGGGCGGGACGTGTTCGCGCCGGTGGCCGCGCGGCTGGCGCTGGGCGCGCCACTGGCCGGGGCCGGTCCGGCCGTGGATCCGGGCACGCTGGTCCGGCTGCCGGAACCGGTGGTCCGCGCCGAGCCGGGCAGCCTCACCGCCGAGGTGCTGACCGTCGACCACTTCGGCAACGTCCAGCTCGCCGCGCCGGGCACGCTGCTCGACGGCCTGCCGCGGCGGCTGCTGGTGAACGGCCGGGAGGCGGTCCACGGCCGCACGTTCGGCGACGCTCCGCCCGGCGCCCTGGTGGTCTACGTCGACTCCGCCGGCCTGGTCGCCGTAGCGGTGAACACCGGCCGAGCCGCAGAAACCCTCCACACCACCCCCGGCGCCCTCCTCACCCTCACCACCCCCCACCCCTGACCCCCGCGATCTTGCAGTTGGCGCCCCGACACAGAGGACAAATGCCCCACCGAAAGGGCCGAAACTGCAAGATCAACGGGGGTCAGGGGGCGAGAGGGCAGGGTCAGCAGCGGGGGACGGTGCCGCCGTAGATCGAGGACAGGTACGCGTGGCTGACGTAGGTGCCGCCGACCAGGCGGTACCACCTCGTCGTGGTGCGATAGGTACCGGTGATCTTCTGCCCGGTCACGTAGCACTGCACCGGCACCTGGGCGTACGTGGCGGCCAGGCCACGGCTCGCGTACGAGGTGCCCGCCCCGGCGCGCAGGTTCAGCGGCCCGGAGCCGACGATCGCTCGCGCCCCGCCACCTGTCCACAGCAGCGTCACGTCCACCCACGCGTTGTCGGTGAGCCGCAGCCCGTCCCAGAACGTCCCGTCGGCCAGGTCCAGCCCGGCCGGGTTGCGCACGGTGCGTCCGAACTGGTCCAGCCCGCCGTTGTAGTTGCTCTGGTACGCCGCCTGGGCCTCGGGCCGCCCGCGCGGCAGGTCCTTCCAGTTCTCCCGGATCGACGACGGGTTCCACCAGTCGTCGCGGGTGTTCCACGGGCCGACGTCCCAGACCGGGGCGTACTCGCAGCGGCTTCCGCTGGTGGTGCAGACCTTGACCGTGTAGTCGCCGGTGCCACGCGGGGACAGTCCGCGCCGGCTGGGCAGCGCCGCGAAGTGGTCCCGGGCGCGTACGGTGTGCCCGTTCGCGGTGGTGCCGCCGACCAGGCCGATCCGGGTCGCGTACACCCGGTAGGTGAGCGGGGCGGCCGGCTGGACCGCCGTGGTGGCGGCCGAGTCGGCGGCGAGCGTCAGCCCGGTGACTGTGGCCTCCGAGGCGGCGTCCCGGGTGGTCAGCACGACGCGCGCCTGCACCCGGCGGACCGGTTCGTCGAACACGGCCTCGGCGGCGTCGCGCCACTCGGTCCAGCCCCGGGCGCGCCAGCCGCGCACCTGGGCCACCGCCGTACCCCCGTCGCCGGTGCGGGCGGTGAGCCGGGCGCGTACCCGGGTGGCGGGCCGGTCCAGGACGCGCGGCGCGGAGAGCAGGATGCCCTCGGCGACCGGACCGCCCACGGCGGCCGGGCGGGTGCGGGCGGAGGGGCGGGGATCGGCCAGCCGGAGGCGGCCGGAACGCCAGGCGACGTTGACGTCGTCGCCACCGGCGACGGCGAGGTCGACGGACCAGCGTTCGGGGTCGGGCGCGCCGGCGCGAGCCGGCACGGCGGTGGACGGGTGCGCGGCCGACGCGGGCGTGCCGGGCAGTCCGGCGGCCACGGTGAGCAGGGCAGTCAGGGCGACGACGATACGACGTCCGGAATGAGCCATCAGCATTCTCCTCAGAACCCCCTGATCGTTGCGTTTCCGCTGATCAAGTGGAACCTCAGTACAAATGGCGACACATGCGAATTCTGTTCGGTAGGGAACAATGGCGGAGTGCCCGAAGGCGACACCGTCTGGAACACCGCGCGCGTCCTGGATCGCGCGCTGGCCGGGGCCCGGCTCACCGGGTCCGACTTCCGCGTGCCGCAGCTCGCCGCCACCGACCTGACCGGCTGGACCGTGCGCGAGTCGGCCAGCCGGGGCAAACACCTGCTGCTGCGCCTCACCGCGCCCACCGCAGCGCAGTGGACGCTGCACTCGCACCTGCGGATGGACGGCGCATGGCGCGCGTACACCCCGGGTGAGCGCTGGACGGCGCGGCCGGCGCACCTGATCCGCGTGGTGCTCCGCTCCCCCGGCGCGGTCGCCGTCGGCTACCACCTGCACGAGCTGGCGCTGGTGCCGACGGCCGAGGAGCTGTCGCTCGTCGGTCACCTCGGCCCGGACCTGCTCGGCCCGGACTGGGACGCCGACGAGGCGGTACGCCGCCTCGCGGCCGAGCCGGAACGCACCATCGGTGAGGCGCTGCTCGACCAGCGCAACCTCGCCGGGGTGGGCAACCTCTACAAGTGCGAGGTGCTGTTCCTGCGCGGGGTGTCCCCGTGGACGCCGGTGGGCGCGGTGCCGGACCTGCCGGGCACCGTCGCGCTGGCGCAGCGGCTGCTCACGGCGAACCGGGGCCGCTGGACGCAGAGCACGACCGGGGTGCTGCGCCGGGGCGGGACCAGCTACGTCTACGGCCGCCGGGCCCAGCCGTGCCGGCGCTGCGGGACGGCCATCCGCAAGGAGGAGCTGGGCGAACGGGTCACCTACTGGTGCCCGGTCTGCCAGCCCGACCGTTCCTGACGTGGAACTTCCACGAAACGCCAAAGATCGCCGAGATAGGGACGATTGGGTACTTCCGTCCCACCGCCGTGGCGTCGCATGCTGCGATTGACCGCTCACCGATCGTCAGCAGCGCGTACGCCCGCCACGCCGGGGTGTCGGCCGGCGCGCCCCGACCCCGGGGAGAGCCATGGTGCTGTTCCGCAGACTCCGGCCGGGACGGCCGGACCGGGCCGGAGTCGCCGAGGAGACCGCGTTCGCCGGTTCCGCGGCGCGGGGCGTTCCCGCCGCGCGCGCCGGCGACGACGAGCCGGGGGCCACCCCGGCGAGCCTGGACCCGGCCGCCGTCCCGCGCCTGTTCGGCCCCGTGCCGAACACCGCCGCCAGCCCGCTGCCCACGCTCGACGCCGACGGCCGCCCGGCGCCGGGCACCGGCATCCGCAAGTTCGTCGACCCGCTGCCGCTACCAGGGCAGCCCGCCACCGACGGGCTCGGCGCCCGCCTGCCGGTAGCGGTCCCGGACACCATCACCTGGCCGGGCTGCGACTACTACGAGATCGGCCTCCAGGAGTACGCGCAGCGCCTGCACCGCGACCTGCCGGCCACCCGGCTGCGCGGCTACCGGCAGCTCAACCTGGGCACCGACGCCGCCGGCCACAACACGGTCAGCCCACCGGACCGCCCCTGGCACCTCGGCCCGATGATCGTCGCGCGGCGGGGCCGCCCGGTCCGGATCAAGTTCATCAACCAGCTCCCCACCGGACGGGCGGGCGAGCTGTTCCTGCCGGTGGACGAGACCGTCGACGGGGCCGGCGCCGGCCCGCTGGACGGTCCCGCGCCGTACCCGCAGAACCGGGCCGTGCCGCACCTGTCCGGCGCGCAGACCGGGTGGATCAGCGCCGGCAACCCGTGGCAGTGGGTGACCCCGGCCGGCGAGATCACCCCGTACCCGGCCGGGGTGGGTGTCACCCCGGTGCCGGACATGCCGCCGCCCGGCGCGGGCGCCACCACGCTGTACTTCCCGAACGAGCAGAGCGGCCGGCTGATGTGGCTGCACGACAACACGCTCGGCCTGTCCCGGCTCACCGTCTACTCCGGGCAGATCGCGCTGTACCTGCTCACCGACCCCGCCGAGGACCGCCTCGTGGACGACGGCGTGCTGCCCGCGGAACAGTTCCCGCTGGTGATCGAGGACAAGACGTTCGTACCCGACGACGCGCAACTCGCCGCCCAGGACCCGACCTGGGACCGGGACCGCTGGGGCGCCAAGGGCAGCCTCTGGCACCCGCACGTCTACCAGCCCCGGCAGAACCCGTACCGGATCACCGGCGGCAACCCCACCGGCCGCTGGGACTACGGCCCGTGGACCCACGACCCGGACGGCGGGGCCAGCCCGTGGGTCGCCCCGGTGCCGAACCCGCACCACGACCCCGACGCCGACCCGGACGAGCCGCCGCTGGCGCCCGCCGTGCCGCACCCGTCGGCGGTGCCCGAGGCGTACGGGGACACCCCGCTCGTCAACGGCGTGGCCTACCCGTACCTGGAGGTCGCCCCGCGCGCGTACCGGTTCCGGATCCTCAACGCCTGCGCGGACCGGGCGCTGAACCTGCAGCTCTACCGGGCCGCCTCGGACGGCCCGATGTGGGCCGACGACGGCAGCCCGGCCGACCCGGACGCCGGCGAGGTGCCGATGGTCGAGGCGGTACGCGCGCCCGGGCGGCCCGCGTACTGGCCGGTGGACGGGCGCGACGGCGGCGTGCCCGACCCGGCCGCCGCCGGACCCGACCTGATCCAGATAGGCAACGAGAGCGGCCTGCTCCCCGCCCCGGTGGTGCTCGCCAACCGGCCGGTGGACTACCGCTACGACAGGCAGGACCCGACGGTGCTCAATGTGGACGGCCACGCGCTGCTGCTGGCCCCCGGCGAGCGGGCCGACGTGATCGTGGACTTCGCCACCGTGCCGCCGGGCAGCACGCTGATCCTCTACAACGACTGCCCCGCGCCGCTGCCCCGGTTCGACACGCGCTACGACCACCACACCGGCGCGCCCGACCGGACCGGCTCGGGCGGGCTGCCGCCGACCCGGCCCGGGTACGGCCCGAACACCCGAACGCTGCTCCAGATCCGGGTCACCGGCAGCCCTGCGCAGCCGTACGACACGCGCCGGCTCGCCGACCGGCTGCCCGGGGCGTACGCGCACAGCCAGCCGCCGCCGATCGTGCCGCAACCGGCGTACGACGCCGCGTTCGGCACCCACACCCCGCGTCCGACGCTCGTCGGCGCGCGGGACGGCTCGGTCACGTTCACCCCGCCCGGCGCGGCGACCCCGGTCACGCTGCCGCTGGCGGTGAAGTCGGTCGGGCAGGTGTTCGAGCCCCGGCACGGCCGCGCGGTGGGCCGGCTCGGCGTCGGCCACCCGGTCAGCGGGCCGCTGCTGCCGGCCACGCTGCCGCTGGGCCCGGTGGAACCCGCCACCGAGGTGCTGCACGCCACCGACCCGGCCGTGCCGGTCGGCGCGCCGGGCGACGGCACACAACTGTGGCGGATCGTCGGCGACGCGCCGCGCACCCATCCGGTGCACATCGAGGGCTGCGACGTGCAACTGGTCAACCGGGTCGGCTGGGACGGCACGCTGCGCCCGCCCGAGCCGGGCGAGCTGGGCTGGAAGGACACCGTCCGGGTCAACCCCCGGGAGGACGTCGTGGTGGCGCTGCGTCCCGTACCGCCGCCCCTGCCGTTCAAGATCAGCGATAGCGTACGGCTGCTCGACCCGTCCCGGCCCGCCGGCGCGCGGCTGGACGCGAGCCCGGTCAGCCCGGCCGACGGCCGCCCCGCCACGGTGGTCAACCAACTCGTCAACCTGGGCTGGGAGTACCGCTGGCAGACCCGCTCGGCGGGACTGCGCGACCAGGGCATGAGCCGTCCGCTGGTGCTGCGGGTGGCACCCAAGGCGCCCACCGGGCTGACCGCCACCCCGGCGCCCGGCAGCGCCACCGCGCTGCCCGCCATCGCGCTGACCTGGACCGGCAACGGCAGCCGCCCGGTGCCCACCAGCCACCTGCTGCAACGCGCCACCGACAGCGCCTTCACCGCCGGGCTGACCGAGATCACCGTGGCCGCCACCGCGACCCGCTACACCGACGCGACAGTCACCCCCGGCGTCACCTACCACTACCGGATCCGCGCCGAGAACGCGGTGAGCTGCTCGTCCTGGTCGAATGCCGTACCGGCGGCGGTGCGTCTGGCCGCGCCGGCCCGGCTCACCGCGGCGGTGCCGCCGACCGCGCCGCTGCGGGTGGCGCTGCGCTGGGCGAACCACTCCTTCGCCACCGGTGTGGACGTGCAGCGCGCCACCAACCCGACGTTCAGCAGCGGCCCGGGGACCACTGCCATCGCCGTGGGCGAGAACCACGTGGACCCGGCCGTCGCGCCGGACACCACGTACTACTACCGGGTACGCACGACGTACCTCGGCGCGGCGTCCCCCTGGTCGACAGTGGCCCGGGTGACCACCCCGGCCCGGCCGACGACGCCCACGGCGGTGAGCGTCATCGCGAGCGCGCCGGGACCGGACACCGCCACCGTGACGCTGAGCTGGTCGGCCGAGACGCCGGCCGGACCGGGCGCCGGCTTCATCGTGCAGCGCGCCACCGACGCCGCGTTCACCAGGGAGCCGGCCACGTTCCGCGTCACCGGCCGCGGCTTCACCAACACCGGCCTGGCGCGCTCCACCACCTACTACTACCGAGTACGCACGACGAACGTGGTTGGCACGTCCCCCTGGACTCCACCAACCCCCATAACCACCCCCACCTAGCCCTCCCTCTCAGGGTCGATCATGAAGTTGACGGCAGTTTCCGAGATCAACAACACCGCCAACCTCATGATCACCGGGGCGAGCGGGAGCAACACCCTGCGCTCACCCCGACACGGTCCGGTCCGCCTCGGTCGACAACCCCGCCCGTTGATCAAGGAGTTTGTGTCCATTTCCCGCCCTCCACAGGACACGAACTCCTTGATCACCGGCCCACAGGCACGAGGGTCAAAGCACGGGAAAGGAAGCCCGCCCTAGCCGAACGAGGGCCGCACGATCATGAGGTTGACGGCGGAATCCGAGATCAACAACACCGCCAACCTCATGATCACCGGCGCTGGCGGGGCGATGGGCGGGTGTGGGGGTGCCTGACCGCGAGTTGCCCGCCCGGGCGGCCCGACGCCCTCCGCCCGCCCCCTGTCCGCGCCGTTGATCAAGGAGGTGGTGTACGGATTCGGCCCGCCTCAGGACACAAACTCCTTGATCAACGCGCGGGACGACAATCGCGCGGGACGATCAGCGCGCGGGGGATCGGCGTGCGGCGGGGGCGGTCAGCGGCCGGGCTGGGGGGCTCGGAGGGGGGTGCGGAGTTCGGCCAGGGCGGAGGCCACCCCGTGCAGCAGGTCGGTGGCCTCGGTCAGCCGCGCGGCGGCCGGGTGCGCGGTGTCGGGACGGGCGTCCTCGGCTACGTAGCCGGCGGCGGCCACCACCAGCCGCTCGTACGCGGCCACCCCGTCCTCCAACTGCGCCACCAGCGTGGCGTGCACCTCGTCCAGCGTGCTCTGCGGGGTCAGCTTCGCCGCGCGTTCCACGCCCGCGACCCGGTTCGCCAGCTCACGCAGGGAGCGATCGGCCTCGGCCGCCTCCCGGACCGCCGGCTCGGCCAGCCCGGTCAGCCGTCCGGCGAGCCCGGCCAGGGTGAGCGCGGCCCGGTCCAGCCGTGCCCACGGCTCGGCCGCGGCGGTGCCGCGCAGCGCCATGCGGGAGCGGACCCGGCGTACCTCGGCCAGGACACCCGGCCCGACGGGCAGCCGCTCGACGGCGGCGACCAGCCGGGCGCGGGAGCGGGCGGCGGCCTCCGCCGGGTCGAGCGCGGGCGGCGCCGGCACTGCTGCGAGCGCCCGGTGGTCGGCCCAGCGCCAGGCGGCGATCGCGATGGCGCTGCCCGCGGCACCGGCCCAGGCCGCGTCCGGCAGGCCCAGTCCGGCGTACGGGGTGAGCACCGCCGCGGCGCCGCCGAGCCCGCCGGCCAGCACGCTCCACCGTCGCGCCGAGTTGCGCAGCCTGCGCAACCTGCGGAAGTGTCGGGCCCGTTCGTCCGCCATGGTGTCCGCCCCTCCGTCAGCCGGTCGTGCTCTCCCCGGTACCGCGTTCCCGGCTCATGCTGGCCCGGATCTCGTCGAGCCGGGCGGCGGCGGCCGGGTCGGCCGGCTGCCCGACGGCGGGGGTCTCCTGCCGGCCACCGAGCTGCTCGCCGGCCATGCTCGACCGGATCTGTTCCAGTCTCGCCGATCCGGCCGAGTCGAGCGTGGCCTTCTGGATCTCCAGCATCCGGCCCTCGACCGAGTTGCCGGCCAGCTCGGCGCGGCCCATGGCGGTGGCGTAGCGGCGTTCGATCCGGTCGCGGACCTCGTCGAGCGACGGGGTGTTGGCGGGCGCGGTGAGCGACGACATCGACTCCAGCGAGCGGGCCACGCTCTCCTGCATCTTGGCCTGCTCCAGCTGGCTGAGCAGCTTGGTGCGCTCGGCCAGCTTCTGCTGGAGGATCATCGAGTTGTTCTCGACCGCCCTGCGGGCCTGGGCGGCCGCGCCGAGCGCCTGGTCGTGCAGCGTCTTGAGGTCCTCCAGGGCCTGCTCGGCGGAGACCAGCTGGGTGGCCAGCATCTGGGCGGTCTGCTCGTAGCGCCCGGCCTCGGCCTCGTCGCCCCGGCCCCGGGCCTGGTCGGCCACTGCGAGCGCCTGCCGCGCGTTGCCCTGGAGCTGTTCCACCTCGGTCATCTGCCGGGACAGCTTCATCTCCAGCTGGCGCTGGTTGCCGATCACCGCGGCCGCCTGCTGCACCAGCGCCTGGTGCTGGCGCTGCGCCTCCTCGACGGCCTGCTGGATCTGCACCTTCGGATCGGCGTGCTCGTCGATCTTCGCGCCGAAGAGCGCCATCAGGTATTTCCAACCCTTGACGAACGGGTTAGCCATCTCCGCCTCGTCCCCTCAGTAGCGTCGCGCCTACATCGTTCCAGCCGGACGCCACTCCGGCACCCGTACGCTCCTGATCAACAGTACGACGCGGACGCCAGCACCGCCCACGACGCGACAGCCGGGGTCAGGCGGCGCAGACCACGTCCCGCTCCGCGGGGCGTACCCGGGTGCTGCGCAGCGTGGCCTTGAGCGGCGAGTCCTGCCGGACCTGGACGGCGACCGCGCCGTCGGTGGTGACCTGCCGGACACCGCGGTTGGTCGCCTTACGCACGGCGGCCGTGGCCACCGGGGCCGGCTCGTCGGCCACCGGGACCAGCACGCCGGGCATCTGCTCGGCGAGGGCGACGGTGTCGCTCACCTCGCGCAGCAGTTCCGACAGGCGGGCGCCGAGCGCGTCGCAGATGGCGGCCAGCAGCTCGCTCGACGGTTCCTTCTGGCCGCGTTCGATCTCGGACAGGTAGCCCAGGCTGACGTTGGCGGCGGACGACACCTCGCGGAGGGTGCGGTGCTGCCCCTGCCTGCGTGTCCGCAGCGCGTCACCGATCACCCGGCGTAGCAGGACCATCGCACCTCCCCCTGGACGGGACCACCATGCCCGGCCGAGCCGCGCCGGGCACCGGACGCGGAGACCGCTCCGGCGCCGACGGCGACCGTCGGAGCCTTCCCGCAACCGTACCCGTTGGTTGCCACGACGACATCCCACCCCGCCTCTGAAAATCCGTGCGGATCGGCCGGCCGGCGGGCCCGCGGCCGGGCGTGTCGGCGCCGGGCCGGCTCATCGGGGGCCGACCCCCGCCGCCTCGGTGGCGTCGGCGTCCTCGGGGAGCTGGATGCGGTCGGCGAGCAGCCGCAGCGCCTCGATCACCACGGCCGAGCGGATGTGGTCGCGGCCGCCGTCGAGGTCGAGCCGGCGCACCTGCGTGCCGTCCGGCCCGGCGACCGCCACGTAGACCAGGCCGACCGGCTTGCCGTCCTGCGGCTCCGGCCCGGCGACGCCGGTGGTGGCCAGGCCCCAGTCCGCGCCGCACCGCTGCCGTCCGCCCTCGGCCAGGGCGGCGGCCACGTCGGGATCGACCGGGCCACGCTCGGCCAGCAGGTCCTCCGGTACGCCGGCGAGCGTCGCCTTGAGTTCGGTGGCGTAGACCACCATGCCGCCCCGGTAGATCGAGCTGACCCCGGCGATCTCCACGACCGCCGCGGCGAGCAGCCCGCCGGTCAGCGACTCGACGGTGGCCAGCGTCTGGCCGCACTCGTGCAGGCGGTGCACGACGGAGGCCGCCGGGTTGCCGGCGGGCCGCTGGTGTCTCTCGTCGGTGTCCATGCCCGCCCTCTCTTCCCGCGCCAGGGCGGCTTACTCTTCGGCCGCCCGGAGCGACGAGCCGGCTGCCCGGGTCAACGGGCCGGACGCCGCAGCCGCAACGCCTGGGCGATGTAGTCGAAACCGGTGACCACGGTGACCACCACCGCCGCGCCCATGATCCACGGACCGATCGCGGCGAGCGCCTCCGGCATCGGCCAGAGGTACCAGGTGATCGCCAGGATCTGCAGCGCCGTCTTGACCTTGCCGCCCCGGCTGGCCGCGATCACGCCGTGCCGGATCACCCAGAAGCGCAGCCCGGTGATGCCCAGCTCACGGGCGAGGATCACCACAGTCACCCACCAGGGCAGCCGGTCGTAGACGGAGAGCAGCACCAGCGCGGCGCCGGTGAGCGCCTTGTCGGCGATCGGGTCGGCGACCTTGCCCAGCGAGGTGACCAGCTCGAACCGGCGGGCGATCCAGCCGTCGACCAGGTCGGTCGCCGACGCCACCACGAAGATCAGGCAGGCGGCCATCCGCCAGCCCGCGTGGGTCATCGCGGACGCGACCACGGTGGCCGCGAAGACGGGCACCAGCACCAGGCGCGCGCCGGTCAGCACATTCGCCGCGTTGAGCAGCGGTACGGGGGCGGCCGCCGTCGACTCCGCGCCCGTCATGTCCCGCATCGCCCCACGTGGCTTCCCCGCTTCGTCCGGGCCCGCCGTCACCGTACCGCGCCGGGCGCCGCCGAGATCATCTCATCCGGTACGGCGACCAGGTCCACGCCCTCGGTGGCGGTGACGGTGGCCCGGACCAGGTCACCGGGGCGCAACGCGGCCAGGTCGACGCCGCCGCCGACCGGCGCGACGAGCGTGGTCGAGCCGTCGACCTCGGGCGCCTGGTGGGCGGCCCGCCCCTCCACCACGCCGTCCGCGACCGAGTCCACAAGCACCTCCACCGTCGCGCCGAGGCGCTCCTCGGCGCGCTGCGAGCAGAGTTCGTCGGCCAGCGCGCTGAGCTTGTCGTACCGCCGCTTGATCGTGGCGGCGGAGACCTTGCCGGCCAGGCCGGCGGCCTCGGTGCCATCCTCGTCGCTGTAGTCGAACATGCCGATCGCGTCCAGCCGCGCCTCGGTCAGGAACCGGACCAGCTCGGCCACGTCCTGCTTCGTCTCGCCGGGGAAGCCGACGATGAAGTTGCTGCGCGCGCCCGCGTCCGGCGCCAGCGCGCGGGCGGAGGCGAGCAGCTCCAGGAACCGGTCGGTGGAGCCGAAGCGCCGCATCCGGCGCAGCACCGGCTCGCTGGAGTGCTGGAACGACAGGTCGAAGTACGCGGCCACGCCGGGCGTGGTGGCGATCACCTCGACCAGGCCGGGCCGGGTCTCGGCGGGCTGGAGGTAGCTGGCGCGGACCCGCACGATGCCGTCGATCGCGGCGAGTTGCGGCAGCAGCTTCTCCAGCGCGCGCGGGTCGCCCAGGTCCTTGCCGTACGAGGTGGAGTTCTCGCTGACCAGCACCAGCTCGCGGACGCCGGTCTTGGCCAGCCACTCGGCCTCGGCGAGCAGCTCGTCCGGGGTACGCGAGACGAACGCCCCGCGGAACGCCGGGATGGCGCAGAACGCGCAGCGCCGGTCGCAGCCGCTGGCGAGCTTCAGCGAGGCCACCGGGCCGGTGTCGAGCCGGTGCCGCAACACCTGCCGCAGGTGCGCCGGGGTGTGCGCGTCGGTCTCCGGCGCGACCCGGGCCGGGGTGCCGTGCCCGGGCAGCGACACCGCCGCGTCGCGGCGCTTCACCGGGGTCAGCGGCAGCAGCTCCCGCCGGTCGCGGGGGGTGTGCGCGCCGATCGCCTCACCGGCGAGCACCGAGTCGAGGCGGGCGGCGATGTCCGGGTAGTCGTCGAAGCTGAGCACGGCCTGCGCCTCGGGGAGGCTGTCGGCCAGCTCACGGCCGTACCGCTCGGCCATGCACCCGGCGGCGACGACCTTCGCGCCGGTGTCGGCGGCGGCCAGCAGCGTCTGGATCGAGTCCTGCTTGGCCTTCTCGACGAAGCCGCAGGTGTTCACCACCACCACGTCGGCGCCCTCGCCGTCGGTGGTGACCTGCCATCCGTCGGCGTGCAGCCGGGCGGCCAGCTCCTCCGAGTCGACCTCGTTGCGGGCGCAGCCGAGGGTCAGCAGGGCGACCCGGCGCCCGTCGGATTGCGGGGTGGAGGAGGTGGCAGACACCATCCGAGGGTACCGGGCCGGTTCCGTACCGCCACGCCGCCCGTCCGGCACGCTCAGCGGGCGGGAGCGGCCACGCGGGCCAGCCGGTCGAGCAGGAACACCTCGGTGCCGGCCAGACCGGTGGAGCAGAAGACCGAAATCTGGTCCGCGCCGGTCCGGCCGGGGACCGCCCCGGCCAGCACCGCGCCCAGGTCGCGCAACCGACCGGCGTACGGCTCGACGGCGGCGAGCATCGGCGGCACGTACGCGGCGGCCTGCCCCGGCGAGTCGGTGACCAGCAGGTCGGCGGCGTCGAGCAGGTCGGGGCCGAACTCGTGCCGGTCGGTCTGCTTGAAGCCGACGGTGTTGACGTGCGTGCCGGGGGCCAGGTCGGCGGCGTCGATCACCGGGACGGTGCTGGTGGTGGCGAGCACCACCACGTCCCGGTCGCGTACCGCGGCGGCGGCCGAGCCGACGGCGCGGGCCGGCACGCCCAGCTCGGCGCGGACCCGGGCGGCGAACGCCTCCCGCCGGGCCGCCGAGCGGCTGTACACGGTCACCTCGCGCAGCGGCCGGACCGCCGCGGCGGCCCAGACCTGGGTCCACGCCTGCCGGCCGGAGCCCACCACGCCGAGCGTGGCGGCGTCCGCGCGGGCCAGGGCGTCCACCGCCACGCCACCGAGTCCTCCGGTACGCCGCGAGCCCAGCTCCTCGCCGACGGCGATGGCGCGTACCGCGCCGGTGGTCGCGTCGTGCAGCACGACCAGTTGACCGCTCTCCGGGTGGCCGAACGTGTCGTACGAGCGGAAGCCGTACCACTGCCCGGTCAGGTGCCCGGCGGTGAGCACCATCCGGCCCCCGCCCAGCGGCGCGGACGCCCGGGGCGGGGCGATGAGCCGCCCGGCGTATGCGGCCAGCAGCGCGTCCCGCATGGCCGCGACGGTGAGCGGGGCGTCCACGGCGGCCGCGACGTCGTCGTCGGAGAAGAGCACGGTCATGCCTTCCATCGTGCAACCTGAAGTTGACGTCAACTCCACCCATGGTGGGCTTTCTCACCCCGCCGCCCGTGTCGCCCGGCCGGTGCTACCGTCGTCCACGACGGCCCGCGGGCCGTCCCGGACGAGTGGTGGGCGTACCCGGTCAGGCCAAGACGCCCCGCGTGACCCGACCGTCGCCCGGCCCGCTCCACGCCGGGCCCGCCCGTCAGAGGTGATCTCATGGCCTGGCTCGTACTGGTGCTCTCCGGACTCCTGGAGACCGCGTGGGCGATCGCGCTCGATCGCAGCGCCGGCTTCACCCGTCCCCTCCCCTCCGCCGTCTTCGGCGTCACGCTCGTCGGCAGCATGGCCGGCCTGGCGTACGCGCTGCGCGACATCCCGGTCGGCACCGGCTACGCGGTGTGGGTCGGCATCGGCGCGGTGGGCACCGCGCTGGTGGGCATGCTCGCGCTCGGCGAGCCGGTCAACCTGCCGCGCGTGGCCTGCCTGCTGCTGGTGGTCGCCGGCGTGATCGGATTGAAGTTGTTCGCCTGATCGATGCCGCATCCGGTTTGGACGACGCGGCGGCCGGGGTACCGGATCTTTCGTTGACCGGTAGCGAGATCACTCACGGAGGAACCCCATGGCCGACATCCACGCCAGCGCCCGTCCGCGTACCAACGCCGCCCGGATCTGCACGATCATCGCGTTCGTCTTCGCGGCTCTCGCGATCTTCCTGTCCCCGCTGATCTTCGGCGTCCTCGGCCTGATCCTCGGCATCGTCGGCGCCGTCCTCGGCGACAAGCCGCTGGGCTGGTACGCCGCCGCCGCGAGCGTGGTCGGCGCGATCATCGGCGCCGTGCTCGTCGCCGCGCTGCTCAACTGAGCCGGAAACCGCCGACGGCGGCTCCCACCTGACGGTGGGGGCCGCCGTCGTCCGTCGTGGGTCGTCAGTCCTCGCCGCCGCGCAGGCCGGCCAGGACCTCCTCCAGCTCGTCCGGCTTGACCAGCACGTCGCGGGCCTTGGAGCCCTCGGACGGCCCGACCACGCCGCGGGTCTCCATCAGGTCCATCAACCGGCCCGCCTTGGCGAAACCGACACGCAGCTTGCGCTGGAGCATCGAGGTCGACCCGAACTGCGAGGTGACCACCAGCTCGACCGCCTGCACGAGCAGGTCCAGGTCGTCGCCGATGTCCTCGTCGATCTTCTTCTTGCTGTCCTGCGCCGGGGCGAGCACGTCCGGGCGGAACTCCGGCTCCCGCTGGTCCTTGCAGAACTTGACCACGTCGGCGATCTCGCGCTCGGTGACCCAGGCGCCCTGGATGCGCTGCGGCTTCGACGCGCCCATCGGCAGGAACAGGCCGTCGCCGCGGCCCAGCAGCTTCTCCGCGCCGGGCTGGTCCAGGATGACCCGCGAGTCGGCGAGCGAGGAGGTGGCGAACGCGAGCCGGGACGGCACGTTCGCCTTGATCAGGCCGGTGACCACGTCCACCGAGGGCCGCTGGGTGGCCAGCACCAGGTGGATCCCGGCGGCGCGGGCGAGCTGGGTGATCCGGACGATGGAGTCCTCCACGTCGCGCGGCGCGACCATCATCAGGTCGGCCAGCTCGTCCACGATCACCAGCAGGTACGGGTACGGCCGCATCTCCCGCTCGCTGCCCGGCGGCGCCTTGATCTCGCCGTTGCGCACCTTGCGGTTGAAGTCGTCGATGTGCCGGACCCCGTTGGCGGCGAGGTCGTCGTAACGCATGTCCATCTCGCGGACGACCCACTCCAGCGAGTCGGCCGCCTTCTTCGGGTTGGTCACGATCGGCGTGACCAGGTGCGGGATGCCCTCGTAGCCGGTCATCTCGACCCGCTTCGGGTCGATCAGCAGCAGCCGCACCTCGTCCGGCGTGGCCCGGGTCAAAATGGACACAAGCAGACTGTTGAGGCAACTCGACTTGCCCGCGCCGGTGGCGCCCGCGATCAGGATGTGCGGCATCTTCGCGAGGTTGGCCACCACGTAGCCGCCCTCGATGTCCTTGCCGAGCGCCACCACCATCGGGTGGTGGTCGCTGGTCGCCTCGCGGGAGCGCAACACGTCGCCGAGCGACACGTTCTCCGGGTCGGTGTTCGGGATCTCCACGCCGACCGCGCTCTTGCCCGGGATCGGGCTGAGGATGCGCACGTCCGGCGACTTCACCGCGTACGCGATGTTGCGGGACAGCTGGGTGATCCGCTCGACCTTCACGCCCGGACCCAGCTCCACCTCGTACCGGGTGACCGTCGGGCCGCGGGTGAACCCGGTGACCGCGGCGTCCACGTCGAACTGCTCGAAGACGCCGGTCAGCGCGGCGATCACCTCGTCGTTGGCCTTGCTCCGGCTCTTCGGTTTGGCGCCGCTGCCGAGCAGGTTCGCCGGCGGCAGCGTGTAGTCGCCGGCCAGCCCGGTGAGCGCGAGCTGCTCGGCGCGGGTGGGCAGCGGCGAGTGCTCCGGCGGCTCGACCGGCTTGCGGTTCGCCGGCACCCGCGGCGGCTTGCGCGGCAGCACGAGCGTCTCCTGGAGGTCGACGCCGGCCAGTTCGTCGTCCGGGTCCAGCGGCTCCAGCGGCGACGGCATCCGCTTCGCCGGCCGCTTACGGGCCGGTTTCGCCGCCGCCTCGGCCTCGGCTTCCTCCTCATCGTCCTCGGGCGCGGCCGGGTCGGCGCGCAGGCCGAGCCGCTCCGGGATCTTGTTGATCGGGGTCGCGGTGACCACGAGCAGGCCGAACACCAGCAGCAGAAGCAGCAGCGGCATCGCCACCCACGCGGTCACCGCCGACTTCAGCACGTCGCCCACGCCCGCGCCGATCAGGCCGCCGGCGTAGTCGCGCTGGACCTCGTCGACCGGGTTCTGCCCGATGTGCAGCATCGAGGCGGTCGCCAGCATCATCGAGCCCCAGCCCACCAGGCCGCGACCGCGGTGCTCGGGGTCGGCCGGGCTCCGCATCAGCCGCCACGCGCCGACCATGAACAGCACCGGAAGGATTATCGAGATGGCGCCGATGAACAGCCGTACGGTGTCGGCCAGGTGCCGGCCCACGGGCCCGGCGCCGCCGCCCCAGATGCCCACCGCGCTGAGGATGGCCAGGCCGAACAGCAGCAGCCCGGCGCCGTCGCGGCGGTGCTCCGGATCCAGCTCCCGGGTGGACGCGGCCTGCCGGCCGGCGGCCCGGAACGCCCAGCCCACCGTGTGGGCCAGTCCCATCCAGACGGCGCCCGCGGCGCGGCCGACGAACGCGGCCGGGGCCGGCCCGCGGCGCGCCGGCCGCCGCGCCGGTTTCCGCGCCGCCGCCTTCTTCGCCGGTTGCCGGGCGCGGTTGTTCGTGGTGCCACGCGGCGACGCGCCGCGCCGCCGGCTCGCCTGAGAGGTACGGCCCGCCATAGAGTCACGGTAACGGCGGCACCCGGTGGAACGCCGCTTTTCCGGGTCGTGTCCGCGCGTCGCAGCACGGGTCGGACCGTCGTTTGTGTTATTCGCCTCAGAAGGGATGCCCGATGGCGTCGCCGGAGATCGAGGACGGTCCGGACGGTCCGCTGACCGGACACCCCCAGGCGCTGCGCCCGCTGACCGGCGAGCTGATCGCCGCCGTGCTGGCCCACCGGGGGTACGCGGTGGTCGAGGAGCCCGACGGCGCGCTCGTGGGCCGCTGGGAACGGAACCTGATCTGGTTCCACCGCCGGGGCGCGGCAGGTGAGCTGCTCCAGGTACGCACCGTCGTGGCGCCGCACTTCGGCATCGAGCACGTGCCCGAGCTGCACGCCTTCTGCAACAGGTGGAACCACGACCGGCTCTGGCCCAAGGCGTACGTGCACGTGGCCGACGACGGGTCGGCCCAGATCTGCGGCGAGGTCACCACCGACCTGGAGCGCGGCGTCACACCGCACCAGCTCGACCGGCTGGTCGACTGCGGTGTCACCACCGGCTGTCAGCTGGCCGCCGCCGTCGCCGAGCTGACCGGCGGGACGCTCCGATGACCACGGCACGCGACCGGGGGCTGGCCGCCGCGCTCGCCGACGCCCGGGACAGGCCCGACGGCGAGGAGCGCTGCGCCGAGCTGGAGCGGATCGCCTCCCGCGCGGACGCCACCGGTGACCCGCGTACCGCCCTGTCGGCGCGGTTCGCGCTGGTCGAGGCGTACCTGCACCTGGGTGAGCGGTGGCGCGCGGTGGAGCCGGTGCGGCGGATGCGGGAGACGGTGGCCCGGCACCCCGGGCTGCTGGACGCCCGGCCCGACGAGCTGACCCGGCTGCGCCGGCACCAGCGGCAGGCGGTGGAGGCGCTGTTCGGCACGCCCCGGGTGGGCCTGGATCAGGCCCGGTCCCTGTTGGACACGCTCGCCGGGGAGCTGGGCGAGGACGCCGCGCCGGTCGCGGAGCTGCGCTGCCGCGTCGCCGACCACCTCGGCGACGAGCCGGCGGCCCGGCGGGCGTACGAACGCTGGTCGGCCGCCGACGCGACGGACCCGGTGGGTGGCTGTGCGGGGTGCGCCCCGGCGCGGCGGGCCGACCTGCTGGCCGGGTGGGGTGACCCGGAGGCGGCGCTGGCGGCGCTCGCGCCGGCGCTGACCGGCTGGGTCGAGCCGCAGGGGCCACCGACCCGGCGGGCCGAACGGCAGACCGCCGCGACAGTGGCGACGACCTGCACCGACCAGCCCGAGCGGGCGCTCACCGTGGGGCTGCTGCCGTGGCTGCGCACCGGCGCGGTGACCGAGGCGGCCCGGGCGCACGTACGCGCGTACCGCCGGCACCGCCGGGAACGGGCCGCGTTTCCGCTGCTCGCCGCGCACCTGCGCTTCTGCGCGCTGGGCGGCTACCTGCATCGCGGGCTGGAGGTGCTGACCGAGCAGCTGCCCCGGCTGGACCGCCCGGCCGACGACCTGTCCGCGATGGAGTTCGCCGCGGCCGGCGCGCTGCTCTGCGGGCTGGCCGCCGAGGCGGGGCTCGGCGGGCGGCGGATCCACCGCCCCGGGCACGGTTCCCGGCCGGCCGCCGAGGTGGACGTGGCGACACTCGGGGCGCAGCTCCAGGCGCTGGCCACGGCGCTCGCCGGCAGCTTCGACGCCCGCAACGGCACCGGGCACCAGTCCGGCCGGATCGCCTCGTGGCTGGCCGAGCGGCCGCTCGCCGCGCCGGTGTCGCTGGCCGCCGAGAGCGAGTTCGACGAGGAGCCGGAATCGGACCCGGCCGAGCCCGGCCCGCCCGGCCCGGAGGAGCCCGCCCCGCTGGACGCGGCGCTGCTCGCCGCCGCGCTCGAGGCCCGGGGCGAGCCGTACTCGCCTGAGCCGGACGGCACACTCGTCGGGCGGTGGGGCGAGGCCACGATCCAGTTCCGCCTGCTCGGCCGCCACGGTGACGTGCTGCACGCCCGCGTGGTGGCGCAGCGGCGGCTGCCGGCCGAGCGGCGCGCCGAGGCGTACGCCTTCTGCAACGCCTGGAACCACGACCGGCTGCTGCCCGCCGCCTACGTGCACGAGCCCGGCGACGGAACGCTGGTGCTGGCCGCCGGCGTCTCCACGGACCTGTCCTGCGGGGTCGCCCCGGCGCAGCTGGAGGTGCTGGTGGCCGCGGCGGTACGCACCGGCGCGGCGTACGCCGAAGCGGTCGCCGCCCTGGCCTGAGCCGCCGAGCCGACCTGCCGGTCCGCGACGCGGCGCGGCCCCCGACCACCGGGCGGTGGTGGTCGGGGGCCGCGGTCCCGATGCGGCGGTCAGCGGGCGGAGAACGCCAGCGTGTACTCGCCGGAGCCGGACAGTCCGGTCACCCGGTACCGGTAGGCGCCGGCCGGGCCCTCGACGGTCAGCCGGGCCACACCGTCGGCGCTGGTGGCGCGGGCGACGGTACGGAACGCGCCGTTGGTGAAGCGTTGCAGCTCCAGCGTCACCCGGACGCCGTCCGGCGCGGCCAGGCACGCCTCCTGAGTGCCGCCGGGCACCCGGAAGAAGCGCCCGTCCGGCTGCACCTGGACCCGCCCGGCGGCGATCCGGCCGCTCCGGCTCACCTGGCCGGCGCACTCGGTGTCACCGGCCGGCGGGGTCGGCGGGACGGTCGCCGGCGGGGCGGTCTCCCCGCCACCGGCGGGCGGCTGCGTCGGGGCCGGCTGGCCACCGGCGGTGACGAGCGTGAGGTTGTTGCGCTGGAGGATCTCGTTGACCGGCTGGAAGAACGTGACCCCGCCCCGGGTGCAGTCGCCGGAGCCGCCGGAGGTGACGCCCTGCGCCTGGTCGCCGGAGAGCCACGCGCCGCCGGAGTCGCCCGGCTCGGCGCAGACGTTCGTCCGGGTCAGCCCGGTGACAGTCCCCTCCGGATAGTTGACAGTGGCGTTCTTGGCCTGGACCAGGCCGCAGCGGGTGCCGGTGGTGGAGCCGGACCGGCAGATCGAGGCCCCGACCGGCGCCTCGGTGGAGCCGTTGACCGCCACCGTGCGGCCGTCGCTGAAGTCGGTCACCACGCCCTGCGGCGTCCAGTCGCCGTTCACCCGCACGAACGCCCAGTCGTCGCCGGGGAACGAGGAGGCCGCGAACGTGCCCTGGGCGACCCGGTTGGATCCGGTGGTGCGGTCCCCCGGCCGGCCGCAGTGCCCGGCGGTGACGAATCCGCCCACCACCGAGAAGCCGACCGAGCAGCGGCCGGCGTTGTTGATGAAGAAGGCGTCGCCGCCCCGCACGTCGAACAGCGGGCGCGGGGCCTCGTCGGCGGTGCGTACCCGGACCATCGCGGTCTTCGACCCCGCGGTGGCGGCGAACCGGCGGCCGTCGGCCTCCGCGCCCGGACGGGCGACCACCACCACCGTGTTGTCGGTCACGTCGACGTACCAGCCGGCGATGTCCGGGCTGGCCGCGCCGCCCGCCGCGTCGAGCCGGGACTTCACCGCGTCCAGCTCGGCGACGCCCCGGGCGACCCGCTTCGGGACCGCGCCGGCCGCCTTGACCCGCGCCTCGCCGGCCGCGTCGGCCACCGCCACGGTGAGCGTCGCGCCGTCCGCGCTGAGCCAGCTGCCCCCGTAGCCGGCGCCGAGTTCGGCACGCAGCCGGGTGAGGGTGCCGGCCGCCCACCGCTCGGTGCGCAGCCGCTTCACCGCCTGGTCACGGGTGAGGGAGAGGTCGCGACCCATCGCGTCCAGGACCTCCGGGGCGACGCCGTCGGTGGCCGGCGCGGCCCGCCGGGGTTCCTCGCCGGCGAACGACGGTACGGTCACCGCCGCCGTCAACCCGGCCGCCGCCACCAGTACGCCGATGGCTGTCATCCGTCTGCGGTCCATCCGCCACGCTCCTCCCGGCCGGCGCAGGGGCACGCCGGCCGTCCCGGAGTACGGAGACGGACGCCGATCGGATGAGGGTTACCGGAGGGTTTCGACGCGGCGTGTCGGGACGTACCCGGAAAGCGACGGCGCCGGCCCACCGTGGACGGTGGACCGGCGCGCGGCGCGGTCGGGTCAGACCTCGACGACTGTCGGGACGATCATCGGCCGACGGCGGTACGCGTCGTTGACCCAGCGTCCGACGGTGCGGCGGACGATCTGCTGGAGCTGGTGCGGGTCGGTGATGCCGTCCGCGGCGGCCCGGTTCAGCGCCTCGGTGACCAGCGGAACCACCGCGTTGAACGCGGCCGGGTCCTCGGAGAAGCCCTTCGCCGAGACGGTCGGCCCGGCGACCACCTTGCCGGTGACCGAGTCGACCACGACCGTCGCGGCGATGAAACCGCCGTCGCCGAGGATCCGCCGCTCGGTGAGCAGCGATTCGCTGACGTCGCCGACGGCGAGGCCGTCGACGTAGACGTACCGGCTCTTGACCCGGCCGACCAGGCTCGCGCGGCCCTCGACCAGGTCAACCACGTCGCCGTCCTCGCAGAGCACGACCCGGTCCGGCGCGACGCCGGACTCGATGCCGAGCCGGGCGTGCGCCCGCAGGTGCCGCCACTCGCCGTGCACCGGCATCAGGTTGCTCGGGCGGACGACGTTGAGCAGGTAGAGCAGCTCGCCGGCCGGGGCGTGGCCGGAGACGTGCACCTTCGCCACGTCCTTGTGCACCACCACGGCGCCGGCGCGGGCCAGCCGGTTGATCACCCGGTAGACCGAGGTCTCGTTACCGGGCACCAGCGAGGACGCCAGCACCACGGTGTCGCCGGGCGCGATGGTGATGTGCCGGTGGTCGCCGCTGGCCATCCGGCCCAGCGCGCTCATCGGCTCGCCCTGCGAACCGGTGGACATCAGCACGATCTGCTCGGGCGGCAGGTTCGTGGCCTCCTCGATCCCGACCACCAGGCCGGGCGGGATGTTCAGCAGGCCCAGGTCGCGGGCGATGCCCATGTTGCGGACCATCGACCGGCCGATCAGCGCCACCTTGCGGCCGTGCTCGACCGCCGAGTCGAAGACCTGCTGCACCCGGTGCACGTGCGAGGCGAACGAGGCGACGATGATCCGCCCCTTGGCCTTCGCGAAGATCGAGTCGAGGACCGGGCCGATCTCCTTCTCCGGCGTGACGAAGCCGGGGATCTCCGCGTTCGTCGAGTCCGACAGCAGCAGGTCGACGCCCTCGGCGCCGAGCCGGGCGAACCCGGCCAGGTCGGTGATCCGCCCGTCCAGCGGAAGCTGGTCCATCTTGAAGTCGCCGGTGTGCAGCACCAGGCCGGCGGGCGTACGGATGGCCACCGCCAGCGCGTCCGGGATCGAGTGGTTCACCGCGAAGAACTCGCACTCGAACGGGCCCAGCCGTTCCCGGCCGCCCTCCCGCACGGTCAGCGTGTACGGCTGGATCCGCCGCTCGGCCAGTTTCGCCTCGACCAGCGCGAGCGTGAACTGGGAGCCGACGAGCGGGATGTCCGGCTTGTGCGCGAGCAGGTACGGCACCGCGCCGATGTGGTCCTCGTGACCGTGCGTGAGCACGATCGCCTGCACGTCGGCCAGCCGGTCCAGGATCGGGCCGAAGTCGGGCAGGATCAGGTCCACGCCCGGCTGCTCGACGTCGGGGAACAGCACCCCGCAGTCGACGATGAGCAGCTTGCCGTCGTACTCGAAGACGGTCATGTTCCGGCCGATGGCGCCGAGTCCGCCGAGCGGGATGATCCGCAGGCCGCCCTCGGGCAGCGGCGGGGGCAGCTCACCCTCGATGTGCGCCTCGGTCACGCGTCACCTCATTCTGCGACGCCGTCGCGCGGCGTCCGTCGTGTCGTTTGTTCATTCGGGCAGGGGCAGGCCCGCCGCCGCGCAGTCGGCGCGCAGCTGGGCCAGTTCGTCGCCGGTGGCGTCCACCAGCGGCGGTCGCACCGGGCCGGCCGGGCGGCCCTGGGCCGCGAGACCCGCCTTGACCAGGATCGTGCCCTGGGTGCGGAAGATGCCGGTGTAGAGCGGCAGCAACTGCCGGTGCAGCGCGAGCGCCCGGGCGTTGTCGCCCGCCTCGAACGCCTCGATCATCTGCTTGGTCGGCGCGCCGGTGAAGTGGGTGGAGGTGCCGACCACGCCGACCGCGCCGATCGACAGCATCGGCAGGGTGAGCGCGTCCTCGCCGCTGTAGAACGCGAGGTCGCTGCGGGCCAGCACCCAGGAGGTGGCGGTCAGGTCGCTCTTGGCGTCCTTCACGGCCACGATGCGGCCGTGCTCGGCCAGCTTCACCAGCGTCTCGGTGGCGATCTCCACGCCGGAGCGGTGCGGGATGTCGTAGAGCATGACCGGCAGGCCGGTGGCGTCCGCGACGGTGGTGAAGTGACGCAGCAGCCCGGCCTGCGGCGGCTTGTTGTAGTAGGGCGTCACCACCAGCAGGCCGTGCGCGCCGGCCTTCTCGGCCTGGGTGGCCAGCTCGACTGTGTGCCGGGTGTCGTTGGTGCCCACCCCGGCGACGATGCGGGCCCGGTCGCCCACCGCCTCGGCCACGGCGCGGATCAGCGACTCCTTCTCCGCGTCGGTGGTGGTCGGTGACTCACCGGTGGTGCCGTTGAGGACCAGCGCGTCGTTGCGCTGCTCGTCCACGAGATACTCGGCCAGCCGGGCGGCGCCGGCGAGATCGAGCCCGCCGTCCGGCGTGAACGGGGTCACCATGGCCGTCATCACTCGCCCGAACGGGCGCGACGCGCCCCGGCTCGGGGCGGCGGAGTGGTCGTGCGTCATGCTCACAACCTAGCGGACGACCACCGGTGACCCGGCGGCGAAGGGCGACAGGTCACTCGGCGTACGGGGACGCCGCCACCTCGGTGCCGTCGGGCAGGGTGGAGATCTCGAAGTCGGCGAACACGTTCGGCGCGACGCTCTTGAGCTGCCGCAGGCACTCCACCGCCAGCTCGCGGATCTCCACGTCGGCGTGCTCGGTGGCGCGCATCTTGACGAAGTGCCGCCACGCGCGGTAGTTGCCGGTCACCACGATCCGCGTCTCGGTGGCGTTCGGCAGCACCGCCCGCGCCGCTTGGCGCGCCTGCTTGCGGCGCAGCGTCGGGTTGGGCTCGTCGGTGAAGCGGGCCTCCAGCCCCTCCAGCAACTCGGTGTACGCCCGCACCGCCGCGTCGGTGGCCTCGACGAACTTCTTGTGCAGCTCCGGGTCGTCGGCGATCACCGACGGCTCGACCATCGCCGCGTCCCGCTCCGGCACGTAGCGCTGGGAGAGCTGCGAGTAGGAGAAGTGCCGGTGCCGGATCAGCTCGTGCGTGAACGACCGCGACACGCCGCTGAAGTAGAAGCTCACCGAGCCGTGCTCCAGCACGCTCAGGTGGCCGACCTCCAGGATGTGCGCCAGGTAGCCCGCGTTGGTGGCGGTGGCCGGGTTCGGCTTCTTCCAGCTCTGGTAGCAGGCCCGGCCGGCGAACTCGGCGAGCGCCTGCCCGCCGTCGGCGTCGGTGGACCAGGGCACCTCTTCGGGCGCCTGGAACTGGGTCCACGCGATCAACTTGACCTGGGGCTGCACCATCTCCGGCATTCCTGGGACTGTAGTTGGCCCTCGCCCGGCGCGGAAATCGGGCGCGCGGCCGACCTGCCGCCCAGCTCAGCCCGGGTGTCCAAGATCTCCCGGCCCTCGCGTCAGCGCGGTCCCTCGGTGGGAGGCTAGACGTAGAGCGAGGTGAAGGGCGCCCACGGCAGGTTGCGGGCCACCGAGAAGACCCCCCAGGCGGCCAGGAACAACCCGATCGCCTTGGGGCTGAACCGCGGCTCGGGCAGCTTCCAGCCGAACGCCCGGTTGCCGGCCCAGGTCACGAAGAGCCAGGTCAGGAACGGCAGCGCGAACACGAACAGGAAGTGGTGCCGGGCGGCGGCCGGCAGGTCGCCGTGCAGCACGTACCAGAGCGCGCGGGTGCCGCCGCAGCCCGGGCAGTCGAGCCCGGTGGTGAGCTTGAGCAGGCAGGTCGGACGGGCGTCCGGGTCGCTCTGCGTCGGGTTGCTGATCATCGCGTACGCCAGGCCGAGGACGACGCAGCCGAGCGCGGCCAGCGGCACCGCCCAGCGCGGGGCGCGGGCGTGCAGGCGCAGGACCATACGGGTGAACCGGTCGGTCTCGACCGGCTGGTACGCGACCGGGTACGGCCCCTGCCACGGCCCGTCGGGAGCGTGCGGCCCAGCGTGGACGTGCGGCTCACTGTGGGCGTGCGGGTCGGGCTCGGTGGCAGGCCGGTCAACGCTCGTCACGCGCTCACCGTACACCGGCCACGCCCACCAGCGCGGCGGCCAGCGGCCCCGCGAGGTCGCCTGCGGCGGGCGGGGCGACCGCGTCCAGGCCGAGCCACCCGGCCAGCCGGTACAGCTCGGCGGCGAGCGCCACAGCGGTCTCCCCCGGGTCGGCGCCCGGCTCGACCCAGGCGGCCGGCACCAGCAGCACGCCGGCCTTCCGGTCGGCCTTGAGGTCGACCCGGGCGGTGAAGCGCTCGCCCTGGCGGAACGGCAGCACGTAGTAGCCGTACACCCGCTGCGGCGCGGGCACGTAGATCTCGATCCGGTAGGTGAAGCCGAACAGCCGCTCCGTGCGCGCCCGCTCCCAGACCAGCGGGTCGAACGGGCTGACCAGCGTGTTCCCGCGTACCCAGCGGGGCATCCGGGCGTCGGCGTGCAGATAGGCGGGGTGCCGCCAGCCCTGCACGGTGACCGGGGTCAGCTCGCCCGCCTCGACCAGGTCGGCCACCGCCTGCCGCGCCCCGGCCACCGGCAGCCGGAAGTAGTCGCGCAGCTCCGGCTCGGCGGCCACGCCGAGGCAGCGGGCCGCGATCGAGACGAGCGTCCGGTACGCCTCGGCGTCGGTCGGGGTGGGCGCGTCCAGCACGGCGGCCGGGAGCACCCGCTCGGGCAGGTCGTAGCGGCGGGCGAACGAGTTGGTGCGCTCGGCGGCGGTGACCTCGCCGGCCCAGAACAGGAACTCCAGCGCCCGCTTCACGGCGGACCAGTTCCAGCCCCAGTTGCCGGTCTCCCGGGGCGCGTCGTGCTCGATCTCGGCCGCGGTCAGCGGGCCCCGGGCGGCCACCTCGTCGCGGACCCAGGCGACCAGCCCGGGCTGCTCCTGGGCGATCCGGCGCATGCCGCCCCACGCCTCGTCGCGGGCCTTCGCCATCCGCCAGCGCAGCGCCGGGTGCAGCCCGACCGGCACCAGCGACGCCTCGTGCGCCCAGTACTCGAACAGCTCACGCGGGCGGCGGTAGGCGGCGGTGTCCAGCAGCGCGGTCGGGTAGGGCCCGAGCCGGCTGTAGAGCGGCAGGTAGTGCGCCCGCTGGAGCACGTTCACCGAGTCCATCTGGATCAGCCCGACCCGGTCGAGCACCCGGCGCAGGTGCCGCCGGGTGGGCACGCCGGCAGGCGCCGGGTCGGCGAAGCCCTGGGCGGCCAGGGCGATCCGGCGGGCCTGGGCGAGGGAGAGCGATTCCGGTACGGCCATCGCCGGCGACCCTAATCCAGCGGTACGACACCGGGAGCGGCGGCTGGACCGATCGCCCGTCTGGGCATAGAACGGACAGATGCTCACCATTCGCCGGGAGGAACCGGACGACGCCGAGGCGATCGCCCGGGTGCACGTCCACGGATGGCAGTCCGGTTACGCCGGGATCATGCCCACGGAGGTGCTGGCCCGGCTGAACCCGGCCGCCTGGGCCCAGCGCCGCCGCGACCTCGGCACCGCCGACCCGGAGCACCCGTTCACCACGCTCGTCGCCGAGGACGGCGGCACGATCGTCGGGTTCACCACGTTCGGGCCGTACCGGAACAACCAGGACCGCGGCGACCTGGACCCGGCGCACGGTGAGCTGTTGGCGATCTACGTGGAGCCCGCGTGCTGGGGTTCGGGTGTCGCCCGGACGCTGCTCGCGGCGGCCCGGGACGGTCTGGCCGAGCGGGGCTGGACCGGGTACCGGCTCTGGGTGCTCGCCGACAACGCCCGGGCGCGCCGCTTCTACGAGCGGGCCGGGCACTCACCGGACGGCGAGGAGTCCACCTATCCGGTGCCGCTGTCCGGCGGACTCCCCCCGCTCCTGCTCCGCGAGCTGCGCTACACCGCCGGAGGCTGACCCGGCCGGGACCTCCCCGCCGGGACGCCCACCGCCGTCCGGGGTGAGCCAGCGCCGGATCGGCAGCCCCAGCAGCAACGCCAGGCTGATCCACACGTACGTGTTGCTGCCGAGGAAGCCGTCCACGCCGGTGAAGTCCTTCTCCCAGGCCCAGACGATCCGGCTGCACAGCAGCGCGTACCCGATCAACGCGGCGGCCAGCAGCAGACGGCGCCGCCGGCTGCGCGCGGGCGCCGCCATGCCGTTGTCCACGAGCAGGATCAACCCGGGCAGCAGCCACACCAGGTGGTGCACCCAGGTGACCGGGCTGACCAGGCACATCACGGCGCCGGTCAGGGCCAGGCCGGTGGCCTCGTCGCCGGCGGCCACCGCCGCCCGCGACCGCCACGCCCACACCACGAGCGTCACGAGTACGAGCGCCAGCCAGGCGATCGTGCTGGGGTGCTGCGGGTCGAGCCGGGCCACCACCCCGCGCAACGACTGGTTGGAGACGAACGCCAGCTCGCCGACCCGGTCGGTGTTCCACAGCGCCTCGGTCCAGAACTCCCGGGAGGCGTCCGGGAAGAGACCGGCGGCCACGAGCGTGGCGACGGCAGCCGTGCCGACCGATGTGGCGGCGGCCCGCCAGCGGCCGGTGACCAGCAGGTAGACGATGAAGATGCCGGGCGTCAGCTTGATCGCGGTGGCCAGGCCGATGCCCACGCCCGCCCAGCGGCTGCGGGCCGGCAGCAGCCACAGCAGGTCCACCGCCACCAGGAACAGCAGCAGCATGTTGACCTGGCCGAAGTTGACCGTCTCGCGCATCGGCTCGTACGCGGCGGCCAGGCACAGCGCGACGGCGAGGGCGAACCAGCGGGTCCAGCCGGAGCGGCGGGCCACCGGGTCCAGCAGCCGCCAGATCACCACGGCGCTCGCCAGCACCGTGAGCGTCACGCTCACCACGATCGCGGCGTTCCACGGCAGGTACGCCATCGGCAGCATCACCAGCGCGGCGAACGGCGGGTAGGTGAAGCCGTACTGGGTGCCGGGGCGCAGGAAGTCGTAGATCTCCCCGCCGTCACGTGCCCAGTAGGTGAGCGCGCCGTAGTAGACCTGCAGGTCGAAGAAGCCGTGCCGCACCGCCGCCACGGACAGGAACACGGTGACCGCCGCGGCGAGCGCCGCCACGGCGACGGCCTGCGTGATCGTGCGCCCGGCACCCTGCGCCACCGTCACCCTCCTCGCCCTGCGTAGGCTCACGTGCCATGGCTGCAGGCTACGTCCGGCCCGCGCGTCCCGAGGACGCCGGCGAGATCGCACGCGTCCAGCTCGCGACCTGGCGGGTCGCGTACCGCCGGATCCTGCCCCGGCACGTGCTCGACAACCTGGACGAGGCGTACCTCGCCCGGCGGTGGAGCGCGGCGGTGCAGGAGCCCCCCTCGGGCGCGCACCGGGTGCTGGTCGCCGTCGAGGAGGCGGCGCAATCCTATCTGGTGGGGTTCATCGCCTCCGGTCCGGCCGACGCCGAGGCGCTGGCTCCCGGTGAGCCGGCCGACGCGCTCGCGTCGGGCGTCGCGGCGGTGACGGACCTGCTGGTGGAGCCCCGGTGGGGGCGGCGCGGGCACGGCAGCCGGCTGCTCGCCGCGGCGGTCGAGCACTGGCGCGCCGACGGGCTGACCCGGGCGGTGGCGTGGGCGTTCGACGCCGACGCGGCGACCCGCAACTTCCTCGGCTCGACCGGCTGGGAGCCGGACGGCGCGACCCGCGCGCTGGACGTGGACGACATGCTCGTCCCCCAGCTCCGCTTCCACGTGGCGGTCCCGGAATCCGCTGACGAAAATCCTTCAGCCGACCGATGAGTTCCCGCCCGGCCGCCGGTCCACCCTCACGTGGGTGGGCCGGCGGTCCCGGCACGGGGCAGGACCGCCACCCCACCCGCCCCGACGCGGTTGGCGCGGGGGTCAGGCGGGGCGGAGTTCGGCCACCAGCTCGTCGTCCTCCATGGCGCCGGTGGGGTGGAAGCCCAGGGCGGTGTAGAGGGCGGCGGCGGGCTTGTTGTCGGGGTGGTAGCTCAAGCGGATCGGCCGGCCCGCCTCGGCGAGCCGGTCGGCGATCGTCCGCACCGTCGCGCGGCCCAGCCCCCGGCCCTGCTCGGCGGCGTCGATCACCATGCCGCCGATCCAGCGCGACTCGTCGTCGTCCACGCCCCACATGACATGGCCGACGACAGTCTCGTCGGCGTAGACGGCCAGCGAGTTCCAGACGTCCGAGCGTTCGGTGAGAAGCAGGTAGCGGGCGGCGAGCGCGGCCACGAAGGCGCGCTGGTCGTCGTGCGGCGCGACGTCCGCCACGGCCCGCCAGTTGTCGTCGTCCACCGGGCGCAGCGTCACCCGGCGGCCGGTGCGGTCGGATTGTCCGGAATCGATCATGGAAAGCAGCCTAGGTCGACGCCCCCGACCAGGCAAAACGGTTTCCCGCAGCAGGCCGGGGGCACACCGCGGCAGTCAGTCGAGCAGGGCGTCCAGGCCGACCGTGAGACCGGGCCGGCGGCCCACCTCGCGGACCGCCAGCAGCACGCCGGGCATGAACGACACCCGGTCGTACGAGTCGTGCCGGATGGTCAGCGTCTCACCGGTGGTGCCGAACAGCACCTCCTGGTGGGCGACCAGGCCGGTGGCGCGCACCGCGTGCACGCGTACCCCGTCGATGTCGGCGCCGCGGGCGCCGGCCACCTCGTCGCGGGTGGCGTCCGGCACCGGCCCGAGCCCGGCGTCGGCGCGGGCCGCGGCGATCAGCCGAGCCGTGTGGGTGGCGGTGCCGCTCGGCGCGTCCAGCTTGCGCGGGTGGTGCTGCTCGATGATCTCGACCGACTCGAAGTGCCGGGCCGCGCGCGCGGCGAACTGCATCATCAGCACCGCGCCGATGCCGAAGTTGGGGGCGATCACCACGCCCACGCCGGGACGGCCGGCCAGCCACTCGCGTACCTGGTCGAGCCGCTGCTCGGTGAAGCCGGTGGTGCCGACCACCGCGTGCACGCCGTTCTCGACGCACCAGCGCAGGTTGTCCATGACCGCGTCGGGGGTGGTGAAGTCGACGACCACCCCGGCGCCCGCCCGGGCCACAGCGTCCAGGTCGTCGCCCTGGTCGACTGCCGCGACCAGCTCCAGGTCGGCGGCGGAGTCGACCGCCTTGCAGACCTCCATGCCCATCCGGCCCCGGGCACCAAGCACACCGACCCGGGCCACCGTCTTCTGCTGCTCAGTCACGGCCCACAACCTATCCCAGCGCCCGGCACGGGATCCGGCGGACCGGTGGGCCGCTCAGCTCGTGGCCGCGAAGCTGCCGGAGTCGAACGGGCCCACCACGGCCAGCGACATCGGCCGGCCGAGCAGCTCGGCGGCGAGCGTGTTCACGTCGTCGAGGGTCACCGCGTCCACCCGGGCCAGCAGGTCGTCCACCGGCATCAGGTTGCCGTAGAGCAGCTCGCCCTTGGCGAGCCGGCTCATCCGCGAGCCGGTGTCCTCCAGCCCGAGCACGAACGAGCCCTTGCTCATCCCCTTGCCCCGGGCCAGTTCCGCCTCGGTGATCCCCTCGGCGGCGACCCGGGCCAGCTCGGCGCGGGTCAGGTGCAGCACCTCGTCCACCTTGCCCGGAGCGCAACCGGCGTAGACGGCGAACACGCCGCTGTCGGCGTACTGGCTGGCGTAGGAGTAGACCGAGTACGCGAGGCCGCGCTGTTCCCGGATCTCCTGGAACAGCCGGCTGGACATGCCGCCGCCGAGCACGTTGTTGAGCACGCCGAGGGCGAAGCGCCGCTCGTCGGTGCGGTCGATGGCCGGGCAGCCGAGGACGACGTGCGCCTGCTCGGTCTCCTTCGGCTCGACGAGCGTGGTGGCCGGCTTGGTGCGTACCCCCGGGGTGGACGGGCGGTGCGACGCCGGCGCCGCCGGGTCGGTGTCCAGCGGGGTGCCGCGCAGCGCCTGCCGGACCAGCTTGACCACCGCGGCGTGGTCGAGGTTGCCGGCGGCGGCGATCACGATCCGCGGCGGGGTGTAGCGGCGGCGGTAGAAGCCCTGGATCTGCCGCCGGCTCATCGGCGTGACGGTCTCCTCGGTGCCGGAGATGAGGCGGCCCAGCGGGTGGTCGCCGTAGACGGCGCGGGTGAACAGGTCGTGCACCTCGTCGCCGGGCTCGTCGTCGTGCATGGCGATCTCTTCGAGGATGACGCCGCGCTCGGTCTCCACGTCGGACGGGGTCAGCACCGAGTCGGCGACCAGGTCACACATGACGTCGATGGCCAGCGGCAGGTCCTCGTCCAGCACCCGCGCGTAGTAGCAGGTGTATTCCTTCGTGGTGAAGGCGTTGGTCTCGCCGCCCACCGCCTCGATCTGGGACGAGATCTCCAGCGCGCTGCGCTTGTTGGTGCCCTTGAACAGCAGGTGTTCCAGGAAGTGCGCGGCGCCGGCCTGCGGGCCGGTCTCGTCGCGCGAACCGACCGCCACCCAGATGCCGAACGACACGCTGCGCATGGCCGGGATCGCCTCGGTCAGCACCCGCAGCCCGCTGGGCAGCACGGTACGGCGGACGGTGCCGCCGAGCGGGTCGTCGCTGAGCGTCCGGGTGACCGCGCGGGCGGCCGAACCCGGCCCGGTCGACGTCACCCCCCGTCCCGTCGAGGCGGCTGACGAACTCACGAGCACCTGCTCTCCGGATGACGAGGGACGGCGGGACGTACGACGGCTCCAGCTCGCGCAGGCGACCTGGAGCCGTGGTCCGGCCCGGGTGACGCGGACGTCACCCGGGCCGGCGGTGGATCAGCTGTGCCGGGTCCGGCGACGCGGACGGGACTCGCCGCCGCCCTCGCCGCCCTCGGAGCGGCGCTCGCCGCGCTCCCGGTCGCCGCCCCGGTCACCCCGGTCACGCGGGCCGCGGTCGCCGCCGCGGTCCCGGCCCGACGGACGGTCGCCACCCTCGGCGGCGGCCGGCGCCTCGGCGCCCTCCGGGCGGATCTTGTCCAGGTAGATCTTGCCGCGGGCGTCGATGTCCGCGATCTCCACCTCGACCTTGTCGCCGACGTTGAGGAAGTCCTCGACCTTCTCGACCCGCTTGCCGTCGCCCACCTTGGAGATGTGCAGCAGGCCGTCGCGGCCCGGGAGCAGCGAGATGAAGGCGCCGAACGCGGCGGTCTTCACCACGGTGCCGAGGAACCGCTCCCCCACCTTCGGCAGGGTCGGGTTGGCGATGCCGTTGATCCGGTCCACCGCGGCCTGGGCCGACGGGCCGTTGGTCGCGCCGACGTAGATCGTGCCGTCGTCCTCGATGGAGATCTCGGCGCCGGTCTCGTCCTGGATCGCGTTGATGGTCTGGCCCTTCGGGCCGATCACCATGCCGATCTTGTCGACCGGGATCTTCACGGTGGTGACCCGCGGCGCGTAGTCCGACATCTCGGCCGGCGCCTCGATGGCCCGCTGCATCACGTCGAGGATGGTCTGCCGGGCCTCGTGCGCCTGCTGCAGCGCGGCGGCCAGCACGTCCGACGGGATGCCGTCGAGCTTGGTGTCGAGCTGGAGCGCGGTGACGAAGTCCCGGGTGCCGGCGACCTTGAAGTCCATGTCGCCGAACGCGTCCTCGGCGCCGAGGATGTCGGTCAGCGTCACGTACTGGGTCTTGCCGTCGACCTCGTCGGAGATGAGGCCCATGGCGATGCCGGCGACCGGCGCCTTCAGCGGCACACCGGCGGAGAGCAGGCCCAGCGTCGAGGCGCAGACCGAACCCATCGAGGTGGAGCCGTTGGAGCCGAGCGCCTCGGAGACCTGCCGGATGGCGTACGGGAACTCCTCGCGCGAGGGCAGCACCGGGATCAGCGCCCGCTCGGCGAGCGCGCCGTGGCCGATCTCGCGCCGCTTCGGCGAGCCGACCCGGCCGGTCTCACCGGTCGAGTACGGCGGGAAGTTGTAGTTGTGCATGTAGCGCTTGCGGTTCTCCGGGGACAGCGTGTCCACCATCTGCTCCATGCGCAGCATGTTCAGCGTGGTGACGCCCAGGATCTGGGTCTCGCCGCGCTCGAACAGCGCCGAGCCGTGCACCCGCGGCAGCACGCCGACCTCGGCGGTCAGCGGGCGGATGTCACGCGGGCCGCGGCCGTCGATGCGGACCTGCTCGCGCAGCACCCGGTTGCGGACCTCGGACTTGGTCAGCGAACGGAACGCGGCGGACAGCTCCTTCTCGCGGCCCTCGAAGCGGCCGGTCAGCTCCTCGGCGACCTTGGCCTTGATCCGGTCCAGGGCCTCCTCGCGGTCGGCCTTGCCGGCGATCTTCAGCGCCTCGGCGACCTCGGCGCGGGCCACCTCGGCCACCGCGTCGTACGCGTCGTCCTGGTAATCCAGGAAGATCGGGAACTCGGCGACCGGCTTGGCGGCCACCTCGGCCAGCTCGCTCTGCGCCCGGCACAGCTCGCGGATGGCCGGCTTGGCGGCCTCCAGGCCGCTGGCCACGATCTCCTCGGTCGGCGCGGTCGCGCCGCCCGAGATCAGGGTCACCGCGTTCGGGGTGGCCTCGGCCTCGACCATCATGATCGCGACCTCGCCGTCGGCCAGGGTGCGGCCGGCCACGACCATGTCGAACGTGGCCCGCTCCAGCTCCTCCAGGGTCGGGAAGGCGACCCACTGGCCGTCGACGTGCGCGACCCGGGTCGCGCCGATCGGGCCGGAGAACGGCAGGCCGGACAGCTTGGTCGACATCGAGGCGGCGTTGATCGCCACCACGTCGTACGGGTGCTGCGGGTCGAGCGCCAGCACCGTCTCGACGACCTGGACCTCGTTGCGCAGGCCCTTGACGAACGACGGGCGCAGCGGCCGGTCGATCAGCCGGCAGGTGAGGATGGCGTCCTCGCTGGGCCGGCCCTCACGGCGGAAGAACGAGCCGGGGATCCGGCCCGCGGCGTACATCCGCTCCTCGACGTCCACGGTCAGCGGGAAGAAGTCGAACGACTCGCGCGGCTGCTTGCCGGCCGTGGTGGCGGAGAGGACGACCGTCTCGCCGAGCTGGGCGACGACGGAGCCGGCGGCCTGGCGGGCCAGGCGGCCGGTGGAGAAGGTGATCTCACGGGTGCCGAAGGACCCGTTGTCGATCACCGCGGTGCGGGATTCGGTGCCGAGGTTGGTCTCGGTCATGTGCTGTGGTGCTCCTTCGCGTCGTCGGCCGACGACACGGGAACTGCTCAGGCGGCCGGTCTTCGATCGAAGCGCCCGGGTGGGCCGGCGTCGTGCCGGGATGCCCGGGGGCCACTACCGGAGACCGGTGCTGACCGGCTCCCTCTTCGGGTGTCGCGCGGCCGGGTTCTTCGGTGGTACTGCAACGGGGGAGCGGCCAGGCGGCCACTCCCCCGTCAGGTCATCGGCGCAGGCCGAGCCGCTCGATGAGCGACCGGTAGCGGTTGATGTCCTTCTTCTGGACGTAGTTCAGCAGCCGGCGGCGCCGGCCGACCAGCAGCAGCAGCCCACGGCGGCTGTGGTGGTCGTGCTTGTGCACCTTCAGGTGCTCGGTGAGCTCAGCGATCCGCTTGGTCAGGACCGCGACCTGCACCTCGGGCGAGCCGGTGTCGCCCTCGGCGGTCGCGTACTCCTGGCGGATCTTGGCCTTGGCTTCCTGGTCGAGCGCCATGTTCTCCCTGTTTCGTGGGTCATTCGATGAGGTCCGGAGCGGTCGTGGTGACCGGTGCAACGGACCGGTTCCTCGCACCCGCGGCGTCGTGCAGGCACGCGAGGCCCCCGTCGGTCAGCCGACGTCTCCGCCAGCCTACCAGCCCCCGGGCCGGACGGCCGGTCAAGGTCGCCCGAGCGGGTCAGGACACCGCCCGGCGGGTGCGCTCCACGTCCTCGGCGATCTGGGCTACCAGCGGCTCGATCGCGTCGTACGTCCGCTGCTCGCGCAGGTGCGCCACGAAGTCCAGGGCCAGCCGCTCGCCGTACAGGTCACCGGTGAAGTCCAGCGCGTACGCCTCCACCCGCCGTTCCCGGCCGGAGAACGTCGGGTTGGTGCCGATCGACACGGCCGCCGCGAGCGGTTCGCCGTCGCGGCGCACCAGGCGGGCCGCGTACACGCCGTCGGCGGGCACCGCCGCGTACCTGTGGGTCAGCAGGTTGGCGGTGGGGTAACCCAGCTCACGTCCGCGCTGGTCGCCGCGGACCACCACGCCCTCGACCCGGTGCGGGCGGCCGAGCGCCGCCGCCGCCGCGCCCACGTCGCCCGCGTCGACGCAGGACCTGATGTACGTGGAGGAGAAGACCGTCCCCGCCTCGGCGACCAGCGGCGCGCCCTCGACGGCGAAGCCGAAGGTGCGGCCGAGCCGTTCCAGCAGCGGCACGTCCCCGGCCGCCCGGTGCCCGAACCGGAAGTTGTCGCCGACCACCACGAGCGCGGCGTGCAGGTGCTCGACCAGGACGTCGTGCACGAACGCCTCGGGTGGCAGCCGGGAGAACTCGACCGTGAACGGCACCACGCAGAGCACGTCCACGCCGAGCGCCTCGATCAGCTCGGCCTTGCGCGCCGGCTCGGTGAGCACCGCCGGGTGCGAGCCCGGGCGCACCACCTCGGCCGGGTGCGGGTCGAACGTCACCACCACCGACTTGACGCCCAGCTCCCGGGCGCGCGCCACGGTGTGCCCGATGGTTGCCTGGTGCCCCCGGTGCACGCCGTCGAAGACGCCGATGGTGACCACCGAGCGTCCCCAGCCGCCGGGCGCCGCCTCGTACCCCCGCCACCGCTGCATGCCGTTCCTCCCCTGTCCGCCCGCGCCGTTCAGGCCGGGGCCAGCACGATCTCCGCGCGGGCCCGACCGTCCCGCTCGCTGACGATAGCGATCAGCCCGCCCGCCGGGTCGAAGACCGCGTACGGCCCGGTGATCCCGGCCGGGGTCAGCGGCCCGCCGTGGGAGAGCACCCGGGTCTCGTCGGCGGTGGCGTCCCGGCGCGGGAAGAACCGCGCGGCGGCGGCGTCCAGCGGCAGGTTCACCACGTCCGGCGCGCGCTGCTCCAGCTGGTCGAGCGTGGCCGCCTCGGCGAGCGTGAACCCGCCGACCGCGGTGCGGCGCAGCGCGGTGAGGTGGCCGCCGACGCCGAGCGCGGCCCCCGCGTCGCGGGCCAGCGCCCTGATGTACGTGCCGGACGAGCAGGTCACGTCCACGTCCACGTCCACCACGTCCGGGGCGTCCCGGCGGATGTCCCGCACGTCCAGCCGGGAGACGGTGACCCGGCGGGCGGGCAGTTCGACCGTCTCGCCGTCACGGACCCGCTTGTACGCCCGCTGGCCGTTGATCTTGATGGCGCTGACCGCGCTCGGCACCTGGTCGATCTCGCCGGTGAGGGCGGCCAGCGCGGCGCGTACCCCGTCGTCGGTGACCGCGCCGGCCGGGGTGGTCGCGACCACCTCGCCCTCGGCGTCGTCGGTGACGGTGGCCTGCCCCAGCCGGATCGTCGCGGCGTAGCTCTTGCCGGCGCCGATCACGTACGTGAGCAGCCGGGTCGCCCGGCCCACCCCGATCACCAGCACGCCGGTGGCCATCGGGTCCAGCGTGCCGCCGTGCCCCACCCGGCGGGTACGGGCCAGCCGGCGGATCCGGGCCACGACGTCGTGCGACGTCATGCCGCCGGGCTTGTCGACCACGATCAGACCGTCTGTGCTCACGACCGCCAAGCCTGCCAGACGGCGCCGATCCTCCCTGCGGGGGATACCGCCCTGCTTCGGCGGGGTGTCAAGATCGTGCGCCCCCGCCCCGTCTGCCCGGGAAGTCCGATGACCGATCACCGTTCCGTCCCCGATCCCCACGCCACCGATCGCCCGTCGGAGGACACGCTGGGTCGGGTACCCGAGTGGCTGCGCCAGCCCGCGCCCGAGGTCGAGCCGGGCCGCGGCGACCGCCTGCGGATCGCGCTCGGCGGGCACTCCGGCAAGCTGCTCGGCGGCGTGGTCGTGCTGGCGCTGCTCGCGTTCTTCGGGCTCGTCGGCGGCCTCGGCTACCAGGGCTTCCAGCGCTGGCGGGAGCCGCCCGCCGAACACCCCACGGTGAGCCTGCCGGTCGGTGAGCAGGCGTCCTCGTCGGCCTCGCCGCCACCGGCCGCCGGCCCGTTCGACGGCACCCCGGCAGCCGGCTTCCCCGAGGGCACGGCCGGGATCGCGCTGCCCCGGGCCAAGCGGACCGGCGCATTCACCGAGAAGCAGGTGGCAGACACGCTGGCCAAGGTACGCAAGGCGCTGATCACCGCCCGGCTGGACCGCACGTTCTTCACCGCGAAGGACCCGGAGCGGCTGGTCCGCCAGTTCGCCCCGGACGCGCGGGCCGGCGTACGCGACGACTTCCCCACCGGCGAGGCGGGCACCTACTCGACCCGGCTCGCCCCCGGCGCCCGGCTCACCGACGACGAGCCCCGGGTCAAGGGCCGGATCAGCTACCGGGCGACGAAGGACCGGGACGGCATCCGCATCCTGGAGGTGACCACGAACTTCGTCTGGGCGTACGCGTTCTCCACCGCCCGCCCCGCCCCGGGCGCCGGCGTGGTGGTGGTCCACGACACGGTGAAGTGGAGCATGCCGCACCCGGCCGACGTGACCACCGCCTCCGCCGGGCTGTGGATCGAGCGGGCCGACTCGTACGCCTCCAACATCGACTGCGTCGCGCTGGACAAGGGGCTGCTCGCGCTGGGCCGGCCCTCGCTCGCCGGTCCGGCCGACCCGGACCCGGACGCGGTCTTCGACCCGGACAAGACGGTCGACCTGCCGGACACCTGCTGACCCGCCCACCTCACCACGCCACCCCGCGGCAGGAGCCCCCGATGAGTGACGCCCCGCCACCGCACCGCGCCCGGGTCGACCTGCCGGACTGGATGCGCAATCCGGAGCCGCCCCGCCGTACGCTCGGCCGCCGCCTGTCCGACCTGGTCGACGGCGTGCCGGCGCTGGCGGCGGCGCGCCACCGGATGTGGGCCTGGCAGGGCCGGACCCGGTTCGGCGAGCGGCACCCCACGATGGCCGCGATCGGGTCGTTCGTGTTCGTCCTGGTGACCGCGACGCTGCTGGTCGTCGGCACGCTCTACCTCGGGTGGGCGATCCGGCAGGGGCGGATCTGACCGGCACGGAAACGGGACAGCGGGATCGGCGGCGGAGTGCAATGATCATGCGCCCCCTGGCCCTGCACCCCTCTGGAACGCCGCATGAGCACCGAAGACGGAACCACGCCGCCCGAGCCGGATCCCTACGCCGTCGCCTCCCGGGGCGCGGAGATCCAGCTGCCGAGCTGGATGACCGGAGCGGACGCGGACGTCCCGCTGACCCGCGGCGAGCGCTTCCGCATGGTCTGGTCGCGGCAGCGCGGCAAGCGCCGCGTCGCCTTCGTGGTGGTGCTGGCGCTGGCGCTGATCGGCGGCACTGTCGTGCTCGGCCGGGTCACCGTGGACCGGGTGCGGTCCGGCACCGCCGCCGCGGCGTCGGCCGAGGCCAGCCCGTCGCCGGTGCCGCTCAGCCGGGTGGGCGAGCCGCGCGACCTGTTCGCGGGGACCATCGGCGCGGACTTCGCGGTGGGTGAGGCCGGGATCGTCCTGCCGGAGGCCACGGCGCGGCCCCCGTTCACCGCCCGCGAGGTGGCCGCGGCGCTGACCCGGGTCCGGGCCGCGCTGGTCCAGGCCCGGCTCGACCTGTCCATGATCCTCGGCGACACGGAGCCGTTCCTGGCGCTGCTGGCGCCGGCCGCGCGCGCTCAGCTGCGTACCGACTTCGAGGACTTGTCGTTCGTGAACTACGCCACCCGGATCGGCTCGCAGGACAGCGCGGACGAGATCCGGGTCCGGGGTGAGATGCGCTACCGGGCCGTCACCGGCGACGACGGCCGGCCGATCCTGCGGATCACCACAGAGTACGTCTGGATGTACGCGTTCGACGTGCCGCGGACGACACCGGGCCGGGCCGGGATCGCCGCCATCCGTGACCGGGTCGTCTGGGAGGTCCCCCACCCCGAAGGGTTGCCGGCGGCGAAGCGCGGGCTCTGGCTCGTCTCCGCGCAGGCGAGCACGAACAACGTCGACTGCGCCCGGCTGGACGAGGGCTTCTTCGTGGTCGAGCCGTGGATGGGCGGCCCCGGTTCGTTCCAGCCCTGCTGACCGGCGTCAGCGGACCGCGCCGACCACCGCCCACGCGCCCGAGCGCATCCGCAGCAGCAGGCCGGCCAGCCGCAGCACCACGAACAACGTCAGCCCGGCCCAGATCCCGCCCAGCCCGAGTTCCAGCCCGTACGCCAGCCAGATCGCCGGCAGGAACCCGCCGAACGCGCACACGATGGTGAGGTTGCGCAGGTAGCGCACGTCACCCGCGCCGATCAGCACCCCGTCGAGCGCGAACACCACGCCGCCGATCGGCTGGAGCGCGACGAACCAGGGCCAGGCCGTCATGGCCTGCTCGCGTACCTGCGGATCGGAGCTGAACCACGACGGCACGACGCCGGCGCCGGCGGCGATCAGCACCGCGAAGGCCACGCCGCACAGCCCGCCGAGCAGCGCGACGCGGCGGGCCAGGAACCGCGCGCCGGCTGCGTCGCCGCCGCCCAGCGCGGCGCCGACCAGCGACTGCGCGGCGATGGCCAGCGCGTCGAGCACCAGCACGGTGAAGAACCACAGTTGCAGGGCGATCTGGTGCGCGCCCACCGCGGCGGCGCCGAAGCGGGCCGCGACGGCGGTCGCGGACAGGAAGCTGGCCTGGAACGCGACACCGCGCACCAGCAGGTCCCGGCTGAGCACGAGCTGCTGACCGATCACCCGGGGCCGGGGCCGCAGCGAGACCCGCTCGCGCACCAGCGCGGCCGCGAACAGGACGCCGGAGATCGTCTGCGCGATCGCGTTCGCCACCGCCGAGCCGACCAGCCCGAGCCCGGCCGGATAGACCAGCAGCGGGCAGAGCACCGCGGAGAGCAGGTTGGGGCCGAGCACGAACAGCAGCGGCCGGCGGGTGTCCTGGATGCCGCGCAGCCAGCCGTTGCCGGCGGCGGCGAGCAGCAGACCGGGCGCGCCGAGCGCCGCGACCCGCAGCCATCCGGCGGCGGCGTCGGCCACCTCGCCGGGGCCGCCGACGAGGGTACGCGCCAGCGCGCCCCCGCCGATGCCGATGGCGACCGCCACCAGCACACCGGTGGCCAGCGCGAGCCAGGACGCCTGCACGCCCTCGGCCACCGCGGCGGCCCGGTCCCCCGCCCCGAAGCGGCGGGCCGAGCGCCCGGTGGTGCCGTACGCGACGACGGTGCCGACCCAGGCGGTGAGCGTCATGACGGTGCCGCCGACGGCGAGCGCGGCCAGCGGCACCCGCCCGAGGTGACCCACCACTGCGGTGTCGACCAGGACGTAGAGCGGCTCGGCGGCCAGCACCACGAGGGCGGGCAGCGCGAGCGTGGCGATCCGCCGGGGTGTGGCGGCGGTGGCGGGGGCGGCAGTCGTGCTCATCGACGCCGATCCTGGCACGCTCGCGGTAAGGTCCGCAAGGCGGGGGGCTACTTACTTGCGTCGGCCAGGAACCGGGCCGTGTCACGGCGCCCGCGCAGACGGCGCACCGGCAGCCCGGGGGCGTGCTCGACCAGCGCGGCCAGCACCCGGGGCCGGGAGTCGCGGGGGTAACGCCAGACGTAGGGCAGGAAGTCGAGATCGAGCCGCTCCGGGCAGCCCTCGGGCAGGTCGGCGCGGGGCGCGGCGCGATGTGCCCACCGGCGGCGGACGATCCGGACCAGGCAGCGCAGCCGGGAGGTGTCGCAGAGCACCAGCAGGTCGGCGCGGGGCAGCCGGAGGTCGAGTGTGCTCGCGTAGTTGCCGTCCATCACCCAGGCCGGGCGGGCGGCGAGCGCTGCCACCTCGGCGCGGAAGTCCGCCGGGGCCGGTGCGGTCCAGCCCGGGCGCCAGTAGTGCCGGTCGAGGTGGATCAGGGGAAGGTCGAGTCGCCGGGCCAGTTCACCGGCGAGCGTGCTCTTGCCGGCGCCGGAGGCGCCGACGACCAGGATGCGTCGCACCGGGTGACGGTAGCGCCGTCCGGCACGGCGGTCGGTCCCGAGCGGCGGTGACGTCGGCGTCGGGCCACGGGTGCGGCCCGGCCGGCGTCACCGCCGGACGGCGTACGTCACTGACGGGTGTCCATCGAGGTCTGCAGCGCGCGGCGCATCT
The DNA here is from genome assembly GCF_011602315.1 of Micromonospora sp. CMU55-4. Taxonomy (NCBI): domain Bacteria; kingdom Bacillati; phylum Actinomycetota; class Actinomycetes; order Micromonosporales; family Micromonosporaceae; genus Micromonospora; species Micromonospora sp. CMU55-4. The sequence continues at coordinate 232,757 of NZ_JAAOLH010000001.1, forward strand.
GCTCGCGCGCCTCGTCGGTGGTGGTCTCGGTCTGCGGCTTGCGCTTGCTGGGCATCTGAGGTCCTTCCAGGGTGCGGTCCGCCGGACACGGCGGCCCTACGGGCGCCCGGCTGCGGTCCGGGATCACCGGAGCGGCTCGCCTGGCAGCGTGAGCCCGGGTCGGTCTGACCCTGGAGGGAGGCGAGGCCGGGTGCGGCAGCACCGCCCGTGACCAGCGCCGCGAAGCGCCGGCCCTCACCCAAATTAACGTTCACTTTCCAGATGCTGCCCACAGTTCCCGAAATGCGGAAAGATCAACCTCGTCGTCCGGCTCGGCCGGCCGTGTCAGCGGGCCAGGAAGTGCCAGCCCAGCCACCACCAGAAACCGAACAGGCCGATCCGCCCGACCGGCACCGGGCCCACCTCGTACCGCATCACGAAGGCGCAGACGTCGGCCAGCGACGGGACCCGCGAGCCCTCCCGGCGCGCCACCCATTCGACGACCGCGAACAGCACGAGCGAGACCAGAAACCCGCCGATCGCCAGTGCCCGCATCATCGGCGCACCAGTCCCCAGAACGTGGACAGCCACGCGAACCAGGCCGCCGAACGGATCACACTGTCCTCCAGCAGCGGATCGGCCAGCCGGGAGAGGGTGGGGAAGTCGTCACCCGCCGCCGCCATGAACGTCGCCCCCTCGAAGACCCCGAAGACGGTCACCGGCACCAGCCACCAGAGCGCGACCGACGGCAGCCGGCGGGGCGCCGGGCGCCGGGGCACCCGGTTGCTCAGGCCGACCCAGATCAACCCTCCGCCGGTGGTGAGGATGTAGAGGTTGGCCGCGGTCGAGAAGGACGGAAGTTGACCGCCGACCAGGGACAAGCAGATCAGCACCGGCACGGAGACGACCGGCCGGTCCCAGGCCCGGGGCGCCTCGACGGTGAGCTCACGGGGATGATCCATCACCCGATTGTCCCCAGCGTCACGCACGGCGGAAAGGCTGGCACGCCTCGTAATCCCTGGAAAAGCCGCCGATCAGCTCACACTTCCGATCATCGCCGCGCCTCGGCCCGGCAGAAATATCGGCACAATTCCGCTTTTAGGGGGCTACCAGCGTTGCGGTAGCGAGTTCGGCCCGGATCCGTCCGACCAGCTCGTCGAGCGCGCCCCGCCCGGTGAAGCCGGCCGCGAACCGGTGCCCGCCACCGCCCAGCGCCACCGCCACCGCGCTCACGTCCACCGCGCCCTTGCTGCGCAGCGACACCGCCCACTCGGCCTCGCCCGCCTGCTTGATCACGCAGCTCACGTCCGCCTCCTCGGTGCACCGCACCGAGTCGATGAGCGCCTCCAGCACGTACGCCGGCTGGTCGTGCCGGACCAGGTCCTCGCGGGTCGCGTACGTCCAGACGAGCCCGTGCCCGGCGGCGGCCGCCGGTTCCAGCGTGGCCCGGCCGAGCACCTCGCCGAACAGGCGGACGGCGCCGAACGGGCGGGTGTCGAACACCCGCCGGGAGATGTCGCCGGGCCGGATGCCGGTGGCCAGCAGACGCGCCGCCATCCGGTGCACGGCAGGCGTGGTCGCCTCGAAGCGGAACGAGCCGGTGTCGGTGGTCAGCGCGACGTAGAGCCCGGTCGCCACCTCCGCGTCGAGCGTCGCCCCGAGCCGGTCCAGCAACTCCAGCGCGACCACCGAGGTGGCGGCGGCGTGCGGGTCGACCAGGTTGATCCGGCCGAAGCCGGTGTTCGAGGCGTGGTGGTCGAGCACCAGCGACGTGCCCGCCGTGTCCAGCCGGCCCACCAGGTCACCCAGCCGCGACTCGCTCGCCGCGTCGAAGCAGATCACCAGATCCGGATCGGGGTACGTGTCGTCCTGCGGCACCAGCAGCTCCACGCCGGGCATCCAGCGGAACGGCTCGGGCACCTCCGGCGGGCCGGGGAAGGTCGCCTGGAGATCGCGTACGCCGAGCCGCCGCAGACCCAGCCCGAAGCCGAGCATGCTGCCCAGCGCGTCCCCGTCCGGGTTCACGTGGCAGATCAGCAGCACCCGCGCGTCGGCGGGAAGGTCGCGTACCGCCGCGACGGCCGCCGCCCACTCCGATTCGGCCGGGCCGGCCGGCAGGCCACCCGCGACGGCGACCTCGGTCACCGGCGGTCGCCCTCGCGCGGCTCGTCGTCGGCGGCCGGCTCGTCGTCCGCGGCGTCCTCGTCGTCCTCGACCCGGTACGGCTGGGCGTCGCCCGCGTACGAGGACTTGGCGGCCAGCCGCTGCACCTCGGCGTCGGCGGTACGCGCTGCGGCGAGCAGGTCGTCGATGTGCTTGACCTGGTCCTGCACGTCGTCGAGGACGAAGGTCAGCGTCGGCGAGTGCCGCAGCCCGAGCGCCTTGCCGACGGTGCTGCGCAGCATGCCCTTGGCGCTCTCCAGCGCGGCGGCGGTGCTCGCCTGGGCCGCCGCGTCACCGAGCACCGTGTAGAAGACGGTGGCGTCGCGCAGGTCGGCGGTGATCCGGGCGTCGGTGATCGTGATCATGCCGAGCCGGGGGTCCTTGATCTGGCTGCGCACCACCGACGCGACGAGTTCCCGGATACGCTCCGCGTGCCGGCGAACCTTTGCCTGATCCGTCATGTCCCCCACCTCCGGGATCACCTGTACCGATGACGGCGCCGGGTCACCGTGCGACCCGGGCCGTCGGCCGGAGACGGCGGGCGCGTGGGCGCCGCCGGGTCCGACCGCCCAACGCTGAAGAACACTACCCGCGTCCCACCGGACCTCACGCGGCACGGGCGGAGTACCGCGCGACGCGCCGTCAGTCGTCCTCGCCGTGCAGGCGACGGCGCACCGACAGCAGTTCGGTCTCCGGGCGGGCGGCGACCAGCCGCTCACAGGAGTCGAGCACCTCGCGGACGTGGGCCGGCTCGGCGGCCACCACCGCCACCCCGATCTCGGCCCGGCCGTGCAGGTCCAGCGCCCCCACCTCGGCGGCGGAGACCTCGAACTTCCGCAGCGCGGCGACGATCGGCCGGACGTAGGACCGCTTGGCCTTCAGGGACCGGGAGTCACCCGGGAGCAACAGGTCGAACAGTGCGGTTCCGGTATACACGGCGAGCAACGGTACGCCGGGTGGCGCACCCCGGCACGCGATTAAGGCGCGACCGCCACCAGCACGTCCCGCTCGATCGCCTGGTCGACCCGGTGGGCGAAGTCACCGAAGCCGGGGCCGTCGAGCACGCGCAGCCCGGCGTCGGCCAGCACCGCCTCCGCCTGCGCCCGCGGCGCCACGTGGGTGTTCCAGGACAGCCCGAGCGCGCCACCGGGGCGCAGCAGCTCCCGCCACACCGGCACGGCCGCGGTGAGCAGCTCCAGCGGGCTGCGGGACAACCCCTGATCGGTACGGCTGCCGTGCGCCACCCCGTACGGCGCGTCGGTCACGATCACGTCGGCGCAGCGGGGGCGCAGCGCCTCGCGGGCCCGGGTGGTGTCGGTGTTCAGCACGGTGACCCGCTGGGTGGCCCCGGCCCGGTGCTCGTCCCGCGACGGCGCGAGCACCGCCTCGAACCGGCGGGCCACCAGCTTGCGGTCCCGGCGCACCGACGTCGACTCGGTGGTGTGCTTGAGCCGCTTTCGGCGCAGCCAGGTACGCAGGAACGTCGCGTACGCGTCGACGTCCTTGCTGTCGCGCTCGACCCCGATGCCGTCGTAGCCGTACATCAGCGCCTGGTTGAGCGTGGTGCCCCGGCCGCAGAGCGGGTCCAGCACCACCACCGGCCCGTCCAGCATCCGCGGCGCGGCGGCGGAGGCGAGCACTGTGACGTTGAGCAGCAGCCGGGTGAACTGCTCGTTGGTCTTGCCGGCGTACTTGGGGATGGTGATCAGGTCGGAGTCGTACCGGGCCAGCGGGCGCAGCGGCACCGGCCGCAGCAGGTCGTCACCGACCCGCTCGAACAGCGCGTACGCCGCCGACAGGTTCGCCAGGTGGGCCAGGTCCCGCTCGCCGAGCCCGGGTTCGGGGGCGGTGAACGTCAGGTACTCCACCCCGCCGATCCGGGTGACCTCGGCGTCGCCCGGCACCACGTCGAGCACGCCGGAGCCGGCGAACACGGCCAGTTCGGCGCGGGCCAGCCGGGCCGCCGCGTCGGCGTAGACGCGGTTGGCGGAGGGGGCGAGGAGCAGCGCGTACCGGATCACGCCGCAGATTGTCGCAGCCTGCGGAAACGGCGACGGCCGGGGCCCGAAGGCCCCGGCCGCCGGCCGGTCGTACGTGTGGAACTCAGGCGCGCGGCTTCTCGCGCATCTCGAACGTCTCGATGACGTCGCCGACCTGGACGTTGTTGTAGCCGCCCAGCGTCAGACCACACTCGAAGCCCTCGCGGACCTCGGTCGCGTCGTCCTTGAACCGCTTCAAGGAGCTGATCGTGAGGTTGTCCGCCACGACCGCACCGTCCCGCAGCAGCCGCGCCTTGGCGTTGCGGCGGATGAGGCCGGACCGGACGATACAGCCGGAGATGTTGCCGATCTTGGACGAGCGGAAGACGTCGCGGATCTCCGCGGTGCCCAGCTCGACCTCCTCGTACTCCGGCTTGAGCAGACCCTTGAGCGCGGCGTCGATCTCCTCGATGGCCTGGTAGATGACCGTGTAGTACCGGATCTCCACGCCCTCGCGGTCGGCCATCTCGCGGACCTTGTTCGAGGCCCGCACGTTGAAGCCGATGATCGTGACCGCCTCGGACGAGGCGCTCGCGAGCATGACGTCGCTCTCGGTGATCGCGCCCACGCCCCGGTGGATGATCCGAAGCTGGACCTCCTCCGGGATGTCGAGGTTGAACAGCGCGTCCTCGAGCGCCTCCACGGAACCGGAGACGTCGCCCTTGAGCACCAGGTTGAGCGAGGTCTTCTCGCCCTCCTTGAGCTGCTCCATGAGCGTCTCGAGGGTGGCCCGGCCACGGGAGTTGGCGAACGACGCCGCCCGCCTCCGCGCCTGCCGCTGCTCGGCGATCTGCCGCACGGTGCGGTCGTCCTCGGCGGCCAGGAAGGTGTCACCCGCACCCGGCACCGTGGTCAGACCCAGCACCATGACCGGACGCGCCGGACCGGCCTCGTCGACCGGCTTGCCGTTCTCGTCCAGCATGGCCCGCACGCGGCCGTGCGCCCCACCGGCGACGATCGAGTCACCGGCACGCAGGGTGCCCTTCTGCACCAGCACGGTCGCCACCGCGCCACGGCCCTTGTCCAGGTGCGCCTCGATCGCGACACCCTGCGCCGGCCCGTCGATCGGAGCGGTCAGCTCCAGCGACGCGTCGGCGGTCAGCAGCACGGCCTCGAGCAGTTCCTCGATGCCGATGCCGGGCTTGGCCGCCACGTTGACGAACATGGTGTCGCCGCCGTACTCCTCGGCGACCAGGCCGTACTCGGTCAGCTGCTGGCGGACCTTGTCCGGGTTCGCCTCGGGCTTGTCGACCTTGTTGACCGCGACCACGATCGGCACGTCCGCCGCCTTGGCGTGGTTGAGCGCCTCGATGGTCTGCGGCATCACGCCGTCGTCCGCCGCCACCACCAGGATCACGATGTCCGTGACCTGGGCGCCACGGGCACGCATGGCGGTGAACGCCTCGTGACCCGGGGTGTCGATGAACGTCACCGCGCGGTCCTCGCCCTCGTGCGGGACGTGGACCTGGTAGGCGCCGATGTGCTGGGTGATGCCACCCGCCTCGCCGGCCACCACGTTCGCCTTGCGGATCGCGTCGAGCAGCTTGGTCTTACCGTGGTCGACGTGACCCATGACGGTCACGACCGGCGCACGGCTGACCAGGCGGTCCGCCGCGACCTCGGCGTCGAGGTCGATGTTGAACTGCGCGAGCAGCTCGCGGTCCTCGTCCTCCGGGCTGACGATCTGCACGTCGAAGCCGAGGTGCTCACCCAGCAACTGCAGGGTCTCGTCGGAGCACGACTGGGTCGCCGTCACCATCTCGCCCAGGTTGAACATCTCCTGGACCAGCGAACCCGGGTTGGCGTTGATCTTGTCGGCGAAGTCCGACAGCGAGGCGCCACGGGACAACCGGACGACCTGACCCTGACCGCGGGGCGCGCCCGAGGACATGGTCGGGGCCGACAGGTTGTCGAACTCCTGTCTGCGCTGCTTCTTGGACTTGCGACCGCGGGTCGGGCGACCACCCGGACGCCCGAAGGCACCCGCAGCGCCACCGCCACGGCCACGACCGCCGCCACCGGGACGGCCACCGCCGCCGACCGGACCACCCGGACGGAAACCACCGCCGGGAGCACCGCCACCGCCGCCGGGACCGCCGCGGTAGCCACCGCCACCGCCGCCACCACCGGGACCGCCGCGGTAGCCACCGCCACCGCCGCCACCACCGGGACCGCCGCGGTAGCCACCGCCACCGCCGCCGGGACGACCGGCGCCACCACCGGGTCCGCCACGACCGCCACCGGGGCCGCCGGGACGGCCGGTGGTCGGACGCTGGCTCGGCATCGAGGCCGGGCTCGGCCGCGGCGGCATCGACGCCGGGCTGGGCCGCGGCGGCATGCCGGCCGGGCTGGGACGGGGACCGCCCGCACCGGCGGCCGGGGGCCGCTGCTGCTGGCCGCCCTGGATGCCGAACGGGTTGTTACCGGCGCCGCGCGCCGGCGGACGACCGCCCGGCCGGGCACCGGGGCCCTGACCCTGGCCCGGACCGCCGGGGCGACCGGCGGCCGGGGAACCCGGACGCGGCGGCATGGCGTTCGGGCCGGGACGCGGGCCGGGACGGGGACCGCCCTCGGCCGGAGGCTCCCGGCGTACGGTCTCGCGCTGCTGCTGGCGGGCGGCCTGCGCGGCCTTGACCGCGGCCTCCTGCTCAGCCTTCAGCGCGGCGGCACGCGCTTCGGCGGCCGCCACTTCGATGTCGTGCGCGCTCGCCGGCTTGGCGACCGGAGTCGCCGGCTGCGGCGGGCCGGGGACCGGGCCCTTGGGCTTCGGTCCAGGGGTCGGCGCAGCCGGACGCCGGGGCGGCATCGGCTTGGCCGAGACCCGGGGGGCACCCGGGGTCGGGGTGGGCGTCGGGGTCGGTGCCGGACCGCTGGGCGCGGCAGCCGGCGGGCCGGCGGGCGCCGACGAACCGGCTACGAAGGCGCTACGCAGCCGCCGGGCGACAGGCGCCTCGACGGTGCTGGACGCGGACTTCACGAACTCGCCCATTTCCTTGAGCTTGGCGAGAACGGTCTTGCTTTCGACCCCGAGCTCCTTGGCAAGCTCGTGTACGCGGGCCTTTCCTGCCACTGCACTCCTCACTCCGAGGTCGTGCGGGCAGCACCCGCAGCGACCTCACTCGTGCACTTGAAGCCTGGTCATTTCAGGGACTTCATCGTGTGCTCATGTCGGTCGTCCTACCTTGCTAGCGACCCTCGACCGGTCGGGCTTGACCGGTCGTCGGGGGTTGCGCGTCGACGTGCTCCGCAAGCGCACCGTGGTCAGGAACCCCGGTGAGGCGCAGTGCCCGCCCGAAGGCGCGACGCCGCACCGCCTGCGCGAAGCAGGCCGGATCAGGGTGCATGTTCGCTCCCCGACCCGGCAGTCTGCGGGCCGGATCGGGCCTGAGACTGATGTGACCAGCCTCGTCACCGATCGCGACAACCCGCAACAACTCGCTGGCCGGCGCCCGTTTCCGGCAGCCCACACAGGTGCGCTCCGGAATCGCGCGTCGTGCCACTGAGTAAGTCTACCCCTAGCCGCCGGAGATCGCGCCGCCCGGCTCCGGGACGTGATCAGCTCCGCCCCGGCTCTGCGGGGCCGCGGTCTCCGCGTCGGACCGGATGTCGATGCGCCAACCGGTCAGGCGGGCCGCCAGGCGGGCGTTCTGCCCTTCCCGGCCGATCGCGAGCGAGAGCTGGAAGTCCGGGACCGTCACCCGGGCGGTACGGGAGGCCAGGTCGACCACCTCGACCCGCAGCGCCTTGGCCGGCGACAACGCGTTGCCGACGAACGTCGCGGGGTCGTCCGACCAGTCGATGATGTCGATCTTCTCGCCATGCAGCTCGCTCATCACCGCGCGGACCCGCTGCCCCATCGGGCCGATGCAGGCGCCCTTGGCGTTGACGCCGGACGCGGTGGAGCGGACCGCGATCTTCGTACGGTGACCTGCCTCACGGGCGATCGCGCCGATCTCCACGGTGCCGTCGGCGATCTCCGGCACCTCCAGCGCGAACAGCTTCTTCACCAGCGCCGGATGCGACCGGGACAGCGTGATCTGCGGCCCGCGCATGCCCTTGGCGACGTGCACGACCACGCAGCGGATCCGCTCGCCGTGCTCGTACCGCTCGCCCGGGACCTGCTCGGACTGCGGCAGGACACCCTCCAGCTTGCCCAGGTCGACGCTGACGATGCCCTTCTCCCGGCGCGTCTCGTGCGCCTGCACCACGCCGGTGACCAGGTCACCGTCGCGGCCCACGTACTCGCCGAAGTGCACCTCGTCGGTGGCCTCCCGCAGCCGCTGGAGGATCACCTGCTTGGCGGTCATGGCGGCGATCCGCCCGAAGTCGTGCGGGGTGTCGTCCCACTCCCGGGTGACCGTGCCGTCGGCGTCGAGCTCCTGCGCGAAGACCGAGGCGGCCCCGCTCTTGCGGTCGATCTCCACCCGGGCGTGCGACTCGGCGCCGTCGGTGTGCCGGTAGGCGGTCAGCAGCGCGGTCTCGATCGCCGCGAGGATCGTGTCGAACGGGATCTCCCGCTCGCGCTCCAGGGCGCGCAGCGCCGCGAGGTCGATGTTCACCTCTCCTCGTCCTCCAGATCTTCGTCGTCGTCGGTGTCTGTGTCGTCGCCGAGGTCCTCGTCGGCCAGGTCGTCCAGGCGGCTGAACTCCACCTGGACCCGGCCGGGCCCGAGCTCGGCGTACGGGTGTGCCACGGGGCCGGCGTCGGTCTCCAGCTCCACGCGCTCGTCGTCGGCGGCCGTGATCCGGCCGGTGAGCTGGCGGTCCCCGGCGTCGCCGCGGACGGTGACCTTGACCAGCCGGCCCACGTTGCGCCGCCAGTGCCGGGGCAGGGTGAGCGGGCGGTCCACGCCGGGCGAGCTGACCTCCAGCTGGTACTCGCCGGCCACGATGTCGCCGCCGGACTCCTCCGCCGCGTCCAGGGCCGCCGACACCGCGCGGGAGACGTCCGCCACGGCGTCCAGGTTGATCCCGCCGTCGGCGTCCACGATCACCCGGACCACGTGCCGCCGCCCGGCGCGGGAGACGGAAAGGTCCTCCAGGTCGTAGCCGGCCGCGGCGACGACCGGTTCGATCACCTCGCGCAGCCGGTTGCGGCGCGCGTTCAGATCGCCACGGGGTGCGCCGCTGCGCTCCGCGCCGCGGGGGCCGTCGGACCGGCGGGGCCGCCCGGCGGGCCCCGTCGGCCGGGTGGCACGGCCACGCTGCGTCATTCCGCGCACCTCTCCTGCTGTTGCCACGACCCGCGGGCCGTGTTGTCCCGGGCCGGTGCGAGCGGTCGGCCCGCCATACCGGCACGCCACCGGGGCGTCCGCGCCCGGTGGTTGCGCAGAGCGTAACGCTAACGGCCGCGGACGGACCCGGCGGCGCACCGAGACCCTGACCCACGAGGCGGCGCGAATGGTGTTGACTCTGTCAGGTGGGGACCGGCAGAACACCATCCGACCAGGTCAGAGCGGGGCATTCCCGGCGCTGGCTGCTGCGCGCCGGAGGGCTCGTGGCGCTCGGCGGCGCGGCCGCGCCGCTGACCGGTTGTGATCTTTTCGACCGCGACCAGGAGCCACCGGCGCCTGATGCGCTGGAGCCGCTGGCCGCCGAGGCGCTGGCGCTGGAGGCCCGCTACCGGGCAGCCGCCACCGCCGCCCCGGCGCTCGCCGGACGGCTCACCCCGATCGCCGACGCGCACAAGGCACACGCCGAGGAGCTACGCCGGGTCATCGGCCGGCCGGCTCCCTCCGGCACGCCGGCGGCCGCCGGCTCGGCGAGCGCGCCCGCGCCCGACGCCGTGCTCACCGAGCTGCGTCAGGCCGAGCAGGAGGGCCGGACCAACGCGGCGAAGGCCTGCGCCGAGGCGCCGGCCGAGCGGGCCGCGCTGCTCGGCTCGATCGCCGCCGCGCGGGCGACCCACGTGGAGGCCCTGAAGTGAACAACCCGACGACCGGCCCGGCCCAGGCCCTCGCCGACGCGCTCGCCGCCGAGTACGCGGCGATCTGGGCGTACGGGGTGATCGGCGTGCACCTCACCGGCGCGGCGCGGACGGCGGCCCGGGCCGCCGAGGCGGCGCACCGGTCCCGCCGCGACGCGCTGCTCCTGCAGCTCGCCGAGGGCTCCGGGCAGGTACCCGCGGACCGGGCCGGGTACGCGCTGCCCTATCCGGTCACCGACCGGGCGGGAGCGCTGCGGCTGGCGGTGGAGATCGAGGAGCGGACCGCCGGGCACTGGCGGGCCGCGCTCGCGCACACCAGCGGCGTGGAGCGGAACACGGCGCTCGCCGCGCTCACCGACTGCGCGCTGCGGGCCAGCCGCTGGCGGCGTACGGCGGGCGTGACACCGGTCACCGTTCCGTTCCCGGGCCGCCCCGCCTGAGCGCGACGCCGGTCACCCGGCGAAGCTTCCCGGTTGCGCTGCGCATACCAGGTATGCATACTCGCGGTCATGTCCATCCGTCACGGCCTGCTCGCCCTTCTCGAACGCGGCCAGATGTACGGCTATCAGCTCCGTGCCGCGTTCGAGGAGTCCACCGGGTCGACCTGGCCGCTGAACATCGGGCAGGTCTACACCACGCTGGCCCGGCTGGAACGCGACGGACTGGTGCGCCCGCTGCCGGAGAACGAGAGCGGGCAGCGGCCGTACGAGATCACCGACGCCGGACGGGCGGACCTGGCGATGTGGTTCGCCACCCCGATCAGCCGCGCCGACCGTCCCCGCGACGAGTTGTCGATCAAGCTGGCGCTGGCGTTGACCACGCCGGGCGTCGACGTGCGCGCGGTGGTGCAGACCCAGCGCACCGCCACCATGCGCGCGCTTCAGGAGTTCACCCGGTTGAAGTACACGAGCGACAAGCCGGAGGATCTACCCTGGCGGCTGGTGCTGGACGCGATGATCTTCCAGACCGAGGCCGAGGTGCGGTGGCTCGACCACTGCGAGACCAGCCTGGTCCGGCACCGCCCGGCGCCGATCCGGGCGGTCGACCACCCCGAGGCGGTGGACCGGGCCGGCGACGAAGCCCGCCGGTGAACCGGCACGGGAGGCGCTGATGGACCCCATCGACGGGGTGCTGGAACTGCGGGACGTACGCCGTACCCACGGCGCCGGTGAGGCCGCCGTGCACGCGCTGCGCGGCGTGAGCCTGACCGTGCGGGCCGGGGAACTGGTGGCGGTGATGGGCCCCTCCGGGTCCGGCAAGTCCACGCTGCTGGCGCTCGCCGGCGGCCTGGACCGGCCCACCGGCGGCGAGGTGGTGGTCGAGGGCGAGGCGCTGGTCGGGCTGTCCGCCCGGGAGCTGGCCCGGCTGCGCCGCCGCCGGATCGGGTACGTCTTCCAGGATCTGAACCTGCTCGGCAGCCTGACCGCGGTGGAGAACGTGGCGCTCCCCCTGGAACTGGACGGCGCCGGCGTACGGGCGGCCCGCCAGTCGGCCCTCGACGCGCTGCGCGAGGTCGACCTGGAGGACCTGGCCGACCGCTTCCCGGACCAGATGTCCGGCGGCCAGCAGCAGCGGGTGGCGATCGCCCGGGCCCTCGTCGGCGAACGCCGCCTGGTCCTCGCCGACGAGCCGACCGGCGCGCTGGACTCGCAGACCGGTGAGGCGGTGCTGCACCTGCTGCGCCGCCGGGTGGACGCCGGGGCGGCCGGGGTGCTTGTCACCCACGAGGCCCGGCACGCCGGCTGGGCGGACCGGGTGGTCTTCCTGCGCGACGGGGTGATGGTCGACTCGACCGCCCCGCTGATCGGCGTCGACCACCTGCTCAGCGGCAGCATCCGGTGACCGGCGGCCGCCTCGCCGCCGTACGCGGATCGTGGCGGACCGCGCTGCGGATCGCCCGCCGGGAGGCCCGGCGGTCCCGGCGGCGCACGCTGCTGGTGCTGGTGATGATCGCGCTGCCGGTGCTCGGCCTCAGCTTCGCCGCGGTCAGCTACGACATGGGCGACCTGACCCGCGCCGAGCGGATCGAACGCCAGCTCGGCGGCGCCGACGTCGCGCTGCGCTGGGAAAGCCTGACGGCGGTGAGGCAGGACGCCTGGGGCGAGTCGGCCTGGCCGGTCGAGGGCGAATGGGTCGGCCGGACCCGTCCGGCGACCGCCGAGGAGGTGCGCGCGCTGCTGCCCGACGGCAGCCGGGTCGCCCGCACGCGCTGGTGGATGACGTTCTCGACGCGGATCGGCCGGCACGTCGAGTCGCTCGACGCGCGCGCCCTGGACCTGACCGACCCGCTCACCCGGCCGCTGGCCCGGGTCCTCGACGGCCGGCCGCCGGTGCGCCCGGACGAGATCGCGGTCAGCCCGGCGGCGCTGCGCCGGCTCGACACCCGCATCGGCAACCCGGTACGCACCATCGACGGCGCCACGTACCGGGTGGTCGGGGTGGTGGAGTACCCGGACAACCTCCGGGAGGTGATCACGCTGGCCGGGGTGACCCCGGAGACCGCGGCCGGCAGCGACACCTGGCTTGTGGACCTGCCCGGACCGATCGACCCGGGGCTCGTCGACCGGCTGAACGCGCAGGGCGTCCAGGTCGTCTCCCGCGACCGGTTGCCCGGGCGGGAGGAGTTCTCCCGCGGCATGCGCGTGCCGGACGCCGACGAGGCCGGCGTCGTCGGGGTGGTCGGCGGGCTGGGCCTGCTGGAGGTGGTGCTGCTGGTCGGCCCGGCCTTCGCGGTGAGCGTCCGCCGTCGGCGGCGCGACCTCGCGCTCGTCGCGGTGGCCGGTGGCGACGCCTCCCACCTGCGCCGGATCGTGCTCGCCGACGGGGTGGTGCTCGGCGCCGGCGGGGCCGCCCTCGGGCTGCTGCTCGGCATCGGCGCCGCGTTCGCCGGCCGGCCGCTCGTCGAGCAGTACCTGCTCGGGGAGCGCCTCGGGGCGTACCGGATCTTCCCGACCGCGCTGGTGGCGATCGCCGCGACGGCGGTGCTGGCCGGGGTGCTCGCGGCGATGGCGCCGGCCTGGACGGCGGCCCGGCAGGACGTGGCGACCGGCCTGGCCGGCCGGCGCGACGGGTCCCGGCCCCGCCGCCGCTGGCTGCTGATCGGGGTGGCGCTCACCGTCGCCGGGACCGCGATCGCCGCGTTCGCCGCCGGCCGCACCTCGCAGACCGGCGTGCTGGCCGGTGTCGCCCTGGGCGAGCTGGGGCTGGTGTTCTGCACCCCGACGCTCGTCGGTGTGCTGGGCCGAGCCGGCCGGCTGCTGCCGCTCACCCCCCGCCTCGCGTTGCGCGACGCCAGCCGCAACCGGTCGTCGGCCGCGCCAGCCATCTCGGCGGTGATGGCCGCCGTCGCCGGAAGCGTCGCGCTCGGCGTCTACGTGGCCAGCGACGAGACCCGGTCGCGAGAGCTCTGGCAACCCGGCCTGCCGCCGGGCAACGTGCTGCTCACCCACTCCGGCGAGATCCCGGCGGGCCCGCCGTCGGCCGAGGTCGTCGCCAACCGGGCCCGCACGGTACTGCCCGACGCCACTGTGGTGCCCGTCGCCGTCCCCGGGTGCGCCGGCGACGTCCGGGACAAGAACGACTGCGCGGCGTACGCGCTCGTTCCGCCGGAGCGGCGCTGCCCGTACACCTCCTCCGACCCGGTCCCCGACGCGGCCCGGCGCGATCCGCGCTGCGTGAGCCCCTTCCAGGAGCCGGTCGACGTCTACCTGCCGGCGCTCGTGGACGACGGCGCCGCGCTGGCCTCGCTCACCGGCGCGCCGGACGACGAGCTGGCCGCCGCGCGCCGGACGCTCGCCGCAGGTGGCGTGGTGGTCACCGACGCCCGGCGGGTGGTGGACGGGCAGGTCCGGGTGGAGGTCAACTACAACTCCGGCGGCCCGCCCACCGGGCGTCTCCTGCCCGCGTACGCGCTGCGCGGCGGTCTCAGCGTCGACCGGCTGGTGCTCTCCCCCGCCGCCGCGGACGCGCTCGGCCTGTCCGCCGTACCGCTTGGCTACCTGCTGGACACCGCCGGCTCGCCCACCGATCGGCAGATGGAGATGCTGACCGACGAGCTGTACGACATCGGGCCCATGTCGGCGCAGGTGGCGACCGCCGACCCGCCGTCGGACCAGCGCCCGATGCTGCTCCTGCTGGCGGTGGCCTCGGGGGTGATCACGCTGGGCGCCGCCGCTGTCGCCACCGGCCTCGCCGCGGCCGAGGGCCGCCGGGACCTGTCCACGCTCGCGGCGGTGGGCGCCGATCCCCGGGTACGCCGCCTGCTGTCGCTCTGCCAGGCCGGGGTCATCGCGGTGCTCGGCTCCGCGCTGGGCATCGTCGCCGGGCTCGGCTCCGCCGTGGTCGTCCTGGCCGCGCTCAACCAGCGGTACGCGGACTCCTGGCCGGTGCAGCCGCCGTACCCGGTGACGGTGCCCGGCGTGACACTCGCCGCGCTGGTCGTGGTGCCGCTGGTGGCGATGGGCGGCGCGGCGCTGTTCACCAGGTCCCGCCTGCCGATCGAACGCCGGCTCGACTGAGCCGGCCGCCCATGCATGATCCACACCATTTCGCCGGAGTGGCGGCATCGCGGTGGGGTGGATGCCACCACTTCGGGGAAATGGAGTCGACCTTGGGGCGGACTGACCGTCCGAGGGGGTGACGGGGCGCGGTGCGGGCGGCACACTTGTCGGATGTCAGCCCTGGGAACCCTCACCCGCCGTCTCGGTCACCAGCGTTGGTTCGGCGCCACCATGCGCCTGCTCGTCCCGGCCGACCGGCTGGTCGGCCGGATGACGAAGGGCCGAGTGGTCGCCTTCGGGCTCGTGCCCACGCTGGTGCTCACCTCCACCGGCCGCCGCTCCGGCAAGCCCCGCAGCAACCCCCTGGTGTACGTCCCCGACGGCGACGCCTACGTGGTGATCGGCTCGAACTGGGGGCAGCAGCACCAGCCGTCCTGGACGTTCAACCTGATGGCTAATCCGGCCGCCGAGGTGGACGTCAAGGGCCGCCGGATCCCGGTCACCGCCGAGCAGGTCACCGGCGAGGAACGGGAACGGCTGTTCCAGCGGCTGGTGCAGGAGTGGCCCGCGTACCGCACGTACGTCGAGCGCGCCGGTAACCGCGAGATCCGCGTCTTCCGCCTGGTCCCGAACGCCTGAGCGCCCCTGCCGCGGACGCGCACAATCCGACATCCGCGCCACCGGGGCCGCCCGGCCCGATCTGGCTAGGGTTGCCGCAGGCGAGCGCTCGGACGGAGGTGGACCGTGGCTGTCGACGTGAACGCCGAGCGGCGTCTGGACGACCCGCGGTGGCAGGTGGCCGAGCGCGTCGGTGACGCCGTCCTGCGGCGGTTCCCGGCCGATGTGCTGGCGGTCGCCGTACACGGTCCGCTCGCGCACGGCGACGACGACGGCGGCGGGGACCGCGAGGTCGGGTTGCTGGTCGTCACCTACCGGCCCGACGCCGGGCCGCCGCCGGCCACCCGCCGGGTGGACGGGGTGCTTGTCGACCTCACGGTGGCCGGGGCGGACGACTACCTGCGCCGGGCGACGACGATCACGTCCCGGTGGCCGCTGGCCGCTGATCGGTACGTCACCACCCGCGCCCTGCACGACCCGACCGGCTGGCTGCCGAAGCTGCGCGACGAGCACCTGGCGCGACTGGCGCGGGCCCGGCCGGCGGAGTTCACCGGCGCCGCGCGGCAGGCGTGGTACCGGGGCAGCGCGGCGCACGCCCGGGCGTTGCGGCTGGCCGAGTGGTACGAGACGGACCAGGCGCTGCTCATGCTCGGCGAGGCGCGGCTGGCCGCGGCGACGGTGCAGGGGCTGTTCAGCCGCACCTACTTCCGCGACCCCGGGGACGCGGTGCGGCGTACCGGGCTGGCCGGCGCGGACATGACCGAGGTGGGCGCGGCGCTGACCCGCCAGGCCGAGGAGCTGGCCGCCCGGGGCCGGCCGGTCGACGGCACGATCGACGACCTGCTGTCCGGCTGAGGACGGCTCCGCCTCAGCCGATGCCGCCGCCGACGCCGATCAGCGCGCCGATCAGGTAGGTGGCGCCGGCCGCCAGCGCGCCGAGCAGCAGCTGCCGCAGACCGGCACGCCACCAGGCACGGTTGGTGAACCGGGCCACGATCGCACCGGCGACGAAGAGGCCGACGCCGCCGACGGCGAGCGCCAGCCAGAGGCTGGTGAAACCGAGCAGGTACGGCAGCAGCGGCACCAGCGCGCCGATCGAGAAGCAGACGAACGACGAGATCGCGGCGGCCCACGGGCTCGGCTGGTCGTCGGGGTCGACGCCCAGCTCCTCCCGCACGTGCACCCGCAGCGCCTCCTCCGGGTTGGCGCGTACCGCCTCGGCGACCTGCGTCGCCAGCTCGCGGGGCAGTCCACGGGCGACCCAGGCGTCGGCCAGCTCCCGGGCCTCGGCCTCGGGGTGGCGTTCCAGCTCGCGCCGCTCCTTGGCCACCTCGGCGGCGACCTGCTCGTTCGCGGACCGGACGCTCGTGTACTCGCCGAGACCCATCGAGATGGCGCCGGCCACCAGGCCGGCCGCGCCGGTGAGCACCACGTTGCGCGGGGACACCCCGCCGCCGCCCACACCGGCGATCAGCGCGATGTTGGTGACCAGTCCGTCCATCGCGCCGAAGACGGCCGGCCGCAGCCAGCCGCCGGAGACGTCCGCGTGGTGCGCCTCGCGCAGCGCCGCCGGGGTGTCGGTCACGGCAGCGTCAGGATCTCGTAGCCGTCGTCGGTGACGACGATGGTGTGTTCGAACTGGGCCGTCCACCGGCGGTCCTTGGTGACCACGGTCCAGCCGTCGTCCCACATGTCGTACTGGTAGGTGCCGAGCGTGATCATCGGCTCGACTGTGAACGTCATGCCGGGCTCCATCACGTCGGTGGGGCGCGGGCTGTCGTAGTGCGGCACGTAGAGGCCACTGTGGAACGCCTCGCCGATGCCGTGCCCGGTGAAGTCGCGGACCACGCCGTAGCCGAAACGCTTCGCGTACGACTCGATCACCCGGCCGATGACGTTGATCTGCCGGCCCGGCGCGATGGCCTTGATGCCGCGCATCATCGCCGTGTGGGTCCGCTCGACAAGCAGGCGGGCCTCCTCGCTCACCTCGCCCACGCAGAACGTGGCGTCGGTGTCGCCGTGCACGCCGTTCAGGTACGCGGTGACGTCGACGTTGATGATGTCGCCGTCCTGGAGCACCGTCGAGTCGGGGATGCCGTGGCAGATCACCTCGTTGAGGCTGGTGCAGCACGACTTCGGGAAACCCCGGTAGCCGAGCGTCGACGGGTAGGCGCCGTGGTCGCAGAGGAACTCGTGCACCACCCTGTCGATCTCGTCGGTGGTCACCCCCGGCTTGCAGTGCTCACCGGCGAGCTGGGTGGCCTGCGCGGCGAGGCGCCCGGCCACGCGCATCTTCTCGATGGTCTCCGGCGTCTGCACGTGCGAGCCGCGCCACTCCTGCGGGCGCTTCTTACCCACGTACTCCGGGCGCGGGATGTGGGCGGGAACCGCTCGCCACGGGGAGAGCGTGCCGGGGGTCAGCGGCGCACGGACGGTCATGGCCCAAGCCTATCGCCGGGGGTGGTGTGCCCCCCGCCACAGCCCGGCCGGGCAGGTTGTTGCCGTACCGCAAACGCTGTGCCATTGTTGCTCCGTGGATCAAGGGGGCGCGGCGCCCGTCTTCTCCGTGACGGCGCAGGTCGACGGCGACCAAGTGCGCGTCCAGGTGAGCGGCGAGGTCGACATGGCGACCGCCGACATCATGTTCCAGACCGCGCTCCGCGAGCCTGCCAAGCAGCTCACGCTCGACCTGCGGGCGGTGACCTTCTTCGACTCGGCCGCCATCCACGCGGTGGTCCGGCTCGCCCAGCGGTTCCCGAACGCGCTCACCGTGCTGCCGTCCCCGCAGGTCCGGCGCGTGCTGGACATCTCCGGCCTGGGCGACCAGGACTGGCTCGCCCCCACCTGACCGACTCGGGTGCCCTTCGGGTCTAGAAGGCGTCTCCCATCGCCGGCGGCAGGGGCAGGTCCGGTCTCGGCTGCCCCTGATCCGACGCGGGGTGCCGCTTTCCCGACTCCCCGGCGGTGTCCGGGGCGAGATCACGACGCAGCGACTCGGCGTCGCGCTTGCGCACCCCGCTCGCCCGGATCGTGTTCACCGCGATGATGGTGAGTTCGTTCGCCACGTTGATGCCGCTGACGCGCGGGCCGCTGCGCAACGCCTCCTGAACCAGGCGGAGGGCCGACATCGCGGCCCGCTGGGAACGGGAGGGCCGGCTGGCGGACGGGGACCAGCCCGTACCGACGGTGCGCGCGGCCTCGGCCAGGCACCGCGCGGCCTCGGCGAGCGACGGCGGAACGGGCTCGTCGTCACGGATCGCGCGTTCGAGGTTGAGCGCGACGTCGCGGCTGTGCAGCAGGGAGCGGATCATGAGGATGGCGCCGTGCCGCCATCCCTGCAACGCGCTCTGGTTGTGCCACCGCAGCGGTGAGATGCGGACGACCTCGTCGGCGCCCGACATTGCGGCCTCTACCTCCGAGGTGTCGAGCCGGCGCAGCCTGTCGAGACCCTGACGGGCCAGCTCGGCGTCCCGGGCCAGGGCCGCGTCGGCGAGGCGGTCCAGCTCGGCGGCCATCTGGTCGA
This sequence comes from Micromonospora sp. CMU55-4, assembly GCF_011602315.1. NCBI lineage: Bacteria > Bacillati > Actinomycetota > Actinomycetes > Micromonosporales > Micromonosporaceae > Micromonospora > Micromonospora sp. CMU55-4. Next base: position 251,503 of record NZ_JAAOLH010000001.1, read on the forward strand.
GCAGTGGCCGGCCCGCCCGCCGGATCCGGTGGATCGGGTGCAGGGGCAGCACCACGACCGCGACCAGGATGCCGACCACTCCACCGACGACGCCGTCGAGGAAGCGGGGCAGCGCGATGTCGGTCCGGGCCGGGAAGAGCACGGCGATCACCAACGCGCTGCCGCCGACCTGGGTGACGAACGCGCCCTCGTCGCTGAGCAGGACGGCGACGAGGATCGCGGCGGCGACGATGACGCCGATCTGTACGTATCCCTGCCCGACCCAGGAGACCAGCAGGTCGCCCAGCGCGATGCCCACCGCCACGCCGGCGATGAGCAGCAGCGTACGGCGGAAGCGCTGACTCACCGAACTGGCGATGGTGCCGACCGCGACGGCGGGCGCGAACAGCGGTTGCGGGTTGTGGATCAGATCCTTCGCGACCCACCACGCGACTGCGGCGGCCACCCCGCACTGCACCGCCACGAGCAGGCTCAACCGCACCCGCCGCAGTCGCTCTCCCACGGTCGCCCGGCCGGTGCGGCGAATCGCCGTCCACGCCGCGCCAACCGGGTCGTTCCCGCTGTCCCGCGAAAGACGGAACGGCTCACGCCCCATGAGGCGATACTAGGGACTTCGCCGCATTTGATCCGCTTTACTCGGCAACAGCCCTCAGTCCCGGTCGGCCAGCCGGCGGCGCAGCGTCAGCTCGGTGCCCTCCTCGGTACGGGTCACGTTCATCTCCCCCAGCGCCTGGATCAGCGCCAGCCCGCGTCCCCGGAAGCTCGACCCGCTCGACTCCCGCCAGCGCCCGGTGTCCCGGACGGTTGCGGTGACCGTACGGTCGGCGATCGTCACCTCGACCTCGATCGTCGGGTCCACCGGGTCGACCGGGTGCTCGATCGCGTTCGCCGCCGCCTCGGAGACCGCCACGGTCAGGTCGAACAGGTCGGTCTCGCCGACCTGGTGGGCGACGAGGAAGTCCTCCAGCCGCTTGCGCAGCACGCTGAGCCGGGTCGGGTCGGCGGGCAGACGCAGCGCGAAGCGGTTCAACTCGGCCGCCTCCAGCGCGAGGACGGCCACGTCGTCGTGCCGGGAGCGCCCGGCCACCCGCGCCATGACGGCGTCGACCAGGTCCGCCACGTGCTCGGCGCGGGCCGTCGCGTCCGACCGCAACTGGCCCAGCCCGGCGTCGATGCCCGCGGACCGGTCCTCGATCAGGCCGTCGGTGTAGAGCAGTAGCCGGTTGCCCGGCGCGAGTTCGCCTTCGGCGGCCGGGTAGACGGTGCCGGGGATCGCCCCGATCGGCGGTCCGAGGGCCCGATCGTGCAGGAACGCCACGTCGTCTCCTCGGATCAGCAGGGGTGAGGGATGGCCGGCGCTGGCGTACCGGATCCGGCCGGTGCGCGGGGAGAAGCCGAGGCAGACGACGGTGGCGAAGGAGCCGCTGCCGGCGGAGTGGACCAGCCGGTTGAGGCGGGTCAGCGCCTCGCCCGGGTCGTAGCCCTCCAGGACGTACGCCCGCAGCGCGTTGCGGAGCTGGCCCATCGCCGCGGCGGCCCGCACGCCCTTGCCCACCACGTCACCGATGACCAGCACCAGGTCGTCGTCGGCGGTGGCCATCACGTCGTACCAGTCGCCGCCGACCTCCACGTCGGCGCTGCCGGGCAGGTAGCGGCTGGCGACCACCGCGCCGGGCAGCTGCGGCAGCGTACGCGGCAGCAGGCTGTGCTGGAGCGTGGTGGCGATGTGGTGCTCGGCCTCGTAGAGCTGGGCGTTCTCCAGCCGGACGCCGACCAGCCGGGCCAGTTCGGTCAGCGCCGCCTGCTCGGTGCCGCCGTCCTCGCGCCGCCACACCCGCAGCTCACCGAGCTGCTCGCCGGACGTGCCGGTGAGCGGCAGCACCACTGTCGGGTCGGCGGGCAGGTCGCCGCCGGCGTCCTCCTCGTGACGGGCCCCGGTGGTGGTGACGCGGACCCGTCCGGCCTCGGCCAGGCGCAGCGCGTGCCGGGCGGCCACCCGCACCACCTCGGCTGTCGACCGGGCGGTGTTGATCTCCACGGCGGCGTCGGCGAGCGCACGCAGCCGGCGGATGATCTGCCCACGCAACTGGCCCAGCTCGACGTTGGCCCGGACCCGGGCCACCAGTTCCTGGCTGGAGAAGGGCTTGGTCAGGTAGTCGTCGGCGCCCGCGGACAGGCCGGCGACCTCCTCGGCGGCGCCGGCCCGGGCGGAGAGCAGCACGATCGGCACGTACCGGGTGGCCGGTTTGGCGCGCAGCGCGGCGACCAGCCCGAAGCCGTCCAGCCGGGGCATCATCACGTCCGTCAGCACCAGGTCGAACGGGGTCTCGACGGCCAGCCGCAGCGCCTCCGCGCCGTCCGGCACGGCGACCACCTCGTACGCCGGGGAGAGCAACCGGACGACGTGCTCGCGCAGGTCGGCGTTGTCGTCGGCGAACAGGATCCGGCCCGCGCCGCCCGGCGTGCCGTTCGGCTCGGGCAACCCGACGGGCCGGGCCACCTCGTCGGTCCAGAGCGCCGTCTCGGCGACGTAGAGGCGGGCCTGCTCCGGCTCGGTCAGCGGCACCGGGGAGAGAGCGGACACCCGGTCGGCGGGCAGGTGCGCGTACCCGAACGGCATGGTCACGGTGAACGTGGTGCCCCGGTCGACGACGCTGTGCGCGGTGACGGTGCCGCCGTGCATCTCGACCAGCTCGCGGACCAGGGCCAGGCCGATGCCGGTGCCCTCGTGGGTACGCGAGCGGGCGCCGGCGACCCGGTGGAACCGCTCGAAGACCTGCGGCAGCTCCTCCGGCGCGATGCCGACGCCGGTGTCGGTCACCTCCAGGACGGCGGCCCGGTCGGTCGCGCGTACCCGGACCCGGATCTCGCCGTCGAAGGTGAACTTGACCGCGTTCGACACCAGGTTGAGGACGATCTTCTCCCACATGTCCCGGTCGACGTAGACCGGCGCGGGCAGCGGCGGGCAGTCCACCACCAGGCGCAGCCCGGCCCGCTCGGTGGCCGACCGGAACGTGCTGGCCAGCCGGGAGGTGAAGTCGGACAGGTCGGTGGGCTGGTAGCGGGCGGCCAGCCGGCCGGACTCCAGCCGGGAGAAGTCGAGCACCGTGTTGACCAGCTTGAGCAGGCGCAACCCGTTGCGGTGCATGACGGTGAGCCGGTCGAGGTAGCGATCCGGCAGTTCCCGGTCGGCGAGCATCTCCTCCAGCGGCCCGAGGACCAGCGTGAGCGGGGTGCGGAACTCGTGGCTGACGTTGGCGAAGAAGTTGGTCTTGGCGCGGTCGAGCGCGGCCAGCTCGGCGGCGCGGGCGCGTTCCTGCTCGTACGCCCGCTGCTTGCCCACCGCCCGGCTGACCTGCGCGGCGACCAGGCCGACGAAGTCGCGGTAGTCGTCACTGAACGGCAGCCGGCGGGACACGCCGAGCAGCAGCACCCCGGCCGCCTCGTTCGTCGCGGTCAGCGGCAGCAGGAGCGCCTGGCCGGCGGCGTCCGGCGGCACCGCGCCGGGCAGCTCGGCGGTGGCGATCCAACGCGGCTCGGTGAGCGGCTCGCCGTCGGACACTCCGGGCGGCGGACCGGCGACAACGGCGGGGTCCACGCCCGAACAACCGCCCGCCACGAGATCGCCGCGCTCGTCGGGGAACCACAGCGCGCTGAACGGCACGTCGGCTCGGTGGGCGTCGAGCACCCGGGTGACCGCCCGGCCCAGTTCCCGCATGTCCGGCACTTCGCCCAGCTCGTTGCCCAGCTCGGCCAGGGCCCGCAGCCGGCGCTCGCCGAGCACCCGCCCGGTGGTCTCGTTGACGAAGCAGAAGATCCCGCTGACGGTGCCGTCGACGTCGCGGATCGGGTCGTACGAGACGTCGAAGTAGACGTCCTCCAGGAAGCCGTGCCGGTTCAGCACGAAGGGATGGTTCTCACCCCGGTAGGGCACGCCCGTGCGGCGCACCCCGTCCAGCAGCGGGCCGAGCACGTCCCAGGTCTCGGCCCAGTGCCGGTGCGCGGCCTGCCCGATCACGGCGGGGTGCTTGTCGCCGATGGTCGGCCGGTAGGCGTCGTTGTAGAAGGCCAGGTGCTGCTCGCCCCAGAACACCACCATCTGGGCGCGGGACGACAGCATGGTGCTCATCGCGTGGGAGAGCGCGGCGGGCCAGCGGTCCGGGCTGCCGAGCGGGGTGGCGGCCCAGTCGAAGGCGCGCAGCCGCTCGCCCATCTCGCCGCCGGCCGCGAACGCCGCGGCGAGCAGCGGCGACAGTGACGCCTCGCCGGCCGCCGGGGACGAACGACTGTCGTCCCCGCCCCCCTGGGCCGAGCCCATGCAGCCTCCCGCTCCGGCCATGATCACGACGGTCGGCGCTGTCACGCCGACCGTCCCCGCCTACTACCCCGACGGACGAGCAACGTAACGCACCCGCACCGTTCGACGCTGGTTACCTCCGCCTCATCCTGGCGTAACAGACGGGCCGGGGCGACTCGGGCGGTCCGGCCGGGATGACCAGGCCGGAGATTCGGCTGTCCCCACCTACGAAATGTGAGTGTGTGATCTGGCCGACACCACGGACCGGACCAGCGCGGCCACCGGTCGCGGGTCCGGCTCGTTCTCCGGATGCCACTGCACCCCGAGCACGAAGCGCCGCGCCGGATCCTCCACCGCCTCGATCACCCCGTCGTCGGCCCAGCCGGTCACCGCCAGGCCGCCGGGGTCGGCCACCGCCTGATGGTGGTACGAGTTGACCCGGTCCACCCCGGCCATCACCTCGGCGGTCCGGCTGCCGGCGGCGAAGCGCACCGGGTGCGACCCGTACACGCCCGGCGCGGGACGGTGCCCGTCGTGCCCGACCACGTCCGGCAGGTGCTGGTGCAGCAGGCCGCCGTACGCCACCGCGAGCAGCTGCATCCCCCGGCACACGCCCAGCACCGGCAGGTCGGCGGCGAGCGCGGCGCTCAGCAGCGTCGTCTCCCCGGCGTCGCGCTCCGGCCGGCTCTCGGTGCGCGGGTCGGGCGGCTGCCCGTACCGCTCCGGGCCGACGTCCGCGCCGCCGGCCAGCAGCAGCCCGTCCAGCATCCCCAGCACGTCCGCGTCGGCGTCGTCCGGGGGCAGCACCACGGCCCGGCCGCCCGCCGCGGTGACCGCCCGGACGTACGCGTGCGGCACGAGCGTCGCCGGCACGTCCCGCCACACCGCCCAGCCGGCCGGCTCGACGTACGCGGTGATGCCGATGACCGGCCTCATAGCGGTGTGACGTAGGCGCCGGTGATGCCGCCGTCGACGACGAACTGCGCGGCGGTCATGAACGAGGCGTCGTCGCTGGCGAGGAACGCCACCGCGGCGGCGATCTCGGTGGGATCGCCGAACCGGCCCATCGGCACGTGCACCAGCCGCCGGGCCGCCCGCTCCGGGTCCTTGGCGAACAGCTCCAGCAGCAGCGGCGTCGCCACCGGACCCGGGCACAGCGCGTTGACCCGGATGCCCTTGCGGGCGAACTGCACGCCCAGCTCCCGGGTCATCGCCAGCACCCCGCCCTTGCTCGCCGTGTACGCGATCTGCGACGTCGCCGCGCCCATCAGCGCCACGAACGACGCGGTGTTGATGATCGAGCCCTTGCCCTGCCGCCGCATGTGCGGGATGACGTACTTGCAGCACAGGTAGACGCTCGTGGTGTTCACCCGCAGCACCCGTTCCCAGGCGTCCAGGCCGGTCTCCAGGATGGAGTCGTCGTCCGGCGGCGAGATGCCCGCGTTGTGGAACGACACGTCCACCCGGCCGTGCCGCTGCACCACCCCGTCGAACAGGTCGCGGACCGCCGTCTCGTCGGCCACGTCGGCGGCGACGAACTCGCCGTCCACCTCCTGCGCGGCCCGGGTACCGGCGTCGGCGTCGATGTCCACGCACACCACCCGGGCGCCCTCGGCGGCGAAGCGCCGCACGGTGGCCAGCCCGATGCCGCTGCCCGCGCCGGTCACGACCGCCACCCGGTCGGAAAGCCGTCCCTGCACTGTGATCACTCCTCGGTGCCGATGAACACGTTCTTGACGTCGGTGAAGGCGTGCAGCGCGTCCGGACCCAGCTCCCGGCCCAGGCCGGAACGCTTCATCCCGCCGAACGGGGTCCAGTAGCGCACCGAGGAGTGCGAGTTGACGCTGAGGTTGCCGGCCTCGACCGCGCGGGCCACCCGCACCGCCCGCCCGACGTCCCGGGTCCAGATCGAGCCGGAGAGGCCGTACTCGGTGTCGTTGGCGAGCCGGATCGCGTCCGCCTCGTCGTCGAACGGCAGCACCGAGACGACCGGGCCGAAGACCTCCTCCCGCCAGTGCCGGTCGGCCGGGGAGCCGGCGAGCAGCACCGTCGGGGCGTACCAGAAGCCGGGGCCGTCGGGGCAGGAGCCGGTGAACGCGACGTCCGCGCCGTCGACGTACCCGGCGACGCGGTCCCGGTGCGCGGCGGAGATCAGCGGGCCCATCTCGGCCGTGTCCCGGGCCGGGTCCTCCACCCGCACCGCCCGTACGGCCGGTTCGAGCAGTTCCAGGAACTTCTCGTACACCTGACGCTGGACCAGGATGCGGGAGCGGGCGCAGCAGTCCTGGCCGGCGTTGTCGAAGACCGCGTACGGCGCGGTGGCCGCCGCCTTCTCCAGGTCGGCGTCGGCGAAGACGATGTTGGCCGACTTGCCGCCCAGCTCCAGCGTCACCCGCTTCACCTGGGCGGCGCAGCCGGCCATGATCCGCGTGCCGACCTCGGTCGAGCCGGTGAAGCAGATCTTGCGGACCGCCGGGTGGGTCACGAACCGCTCGCCGACCACGCTGCCCCGGCCGGGCAGCACTGTGAACACGCCGTCGGGCAGCCCGGCGTCGCGGGCCAGCTCGGCGAGGCGCAGCGCGGTCAGCGGGGTCAGCTCGGCCGGTTTCAGCACGACCGTGTTGCCGGCGGCGAGCGCCGGGGCGAACCCCCAGCCGGCGATCGGCATCGGGAAGTTCCACGGCACGATCACGCCGACCACGCCCAGCGGTTCGTGGAACGTGACGTCGAGCCCCCCGGGCACCGGGATCTGGTGCCCGGTCAGCCGTTCCGGCGCGCCCGCGTAGTAGTCGAGCACGTCGCGGACGTTGCCCGCCTCCCAGCGCGCGTTGCCGATGGTGTGCCCGGCGTTGCGCACCTCCAGCAGAGCCAGCTCCTCCAGGTGCGCGTCGACCTGGGCCGCGAACCGCCGCAGCAGCCGCCCCCGATCCCCCGGCGCCACCCGACGCCACGTCTCGAACGCCGCGGAAGCCCGCGCGACAGCCGCATCCACGTCCTCAACGGAGCACCCCGGAACGACCCCGATCCCCGCCCCGTCAACAGGCGAGATCACCTCACCCACGCGGTCCCCCTCCCCTCAGCTCGGCGATCTTGTAGTTGCTGCCCCGGCGAAAGCCGCACAACGCCCGCGTCGAGGGCTGTAAGTGCAAGATCGGCGTCGACAGCGGGAGCGCGAGGGCGGGCGCGGGGGCGAGGGAGGGCGGCGGGTCAGAGGCGTTCGAAGCCACGGGTCAGCTCCCAGTCCGTCACCGCGGCGTCGAAGGCGGTCAGCTCGACCTTCGCCTGGTTGGCGTAGTGGTCGGCCACCTCGTCGCCGAACGCCGTCCGGGCCACCTCGGAGCGCTGCCACAGGTCCAGCGCGTCACGCAGCGTGGTTGGCACCCGCTCGGCGTCCGGGTCGTCGTACGCGTTGCCGGTGCACTCGTCCGCCAGCTCCAGCTCGTTCTCGATGCCGTGCACCGCCCCGGCCACCAGTGCGGCGATCGCCAGGTACGGGTTGACGTCGGCCCCCGGCACCCGGTTCTCCACCCGCATCCCCTGCCCGTGCCCGACCAGCCGCAGCGCGCAGGTGCGGTTGTCGGTGCCCCAGCGCAGCGCGGTCGGCGCGAACGAGCCCGGCTGATAGCGCTTGTAGGAGTTGATGTTCGGCGCGAAGAACAGGCTGAACTCGCGCATCGTGGCGAGCAGCCCGGCCAGCACCCGCTGACCGGTGACGCTCAGGTGCGCGGGCCCGTCCCCCAGCATCGCCGACGAGCCGGAGGCGTCACGCAGCGAGAAGTGGATGTGGCAGGAGTTGCCCTCCCGCTCGTTCGGCTTCGCCATGAACGTGATCGCCATGCCCTCCTGGGCGGCGATCTCCTTCGCGCCGTTCTTGTAGATGACGTGGTGGTCGGCGCAGCGCACCGCCTCGTCGTACCGGAAGGCGATCTCGTGCTGGCCGAGGTTGCACTCGCCCTTCGCGCTCTCCGGGGTGAGCCCGGCGCCGGCCATCTCGGTGCGAATGCGGCGCAGCAGCGGCTCGACCCGGGCGGTGCCGAGCAGCGAGTAGTCCACGTTGTACTGGTTGGCCGGCGTGAGATCGCGGTAGCCGCGCCGCCACGCCTCCTCGTACGAGTCGCGGTAGAGCACGAACTCCAGTTCGGTGCCGGCGTACGCGGTCAGCCCGTGCGCGGCCAGCCGGTCCAGCTGCTTGCGCAGGATCTGCCGGGGCGAGGCGACCACCGGGCCGGAGCCGTCCAGCCACTCCAGGTCGGCCAGCAGCAGCGCGGAGCCGGGCTGCCAGGGCATCCGGCGCAACGTGTCCAGGTCGGGGCGCATGGCGAAGTCGCCGTAGCCGCGTTCCCAGCTCGACATCGCGTACCCGTCGACGGTGTTCATGTCGACGTCCACGGCGAGCAGGTAGTTGCAGCCCTCGCTGCCGTGCGTGACCACCTGGTCGAGGAAGTAGGGCGCGTGGAACCGCTTGCCCTGCAAGCGCCCCTGCATGTCGGTGAGGGCGAGCACCACCGTATCGATCTCACCCTCGGTGACGGCGACCCGCAACTGTTCCAGCGAGAGCGGCGTTGGTTTCATCAGGGGCCTCCATCACCAAGGTCTACTGGCAAACCGGATCACCGTCAATGCCCCGGCGAGGCCGGGTGCGAAACCGGGGAGAGCACATGCGCCGTCGTACCGTCGCGGTCGTCGCCGCCGTCCTCGCGATCGTGCTGGCCGCCACCGACGCGCACGCCGACCGCAGACCCGCCGAGGGGCGACCCGCTGCCGGGCCGGACCGGCCGGCGACCGCCGACGCGCGACCGGTCATGCTCGACCTGCGCGGCTTCGACGGACGCTCCGGCTGGTCCGGCTACGACCTGAGCCGCCCGCACGTCGTCGCCACCGGCCTGGAGGCGCCGTGGGGCCTGGGCTTCCTGCCCGACGGCAGCGCCCTGGTCGCGCAGCGGGACCGGGGCACGATCCTGCGCGTACGCCCCGGACGCCCGGCCCGCGAGGTGGCGCGGATCGCCGACGTGGTCGCCGGTGGGGAGACGGGCCTGCTCGGGCTGGCGGTCTCCCCCACGTACCGCCGGGACCGGTGGGTCTACGCCGCCTACACCACCGCCACCGATATGCGGATCGTCCGGTTCCGCCTCGGCTCCTCCCGCGCGCCCCGGGTGCTGGTCAGCGGCATCGCCCGCGGCTCGGTGCACGCCGGCGGGCGGATCGCGTTCGGCCCCGACGGCATGCTCTACGCCGGGATCGGCGACGCCGGGGTGGCCGCCCGCGCGCAGGACCTGACCAGCCGCAACGGCAAGATCCTGCGGCTCCGCCCGGACGGCCGGACACCCGCGGACAACCCGTTCCCGGGCTCGCTCGTCTACAGCTACGGCCACCGCAACGTGCAGGGCCTCGCCTGGGACCGGCACGGCCGGCTCTTCGCCACCGAGTTCGGGCAGAGCACCTGGGACGAGGTGAACCGGATCGTGCCCGGCGGCAACTACGGCTGGCCGATCGTCGAGGGCGCCGCCGGTGATCCCCGGTTCCGGGACCCGGTCGTCGTCTGGCCGCCCGCCCAGGCGTCCCCGAGCGGCGCCGCTTTCGCCAGGGGCACGCTCTACGTCGCCGCGCTGCGCGGCGCCCGGCTGTGGGCGGTGCCCGTCGACGCCGCCGGCCGCGTCGGCGTACCGGTGGCGGAGCTGGCCGGCACGTACGGCCGCCTGCGTACCGTCGAGGTGGCCCCCGACGGCGCGCTCTGGGTCGCGACCAGCAACCGCGACGGCCGCGGCACCCCGGCGGCCGGCGACGACCGCATCCTGCGCTTCCCGCTCACCCACCGCCGCCCCACGATCTGACCCCTGGGGTACGCGGACAGCCCGCGCCGCGTCAGCCACGAACCCGCGCCCAGGCCAGGAATCGGCTGTGCAGGTCCGGCGCGTGGTCGGGATTCAGTTGGGCGAGTTGTTCCCGCGCCTCGGTCATCAGCCCGCCGAGATAGAGCAGCAACGCGGTGCGGTCCTCCCGGTACTCGACGAGCAGCGACAGCCGGGCCGGCTGGCAGGGCCACTCCGCCCCGCAGTTGCGGCACCGCCAGAGCGGGCGCACAGGCAGGTGCGGAACCACGCGCCGGCCCATCACCGCAACCTTCGAGCGATCGCACGCGCCTCGTCGTCGCTGAGCGGAAGGAACCAGAAGAACCGCCGGACGATCTCGGGCGGTTCCGGCCCCTCGACGCGGCCACGCAGATCCCGGATCGCGCCGCGTACGAGGAACGCCATCATCCGGATGAGCGCCGCCGGATCGAGCTGATCGCGCGGAATGCGACGCAGGGTGGGACACGGCCACGGCTCCCGGCAGCGCTCGCATGTCCAGTCCGGCTGATACCCGACGTGCCCGATGGCGCTGAGCACACCGACCAGAGCCGTCACCAGCGGCCCCCGTTCGCCCGCCACTCCTGCGCCGGTGTCAGACGCCCCGGGCTGCCCGGGCGAACCGTGGGAAACACCCGGGTCGGCTCGCGCATCCACGCCGGCAGGTTGCTGCCGGGGTCTCGCTTCGGCAGGGTGGGCAGCTCCCGGGTACGGCACCGGAACCATCGGACACGCACAACGGCCTCCTCGTTGATGGAGGGGGCCGCCCGGCATCGTCGGGACCGGGCGGCCCCGGGCTGGAATCCGCCCGTGCTCGCCTGCGACGAGCGAATCCGCATGCGTGACAGTCTGGTGAGGACACCGCTACGGTCGGAAGGCATCGAGCCTGGTCACGGCGCACGAGTGAAGCACCGGGCCGGTCGGCGGATGTCGAATGAAATTCACGCACGGACTGTGGAGGAACTGTGGAGGAACCGACAGCCGATCTCATCCGATCGCAGCTCCGCCGGATGCGCTCCGCCGCCGGTCTCAGTCAGGAGGAGTTCGGCAGGCTTCTGCACTACTCCGCGTCCATGGTCTCGGCAGTGGAGACTGGGGCCCGTCCGCTGGATCGCGTGTTCCTTGCGCGAGCAGATGAGGCGCTGAAGACCGGCGACCTGCTGACAACGCTGCTGAAGATGGCCGAACGGGAGAGCCAGCCTTCGTGGTTCCGTCCCTGGCTGGAGGCCGAGCGCTCGGCCCGTCAGCTTCGGTATTTCAATCCGTCCCTGATCCCTGGCCTGCTTCAGACGGCGAACTATGCCCGGATGGTGCTGCGCTTCGACAGCACGAGACCCCACGAGGAAGTGGAGAAGCAGGTAGCTGCACGATTGGAGCGGCAGGAGATCTTGCTTCGCGACCGTCCCCCGCTCGTCATCGCAGTGACTGATGAGTCAGCGCTCCGCCGCCGTGACGCCATCATGGCCGAGCAGCTCGCGCACCTGCTGCACATGGCCGAACTGCCGCACGTCCAACTACACGTTATTCCAGCCGATGCCGGTCATCACGTCGGCCTTTCCGGGCCGCTGGCGCTGGCCCACTCGGCGGAAGGCGGCTGGGTGGGGCACCTGGAGAACCAGCTTGCGGGTCTGGTCGTCGATGGCGAGGATGCGATGGCGACGCTCCTGGCACGGTGGGAAGGCGTCCGCAGCGTAGCCTTGCCGCAGACCCTGTCGGTCGCCCTGATAAAGGAAGTAGAGAGTCAGCATGGACCTCAGTAGCGCGATCTGGAAGAAGTCCACCCGCAGCGGCACGAGCGGTGGTGACTGCGTGGAGGTGGCCGACAACCTGCCGGGAGTCGTACTCGTACGCGACAGCAAGGACCGCGACGGCGGCACCCTCCACGTCACCCCGTCCTCGTGGCGGTCATTCATCGCCCTGGCCAAGCAGACCGGACCCGCAGCCTGACCAACAGGCCACTTCACATCGGCTGGACCCAGGCCGCTCGCCACTGCGGAGACGGGTCATGGCCGAGGCTGGTCCAGTACTCCCGGCCCTCGACGATCCGTCCGTCGCGCACGGTCCAGAACGACGCGACCCGGTGCACGCCCATCCCCTCGTGCGGCACCTCCACCTCGGACACCACCGTCTCGCCCGACGCCACCACCCGCAGCACCCGGATCGACCAGCCCTCCGGGTACTCGGCGTTGATCTTCACGTAGTTGTCGCGACCCACGATCCGCTCGGCGCTGGCCGGCCACTCCACCACCACGTCGTCGGCCAGCAGCTCGCCGACGCCGGCCCAGTCGCGGGCCTGCATGCGATCCCACAGCGCGCGTACCACCGCTTCCGCATTCATGGGCCGGATCATGGCAGGCCCCACCGACAGCTACGACGGCTCGGCGGGCTCCGGCTCCGGATCGGCCTGTTCGACGGTACGGCGCGGGCCGGTGAACCACCTGCGGGCCGAGGCGTACCACCAGATGGCGACGCCGAGCAGCACGCCACCGATCGCGATCGGCGCGTAGTTGACAGCCGTCCAGCTGAAGTCGGGGTTGCCGGGCACCCCCGCCGGGACGATCGGCAGCACGAAGTAGATCGAGATGACGGCGATCTCGACCACCGCGATCCAGCCGAGCAGCTTGTAGCGGCGGCCGAGCGTCCACGGGCCCGGGGTGAACCGGTCGCCCATCCGCAGCCGCAGGAAGATCGGGATGATGAAGGACAGGTACAGCCCGATCACCGCCACCGACACCACCGCGTAGAACGCGACAGGGATGCCGCCGCGCTGGTAGAGCGCGGGCAGCGTGAGCACCAGCCCGGCCAGCGTCGCGCCGATGATGGCGTTGACCGGCGTGCCGTTGCGGTCGACAGTCGACCACAGCCGCCAGCCCGGCACGGCCCGGTCGCGGCTGAACGCGTACGCCATCCGCGACATCGACGTCACGCAGCTCATGCCGCAGAAGAACTGCCCGATGGTGGAGATGATGATGACGGCCTTGAAGAAGAACGGCGTCAGCGCCGTCTCGAAGATCGCCCCGGAGAAGCCGCCCGCCTCGTTTATCGCGTCCACGTCGGTGGCCGCGAACAGGAACGCCAGCAGCAGGATCCAGCCGCCCACCGCCGAGTAGAAGATCGACCGCCACAGCCCCTGCGCGGCGGCCTTGGACGCGCCGCGGGTCTCCTCGGAGACGTGCGCGCAGGCGTCGAAGCCGGTGATCGTGTACTGCGTGAGCAGGAAACCCAGCGGCAGCACGTAGAACCAGAACGCCAGCCCGCCGGTGTCGCCGTCACCGAAGCCGGAGTTGTTGAACCGCTCGGTGAACACGAACTGGAAGCTCTGGTGGTTGTCCGGGACCAGGACCAGGATCAGCACCACGGCGGCCGCGCCGGCCACGTGCCACCAGACCGAGACGTTCTGGAGTACGTCGATGATCCGGTGCCCGTAGATGTTGATCAGCCCGTGCAGCGCGAGGATCACCACGAACAGCCCGAACGTCTGGTGCCCGGTGCCGGCCCAGCCGTCGAACAGCGCCGACAGCGTCAGGTTGAGGAACGTGGCGCAGCCGTAGTCGACAGAGGCGGTCACCGCGACCAGCCCGATCAGGTTGAGCCAGCCGGTGAACCAGCCGTGCACCGGCCGGCCCATGGTCGCCGCCCACCAGTAGATCCCGCCCGCCGTCGGGTACGCGGAAACCAGCTCGGCCAGGCAGAAGCCGATGATCAGGATGAACAGCGAGATCAGCGGCCAGCCCCAGGAGATCGCCACCGGGCCACCGTTGTTCCACGCCTGGCCGAACGTGGTGAAGCAGCCGGCCAGGATCGAGATGATGGAGAACGAGATCGCGAAGTTGGAGAAGCCGCTCCACTTGCGGCGCAACTCCTGTTTGTAGCCGAGTTCGGCGAGTCGTCGGGCGTCGTCGTCCATCGGCTGCTCGGCGGTCGGCGCGGGCGTCGTGGCCACTGCACACCTCCTCGAGGCGATGCTCGTGCGAGTGCTCGCAGTGTGCTCCCGGCCGATCAAGGTGGTCAATACGTACCCCGGTAATTGCGTTGTCGCCGGATCCCACCGGGGGCATCATTGTGGGCGTGACCAGGCCCGACCCGACGGGCCGGCGCCGGGCGCTCGGCAACGCCCGGTCCGCGGCGGCGCGCGGCGTCCACCTCTCTCTCACTGAAGTACGGCGATCGGCCGTACCCTCCGGACGCCCCGCGCCGCCGCACCTCTAGACGAACAGCAACCCGGCGACCCAGAGCGCGGCGATCATCAGGCCGGCCATGAACTCCAGCAGCATGGACAGCCCGGCCGCCTTCAGCGCCTGCACGGTGGCCGGCCAGGCGAGCCGGGTGTCGCCCAGCCGCAGCCGCTCCGCGCCGAAGATCCCGCCGACGAAGCCGATCGGCAGCCCGACCACCGGGATCACGAAGAAGCCGACCACCCCGAGCAGCCCGCCGACCAGCAGCGACGACGTGGGCACGCCGGTCCGCTTCAGGTTCCGCCCGGGCCACAGGTACTTGAGCACGGTGCCGCCGGCGGCGATCACTGTGGCGGCGGCGAGCACCGCCCAGCGGCCCGGCCCGGCGCCGCCGAACAGCGCCCACACCAGTACGCCGCCCCAGCACAGCGGCAGCGCCGGCAGCCCGGGCACTACCACTCCGGCCAACCCGGCGATGATCGCCAGCGCGGCGACCACCGACACCACGGCCTGCGAATCGGTGAGGCTCACCGTTCTCCCTTCCTCGCCTGCCGCCGCGTGAGCGGGAGGTGTTAAGCGGGGCCCCCTGCTCTACCGGAGGCGTTAACAGGGGGCCCTTCCTTACCCGCCCAGGCGGGCGCGGATGCCGTCGGCGGGCATCGGGGCGCCGAACAGGCGGCCCTGCCCGGTGTCGCACCGCAGCGCCCGCAGCCGCTCGGCCTGCACCTCGGTCTCCACCGCCTCGGCCGTCACCGACAGCTCCAGCGCGTGCGCCAGCCGGACCAGCGCGTCCACGATCCGCTCGTCCCGGTGGTCGGCGACCGCGTCCCCGCCGTCACCCTTTATCCCCTCGACGAACGGGCCCGCCAGCTTCACGCAGTGGATCGGCAGCCGCCGCAGGTACGCCAGGTTCGAGTACCCGGTGCCGAAGTCGTCGATGGCCAGCCGCAGCCCCAGGTCGGCGAGCTGGTGCAGGGTCCGCAGCGGCTCACCCGCGCTGCCCATGACCGCGCTCTCGGTCAGCTCCAGCTGCAACAGCTCGGCCGGCAGGCCGGTGTGCTGCAACGCCTCCGCGACCGTCTCCACGATGGCCGGGTCGTCCGCCTGCCGGGCGGCCAGGTTGACGCTGACCACCAGCGACGTCTCCGGGTACGCGCGCCGCCACGACTCGGCGTCGCGGCACGCCTGACGCAGCACCCACGCGCCGAGCCGGACGATCAGGCCGGTCTCCTCGGCCAGCCCGATGAACCGGTCCGGCCCGATCAGGCCCAGCTCGGGGTGCTGCCAGCGCACCAGCGCCTCGACCGCCACCATCGTGCCGTCCAGCAGCGACACGATCGGCTGGTAGTGCAGCACGAACTCGTCCCGGTCCAGCGCGGCGGGCAGGTTCGCGGCCAGCGCCGAGCGGGCGATGTCGGCGGCGCTGCGCTCCGGGTCGTACACCGCCCAGCGTCCCCGGCCCTCCGCCTTGGCCCAGTACAGCGTGGTGTCGGCGGCCTTCATCAGGTCACCGACGCTGGTTTCCGCCGCCGGGCACTCCACGATGCCGATGCTCGCCGACACGGCGAGCTGCTGGTCGGCGACGTGCACCGGCGCGGAGACGGCGGCCAGCGCCAGTTCGGCGACCTCCACCGCGTCGTCGATGCCGCCGTCGGAGTCGACCAGGATGACGAACTCGTCGCCGCCCATGCGGGCCACCAGGTGACCGCGCCCGGCCACGCAGTCGCTGAGCCGGCGGGCGATCACCTTGAGCAGCCGGTCGCCCAGGTCGTGGCCGAGGCTGTCGTTTATCGCCTTGAAGCCGTCCAGGTCGATGAAGCAGAGCCCGACGCGCTGGTCGTCGCCCGCCCCGTCGAAGACGGTGCCGAGCGTCTCGAAGAACAGCGTCCGGTTGGGCAGGCCGGTCAGCGGGTCGTGCAGCGCCTGGAACCGCAGCCGCTGCTGCAGCTCGTACCGCTCGGTGATGTCCTCGACCATGGCGACGGTGAACCGGGGCCGGCCGTCGTCGTGCCGGATCAGCGAGACCGCGAGGTCGGTCCAGACGACGCTGCCGTCCTTGCGGTAGTAGCGCTTCTCGACCCGCGCGCTGTCCCGCTTGCCCTCGATCAGCTCCTGGTACAGCTCCCACATGCCGGCCGCGTCGTCGGCGTAGGCCAGCGCCGACACGTTCATCCGCCGCATCTCCGCGACGGTGTAGCCGAGCATGTCCGCGAAGGACTGGTTGACCTCGATGATCTGCCCGTCCACACCGGCGATGCCGATGCCGATGACGGCGCCGGTGAAGACCGCCCGGAAGCGGGCCTCGCTGTCCCGCAGCGCCTGCTCGACGGTGTCCCGCGCCTGCCAGGCGGAACGGGAGATCCGCTCCTGCTGGCTGAACACCCGGTCGCGCAACGCGCGGGCGAACCCGGCGGCGAACGCGCCCTGCAGCAGCGCGACCCGCTCGCGCAGTTCGGGTGACTCCGCCCGGCCGGGCAGCACCCACTGCAGGAACCGGTCACCGAGCGCCTGCACCGACCAGTCGAGCACGCCGGGCTCGGTGAGATGCGCCTGCACCAGGGCCCGTCCCACCTCCTCCGCCGGGCGGGCGGAGAAGGTGGGGGCGAGCAGGGCCTCGCCGAGCCGCTCGGTGAGCGGCACCAGCAGGCGCTCGGTCTCGGCCGCGGTCAGCGGCACGAATCCGATGCGGCGCACCGCACGAGCCCACTCGGCGGCGTACGCGACGGCGCCGGGCCGGCTGACGTCTCCCCCGTCGATGTCCGGGGCGCGCATGGGATCAGCCGAGGGCGCGGTCGTGCCGGGCGACGCCGCCGAAGGCGCCGAACCGCTCCGGGTGCTCGTCCACGTCCGACGGTGACTCGGGCCGCCACAGCGGCATGTGCACCACGCCCGGTTCGAGGATCGTCCAGTCGCCGAAGAAGCCGGTGATCTCGGCCCGCGAGCGCAGCGTGATCTCGGTGGCGGTACGCGCGGACAGCCGCTGCGCGTCCAGCATCTCCTGCGGCTGGTCCTCGAACGTGGAGTGGGAGATGACCAGGTAGCTGCCCGGGGCGGCGGCCGCCCGCAGGGTGGCCAGGATGTCGGCCGGGCGGTCGGCGTCCGGGACGAAGTGCACGACGCCGGCGAGCAGGATGCCCAGCGGCCGGTCGAAGTCGATCAGCCCGCTGGACCGGGCGTGGTCCAGGATCAGCTTCGGCTCACGCAGGTCGGCCAGGACCGCGGTGGCGCGCTCGTTGCCGGCGAGCAGCTCGTGGCTGTGCGCCACGGCGACCGGGTCGATGTCGACGTACACGATGCGGGCGTCCGGGTTCGCGGCCTGGGCGACCTCGTGCACGTTGCCGACGGTGGGGATGCCGGAGCCGATGTCGAGGAACTGGTCGATGCCGGCGTCGAGCAGCACCCGTACCGCCCGGCGCAGGAACTCCCGGCCCGAGCGCATGGTGGCGGCCAGGTTCGGTGTCATGGCCGCGATCTGCTCGGCCAGCTGCCGGTCGATCTCGAAGTTGTGGGCCCCACCGAGGAAGTAGTCGTAGACCCGGGCGGCGCTCGGCCGACTCAGGTCGATCTCGGTGGGCGCGCCGTCCGGCGTCTGCATCGCTCGGTCCCCCAGGTCGTCGCCGCCGTCGCTGGCGGGTCGTGTGGTGCAGACCACTCTAGGCCGGTACGGCCAGGTATGGGAGATCCACAACGGGCGATGCTGCCGGCCGGCGTCAGTCGGCCGACTCCAGCAGCAGCGAGATGCCCTGGCCGACGCCGACGCACATGGTGGCGAGCGCCCGGCGGCCGCCACGGCGGCGCAGTTCCAGCGCGGCGGTCAGCGCCAGCCGGGCGCCGCTGGCGCCGAGCGGGTGGCCCAGCGCGATCGCCCCGCCGCCCGGGTTGACATGCTCGGCGTCCTCCGGCAGGCCCAGCTCGCGCAGCACCGCCACGGCCTGCGCGGCGAACGCCTCGTTCAGCTCGATCACGTCCACGTCGGCGAGCGACAGGCCCGTCCGGTCGAGCAGCTTGCGGGTGGCCGGCACCGGGCCGACGCCCATGATCCGCGGCGGTACGCCGGCCGCCGCCGCGCCGCGTACCCGGGCCAGCGGGGTGAGGCCGTAGCGTTCGACGGCGGCCGCGGAGGCGACGAGCAGCGCGACCGCGCCGTCGTTGACGCCGGAGGAGTTGCCGGCCGTCACCGTGCCGCCCTCACGGAACGGGGTGGGCAGCGAGGCGAGCTTCGCCAGCGTCGTCTCGCGCGGGTGCTCGTCGGCCTCGACCAGCTTCGTCTCGCGCTTGCCGGCGGGCACCGTCACCGGGACGATCTCCTCGGCCAGCCGGCCGTCGGCCTGCGCCTTGGCGGCCCGCTGCTGCGACCGGTACGCGAAGGCGTCCTGCGCGGCCCGGTCCACGCCGAACTCGGCTGCCACGTTCTCCGCCGTCTCCGGCATCGAGTCGACGCCCCAGCCCTTGCGCATCAGCGGGTTGACCAGCCGCCAGCCGATGGTGGTGTCGTACACCTCGGCGGTGCGGGCGAACGGCGTGGCCGCCTTCGGCATGACGAACGGCGCGCGGCTCATGCTCTCCACGCCGCCGGCCACCACCAGGTCGGCCTCACCGGCGACGATCGCGCGGGCGGCGGAGGCGAGCGCGTCCAGGCCGGATCCGCAGAGCCGGTTGACGGTGCTGCCCGGCACCTCCTCCGGCAACCCGGCGAGCAGCGCGGCCATCCGGGCCACGTTGCGGTTGTCCTCGCCGGCCTGGTTGGCGCAGCCCAGGATCACGTCGTCGGTACGCGCCCAGTCGACCGACGGGTGGCGGGCCACCAGCTCGCGGACGACGTGCGCGGCCAGGTCGTCGGGGCGGACCCCGGCCAGGGCGCCGGCGTACCGGCCGATCGGGGTGCGGACTCCGGCAACGAGATAGGCCACTGTCATCGCGCGTACGTCCTTCGGGGGTGGGAAGGGGTCGGTGGGGGTACCCGGCGCCAGGATATCCGTGACCGGAGCGGATAGGTTTGCCGCATGTCCGGGGCCCAGTTCAGCGCAGAGACAAGCGGCGGCGGCGCGTTCGTCCGCCAGCCCAACCGGTTCACCGGCCGGGTCACCCCGCACTCCACCTCCCCGGAGGGCGGCGGGCCGGACGATCAGGGGCGCTGGCCGCTGGAGGCGGGCCGCTACCGGCTGATCTGGTGCCGGGCCTGCCCGTGGGCGCACCGGGCCCGGATCGTGCGCGGCCTGCTCGGGCTGGACGAGGTGATCTCGCTGGGCACCGTCGACCCCATCCGGGACGAGCGGGGCTGGCGGTTCGCGCTCGACCCGGACGGCTTCGACCCGGTGCTCGGCATCGGCTTCCTGTCCGAGGCGTACCTGTCCACCGACGCGGACTACACCGGCCGGGTCACCGTGCCGGCGCTCGTGGACACGCTCACCGGACGGGTGGTCACGAACGACTATCCGCAGCTCACGCTCGACTTCTCGACCGAGTGGCGGCGGTTCCACGCGCCGGACGCGCCGGATCTGTACCCGGTCGAGCTGCGCCCGGAGATGGACGCGCTGATGGCGGAGATCCACCGGGACGTCAACAACGGCGTCTACCGATGCGGGTTCGCCACCTCCCAGGAGGCGTACGACGAGGCGTTCACCGCACTGTTCGCCCGCCTCGACGCGCTGAGCGAGCGGCTGGCCGGCCGGCGCTACCTGATGGGCGACGCGATCACCGAGGCGGACGTGCGCCTGTTCACCACGCTGGTGCGCTTCGACGTGGCGTACCACGGGCACTTCAAGTGCAACCTGCGCAAGCTGACCGAGATGCCGGTGCTCTGGGCGTACGCGCGGGACCTGTTCCAGACGCCGGGCTTCGGCGAGACGGTGGACTTCGACCACATCAAGCGGCACTACTACGCCACCCACGACATGATCAACCCGACCCGGATCGTGCCGCTCGGCCCCGACCTGTCCGGCTGGACCACCCCGCACGGACGTGGCTGAGGACACCGGCCGCCGGATCTCCGCCGCGTTCGCCGCCGTCTGCCTGGCCGCCGGCGCGGCTGCGGTGACTGTTGCGGTGGTCGCCGGTCCCGGTCCCGGACCCGTCGCGTACGTGAGTGAGGCGGGCATCGCGGACAGCGGGTACGCCGGGGCGTACCGGATCGGGATCTTCTCGGTGGCCGCGTCGCTGCTGCTGCTCGCCGGGGCGCTGCCGCCGGGTTTGCGGGCGGCGGCCGGGCTGCTCGGCATCGGCGCGGTCGCGACTGTGCTGTCCGGCGCTGTCACGTGCAGCGAGGGCTGTCCGTTGCCGCCGTTCGAGGCGCCCACGGTGGCGGACCTGGTGCACGGCGGGGCCAGCATCGCGGCGACCGCCGCTGTGGTGCTCGCCATGCTCGTGGTGCTGTTCTCCCGGGCGGCGGACCAGGGGCTGCGGCGGATCGCCGCGGTCGGCGCGGCGGTGGCGCTGCCGGTGGCCGTCGTGGTCGCGCTGGCGCTGCTGCTGGTCGGCCGCAGCACGCTGCTCGGGCTGTCGGAGCGGGTGCTGCTGGTCGTGGTCGCCGCCTGGGGACTGGTCACCTCCGGATACCTGGCTGTAAGGAGCCTCACCGGCGACGGTCCTTCCGTTCCCACCCGCGACGGGAGTAACGTGTCGCGACGATGACCAATGTCTGGTGCCTCACCGAGCGCCTGTACGTCGATCTGCGACGGCAGGCCAGCGGCGTCTGTCCGGCGTAGCTCCACGCCCTGACGCCCGCCTTCCCTCTCCAGACCTTGGACCCGTCCTCATGGCTTCCGCCCTGCGCAGAATTCCCTTCTCCGTCCAGATCCTGCTGGGCCTCGTGCTCGGTGTGGCGCTCGGTTTCCTCGCCCGCGCCGCCGACCTCGCCTGGCTGACCAGCACGCTCGACACCGTCGGCGGCCTCTTCGTCCAGCTGCTCAAGCTGGCCGTGCCGCCGCTTGTCTTCACCGCCATCGTGGTCAGCGTGGTCAGCCTGCGCGGCGTCGCCAACGCCGCCCGGCTCGCCGTCAAGACGCTGCTCTGGTTCGCCGTCACCGCGCTCATCGCGGTGAGCATCGGCATCGGCCTCGGCCTGCTCACCGACCCCGGCCGCGGCGTCAACCTGGACCCGGCCGGCGCCACCGCGCCGAAGACCACCGGCTCCTGGATCGACTTCCTCACCGGCATCGTCCCGACCAACCCGGTCGGCGCGTTCGTCGAGGGCAACGTCCTGCAGATCGTCTTCCTCGCCCTGGTGGTGGGTGCCGCCGCGCTGCTCGTCGGCGACGCCGCCGAGCCGTTCGTGTCGCTCAACCGCTCGCTGCTGTCGATCGTGCAGAAGGCGCTCTGGTGGGTCATCCGGCTCGCCCCGATCGGCACGCTCGGCCTGATCGGCAACGCCGTCGCCTCGTACGGCTGGGACCTGCTGGCCCCGCTCGCGAAGTTCACCACGGCCGTCTACGTCGGCTGCGCGCTGGTGCTGTTCGTGGTCTACCCGGTGCTGCTCGCGGTGGCCGGCAAGCTCAACCCGCTGCGCTTCTTCGCCGGCGCCTGGCCCGCCATCGAGCTGGCGTTCGTGTCCCGCTCCTCGGTGGGCACCATGCCGGTGACCCAGCGCTCGGTGGAGCGCCTCGGCGTCCCCCGCGAGTACGCCTCCTTCGCCGTGCCGTTCGGCGCCACCACGAAGATGGACGGCTGCGCCGCCATCTACCCGGCGCTCGCCGCGATCTTCGTGGCGCAGGTGTTCGGCGTGAACCTGGGCGTCACCGACTACCTGCTGATCGCGTTCGTCTCGGTGGTCGGCTCGGCCGCCACCGCCGGCCTGACCGGCGCGATCGTCATGCTCACGCTGACCCTGAGCACGCTGGGCCTGCCGCTGGCCGGGGCCGGCCTGCTGCTGGCCATCGACCCGATCCTGGACATGATCCGCACCGCCACGAACGTGGCCGGTCAAGCGGTGGTGCCGACCATCGTGGCCGCCCGGGAGGGCACGCTCGACCGGGCCGCGTACGACTCGGCCGGCAAGCGCGACCTGATCGAGCCGGTCGAGACCGAGCGGCTCGACCCCGTACCCGCCTGATCCACACTTCTTCGGGTGCGTCTTCCGAAAGCGGGAGGCGCACCCGAAGCCATGACCGGAGGATCTTCGACAATGAGCGCCCTGTTCACCCCGCTCGCCCTGCGCGGCGTCACGCTGCCCAACCGGATCGCGCTGGCGCCCATGTGCCAGTACAGCGCCGGGCCCGACGGCCTGCCCACCGACTGGCACCGCGTCCACCTCGGCTCCCGCGCGGTCGGCGGGGCCGGGCTCGTGATCACCGAGGCGACAGCTGTGGTGCCCGAGGGCCGGATCAGCCCGCAGGACACCGGCCTCTGGTCCGGCGCGCACGTCGACGCCTGGCGGCCGATCACCGCGTTCGTCGCCGACCACGGCGCGGTGCCGGCCGTGCAGCTCGCGCACGCCGGGTTCAAGGCGTCCACGTACCGGCCGTGGGCGCCCGCGCGCGGCGGCGTGCCGGACGCCGAGGGCGGCTGGACCCCGGTGGGCCCGGGCGACCAGCCGTTCGTGCCGGAGTACCGCAAGCCCACCGCGCTGGACGAGGCGGGCATCGCCGCCGTGGTGGACGCCTTCGCCACCGCCGCCGGGCGGGCGCTCGACGCCGGGTTCGCCGCCGTGGAGATCCACGCCGCGCACGGCTACCTGCTGCACGAGTTCCTGTCGCCGCTGACCAACCGGCGCACCGACGGCTGGGGCGGCGACCGGGCCGCCCGGATGCGGCTCACGCTGGAGGTGGCCCGCACGGTACGCGCCGCCGTCGGCGAGTCGGTGCCGGTGCTGACCCGGATCTCCGCCACCGACTGGACCGACGACGGCTGGACCGTCGAGGACAGCGTGGTGCTCGCCGGTGAGCTGGCCGCCGCCGGAGTGGACCTGGTCGACACGTCCTCCGGCGGCGCGGCGGTCCGGGCGTCCATCCCGGTCGGGCCCGGCTACCAGGTGCCGCTGGCCGCCCGGATCCGCCGCGACGCCGGGGTGCCGACCGGTGCCGTGGGCCTGATCGTCGAGCCCGAGCAGGCCGAGCAGATCGTGGCCGGCGGCGAGGCGGACCTGGTGCTGCTGGGCCGGGAACTGCTGCGCGACCCGTACTGGCCGCGCCGCGCCGCCGCCAAGCTTAACGCCACCCCCGCCTGGCCCAACCAGTACGCCCGCGCCTTCTGACCGTGCCCGTCGATCATGAAGTTGGCGGCGTTCCGCGTCCGATTTGACGCCGCCAACTTCATGATCAACCGGGAGAACGCGGTCAGCCGGCCAGGTGGTTCCAGCGGGGTTCCAGGTCGGTCCAGGCGCCCTGGTCGGCCACCGTGCCGTCGATCAGCACCACCACGTGGTCGGCCCGGACCAGCGCGGCCCGCTTCGCGGTCGAGCCGACCACAGTCACCCCGTGCTCGCGCAACGCCGCCCACAACGCCAGCTCCGTGCTCACGTCCAGCGCCGACGACACGTCGTCGGCCACCAGCAGCTCGGTACGCGGCGCGAGCGCCCGGGCCAGCGCCAGCCGCTGGAGCTGACCACCGGAGAGCCGGGTGCCCTTGTGCCCGATCAGCAACCCGAGCCCGCCCCCCGCGGCGGCCAGGTCGTGTTCGAGCTGGGCGGTCGAGACCGCACCGGCGGCGTCCACCTGGTGCCCGAGCGCGATGTTGTCGGCCACCGTGCCGGAGAGCACCCGGGGCAGCTGACCCACGTACCCGACCTGGTTGGGGCGCAGGAACATCTCCGGCTCGGTCACCGGGTCGCCGTTCCAGCGCAGCTCGCCGACGTGGTGCACGATCCCGGCCAGCGCGCGCAGCAGCGACGACTTGCCGGACCCGACCGGGCCGACGACCAGCACCAGCTGCCCGCGCTCGACCACCAGGTCGACGTCGCGCACGGCCAGCGTGCCGTCGGAGTGCAGCGCGCCGAAGCCGGCCAGTTCCAGGCGGCGCAGCGGGTGCCGGGGCGGCGGCTCGGGCGCGGGCGCGGTCCCGGCGACCAGATCCAGGCCGGGCACCGGCGCCGCGTACACGGCCTCGCCGGTCATCGCCACCGTCCGCTTCGTCCACACCCGCGCCGACGGGTACTGCGACACCAGTGACGCGGTGGTCCACGCGAACCAGCGGGCCGCGCCGAGCGTGGAGACGGCCACCAGCGTGGCGCCGGCGGACAGCCCGCCGGCCAGGTAGAGCGCCCACGCGCCGATCGGCAGCAGGCCGCTGGCCACCGACGGGGTGGACCGGGCCCACACCTGCATGGCGATCTCGCGCCGCTGCCGCTCGCTGCGTACCTCGTCGAGCCGGGCGAGGTGCCGCAGCACCGGGCGGGTGGCGCCGGCCAGCTTGACCGTACGGGCGGCGGACAGCGCGGAGACCAGCGCGGTGGCGAACGCGGCGCGCGCCTTCACCGTGCCGGCCGCGGTGCGTTCCAGCCTCGGCCCGAACAGCGTCGCCGCCAGCCCGGAGACCACCATCGTGCCGACGAAGAACAACGCCGGTACGAAGCTGCCGGTCACCAGCGTCATGGTGACCACGATGACCAGCGAGATGAACTGGTCCATCAGGTTGTCGGCCAGGTGCACCACCCGGTCGGTGTCACCGCCCTGGGCCACCACCTCGGCCGGGGTGTGCCCGCTGACCCGGCGCGCGCCGGTCTGCCCGTGCACCAGCCGGGCGCTGATCCGCAGCATCTGCCGGATCCACCACTGCGGGAACCACAGGTTCGTCAGGTACGGCAGCGGCAGCACCACGAGCAGCGCGGCCACGATGCCCAGCGCCGGCAGCCACGGGTCGCCGCCGCCGACCAGGTCGGCCCAGAGCCAGGGCAGCACCGCGCCGTCCATCCCGAGCACAGTCATCACGATGAACAGGCCGACCGAGATCAGGCCGTACCGCGGGTCGTTGAGGCCCAGCCGGAGGATCTCCCGCATGGTCCGCGCGGGGGGCGCGGGCGGCGCGGGTGGCGGGTCGGCGCGCGGCACGGCGGCCGGCCGCGTCGCGGGCGCGGTCGGCGTGGCGGGCGCGTCGTCCCAGGCGGGCGCGTCGAGCAGGTCGACGCCGCCGCGCCGGGCGCCCACTCCGGCGTACGCCCCGGCGTGGCTGGTGGCGAGCAGTTCGGCGAAGCGGGCCGACTCGCGCAGCGGACCGGCCTCCAGCACCGCTCCGTCGGCCATCACCACCACCTCGTCGCAGCGGCGCACCGAGGAGAGCCGGTGCGCGATGACGATGCCGATCCGGTCGGTGAGCAGCCGTTCGGTGGCCTCGCGTACCCGGTTCTCGGTGACCGGGTCGAGCCGCGCGGTGGCCTCGTCGAGGATCACCACGTGCGGGTCGCGGACCAGGATGCGGGCGAACGCGACGAGCTGCTCCTGCCCGGCGGAGAGCACGTAGCCGCCGTCGCCGAGCCGGGTGTGCACGCCGTCGGGCAGCTCGGCGATCCAGGCGGACAGGCCCAGCTCGGCCAGCGCCCGCTCGGCGGCGTCCAGCAGCTCCGGGTCGAACAGCGCCACGTTCTCGGCGAGCGTCCCGGCCAGGATCTCGGTGCGCTGCGGCACCACGGCGATCCACCGGCGCAGTTCCTCCACGTCCAGGTCGACCAGGTCGGTGTCGCCGAGGAACACCGTGCCGCGGGGCACGTCCACCGCCCGGGTGAGCACCTTTGCCAGCGTCGACTTGCCCGAGCCGGTACGCCCGACGAGCGCGTACGAGCGGCCCCGGACGAAGTCGAGGCGCACGTCGCGCAGCGCCGGCCCGCGCTCGTCCCCGCCGGCCGGGTAGCGGTAGGTGAGCCCGCGCACGGTCAGGTCGCCGTCGACGGGGGTGGCCCCGCCCTCCGGCTCCTGCGGCGACCCGGCGAGCAGTTGCACCCGGCCCCACGCGCCGAACGCCTGCTGCAGGTGCGGCACCCAGCGGGCGATGTGCTCGACAGTCGCGCCGAACGCGATGGCCAGCAGCCAGATCCCGGTCAGCCGGGCGGCGTCGACGCGGCCGGTGGCGAGCGCCCACGCGCCGCCCAGCACCACACCGGCGATGCCGACCCGGACCGCGCCGGCGGCGGCCGCGGTGACCCGGGCGGAGAGCCGGAACACCCGGACGCACCGGGCGATCACCTCGGCCGCGCGGCGGGCGTAGAGGCGCAGCACGTACGGCCGGGCGAGGCTGGTGCGCACGTCGTCCTGCCCGTGCACCGCCTCCTCCATCACCGCCGCGAGGTCCGACCACGCCTCCTCCTCGGCCATCCGGGCCGGGGCGATCCGGGCGGTCGGGCGGCGCAGCGTCACCGCGAGCAGGGAGGTGAGCACGATCATGCCGACACCGGCGGGCCACCAGACGATCAGCGCGCTCACCGTCGCGAGGACGCAGACCGCGAGGCCCTGCGCCAGCCGTACGCCGGTGTTCCGCATCTCGGCGGCGACCTGGTAGACGTCGTTGTCGATCCGGTCGAGCAACTCGCCGACCGGCGTGGTCTCCAGGGTGGGCAGGTCCTGGCCGAGCGCGACCCGGCAGAGCCGCCGCCGCACGTCGGCCGACCAGTCGGCGGTGAGCCGCGCCATGATCAGGCCGATCAGCAGGTCGGTGACGACAGCGGCGACGAGCGCCACCGCGAGCGCGACGAACCAGCCGGACGAACGGTGCACCAGCACCGGCCCGGCCAGCGCGGACGCGGCCGCCTGGCCACCGGCCCCGAGCACGATCAGCAGCAGGACCGCCGCCATCCGCCGGGGCGCCGTGGCCCAGAGATCTCGGAGCAGGCGCATGGAAGGTCCTCCGGACTCGGATCGGTGGGGGCGGTGACCTCACCCTCACCCTTCCGGCGGCCCGGAATCAACCGAATTACCGACCGCTGGTCAGGTCCGCGCGACCCGCCGGACGATGCCGAGCAGCGACTCCTGCACCTCGTCGATCGAGCGGTCCGGCGAGAAGACGAGCCAGTCCACCGCCACCACCAGCCCGACGCCGAACAGCGCCGAACTCGCGGTACGCACGTCCAGGTCGGCCGGGAGGTCGCCGCTGTCCACGCCGGCCTGCACCGTGTCGGCGATCACCGCGATGGCCTCGCCGCGCAGCAGCCGCAACGTCTGCTGCCACTCCCGGTTGGTCCGCCACATCTCCGAGAGCAGCAGCTGGGCGAAGGCGCGGTAGCGGCGGATGTACTCCAGTTGCGCGCGGACCAGCGCGCCCAGCGCCTCCAGCGGCGGCAGCTTGTCCACGGCGGCCCGGAACTCGGCGGTGAGCAGGCCGATGCCGTGCCGCAGCAGCTCCTCGAACAGGACGGTCTTGGACTCGAAGTTGTAGTAGACGGTCCCCTTCGCCACGCCGGCCCGGGCCGCGATGTCGTCCACCGTGGTGGCCGAGAAGCCCTGCTCGGCGATGAGGTCCACCGCCGCCACGAAGAGGCGCTGGCGGGTGTCCTCGCGCCGGCGTGTCCGTCCGTCCGTCACCGGCTCATCCTCACATGGTCAGTTCGGGGTGCAGCTTGGCCGGGGTCAGCCGGCGGGAGCGGCGGGCTGCGCCGACGGTGAGCGCCATGGCGCCCAGCCCGAACGCGAGCAGCACCAGCGCGCCGGTGACCACCGGGGCGGTGGTGCCGCCGTTGATGGTGTGCCGCAGGCCGTCCACCACGTACGTCATCGGCAGCCAGGGGTGGATCGCCTGGAAGAAGCCGGGCGACGTCTGCACCGGGTAGGTGCCGCCGGACGAGGTGAGCTGGAGCATCAGCAGCGCCAGCGCGGCCAGCCGCCCGGCCGGGCCGAGCGCCACGCCGAGCAGTTGCATGATCGCGGTGAACGCCAGCGAGGTGAGCGCGAGCAGCCCGAACGTGGCCGCCCCGTGCCGCGGGTCGAGCCCGAGCGCCAGCGTCACCACCGTGTAGAGCACGGTGACCTGGGCCAGGCCGATGCCCGCGGCCGGGAGCCACCCGGCGAGCACGACCCGCCAGCCGGGCGCGCCGGACATCACGTGCCGCCGGTTGACCGGCCGCAACAGCATGTACGTGATCATCGCGCCGACCCAGAGCGCCAGCGACAGGAAGTACGGGGCGAAGCCCACGCCGTACGAGCCGGCCGGGTTCTGCGAGTCGCGGATCAGGCCGACCGGGTCGCCGAGGACGCCGGCGCGGGTGGTCGCGTCGTCGTACCCGGGTAATTTCCGCTCCCCGGCGGCGAGCCCGTCGGCGAGGTCGCCGGCGCCGCCCTCCAGCCGGGTCAGCCCGTCGACCAGCCGGTTGCTGCCGCTGCCGAGCTGGGCCAGGCCGCCGTCGAGCTGGCGGGCGCCGGTGGCGAGCCGGTAGAGGCCGCCGCGCAGCTCGGTCGCGCCGGTCGACGCGTCGCCGAGGCCGTCGCGGAGCTTGGCGCTGCCCTGGGCCAGCGTGGCGAGCCCGCCGGCCAGCTCGTTCACCTTGGCGCGGGCGGAGGCGACGTCGTCGGCCAGGTGCGGCGCGGCGGCGGCGACCTCCCGGGCGGTCTTCGCCACGTCGGTCATCTGCTTGCGCAGCGTGGCCATGTCGGTCTCGTCGAGCGCGGCCACCACGGAGCGGGCCTGCGTGACGGCCCGGTCGGCGGCCTTGCGGGCGGCGGCGAAGTCCGGGTCGTCCGCCAGTTCGGGGTGTTCCTTCGCGACCGCGTCGAGCCGGTCACGGATCTCCTCGGCGGTCGCCACCACCTCGGCGGCCTTGCCGGGGAGCGCGTCCAGCCCGGCGGCGAGCTGCTGCGCGCCGTCGGCGACGAGCGTGGCCGCCTTCTCGATCTTGTCGGCGTTGCGGCGCAGCACCGGCTCGTACTTGTCGGCGGCGGCGTTCACCGTCGCCGCCGCGGCCTTGGTCTCGGTGGCGGCGCGCCCGGCGCCGTCGGCGAGCTGGGCGGCGCCGGTACGCAACTGGTCGAGGCCCTTGGCGAGCTTGTCCGCGCCCTGGACGGACTGGTTCAGTCCACCGGTGAGCTGCCCGGCGCCGTCCGAGGCGTCACCGAGCCCGTCGGCGAGCTGATCGGCCCCCCGCTGGGAGCTGCCGAGCCCGTCGGCGATCTTCCCGGCGCCGTCGGCGGCGCGGCCGGTCTCGGCCTTGGCATCGGTGAAGCCGATCAGCATCCGGTCGAAGTACGTGGCGGCGGTGCTCTGCGCGGCGGCGGCCCGGATCTCGCTGAACGCCGACCGGGCGAGCAGACCGGAGAGGTAGTTGGTGGCGTCGTCGTTGACGACCTTCAGCTCACCCTGCCGGGCCGGACGGTCCGGTTCCGGGGCGGCGGCGAGCGAGGCGGAGAAGTCCTCCGGAATGGAGAAGACCAGGTGGTAGCGCCCGTCGCGCAGCCCCTTCGCGGCGTCGGCCTGGTCGGTGACGGTCCAGCCGAACACCTTGCGGTCGAGCAGCTTCTCGGTGAGGTCGCGCCCGGCGTGCACCTCGCTGCCGTCGCCGGCGGTGGCCGGGCGGTCGGCGTTGACCAGGGCGACGGGGATCCGGTCCATCTTCCCGTAGGGATCCCAGAACGCGTACAGGTAGAGCGCGCCGTAGAGCAGCGGGACGATGGTGAGCACGGCCAGGGCGGCGCGCGGCAGCCGGCCCCGGGTCATCCGGCGCAGCTCGAACAGGGCAAGTCGCAGGACGCTCATGCGGGCACCTCGGCGGAACGGTCGGGAGCGGGCTCGGCGGTAAGGGCGGGGGCGGGGGCTGCCGGGTCGCCGATGCGGTGCACGGTGGCGGCGACGCCGGGTTCGACCGCGCGGGCGCTGGCGACCACCGCGTACCCCTGATCGGCGAGGCGTTCCAGCGCGCCCCACATCCACTCCCGCTCGGGGCGGTCGGCGCCGGCGTCCACGTCGTCGGCGACGATCAGGCTGGGGCCGCCGAGGCTGGCCAGCACCAGGCCGAGCACCTGCCGTTCGACGGGGGTGAGGTCTCTGCCGTACCGGTCGGGGTCCAGTGGCGCGTCGGTGAGGCCGGCGCCGGCGACGGCGGCGGCGTAGGCGTCGCGGCGGTAGGCCCGGCGGGCCCGCACCGCGGCCACCGGCACCAGGCGCCGACGGCGGCGCGGCACCGGCCCGAGCAGCAGCAGCCGTTCGGTGATGTGCTCGGCGACGGTGAGCGTCGGGTCGGGCTCGTGCACGCCGGCCACCTGGCCGAGCGCGGCCGGACCCCGGCGGCGCAGCTCGCCGTGGCTGTGCGGGAAGCGCCCGGCGAGCGTGAGCAGCAGAGAGGTGCGTCCGCTGCCGGGCGGGCCGGTGACCGCGACCAGCTCACCGCTCGCGGCGGTGAGGTCGACGTCCCGGTAGACCCAGCCGCGGCGCGTCCGCAGCCCCAGGCCGCTGGTCTCGACGATGTTCATCAGACCCCGAATTCCGAACTGACTAGTCAGTATAAAAACATGCCCAGCCTAGCGCCGGGTGTCCGGTTCGGGACCTCCGGCGGGACGTGATCCTCAGAACAGCACTGTGGCGAGCGTGCCGACCGGGCGGAAGCCGCAGCGCTCGTAGACCCGGCGGGCGGGCAGGTTGAAGTCGTTCACGTAGAGGCTCACGGTGGGCGCGACCCGGTCCAGCGCGTCGCGCACCACAGCGGCCATCGCGGCGGTGGCGATGCCCCGGCCCCGCCACTCGGGCGCCACCCAGACGCCCTGCACCTGCGCGGTCCGGCGGGTCACCACCGCCAGCTCCGCCTTGAAGACCACCCGCCCGTCGACGAAACGGGCGTAGGCGCGGCCGGCGCGCACCAACTCGGTCACCCGGCGCCGGTAGCCGCGCCCGCCGTCCTCGGCCAGCGGCGACACCCCGACCTCCTCGGTGTACATCGCCACCGCGGCCGGGAACAGCCGGTCGACCTCACTGCCGCGCACCCGCCGCACGTCCGGGTCGGGCGCCACGGCGGGCAGCGCGTCAGTCGCCAGCAAGGGCTGGTTCGGGCGTACGTCCCGGGCCGGCCCCCAGTACGCGGAGAGGCGGTCCCAGAGCCCGAGCACGGCGTCGGCGCGGCCCACGATCGAGGAACAGAGCCGCTCCTGCCCGCTCAACTGCTCGGCGAACGCGGTCACCGCCGGCTCGGACGCGAGCACCGGCGTCAGGTTGCCACCCAGCCAGCAGATCGACTCCAGGTTGCGGCGGGAGCCGTAGCCGAGGATCCGCGCCTCGGCCCGCCACCAGGCCAGCCCGCGCGCCGCCACCCGCTCGGCGACCTGCGCGCCGGCGTACGGGTCGAGGTCGAGCAGCCGCTCGACCGCGCGGCGCTCCGACTCCCCGAGTTGGCGTACCGGCATCGTGAGCACGGTTACCAGCCTGCCAGATCCGCGCCGGGGCGCGCGGGCCGACCGGGCACCCCGGACCGCTCCGGTGAGCGGCGGCTCAGCCGACCGTCACGGGCGCCGGTTCGGGCACGGGCGGCCGGGTCCGGGCGGCCCACCGCACCACCGGCGGCACGAGTGCGCCGAGCAGCAGGAACACCCCGCCGAGCACCAGCCAGCCGGGCACGCCCCAGCCGATCGCGAGCGTGGTCACCACCACCGGGGCGACCATCGAGCCGAGCTGCATGCCCATCCCGTACGCCCCCTGATACTGGCCGTGCGCGTGCGCCGGGGCCAGCCCGAACGAGATGCCCCAGCCGGCCGCCGCGTGCCACAACTCCCCCACCACGTGCACCAGCGCGCCGGCCAGCAGCAGCGGCACCGCCACCGCGACCGGTACGCCGCCACCGGCGGCGAACAGCGCGCAGGCGCCGGCGAGCAGGACGCCGGCCCGGCGGGCGGCCCGGCCCGCGCCGGTCAGGTCCTCGGTGCCCCGCGAGGCGCGGACCTGGAACAGGATCACCACCACCGTGTTGACGAGCAGGCAGACGGAGATCAGCCAGTTCGGCGCGGTGGTGTGCCCGGCGATCCAGAGCGGCAGGGCGATGTTGATCAGCGAGAAGTGCATGGACATCAGCCCGTCCAGCACGGTGAAGGCGAGGAACGGGCGGTCCCGCAGCGCGATCAGCCGCGGTCCGTGCGCCGGGGCGGGCACCGGCGGGACCGGCGGGAGCCGCAGCAGCACCGCCGCCGCCAGCACGTAGGTCGCGGCGTCGAGCAGGATCAGCGTGACGTACGCGCCGCGGGTGTCGGCGGCGAGCGCGAACCCGGCCAGCACGGTGCCCACCGAGATGCCGACGTTGGTGACCGCGCGCAGGTAGGCGCGGGTGCGGACCCGCTGGTCGGGTGGGACGGCGCCGGCGATCAGCGCGCCCCGGGCGCCCCGGGTGCCCGCGTCGGCGAGCGCCATCAGCACGCCGACGGCCAGGAAGCCGGGGAACGAGCGCACCGCTACCAGCGCGGCGGTGCACCCGGCCGAGGCGAGCAGCGCGGCCATCTGGAGCCCGCGCGGGCCGAGGCGGTCGGCCAGGTAGCCCATCGGCGTGCTCGCCACCAGGCTGACCAGCGCGGTGAGGGTGAGCGCCACGCCGACCTCGGCCACCGTGAGCCCGACCGAGCGGGTGAGGAAGAGCGCGCTGGCGGTGAGCCAGGTGCCCCGCCCGACGGTGTTGACGAGCGTGGAGAGGGCGAGGGTCCGGGACGGGCCCGGTTCGGGAAGCAGGCGCACGCCGGCAGCCTAACAGTACGAACGTACGGTTTGCAGCCGAGTTCCATCCGCGTCTTGTCGGCGATGCATTGCCGATATATCGTTGATGCATCAGTGATACGACGACAGAAGGAGAGCCCTGATGGGTTTCCATCGACGCATGCACGCCATGCACGACGAGATGCGCCGCCGGGGCGGCTTCGGCTTCCCGCCCGTACCCCCCGGTCCGCCGCCCTTCCCGCCCGGACCGCACGGCCACGGGCGGGGCCGCGGCGGGCGCGGACGAGGCCGGCGGCCCAACGTGCGCGGCGCCGTGCTGGCCCTGCTCACCGAACGTCCGATGCACGGCTACGAGATGATCCAGGAGATCGACTCCCGCACCGGCGGGGCCTGGCGGCCCAGCCCCGGGTCGATCTACCCGACGCTGCAACTGCTGGAGGACGAGGGCCTCATCGCGACCGCCGCCGACTCCGAGGGCGGGCGCAAGCGGTTCGCGCTCACCGAACAGGGCCAGGCCGAGGCGACCGCCGCGGCGCAGACCCCGCCCTGGGCGGAGTTCGCCGAGCAGACGGTAAACAGCTGGCACGACATCCGCGACGCCGGCGCACAGGCCATGCAGGCGCTGCGGCAGGTGATGACCACCGGCACCGACGACCAGCGCGCCCGCGCCGCGCAGGTGCTCGACGAGACGCGGCGCAAGCTCTACGCCATCCTCGCCGAGTCCGAGTGAGCGCCGCCGCCGCGACGGCACGCCGGCCGGACCACGACCGGCGTGCCGTCAGGCGCGGCGCGCGGTGACGAGCAGGTACTCCCAGTGCATCACGCCGCCGTCCAGGTGCCGGGCGGCCAGGTCGGTCAGCGCGCGGTCGAGCCCGGCCGTGCGCTCCGGGTCGCCCGCGTTCGCGCGGTAGGCCGCCACGGTGGGCCCGTAGTGGGTCGCGAAGAAGTCCCGGAACTGTTCCGGCGTGGCGAACCGGTCCACCACCACGGCGTCGCGCCCCAGCGTGAGCGCGTCGACCCGGTCGCCGAACAACTCCCGGACGTGGTTCTCGTCGCCCCAGAGCGGGGGCGGCTGCGCGCCCGGCGGCGGTGGCGGCGCGAACGGCCGCATGGCCGCGAACAACTGGCCCACGAAGCCCTCGGGGGTCCAGTTGACCAGGCCGATCGTCCCGCCCGGCCGGCACACCCGCAACAACTCGTCGGCGGCGACCCGATGCCGGGGCGCGAACATCACGCCCACACAGGACAGCACCGCGTCGAACGCGCCGTCGGCGTA
Organism: Micromonospora sp. CMU55-4; assembly: GCF_011602315.1. Classification (NCBI taxonomy): domain Bacteria; kingdom Bacillati; phylum Actinomycetota; class Actinomycetes; order Micromonosporales; family Micromonosporaceae; genus Micromonospora; species Micromonospora sp. CMU55-4. Next base: position 285,625 of record NZ_JAAOLH010000001.1, read on the forward strand.
CGGCAGCGCCTCCGCGTCCGCCTCCTCCCAGATCAGCGTCACGCCCTCCCGCTCGGCTGCCGCCCGCCCGATCGCCAGCAACTCCGGGGTGAGGTCCCCGGCCACCACCTGCGCGCCGGTCCGGGCCGCCGGCAGAGCCGCGTTGCCGGTCCCGGCCGCCACGTCCAGCACCCGCATGCCCGGTCCCACCCCCGCCGCCCGGACCAGCGTCGCCCCCAACTGCGGGATCACCTGCGCGGCCACTGCGGAGTAGTCGCCCAGCGCCCACATCGCGCGGTGCCGGGCCTTCACCGCCGCGTCCTGTTCCCGTTCCTCGATCATCTGTCGCTCCTCAGCTGTCGTCCCTGCACAGGACGCTAGGCAGCGGACGACACGGTCCCCAGTACGAGATCTGTACCGCTCCCGACAGGCGCCTGGCCGGGCCGCCGGGCCGGGCGTAGCGTGCCCGCCATGGGGGCCTCCTACCACCAGTTCTGCCCCGTGGCGAAGGCCATGGAACTGCTCGACGAGCGGTGGACGCTGCTCGTGGTCCGGGAGCTGGTCAGCGGCTCGGAACGCTTCAACGAGCTGCGCCGGGGCCTGCCCCGGATGTCGCCCACGCTGCTGTCGCGCCGGCTGCACCAGCTCGTCCGCGCCGGGGTGGTGGAGCGGCGGGTCGACGGCGCCGACGTGCGCTACGTCCCGACCGCCGCCGGGCGGGAGCTGCGGCCCGTGCTGGAGGCGCTCGGCGCCTGGGGCGTGCGCTGGATCGGCGAGCTGGGCGACGCCGACCTGGACCCGAAGCTGCTGCTGTGGGACATGCACCGGCACGTCGACCACGACGCGGTCCCGCCGGGGCGTACCGTCGTGCGGTTCCGCTTCCGGGACGTGCCGGCGGCGCAGCGCGACTGGTGGCTGGTGATCGCCGCGGGCGAAGCCGACGTCTGCGACATCGACCCCGGGCACGACGTGACGGTGACCGTCACCGCGGACCTGCGTGCCCTGGTCCAGGTCTGGATGGGCGACCTGGGGTGGGCGGCGGCGCTGCGCGGCGGCGCGGTGGAGGTGAGCGGGCCGGAGGCGCTGCGGCGTGCCGCGCCCGGCTGGTTCACGCTCTCCCCGTTCGCCGCCGTGCCCCGCCCCTGAGACGGCGCGTGCGGCCGCCCCCGACGGGGACGGCCGCACGGCGACGCGAAAAGCAGATCAGTGCACGGTGACGGTGGCGCCGCCCGGCACCAGGTCGCGCAGCTCCTCGGGGATCTCGGCGCCCATCTCGTCGGCGATCCGCAGCGCCTCCTCGATCAGCGTCTCCACGATCTGCGCCTCGGGCACCGTCTTGACGACCTTGCCCTTGACGAAGATCTGGCCCTTGCCGTTGCCCGAGGCAACGCCCAGGTCTGCCTCGCGGGCCTCACCCGGACCGTTCACCACGCAGCCCATGACCGCGACGCGCAGCGGCACCGGCAGCCCCTCCAGACCGGCGGTGACCTCCTCGGCCAGCTTGTAGACGTCGACCTGCGCCCGCCCGCAGGACGGGCAGGAGACGATCTCCAGGCCGCGCTCGCGCAGGCCCAGCGACTCCAGGATCGCGGCGCCGACCTTGATCTCCTCGACCGGCGGGGCGGACAGCGAGACCCGGATGGTGTCGCCGATCCCCTCGGCCAGCAGCGCGCCGAACGCCACCGCCGACTTGATCGTGCCCTGGAACGCCGGGCCGGCCTCGGTCACACCGAGGTGCAGCGGGTAGTCGCACTTCTCGGCCAGCAGCCGGTACGCCCGGATCATCACCACCGGGTCGTTGTGCTTGACCGAGATCTTGATGTCCCGGAAGCCGTGCTCCTCGAACAGCGAGCATTCCCACAGCGCCGACTCGACCAGCGCCTCGGCGGTGGCCTTGCCGTACTTGGCCAGCAGGCGCTTGTCGAGCGAGCCCGCGTTGACGCCGATCCGGATCGGCACACCCGCGTCGCCGGCGGCCCGCGCGATCTCCTTGACCTTGTCGTCGAACTGCCGGATGTTGCCGGGGTTCACCCGCACCGCGGCGCAGCCGGCGTCGATCGCCGCGAAGACGTACTTCGGCTGGAAGTGGATGTCGGCGATCACCGGGATCTGCGACTTCTTGGCGATCGCGGGCAGCGCCTCCACGTCGTCCTGCGACGGCACGGCGACCCGGACGATCTGGCAGCCGGACGCGGTCAGCTCGGCGATCTGCTGGAGCGTGGCGTTGACGTCGGCGGTGAGGGTGGTGGTCATGGACTGCACCGAGACCGGCGCGCCGCCGCCGACCGGCACCGAACCGACCATGATCTGGCGGCTGGCCCGGCGCGGGGCCAGCGGCGGCGGCGGTACGGGGGGCATACCGAGACTGACAGCGGTCACTTCAGGCACTCACCTTGAGAAGAGCGTGATGGGGTTGATGACATCGGCGGTGACTGTCAGCAGCGTGAACGCGCCACCGATCAGGATCACCGCGTACGTGAACGGCATGAGTTTGAGGTAGTCGACCCGGCCGGGATCCCGGCGGCCGATGCGCGCGTACAGCCAGGAGCGCGCCCGTTCGAACCAGGCGATGGCGATGTGCCCGCCGTCCAGCGGGAGCAACGGCAGCAGGTTGAACACGCCGATGAAGAAGTTCAGCGACACGAAGAGCATGAAGAACACCAGCCAGGCGTTGTTCTCCACGGCCTCGCCGCCGAGCCGGGTGGCGCCGACCACGCTGATCGGGGTGTCCATGTCGCGCTCGCTGCCGGTGATCGCGCTCCACAGCGCGGGCACCTTCTGCGGGATGCGCTGCATGGCGTGCGCGGTCTGCACTGCCATGGTGCCGGTGAAGTCGGCGGTGGCGCCGAACGCGGCGATCGGGCCGTACTCGACCCGCGGCGGGGTGCTCGGCCGCAGGGCCACGCCGAGCGCCGAGACCGACGAGGTGGCGCCCTTCGGGTCGTCCAGCGGCGGGCGCTGCACCGCGGCCAGGTCGACCCGGGCCTCCTGCGACCGGCCGTCGCGCTCGAAGGTGACGGTGGCCGCGCCGGGCGGGGTGGCCCGGACCACGTCGAGCATGTCGCCCCAGGTGGAGACCGGCCGGCCGTTCACCGCGGTGATCCGGTCGCCGTCCTTGAGCTGGGCCTTCTCGGCCGGGCTGGCCGGGTCGTCGGCCTGGCAGGCGCGGGCCGCGTTCTCCACCACGACGCAGGGGGCCAGCGCGATCACGGCCGGCTCCGCCTTGAAGCCGTCCTCAGTGGAGGGGAACTTCGGGTTCGGCAGGCCGGCGGTGATCGCGATGATCCAGAGCGCGATCAGGGCCAGTGCGAAATGGGTGATCGAGCCGGCGGACATCACGATCGTCCGCTTCCAGACCGGGTAACGCCACATCGCGCGCTTCTCGTCCCCGGGCTCGACGTCGTCGTCCTGCGGCGTCATGCCGACGATCTTGCAGAACCCGCCGAGCGGAATGCCCTTGATGCCGTACTCGGTCTCGCCCCGCTTGAACGACCACAGCGTCGGGCCGAAGCCGACGAAGTAGCGGGTGACCTTCATCCCGAACGCCTTGGCGGTCAGCATGTGCCCCGCCTCGTGCAGGCTCACCGAGATGAGAATCGCCAGGGCGAACAGCACCACCCCGAGCAGATAGCTCATCGAGCTCCTTCCACCGACCCGACGATGATCTCCTGGGCGTGCGCCCGTGCCCACGACTCGGCGGCGAGCACGTCTTCGACGGTACCTGGTTCGTCGAAATCGGGTGCGTCCTCCAGCACCCGCTGGAGGGTGTCGACGATGCCGAGGAACGGCAGCCGGCCCGCGACGAACGCGGCCACGCACTCCTCGTTCGCCGCGTTGTAGATCGCCGGGCGGCAGCGCCCGGCCTCACCCGCCGCCTTGGCCAGCGCGACCGCCGGGAACGCCGCGTCGTCCAGCGGGAAGAACTCCCAGGTGTGGGCAGTGGTCCAGTCGACCGCCGAGGCCGCCTCGGGCACCCGGTCCGGCCAGCCGATGCCCAGCGCGATGGGCAGCCGCATGTCCGGCGGGCTGGCCTGGGCGAGCGTGGACCCGTCGGTGAACTCGACCATCGAGTGGATCACCGACTGCGGGTGGACCATCACCTCGATGTCGGCGTACGGCACGTCGAACAGCTCGTGCGCCTCGATCACCTCCAGCGCCTTGTTGACCATCGTGGCGGAGTTGATCGTGACGACCGGGCCCATGTTCCAGGTCGGGTGCGCCAGCGCCTGCTCCGGCGTGACGGCGGTCAGCTCGTCGCGCCCCCGCCCCCGGAACGGGCCGCCGCTGGCGGTGACCACCAGCCGCCGCACCTCACCCCGGGCGCCGCCGCGCAGGCACTGCGCCAGCGCGGAGTGCTCGGAATCGACCGGGACGATCTGCCCCGGTCGCGAGACGGCGGCCTTGACCAGCGGGCCGCCGGCGACGAGGGACTCCTTGTTGGCCAGGGCGAGGGTACGCCCGGCGTGCAGCGCGGCCAGCGTCGGCGGCAGGCCCAGCGAGCCGACCACCCCGTTGAGCACCACGTCGCACGGCCACTGCGCCAGCTCGGTCATCGCGTCCGGCCCGGCCACGATCTTGGGCAGTTTGAAGTCGCCGGTGGCCCAGCCGCGCTTGCTCGCCTCGGCGTAGAACGCGAGCTGAAGGTCCTGCGCGGCGGATGCGCGGGCCACGCCGACCGCCTCCACGCCCAGCTCCAGCGCCTGCGCGGCGAGCAACTCCACGTTGCCGCCACCCGCGCCGAGGGCCACCACCCGGAAGCGGTCCGGGTTGCGCTTGACGATGTCGATGGCCTGGGTGCCGATCGAGCCGGTCGAACCGAGCAGCACGAGATCTCGGGGAGTGGTCACCGGACCATTGTTCCCCAGCGCCTCACCCCGGTTCGTCCCGGAGTGCCCGGCGGCATGATCGGCTCCACTTCGCCGAGGTGGTGGCATCCCAGGCGCCGCGATGCCACCAGGTCGGCGAACCGGTGTCGATCACGCCTCGATCGCCTCCTCGACGCTACAGGGACACGATCGTCCCGTCTGGCGCGGTGAGGTGCTCCAGGTGCGCCAACGGCAGGTGCGAGGGCTGCCACTCCAGGAACAGCGCGGTGGCGTCGTCGTCGAGCTGGTCCTGCTGGTAGGCGAGGACGGCGCGCACCAGTCGGCGCATCGTCTCCGGGCTGGGCAGCCGCTCGTTGAGGGCACGCTCGACGAAGTCGACGAGCCGGTCCAGCCCGAACCGTTCCCCGTCGTCGCCCCGGGCGTCGGTGATGCCGTCGGTGTACGCGAGGACGCGGTCGCCCGGGTGCAGCGCCTCCTCGTGCACCCGCGGGCGCCGCGTCGACAGGTTGCCCAGCCCGAGCGGCAGCGCGGTCGGTCCGGGCAGTGCCCGGACGGCCTTGCCGTCCCGCAGCAGCATGGCGCCGGGGTGGCCGGCGTTGATGATCCGCAGCACGCCGGTCCGCCGGTCGAGTTCGGCGAGCAGCGCGGTCGCGAACAGGCCGGGGTGTTCGGAGCGGACCCACCTGTCGATGCTGATCGCCGTGTCGACCAGGTCGAGACCGGTACGCCGGGCGTTGCGGTACGCGCTGACCACGAGCGAGGCCATCGCGCTCGCCTTGATCCCGTGCCCGCAGGTGTCGAAGAGCCCGACGCTGAGCACGTCACCGTTGAGCGCGTAGTCGAAGATGTCCCCGCCGACGTCGTAACACGGTTCGAGGATGGCGGTGATCACCAGCTCGTCCGTTGCGAAGGTCAGCGGCGGCAGCAGCCCCCACACGGTCTCGGCGGCGACCTGCATCGGCAGGCGGCGGCGAATCCGTTCCACGACGTCGCCGTAGAGCCGGCGGTTCACCAGGACCTGAGCGACGGCGACCGCAACCTCCCAGGCCGGCCGGTCCAGCGCGGGGTCGCCGGCGCGCGACGACACGATCTCCAGTGCCCCCAGCCGTTCGCAGCCGAGCAGCAGGGGCACCCAGAGCCGGTCCGGGCGGTCGGGAGCGCGCTGCACCTGGAGGCAGGTGAACGCCCGGCCGGCCAGCGTCGTCTCGATCGTGAGTTCGTCCCGAGGCGCGCCCGCGCCGACCAGGGGTACGAGCGAGGACTGCGTGTAGTCGGCCAGGTAGATCACGATGTCGGTGGCCCCGATGGCGGGCGCGACCCGGTTCACCAGGAGCGACAGGTCGTCCGGGCCGCCCCGGGCGGCGTGGAGGTGCAGCCAACGCGCTGCGTCGCCACCGTCGACCATCAGTGCCTCCCCCGTATCCCCACCACCGTAGGAGGCCGAGGGCGAACTGCCAACGGCACGGCTCAGGCCGGACGTTCCAGGACGAACGTTTCAACCTCGGCACCGCCGTACCAGTCGGTGCGCACGCCCACGTGCGTCATGCCGAGGCGCCGGGCCACCGCCATCGACGGGTCGTTCCCGGCCATCACCACCGCGTACACCCTCGGGGTGCCGGTGGCGAACTCGCGCTCCAGCACCGCGCGGGCCGCCTCGGTGGCGTAGCCGTTGCCCTGGGCGTCGGGGTGCAGGTGCCAGCCGACCTCGATGTCGTCGGTCAGCGTGACGCCGTCGCGTCCCGGGAGCGGCTTGAGCAGGATGCTCCCGGCCACCGGCCCGCCGGCGCGCGGCTCGATCGCCCACAGGCCCCAGCGGCCGCCGTACGGCGCCCAGCGTTCGTGCCAGGACCGGACCCGCTCGCGCGCCTCGGACGGGTCGGTCATCCGGCCCTTGCCGCCGCCCAGCCAGCGCATCACCTCGTCCCGGGAGTAGATGTCGTAGATCCGGGCCAGGTCGTCCGGGGACTCGGTCCAGTCCCGGAGCACCAGCCGGTCGGTCGTGGCGATCGTCATGCCGCCGGATCGTAATGCGTGGCGCGGGGCCGTACGGGGAACGAGAGGGCGATGGGCGACGGGTGGGATCGGGCGAAGCGGATCACGGCTGCGGCGTTCCGGCCGGTCCGCGGCCGGGATCTCTCCCTGCACGCCGCCGCGATCACGTTCTACGGCGCGATCGCCGTGGTGCCGGTGGCGCTGCTGGCGATCTGGCTGACCGGGCTGCTCGCCGGGGCGGACCGGGTGCGGCGGCTGACCGGGTACGCGATCGAGACGCTGCCCACCGAGATCGGCGCGCACCGGGCGGCGGCCGCGCTGGTCGAGGCCGGGTTGGGGCTGACTCCGCTGCTGGCGCTGGCCTCGCTGCTGCCGGCCTCGCTGTACGGCGAAGGGCTGCGCCGCGCGTTCGTCTCGGTGGCCGAGCCGCGCGCCGAGTCCGGTGCGCTGGTCGGCTGGCGGGGCCGGCTGCTGCTGCTCCCGCTGCTGGCGCCGGCCCCGGCGCTGCTGCTGTCGATCCTGCTGGGGCTGCCGCTGACCACCCGGCTGGTACGCCAGGGCGGCTGGATCGGCGCGCTCGGCGTCGTGCTGTCGTTCCTGGCGGTGTGGCTGGTGCTCACGCCGGTGCTGATCTGGGTGTTCCGGGTGGTCGGCCCGGCCTCCCCGGACTGGCTCGCCACCGTCGTCCTGGGCTCGTTCACGGCGGCGAACCTGTCCGGTTTCCTGCACGGTTTCGTGCTGTTCTGCTCGCTGCCGCTGGACCTGGGCGTGCCGTTCGGCGGTTTCGACGAGATCGGCGGCGGCGTGGCGGTGCTGCTGTGGCTGTACCTGTTCCACGTGATCGTGCTGTCCGGCTATTCCGCGACGCTGGCGGCGAGCCGGTGGCGGGCCACCCGGGAGGCGGCCCGCGCCTGACGGGCGGCGTCAGCGCCGGAACGGGCCGCGCACCTCGTACGTGATGCCGCCGGCGCCGGCCCGGGCGCCGCTGGTGCCGCGTTGAGACGAGAAGTAGAGGCGGCTGCCGTCCGGCGAGAACGCCGGCCCGGTGATCTCCGACTCGGACTGCCCGAGCAGCCGCACGAACGGGGTCACCACACCGGCGGGCGTGATCACGTTGATCTCCATGTTGCCGCCGTCCTCGGCCACGTAGAGGTCGCCGCCGGCGGTGCCGGTGATGTTGTCGACGCCGGTCAGCGGCGCGGCGCCGGCCGGCACCAGCGAGTCGTCGTACGCGAGGTCGAGCCGCTGGTTCACCGCGTCGTACGCCCACACCCGGTTGTCGCCCTTGGTGGTGAACCAGCAGGTGTCGTCGGCGTACCAGCAGCCCTCGCCGCCGTCGAACGTCTGCGCGGCGCCCACCTGGTGGCGGGTGGGCACCGGGAACCCGTCCCGGTCCGGCAGGTCCCGCCAGGTCACCGGGCCGGTGACCTGGCCGTCCGGGGCGCAGAGCACCTGCACCCGGCCGGTGCGCAGGTCGCCCCAGGTGTCCGGCACGAACCGGTAGAAGCAGCCGTCCGACTCGTCCTCGGTCAGGTAGACCACCCGCCGCCGCGGGTCGCAGGCCGCCGCCTCGTGCTTGAAGCGGCCCATCCGGGTCCGCTCCTCGCCGGCCCGGCCGCCCTCCGGCCAGGTCTCGAAGACCCGGCCCAGCGGCACCTCCTCGCAGGACAGCCACGTCCCCCACGGGGTCGGCCCACCGGCGCAGTTGACGTTCGTGCCGCCGAGGATCCGGTACGCGGCGGCGATCGCGCCGTCGGCGGCGAACCGTACCGCCGACGCGCCGCCGACGAGCGGCACCTCCGAGTTGGAGACGTAGATCCAGCCGTCGCCGGACGGGAAGCAGGCGCCGCCGTCCGGCGCCGGGTGCCAGGTGTACGAGGTGCCGGCGACCCGCTGCCCGGAACGCGCGATCACCCGGCTGGTGAAGCCGGCCGGCAACTGGAGACCGTTGACGTCGGCGGACAGCAGGTCGCCGTACGGGCCGGGGCCGGGCTGGGCGGGCTGGGCCGGTGCGGCCGCGGCGGCCCAGAGACCACCGGCGAAAGCGGCGGCGCCGCCGACGGCTGTGGCACGCAGGACGGTACGACGATCCATCGGGGGTTACCTCCCGGAGGCGGCGGGTGTCCCGTCGACGGTAGGACGGAAATGCATCGACAACTGCCACTATAAGGTGAACGCCCGGTGACGGCCGTCCGGCGTCAGAGGCCCTCGACGTACCGCTTCGCGTCGGCGAGCGACATGTGCGTGTGCTCGCGTACCACCTTGATCGCCTGGATCTTCTCGCCCCGGTGCAGCAGCCGCGCGGCCTCGGCCCGCACCGCGTCGTCGACGCCCTTTCCGGGCACCGGAGGGCCGGGCGACCAGGACCCGCCGGCCGCCAGCGCGTCCACCGCCTGCTTCGCCTCCAGCAGCGACAGGCCGGTCTGCTCACGCAGCACCTTGACCGCCTCGACCCGGCGCCCCGCGTGGATCAGGCGGAGCACCTCGGCCTGCCCGCCGCCGGCCGGGCGATCCGGGGCGACCAGGTCCCGGGGGCGGTCGCGCCGCAGCACGAGCAGGAGCAGGAACACCACCACGACGAGCGCCACCGCGAGCGCGATCTGGACAGCCGGAGACATGCCGGGAACGGTAGCGCCCCGCTGCGAACCCTCCCGCCCGTGCCCGGCCGCCGCTAGGGTCGCGGCATGAGCGAACGCACCGGGAGCGACGCGAGTGAGCTGCCGTCCCGCGCCGACGTCGTGGTGGTCGGCGCCGGGCACAACGGCCTGGTCTCGGCGATCCTGCTGGCCCGCGCCGGCCTGGACGTGCTGGTGCTGGAGGCGTCCGGGGCGATCGGCGGCGCGACCCGCACCGAGAACCCGTTCCCGAAGGTGCCGGGGCTGCGTCACTCCACCGGGTCGTACCTGCTCGGGCTGATGCCCCCGGAGCTGCTGGCCACGCTCGACGTGACCATCCCGGTACTGCGCCGCGACCCGCACTACTTCCTGCCCACGCCGGGCGGGCTCGGCTCGCCGTACCTGCTGGCGGGCAGCGACGTGGCGGCGAGCCGGCGGCAGCTCGCGGAGATGTTCTCCCCCGCCGACGTGGCAGCCGACGACGCGCTGCACGCCGAGCTGGCCCAGCTGCGGGAGGATCTCGCCCCGGCGTGGCTGGCCGAGCCGCTGCCGGTCGAGGAGACCGCCGAGCGCTACGTGCGGCCCGCGCTGCGGCAGGTCTTCGTCGACCTGGTACGCGGCTCGGTGGCCGACCACCTGGCCCGCTTCGACTTCCGCTCCGAGCTGCTGGTCAGCATGTACGCGGTCACCGACGGCCTGTCCGGGCTCAACGCCGGCCCGGACGACCCGGGCACCGGGCACAACTTCCTGGTGCACAACATGTGCCGGCTGCCGGGCGCGGACGGCACCTGGATGATCACCCGGGGCGGCATGGGCACGGTGTCGCGCACGTTCGCCGAGGCCGCCGTGCGCGCGGGCGCGCGGATCGTGGCCGACGCGCCGGTCACCGCCATCCGGCTGACCGGGGGCGCCGCCGCCGGAGTGACACTCGCCGACGGGCGGGAGGTGGACGCCCCGGTGGTGCTCGGCGGCTGTGACCCGTACCGGCTGATGGAGCTGCTGCCCGACGGCGCGCTCCCGGCGGAGCTGAACGCGCGGATGGCGGCGGTCCGCCGCCCCGGCACCACGCTCAAGCTCAACCTGGCGCTGACCGGGCTGCCCCGCTTCTCCTGCCTGCCGGCGGACGCGCCGAGCCCGTTCGGGTCGACCATCCACCTGCTGCCCGGCTCGGCCTCGCTCGTCGGCGACGGCGGCGAGTCGCCGATGGCGGCGCTGCGCGGCATGTGGGCGGACGTGCGGGCCGGGCGGCTGCCGGACGAGCCGACGATCGAGTGGTACCTGCACACCACAGTCGACCCGTCGCTGTCCGACGAGGCGGGGCACCACTCGTCGGCGCTGTTCGTACAGTCGGTCCCCTACGAGCTGGCCGGCACCACCTGGGACGCGGCGCTGCCCGGCTACGTGGAGCGGCTGCTCGCGATCTGCGAACGGTACGCCCCGGGCGCCGGTGACCTCGTCGCGGACGCGGTGCCGCTGCCGCCGCCCGGCATCGAGGCGCACTTCGGCATCACCGGCGGGCACATCCACCACGTCGACAACACGGTGTCGTTCACCGACCGGATGCCGTACGCGACGGGTGTGGACGGCGTGTACGCGGGCAGCGCCGGCTGCCACCCGGCGGGCAGCGTGATCGGCGCGGCCGGGCACAACGCGGCCCGCCGCATCCTCGCCGACATGTAAGGAAGGGCCCCTTATTAACGCCTCCGGTAGAGGAAGGGCCCCTTCTTAACAACCGCTCACGGCGTGTCGGGCGCCTCCTGGCCGGCGGGCGGGAGATCGCCCGGACCGCGCACCAGGTAGACGCCGACCAGCAGCAGGTACGCCAGCAGGCTCAGCAGCGGGTCGATGAACACGATGGCGAACGCGACCAGGTAGAGCAGCGGGCCGAGCCGGAACCGGCGGGCCACCGCGCTCGCCAGCCTCGGGTCCAGATCCGCGTGCAGCAGCCCGCGGCGGCGCGCCCACCACCAGCTCAGGTTGAAGAAGAGCGCCTCGCCGAGCACCACGCCCACGTACAGCGCGGCGGTCAGCCGCTGGTCGCGTACGGTGCCGCGCAGGTTGTCCGCGAGCAGGTCGGCGGTGAACGGGATCGCCGCCACGAACATCAGCAGCAGCAGGTTCAGCACCAGCAGCATCTGGTCGACCCGGCGGACGTAGCGCCACATGTTGTGGTGGGTCAGCCAGACCTGGCCGACGATGGCGAAGGTGATCACGTACGCCAGGTAGGCCCGCCACTCCTGCACGAGCACCGCGGCCAGCCCGTCGTCCTGCGGCAGGTCCGGGTCGAACGCCAGCAGCTCGACGGCCATCAGGGTGAGCACGATGGCGATCACCGCGTCGCTGAACGCCTCCACCCGCGAGGCGTCCCGCGCCATCTCGCTGCCGCGCCCGAACCGGTACACCGGTTCCCTGTCCGCACCCGTCACGCCGCCCCCTCACGACCGATGGTCGCGTGCCGGGGGCGGCGTGCGGGGCGAAACCGTCAGACGGCCGGCGTCGAGGTCTCCGCGTCCGCGCGGTGCGCCCGGATCTTGTGCCCGACGCTGGTCAGGCAGCGGCCGCTGGCCAGGTCGAACTTCCAGCCGTGCAGCTGGCAGGTCAGCTGGTCGCCGTCGACGATGCCGAACCGGCTCAGGTCCGCCTTCAGGTGCGGGCAGCGCCGCTGCACCACCCAGCCGTCGAGCGTGATGTCCTCGGCGTCGACGGCCCGCTCGTGCTCGTCGTACCAGCCCTCGGCGTACTGGAGGCGCTCCTCAGAGAGGCACTTGAAGAAGGCGTAGACGAACTCGTTGTACTGGCCGATGCGGGCCGCCGAGAAGCGGCACGACAGGAACAGCGAGTTGACCCAGTCGACCTCGCCGATGTGCAGCAGGTGCTCGATGAGCGCCCGCTCGGTACGGAAGCGGTAGCGGACCTTCTCGTCCGCGTACGGCCGGACCTCCTTGCCCGGGAAGTCCACCACGATGGATTCGACCTCGGAGCCGTCGTAGCCGACCAGGTCGAAGCGGACCGGCCCGCCGACGCCCTTGGCCAGGTAGATCGACTCGTCCAGCAGCGGCTCGATCCGGCGCTTCATCTCACCCAGCACGTCGACCTCGGGGTGCCGCCAGGACGCCTTCTCGGCCTCGATGACGCCGCGCTTGCGCTCCCGCATCTCCTCCAGGTGGGCGACCTTGTTCGCGAAGAACTCCTCCACCGGCACCGGGTGCGTGGTGGTCGCGCCCTCGGTGGTGATCTCCGAGACGCTGCCCGGCAGCAGCACGATGCCGTTGGTGCCGCCGACCTTGGCGTACTCGGACAGGAACACCGACTGGTCGGGGAAGATGTTGCCCTCGTCGCCGAAGATGTCGTTGAACTGCCACAGCTCGTCGTCGAGGAAGCACGGCGGGCCGGCGATCGGGAAGACGTGGTCGGCCTTCAGGTCGTCGATGTAGCGCCACGTGCGGTCGAACTGCCGGTCCCGCTTCTGCTTGCCGAACGCGGTCTTCGCCGACTGCGGCAGCTCGTAGACCATCGGGTACCAGATCGCGCCGGAGAACTGCAGCATGTGCGCGTGCACGTGGCCCAGCTCGGCGAAGACGCTCAGGTCGGTCGGGCGGGCGTCGTTCTGGTTGAGCAGCCGGACGCCGTCGTACTCGACCCAGAGCGAGGAGTCGCCGATCGGGCCGTCGGTCGGGCTGGTCAGCGCCTGGATCATGATCTTCAGGCCGCCGGGCAGCTCCACGACCTGCTCGTTCGGGGCCTTGAGGAACTTGGTGAAGCCCAGCTCCCGGAACTCGTCCTCCATCTCCGAGGTGGGGAACTCGGGGAGCAGGACGGTGGCGTCCTTGGACACGAAGTCGCGCAGGTGCTTGGCGTCGAAGTGGTCCCGGTGCAGGTGCGACACGTACAGGTAGTCGACCTGACCGAGGGTCTCCCAGTCGAGCAGGGAGTTGTCCGGGAAGGGGAACCACGAGGCGAAGTAGGCGGGATTGACCCACGGGTCGCACAGGATGCTGCCCGCGGCCGTGTCGATCCGCATGCTGGCATGGCCCGTACCGGTCACTCGCACCGCAGTCCCCCTCAAAAAGGCATCAGGTGTACGTCAAGACGCTACCGGAGGCAGTGTGCTCGCCGTCCCGCGACGCCGGTAGTGCCCAACCGCCCCGACCCGGACGGGACCTACGGCCCGGGTCATGCGACAACCACGCTGTCGCCCGCCCGGGTCATCAAGCGCACCGGAGGCCGGACCCTGCGCCGGGGCCGGTTGAGGGCGTGCCAGACTGATCGGAGATCCGATCGCGAGGGAAGGACCGACAGTGGCAGGAGACGAGCCGGTAACCGCGCCAGATCAGCACAAGCCCGGGCACCGCAAGTCCGGACGGATCGGCGCGTTGCTGTCGGCGCTGGTCTTGGTTCTGATGGCGCTCTGCGGGATCGAGGAGGGCCGGGTGGAGCACATCTGGCTGTTCGGGATCGCCGGGCTGCTGGTCGCCATCGTCATCGGCGACGCCGTGCTGCGCCGCAACGGCCTGCGGTCCTGACGAGCGGCGCAAACGGTACGCGGAAGGGCCCACCCCTCGCGGGGTGGGCCCTTCGTCGTCGGGTGCGGGTCAGCGGCCGAGCAGGATGTCCTGCACGTCCTTGAGCGCGGCGTCGACCTCGGCCTCGAAGTAGCCGCCGGGCACCAGCCCGAAACGCAGCGTGTCGAGGTCCTTCGGGTTCACCGGCATCGGGTTGCGGCCCTGCATGCCGCCGAGCAGCGTGTCGAAGAACCGGTCGACCTGGTCCGGGTCGTACCCGCTGCCGAACCGGCGGACCTGGAAGCTGCGCCGGATCTGGTCGACCCGGTAGAGGTCGCTGCCGGGCGGGCCGGCCATCGGCGGGCCCACCATCGGCGGACCGGCGACCGGCGGGGTCACCAGCGGCGGGCCGGTCATCGAAGGGCCGGGGCCGTAACCCTGGTCCGGCGGCCCGTAACCGGGCTCCGGCGCGCCGTAGCCCTGCTGCGGCAGCGCGGGCGGGCCACCCGGGCCACGACCACGCAGCTCACGCTCGGGCATGCGGATCTCGGCGGTCATGTCGGCACGCCCGCGCCGGCCGGCCTCGAAGCCGTCGAAGCGCTCCTCCTGGCCGTACCCGCCGGGGCCGCTGTCCTGGCCGTACCCGCCGCTGTCCTGGCCGTAGCCGCCCGGACCGGTGTCCTGGCCGTACCCGCCGGGGCCGCTGTCCTGGCCGTAGCCGCCGGGGCCGGGCGGCAGGCCACGCGGCGGCGGGCCGCCGTGCCCGATCGGCGCGCCCGGGCCCATCGGGCCGGGGCCGCCCGGGCCACGCGGGCCGTCGTAGCCACCGCGCGGACCGTCGTACCCGCCGGCGAACGCGCCGGTCGGCTCGTCGTAGCGGCTGCCGTAGCGGTCGGCGGGCGGGCCGGGCTGGGCCGGCATCTGCCGGGGCGGCATCGGCGGCTGCGGCACTGGCGACATGCCCCTGTCGTCGCGCATCGGCGGGCCGAGCCGGTCGGGAATCCGGGGGTCGCCACCGCGCCCGGCGGGGGCACCACCGCGCTCCTCCAGCTCGGCGAGCTGCCGCTCGACCCGGTCGAGGTGCAGGTCCACCTGCCACTCGTCGTAGCCGTTGAAGCGGACCCGGAAGACGACGTCGTGGACCTCCTGGGAGGCCACGGGCGCGCCGACCGGCTGACCGGCGAGTGTCGCCTCGACCCGGTCCAGGAAGGCGTCGACCTCGTCGACCTTGTATCCCCGGCGGAGCGCCTTACGCCGGAAACGCTGACCCTGACTCGCCACTATGTCTCCTGGTCTCGTACCGCTACGCCGTTGCCGCGCGTGAGTCGCCGTCCGTGTCCCCGGCGGCGGCGAGCTGGCCACACGCCCCGTCGATCTCGCGTCCCCGGGTGTCCCGCACGGTGGTCGACACCCCGGCGTCGCGCAACCGCCGGACGAACTCCCGCTCGACCGGCTTCGGGCTGGCGTCCCAGCGGCTGCCCGGAGTCGGGTTGAGCGGGATCAGGTTCACGTGGGCCAGCTTGCCGGCCAACAGCCGCCCGAGCAGATCTGCTCTCCACGGCTGGTCGTTCACGTCCTTGATCATCGCGTATTCGATGGACACGCGACGCCCCGTCGTGGCCGCGTAGTCCCACGCCGCGTCCAGCACCTCGGACACCTTCCAGCGCTGGTTGACCGGGACGAGTTCGTCGCGCAGCTCATCATCGGGGGCATGCAGCGACAACGCAAGGGTCACGGAGAGGTCTTCGCTGGCCAGTCGCCGGATCGCCGGGACCAGCCCGACCGTGGAGACGGTGATGTGCCGCTGCGACAGGCCCAGGCCCTCCGGCGCCGGAGCGACCAGCCGGCGGATCGCCGCCACCACCCGCGAGTAGTTGGCCAGCGGCTCGCCCATGCCCATGAACACCACGTGCGACAGCCGCGGCGGCGAGCCGGACACCGCGCCGGAGGCGGCCACCCCGGCCAGGTAGACCGCCTGGTCGACGATCTCGGCGGTGGACAGGTTGCGGGTCAGGCCGGCCTGGCCGGTCGCGCAGAACGGGCAGGCCATGCCGCACCCGGCCTGGCTGGAGATGCAGACGGTCACCCGGTCCGGGTAGCCCATCAGCACGCTCTCCACGAGCGAGCCGTCGTGCAGCCGCCAGAGCGCCTTACGGGTCGCGCCGTCGTCGCAGGCCAGCTCGCGTACCGGGGTGAGCAGGGTGGGCAGCAGCTCACCCGCCAGCCGCTCCCGGGTCGCCGCCGGCAGGTCGGTCATCCGCTCCGGGTCGCGCACCAGGCGGCCGAAGTAGTGGTTGGAGACCTGCTTGGCGCGGAACGCCGGCTCGCCCAGCTCGGTGACGAGCGCCTGCCGGCCGGACAGGTCCAGGTCGGCGAGGTGGCGCGGAGGCATCGAGGGTCGGCGGCCGCGGGCGTCGGGGTCTACGGAGATCAGCGGGAGACTCGTCATGGCGCGTCCAGTCTGACACGCTCCCGCCCGGACGCACCCGTCCGTACGTGTCGAATCGCCCCCGGCCGCCCGGCCCGCCGCGGGTCTCCGCCGTGACGCATACCTCAGCTCACCACCGGGACGAACACGGCGAGCAGAAGGTAGGCCACCGGCACCGCGAACAGGATCGAGTCGAGCCGGTCCATCAGACCGCCGTGCCCGGGCAGCAGGTTGCTCATGTCCTTGACGCCGAGATCCCGCTTGATCATCGACTCGGCGAGGTCGCCGAGCACCGCGGAGACCGAGATCGCCATCCCGAACAGCGCGCCCCACCAGGGCGCCACGTCGAACAACACCCACAGCAGCACCGCGCTGCCCGCCGCCGCGGCGGTCACCGAGCCGGCGAAGCCCTCCCAGGACTTCTTCGGGCTGATCGTGGGCGCCATCGGGTGCTTGCCGAACGACACGCCGGCCGCGTACCCGCCGGTGTCGGAGAGCACCACCGCGACGAGCGTCACCAGGACCCGCAGGTGCCCGTCGCCCGGCGCCGCCGCGAGCATGGCCGCGAACCCGGCGAGGAACGGCACGTACACCGCGATCAGGGTGGCCGCAGTGAGGTCGCGCTGGTAGTTGCCCGGCCCGTCGCCCAGCCGCCAGATCATCGTGCCGAGCACCGTGACCAGCAGGCCGAGGCAGAGCGCGTCCGGGCCGGCGACCCACGCCAGGCCCACCGTGATCACGCCACCGGCGACCAGCGGCGCCAGCGGCGGGTGGGCGCCGCTGCGGCGTACCGCGCGGGCCATCTCCCAGATGCCGATCCCGACCGCGGTCGCCAGCACGGCCAGGAACGCCGGCATGAAGAAGAACAGCGGCACCACCACCGCGGCGCCGAGGGCCACCCCGACGCCGATCGCGGCCGGCAGGTTGCGCCCCGCCCGGGACGTCGTCGGCGTGGTGGTCGGCGGACGCTCGGCGCTCGCCCGCCGTCGCCCCCGACCCCGGCGACCGGGCGGCGGCTCGGGCTCGGGCTCGTCGCGTACCGCCGGGATCTGGTCGGTGGGCTCGTCGCGCACCGGCGCGATCTGCGCGGTCGGGTACTCGTCGTCGCGGGCCGGCGCACCCCACGGGCCGCGGCGCTCCGGCCCGTCGGGCCGGCCGCGGTCGCCGGCCGGCGGTCCGTCGTACCGGCCCGGTCCGTCGTGGCGCCGACCGCTGTTCGGGTACGGCCCGGCGTACGTGTCCGGGGCGGCGTACGTGTCCGGGGCGGCGTACGTGTCCGGGGCGGCGTACGTGTCCGGGGCGGCGCCGGGGCGGGCGTAGCCGCCCGGCTCGGTCGGGTGGGTGGGCGCCGCCGGAGCGGGCCGCCAGGGGCCCGGCTCCAGATCGGTGTCCGGCCAGGGCAGAGCGGGGGCCGGACGGTCCCAGCCACGCGGCTCGGTGCTGCCGTAGGGGTCGGGGTGGGACATCACGCACCGGCAGCCGGTACGAGAGCCACCACATGACGCAAGACCAAAACCATCCCCTACCGGCGTGAGACTTCTGTTGACCGACCGACGGCCGGGCGACCCCCGCCGTTCACCCCGTGGTGGCCGGGAATCGTGCCGAGCCTACTGCACCCGCCGGAGCCCCGAGGGTCTGCGCCGCCGGGCACGACGACGGCACCGGGCCGCCGCCCGTGCGGGCGACGGCGGCGGTGCCGTGCGGGGTACGCGCGCGCTCAGACCTCGAGCAGCTCGTTCTCCTTGTGCTTGACCAGCTCGTCGACGGTAGCGACGAAACGCTGGGTCAGGTCGTCCAGCTCCTTCTCCGCGCGCCGGCCCTCGTCCTCGCCGACCTCGCCGTCCTTGACCAGGCGGTCCAGCTCCTCCTTGGCCTTGCGGCGGATGTTGCGGACGGCGACCTTGGCCTCCTCGCCCTTCTGCCGGGCGACCTTGATCATCTCCCGGCGCCGCTCCTCGGTCATCTGCGGCAGGACGATGCGGAGCTGGTTGCCCTCGTTGTTCGGGTTGGCCCCGAGGTCCGAGTCGCGGATCGCCTTCTCCATGGCGCCCAGCTGCGAGTTGTCGTACGGCTTGATGATCACCATGCGGGGCTCGGGCACCGCGATGGAGGCCATCTGCGGCAGCGGGGTCGGGCTGCCGTAGTAGTCGATGACGATCCGGGAGAACATGGCGGCGTTGGCGCGACCGGTACGGATCCCGCCGAACTCCTCCTTGGCGTGCTCGATGGCACGCTCCATCTTCTCCTCCGCCTCGAGGAGGGTGTCGTCGATCACCGGTCTCCTCGCCTCCTTCTGTCGCTCGTCGTGGGTAGTGCGGGTGCCGCCGTGGCAGAGGGACCGCTTGTCGATCCGGCGGGCCGGTCAGGCGGTGATCAGGGTGCCGATCTTCTCACCGGCGACGGCCCGGACGATGGTGTCGTCGCCCTGGGCGCCGAAGACCAGCATCGGCAGGCCGTTCTCCATGCAGAGGCTGAACGCGGCGGCGTCGGCCACCCGCAGGTTACGGCGCAGCACCTCGGAGAAAGTGATCGAGTCGAGCTTGCTCGCGGTCGGGTCGATCCGGGGGTCGGCGGTGTACACCGCGTCCACGCCGTTCTTGCTCATCAGCACCACGTCCGCGCGGATCTCCAGCGCCCGCTGGGCGGCCACGGTGTCGGTGGAGAAGTACGGCATGCCGGCGCCCGCGCCGAAGATGACCACGCGGCCCTTCTCCAGGTGCCGGATCGCCCGCAGCGGGATGTACGGCTCGGCGACCTGGGCCATGGTGATCGCGGTCTGCACCCGGGTCTCGATGCCCTCCTTCTCCAGGAAGTCCTGGAGGGCCAGGCAGTTCATGACCGTGCCGAGCATGCCCATGTAGTCCGCGCGGGCCCGGTCCATGCCCCGCTTCTGCAGCTCGGCGCCGCGGAAGAAGTTGCCGCCGCCGACCACCACGGAGACCTGCACACCACGGCGTACGACGGTGGCGATCTGCCGGGCGATGCCCTGCACGACGTCGGGGTCGACACCGATCGCGCCGCCGCCGAAGACCTCACCGGAGAGCTTCAGCACCACCCGGCGGGACCGACCGGGAGGAGGCGCGGTCGGATCCTCCATCGCCAGGCTCCGGTCACTCACAACCTGCGTCATCCGCCCCGCCCCTTCTCCCCGCGCATAGCGCGGGCGTCGCGTACGTGCCCTTGCCGACCCTATGTGACGAGGAGGCCGCGGTGCCTGTCGCGTACACCGGCGGCCTCCTCGTCGACGTTCTCCCCTGTGCCCGGGCCCGGAAGGCCCGGCGCGGCGGCTCAGGCCTGGCCGACCTCGAACCGCAGGAAGCGGGTCACCTCGATGCCGGCGTCGGCCAGCACCTGCTTGACGGTCTTCTTGTTGTCGGCGACCGACGCCTGCTCCAGCAGGACGAAGTCCTTGAAGAAGGCGTTCACCCGGCCCTCGACGATCTTCGGCAGCGCCGCCTCGGGCTTGTTCTCCTCGCGGGCGGTCTGCTCGGCGATGCGCCGCTCCGACTCGACGGTCTCGGCCGGCACCTCGTCGCGGGTGAGGTACTTCGGCCGCATCGCGGCGATCTGCATGGCCACGGCGCGCGCGTCGGCGTCCGCCGCCTCGTCGTTCTTGCCGGTGAACTCCACGAGCACGCCGACCGCCGGGGGCAGGTCCTGGCTCTTGCGGTGCAGGTAGACCGCGGTGGTGCCGTCCAGCTTGGCGAAGCGGTTGAGCACCAGCTTCTCGCCGATCTTGGCGGACTGCTCCTGGATCAGGTCGGCCACGCTCTTGCCGTCGATGCTGCTGGCGAGCAGCTCCTCGGCGTTGGTGGCGCCGCTGGCCACGCCGTGCTCGACGAGCTGCTGGGCCAGCGCGATGAAGGCGTCGTTCTTGGCGACGAAGTCCGTCTCGCAGTTGAGCTCGAGCAGCGCCTGGCCGGAGTGGGCGACGAGCCCGTTGGCGGCGGTGCGGCCGGCCCGCTTGCCGACGTCCTTGGCGCCCTTGACGCGCAGGATCTCGACGGCCTTGTCGAAGTCGCCCTCGGCCTCCGTCAGCGCCTTCTTGGAGTCCATCATGCCGGCGCCGGTGAGGTCGCGGAGCTTCTTGACGTCCGCGGCGGTGAAGTTGGACATGACTCTCTCTTCGGTGTCAGTGAGGTGGTCTGGGGTGCTGGTTACCCGGTTCCGGGCCGGTGCTGCCGCCCGGCGTACCCGTCGCGCCCCACCGCCGGGAATCGCCGACGGTGGGCACGCGACGGCGAGATCACTCGGCGGCGGCGGTCGCCGGCTGCTCGGCAGCGGCGGCGGCGGGCTGCTCGTCGGCCTTCTTCGGCTCCTCGAGCAGCTCACGCTCCCACTCGGCCAGCGGCTCGTCGGCGGCGACCTGGCCGGCCTCGGGCTTCTCGTCCGCGCCCCGGTTACGGCCGGAGCGGGCGATCAGACCGTCGGCGACGGCGGCGGCGACGACCTTGGTCAGCAGCTCGGCCGAGCGGATGGCGTCGTCGTTGCCCGGGATCGGGAAGTCGACCTCGTCCGGGTCGCAGTTGGTGTCGAGCACCGCGATCACCGGGATGCCCAGCTTGCGGGCCTCGTCGACGGCGATGTGCTCCTTCTTGGTGTCGACGATCCAGACCGCGGCCGGGAGCTTCTGCATGTCCCGCAGACCACCGAGGGTCTTGGTGAGCTTGATCTTCTCGCGGGAGAGCTGGAGCGTCTCCTTCTTGGTGTAACCGGCGGCGGTGCCGCTCAGGTCACCCAGGGCCTCCAGCTCCTTCATCCGCTGCAGCCGCTTGTACACGGTCTGGAAGTTGGTCAGCATGCCACCGAGCCAGCGGTGGTTGACGTACGGCTGGCCGACCCGGGTCGCCTGCTCGGCGATGGCCTCCTGGGCCTGCTTCTTGGTGCCGACGAACAGGATGCTGCCGCCACCGGCGACGGTGGTGCGGACGAACTCGTACGCCTTCTCGATGTAGTCGAGCGTCTGGCGCAGGTCGATGATGTAGATACCGTTGCGCTCGGTGAAGATGAAGCGCTTCATCTTCGGGTTCCAGCGCCGGGTCTGGTGCCCGAAGTGCACACCGCTTTCCAGCAGCTGACGCATGGTCACGACGGCCATGGTGGGTTACTCCTACTGTGTCCCTGGTTGTCCGTCCGGCCGGCGGCCGGACGCCTGGCGCCCGGTCGGCGGCCGGGGTGGGCCCGGGTGAAGAACCGGGACCAGGGAGGCCGTCGCCCCACGGAGGAGACCGTGGAGAGGGCACGCGAGGTCGACCGCACGAGGCGGTCGCCAGTCGACCAGTGTACGCGCCCTGTCCGCCGCACGGCCCTCGGGTGCGGGAGGCGGCCTTGCTCAAACCTTGATCGACTCCGGTACGGCGAAGTGGCGGTGTCAACCTGCCTGTGACACCGCCACTTCGGCGTACTGGTTCAGCGGTCGTCCACCCGCTCAGCCCGCCGCGAGGGCTGCGGCGAGGAAGAGGACCAGCCCGACCGTCAGGTACGCCGTCGGCGGGCGCAGCCAGCCCCGGCTGCCGTCGGCGAGCGCCAGCCCGCCGGTACGCAGCCCGTACAGGCCGGTTCCGAAGATCGGCAGCCCGACGGTCAGGAACATGCCCACCACCACGTGCGACGTCGACACCGGGTCGCCGAACAGGCCGTGCAGCAACACCCGTACCGCCGGCACCTCCAGCACCAGCACCATCACCGCCAGCAGCACCGCGAGCGCCGGACGCCGGGTCCGGTAGACGCCGTCACCGGGCGGCGGACCGTCCGGTCGTGGCATGAGTGCCGGCATCGGGCCGGTCGGCATCTCCAGCGGATTCGGGGTCGCCGCCGGCTCGGCCGGACCGGCCGGGCGCTCACCGATCCGCAGCGGAGTCGCCTCGCCGGGGTTGAGCCGCGCCGCGGCCGACGGGTCCGTCCCACCGGTCACCGGCGGCTCGGCCGACCGGCCGGTGTCCACGATCGGGTAGCCGCCGAGCGGCCCCGGACCGGCCTGGCCGGCAGCGCCGCCGAGGGCCAGCGCGTTACCGCCACCGCGGGGATCGGCGTTGTGAGCGGCCAGGCCGTACGGGTCGCCGCCGGTACGGGACGCGCCGTCGGAGGCCGGGGTGCCGAGCGGGCTCGCCGGCACCGCGCTCAGCGGGTTGCCGTGTGCGGCGGTGCCGAGCGCGTCCACACCGCTGCGGGACACCGCGGCGAGCGAATCGTCCGCGGACTCGCGGGCCGCCCGCCGCCCGGCACGTGACCCGGGCAGCTCACCGGAGACCTCCGGGTCGTCCGGCCGCTGCGACCGCCAACTGCTCGTGTCGTCCACCAGCGGGTCGGCGGCGGAGTACCGGCCCGGCTCGGCGTACCGGCTCTCACCGGCCCGCTGCTCCGGCGTGCGGTAGTCGTCGTCGCGGTAGCGGGGCTCACCCGCGGCGCGCCAGTCCGACTCGTATCCGCGGTCGCCCCATCGCGACCCCTGCTCATCCTCGGGATAGCTCCGTCGTCCGTCCACGACCGGCACGGTATGCGACCGGCTCCAGCCGCGCCATTCGGGTCTGGTGGGACATCGTCCCAGCTCGCACGGACTATCTCGCGTCATCGGATCGTCGCATCTCGTGAGTTGGGCGCGACGGTCGCCTAGTGAGGCTCGACGCCTGCTGGCACTCGCTACCGTCGAACCCGCCCCGCTGAGGTGCACCACTTGACCGATCCGCAGGCCGCCGACCAACGGGTGCACCAAGAGGCCACGTAGGGCCGAACGGGGCAAATCTTCGGCCACGACGGACATGCCCCCGTAACGCCGCCCCCTCAGCGACCCACCTCTTCGTGGCAGCCAGCGGAAGCCAGGGCACTACTCAGCATGTCACCCTCACCCCGATGAGACACAACCGAAGACGCGCCGGCACTCAGGGCAGCGTTGGCATGGGAAGCCGAACGCCTCCTGCCCGCGGAGTAGCTAACTGGGGCAGCCCACTCCACAACCGGAGGCATTCGTCTCCACGCCCACTCACGTTGCGCAGCAATAGCATAGCTGTGAGTTGTGGCGGTGGCGGCTTGGACGCATCCAACCACTCCGGGCATCCTGAGCGGGAAAGCTCAATAAGCCCCGCCGCCACAGGCTCACTGAGCCGCCCAGTCGCCCAAGAAGGATGGGCGGACTCCATTCTTCATCATCGAGAACATGTCGTTCCGACTATTCCCATATCGGTAGACCGAGGAATCGAATCCCGCGTAAAACCTGCCATCACTCCCTGAATATATGGTCAAATGAAAGCTGTCGACTCCAACTGGCATGAGAGCGACGCCAGCCACTGTCGCACAGCGCCGGGATATCCTCGCGTCCCGCACTGTACATACGGCCGACGGTTCAAACCGAGTCCAGCTGGCAATCCTTTCCCCAGCGATGAGGAGGGTTGGAGGATGCTCAACCGTCAGGCCGATGTATTGACCCAAGAATGCGTGACCCTCCTCGTGACACTCAAATCCTGCCCGCTTCAGATTCGCCGCGACAACTTCTATTTCAGGCAACCCGCCAGCCGCCCTCGAATTGGACGAGCCGAGGAACCCGAACAGTTCTGCTTCATGCATAGTTCACCTTGACAGGTCAGTCGCTCCACGCCGCACGAGGACGCTTTGACAGGATAGGCATGCCGCCTCCGAGACACCAGTTGCATTGCGAACAGTCAAGAACTCGATGTCACTCAAACGTAGCGAGCGTCCGGCTCGAGCCTCGAACGCCGCTCCGTGCTCTGCGATAAGAGCGTTGCAAGCCCGAATCTCCGCGCAGTTGTCGGCCCCTCGGCCCGCAATCTGCCCGCCATCCGCAAGAGCGGAATCGATCTCGGGCTCGAAATAGGCTGGACGGGACGAATGGCCAGAGTGGCCGATCGAAACCATGTCGGTCCCTCGAAACCGGGCTGCGGCAGTCATCGTGGCGTCTTCGGGCGCTGATCGCGCTGCGGCTCTAGCCTCAGATCCGCAGTTGTGCACGAGTACCGGAGTGTTGCCGGCCACCACATAGTACGTGTGGACGACGGAGACCGTCAGGTCGCGCATCACCTCGCTGCCGCTGAAGTTGCGGACCTTGACGACGTTCACCGTCGACCCGTCCGCCGCGAGCAGCCCTTCGGCGGCCTTAAGCTCACCCGCGCCGACCCACTGCTCGCGGGTGACGCTCCAGAACGGGTGGTGCTGCGTGGTGTCGATCGTCGACACAGCGCCCTTGCCGTCGCGGACGACCAGGTCGGTCAGGGCGTCGTCCCGGTTGATGTGCAGCTTTTCCACCGTCTGGGCACTGGTGGCCCCGCGCTCGGGGTCGTGGGCGAGGACCTGGTCGCCCTCACGCACCTCGGCGATCGGCTGCGTCGTCCCGTCGGCCATGAGGACCGGGGTGTCCGGCGAGAAACTGTGTGTCGGGCAGCCGCCCTTGGAGCTGGGTGCGCCTCCGCCGTTGTTTCCGCCGGTCTTGCCCTTGGCCGGCGCGACGGGCTCCTTTTTCGGAGGTTCGGGCGTCTTCGGTGCCGGTGGCCGCGGAGTCTCCCGGATCTCCTTCTTCAGCAAGGCCATCTCTTTGGCCTCGGCCGCCGGGTTGATCGACGGGGGCTTGCCCCACCTGATGCGCGCCACGACTGCGCCGGCCTTGTCGGCTCCCCAGTCGATGACCTTCTTGCACCACCTGCCGAGCTTGCAGGCCCAGTCGAGTCCGGGCACGACCGAGACGCCGGACAGCGCGGCCTCCCGCCAGTTTCCTTCGGTGGCGTAAATGACCGCGTTGACGCCGTCACATCCCGCGCCCAGACCGATGAGGAAAAGGCCACACGCCTCAAGGGACTCGTGCGTCTTCTGTCGGCCGGTCTTCTTCGTCGGCCCCCCACTGCCGTCGTTGCGACTGGGACCATGGCCCTGGCCGGTCTTGCCCTCCGCGTAGTTCTGGCACGCATAGCCCCCGAGGCCGCTGCAAACAACAATGTTGTTGGCCGTCGGGTTGAGGTACTCGGGGATGATCAGACCGCTCGGGTCGCTGAACGTAACCGGGTTGTTCGACGCGTAGGCGTAGGCGGACAGCTGCTGTGGGTTGCCCGGGTCGTTGATCGGGTCGACCGAGATGAACCGGCCGATGGTCGGGTCGTATTCACGGGCTCCGAGATGGGTCAGGCCGGTGGGATCCTGATAACCACCGAGGAACCCCTGTTGGTTGGGCCAGGTAACCGCCGCACCCCGGGGCGACCCGTACGGCGTCTGACGGCGCTGGGTGATGGTCTGGTTCGTGTCGTTGGCGACGCTGACCTGCGAGGTCCCCTGGTGGTCACTGGCCAGCCAGGTGATGCCGGTGACGGTGCGCTGCGCGACCACCTCCCCGCCGAACGAGTAGTAGCGGGTGGCCGTCACCTGCCCCGTGGTGCCGTTCTTGCGGATTTCCTGATCCCCGAGGAACAGGGTGCTTCCGGTGGGATCGGTGGCGATGAGCCGGTTGCCGCCCGCGTCGTAGATGTAGGAGCTGGTGCCGGTGCTGTCGGTCACCGAGGCCAGGTGCCCCTCGACGTCCCAGGTGAGGGCTTGCTGCCCGGACTTGCCGGGCCGGCTCTTCGTGTTGCCGGCCTCGTCGTAGGTGTACGAGCCGGTGGTGGTGCCGGTGTTGTCGGTCCGGCTCCACCCGTTGAGCCGGTGCGACTGCGGCGTGCCCGCCGTCGGGTAGGAGTAGGACGTCGTCACCGTCCCCGTCGGGGTCCCGCGCTCGATCTGGGTGCGACGGTTGCCGATGCGGCCCTCCGGGTCGTTCGGCGCGCCGAACGACCACTGCTGCCAGTACGGTGCCGGGCCGCCCAGTTGTGTCTCGGTCTGCGGTTTCGCCGTGCAGTCGAAGGAAGCCGGAGTCCACGCCTCGGTGAGCCGGCGCTGGTGGTCGTAGGTGAAGCACTGGGTGTCGCGGGGGCGGGCACCCGTGTTGTCATCGATCTTGGTGATGTTGCCGCTGGCGTCGTAGTCGTAGAACGTGTTCAGCACATACGAGGGGGCGACTGAGCGGGTCACCGAACTGCTGCTGACCCGGCCCGTGGTCTCGTCGTACGAGTTCTTGCTCTGGACCGACTTCGCACCCGTCAGCGCGGTGGCGCGGGTGATGGTGTTCAGTTCGTGCAGGTCGCTGTAGCCGGCGTCGACCACGTAGTAGGTGGCGTCGATGTAGTCGGTCGCCAACCGGTCCAGCATCGCGTACGTGGTGTCGTACTTGTAGTTCAGCACCTCCTGGTCGAGGCCACCCGCGGCCGGAATGGTGAGCGTGTTGGGTGAGCCATCGCCCAGGAAGGTCGCCTTGGACGTGAAGCTACAGGTGACCTTGCCGATACCGCAGAAGCCGGCCTGCGACGCCGGGAGGGTGAGCTTGGTCTGCGTCGTGTTGTACATCTTGTCGACAGTCACGACCTCGGAGCGGTACTCCTCGGACCCGATCCACCGCGACGACGACGTGGCGATGCCCTTGACCGGCGAGTCGTAGGTCAACTCCGTGCGCTTCTGCCCCGTCAGGCTGCCCTCGTGGGTGGTGCGTAGCCGTCCGACCTCGTCGTAGGCGTACCAGAGGTCAGGCGTGTCGGGGCGGGAGTCGGTAGTCCTCTCCAACTCCCCGAGGGTGTTGTACTTCCTGGTGGACGTGCCGGCGTCCGGGTCGCTCGACGAGATCAACCGGCCCTGGATGTCGTAGGCGTAGGACCAGGTGTTGCCGGACGGGTCCTTGACGGTGGCCAACTGCCCCACCGGGTGGTAGGTGTACATGGTCTCGTCGTAGGTCCCGGTGGCGGTCCGCCCGTGGTACTGCCAGAGCTTCTCCGTCCGGCCGTACGGGTCGGTCCATACCGTGGTGGCGGCCTGCCCGACCGGAGGCTCCACGGTGACGTGGTCACCGTGATACGTGGTCGAGGTTCTGGCCTTCTCGACCTGGACGCTCGCGACCGAGCCGAGAAGCAGGGAGTGAGTCTGTCGGCCGGCGTTGTCGTAGATCGCCTGGGTCTGGCTCGGCACGTCCTGGTCGAGCCGCGATCTGATGGTCGAGGTGTCGATCGCGCCGGAGTCGTAGTAGGCCGAGTTGGACTTGTAGATGCGACCGGCCGCGTCGTAGAACGTCTCGGTCATGATCCGGCCGCTGCGATGGGCCGGTTCCTGCGTCTGCCGCTGGCGGCCCAGCGCGTCGAAGATCATGTACGAGGTGTCGCTACCACCGAGAGCGTTCACCGCGGTGGTCACCACGTACGACGGCGCCGTCTTCGACAGCGTGTAGGCATAGCTGGTCGACGGCGTGGTGGGGTTGTTCGCCCGCTGCCGGTTGGGCAACCACACCTGGAGGGCGCGGCCCAGGGCATCGTAGGTGTACTCGGTGACGTAGTTGTTGACGTCGGTGCTCTTGAGCGCGAGGCCGGTGGCCGGGTCGAGGTCCACCGTCGTGGTCCACTGCAACGGGTTGGTGGTCGTCCGCTGGGTGACCGGCCCACCGGTGGCCGGGACGTACGCGGTCGTCGTCTTCTTCCCGGCGATGTCGGTGACCTCGGTCGTGCGGCCCCGAAGGTCGTACTTGGCTGTCCCCACCTGCTGGTAGGTGCGGTTGCCGCCGGCAAAGTCGACGATCTTCTCGCTCGCGGTGAGCAGCCCCTTGTCCGGCGCCGTGCCGTACGCCTGCCCGTCGTAGCTGAACCGGACGTCACCGAGGATCTGGTTGGTGTCGGTGGGCGTGGTGGAGCACGCCCCGACCCAGCCGTGGATTCGCTTGACCGGCGTGAGCAACCACCGGTTGGCGTTGCGGATGTACTCGGTCTTGCTGCACCGCTTGTCCCCGGTGGCGCCGCCGTCGGGGCTGTCCTCCTGGGTGGTCGGCATGCCGTAGGCGTCGAAGTCGGTGGTCGACGTGCTGCGCCGCCAACCGGAGTCCGTGGCGGTGCGGGAACTCACCGTGCGTACCCGGGTGTACCGGGATTCGGCGACTGGGCTTCCCGCCCGGGTGGCCGTCGCCTCGGAGCGCCACATCGTGTATACGGTCGCGGACAGGACGTTTCCGTCCAGCCAGGTGATCGTCTCGCGGGGCGAGCCGCTGAAGTGGTCGTAGTCGTTTACCGCCCCGCCTTCCAGACCCTGGACTTGCGTCGTGCGGGTGCTGCCGTTGGCGAGCTTGTCGCCGTACATCCCTCGGTAGTAGAGGGTTTCGGTCTTGGTCCGCGCGGGGCCCTCACCGACGTAGGTCACCACGCGGGGGAAGCCACGCCACTGCGACCAGGTACGGCGGTCGTTCGGAGTGATGCCGGTGTCGTCGTCGTGGTGCCACAACGCCTCGTTGTTGGTGTTGAGGTACTCGTACGCGGTGCGCAGCGGCCTCGACCCTCCGGTGGGGTCGATCTGCTGGACCTCCTCCACGACGTACTTGTGGAAGAAGTCGGTGACCTTGTCCCTGCCGTTGGGTGCCCACTCGACCGGATAACAGAGCAGTTTGTTCTTGTCCAGCGCGTCCTTCGAGGGCATCACGCTGCCGCGGACGCATTGCGGCTGCTTGTAGGTGACGAAGATCTGCCCGCCGGTCTCCAGGGTGATCAGGTTGACCCGGTGCCAGTTCATCGCCAGGGCCCAGTCGCTGCCGCCGGCGTCCACCCGGTTCGGCATCTGGATGCCGGAGAAGGTCACCTCCGGCGTCGTGATCGTGCCACCGTTGAGACCCTTGTGGGTGATGCCTTCGAGCCAGAGACCGGCCCTCGTGCCGTCACCGGGGTCGAGGAACGCGTGGCGGAAGGTCCACGAGTCCGCCTTCTGGTAGGCCGAGGCGGACGCCTTCCACGCCTTGGTGGTGATCTCCGTGGTGCGCTTTGCGGACCAGAACGTGGGAGAGCCGTTGGTGCACGGGTTGGTCGAGGCGGTGCAACTCTGGTCCCAGGGAGTGTCCGGCCAGTTCGTCGCATTCTTCGTGGTGCAGTTCTGCAGACACCGGTCCACGTTCGTGAACTCGATACGTCCCGGCACGTTCTCGATGTACGGCGACGTGGCGGCGTACTCGTTATCGTCCCGGTTGTCGCTGCCGTAATCGATGCGGGTCAGGTAGCCGGCCCGGTCGTAGACGACGGGCGTCGTGCCCGTCAGGTTCTTGGCGTAGTAGTTGGTCTCCTTGGCCCACCAGTAGGACATGGTGTTGCCGTGGATGTCCTGGACGTAGTCGAGATTCCACCGCCAGGCCTGCGGCTTCCCGTTGCAGTCGGAGGCGGCGAAGGTGCCGGCGTTGCAGGGTTCGCCCGGGTTGTTGCCGTACACCGGGACGGTCAGCACGGAGTTGGTCGTCGGACGGCCGGTGGCCCAGCCGGGAAGCCGGTGACGTCCGAACCAGTACTGGGTGCCGTCGGTGCCGGTGACCTTCCAGTATTCGTTGTCGTTGTCGCCGTTGGCGTACGCCGACGCGGTGAGCAGCTCGACCTTGGTTCCGTTCTCGCTGCGGGGGTGCCAGGTGCCGTCGCTGCCCTTGAGCAGTTCGACGGTGCTGCCGTTGAGCGACATGACGGCGTTCTCCGGGCCCCAGCACAGGTCACCGGTCTTGACCGTGTTGTTCGCGTTGCCACCCATGTCGTCGGCGCACGCCTTGTAGCGCCGCTCGACGAAGCCGGGGGAGAACTCGAAGCCCTCCCCGAACAGGCTCGGCTGGTTGTTGGTCGCCGCGTGCCGACCGTCCACCGACTGCGACGAGTAGCCGAGGCCGAGGGTCGGTTCCGGTCCGCCGGGGCCCGGCGGGACACGCATCGGGTACGACCACTGGAAGCTGCCGGTGGCACCGCTGTGGCTCCACGACGACGTGGAGGCGAGGCTGGAAGCGGCGAAGTCGCCGGCTCCACCGGACGGGCCGGCGGTCAGGGCGAAGACCGCGGCGGCCTGGGCCTCGGGCACCGACACGGTCGTGGTGACCGTCCGGGTCCGCACGTCGTTACGCGAGTTCAACGGCGTGCTGCGGCAGTCCGCTGCGGCGGGGGTGCTCAGGGCACAGTCGGGCAGCTGCGCCAGCCGCAGTCTCGACGCCCAGTCACCGCCGTACGCGGTCGCGAAGGCGGCGTAGTCGATACCCACCTCGACCGGGCCGGCCGCCCGCACCCCGTCAGTGCGTCCGAGGCGTACCAGTAGGCCGTTGATGCCGGCCGCTTCGGCCTGGGCCTTCGGCAGGACCTCGACCCGGACCTTGGCGGGCGCGGCCACCGCGCTTCGGTTGGCCGAGGACGCGGTAGCCGGCCGGACCGTGACCGGCAGCGACCCGGCCCGGCTCGGTGTTGCCGCTGCGCCGGCGGTCGCCGCCAGTGACACCTCGGCGGAGCCCGCCGTTGGCCAGACCGGTGCGGGGCGCCGCACCTTGGCCGCCGCGGCGTCCTTGTCGGGAATCCGCTTGCTGGACGCGGCCTTGTGCAGCGGGGCGGAGGAGTACCGCTGCGGGTCTAGGTGGTAGGCCTGCTCCGGCCGCTCCGCGCGGGCCGGCAACTGGCCACCGAGCGTGGCGGCGAGGACCGTGGCCAACCCCGCGACGAGGGTACGACGGGCGCCCCGTCGCACCGCGACGCTGACCCGCATCCCCCCACCGCCTGGTTGCGGCCGGCCGGATCGATCGATTCTCATTTCTGCCCTTCAAGAACGAGAGGTTGCCGCACCTGCGTTGCGGACGGGACCGGAGACCCGGGTCAGTCGGTTGCGGCGAACGCCGCCTGGACCTCTGCGGCGCTCAGCGCGCCCTGCCATACCTGGACACGGTCGATGTCACCGTTGAAGTAGTCGGTGGGCGCCCCCCACCTGCCTCGGCCGACCGCCAGCCCGCCTGTTCCGTGCCACGGGTTGAAGGTGGGGGTGAGCTGACTGAACAAATTGCCGTCCACGTAGAGGCTCATCGTCCGGCTCGTGGCATCCTGCACGGCCGTGAGGTGCGTCCACTGGTTGACGAGGCAGGTGCTGCCGGTCACGTAGAACCCAGGCGCGGAGGTCAAGTCGCCGGAGCGGAGCATGATCGACCACTTCGACCCGTTCGCGTCGGTACGACAGCTCAGGAACGAACTGGAGATGTTCACACCGTCCTGGGCGATCACCGTGCGGGCGCCCGCGCCGCCTGCGAACCGCACCCACGCCGAGACGGTGTACGACTGGTCGGTGCGCAGCACCGGACCGCTGGTCTGTGCGGCACCCGAGATTCCGTCGAAGCGCAGGGCAGTCGATCCGTTGAAGCCCTCCGTGGTCCAGTTCGCGGCCGGTGCCGGACCGAGAGTCAGTGGCGTCCGGTAGTCGGAGGAGTCTCCCGATTCCCTCGGCTCGTCCTGGTCGTCACTGTCCATGTCCCACTGGCCGACCCGCACAGGGGCCACGATCTCGGACAGGTCCGTCTCCGGGTCGATGACCCGGTCCCAGACCCGGGCCTCGCTGATGGCGCCGTTGATCCAACCGGTCGGTGCCCCGTTGCGCGCAGCACCGATCATCAGCGGCCCGGACGCGGACCACACGGAGGCGTTGGCCATGCCCACGCCCTTGCGGACCCCGTTCACGTACAACGAGAGCTGGTTGGTCGAGCCGGCATCGTAGACACCGGCGAGGTGTACCCACACGCCCGGTTGCACCGGCTCGGTACCGCACGCGGGTGACGGGGTCGCCAGAGCGTTCACCGTGTCCGATGCGTAGCTGACCCAGCACCATCGCTGCTTCGCCGGATGGTACTGGAGTTCGAACGGGCTCTTGTTCGTGCCGACCTGCGCCATGACCACCCCACCGACCACATCGGCGCGGACCCAGGCAGCGAAGGAGAAGCTGCGGGTGGTGTCGATGACCGGGCCTGTGGTCGCGGCCTGATCGTCGCCGTCGAACTTGACCGCCCAGTCCTTGCCGCTTCGCCGGCTCGTACCCAGCACACGCGAGTCCGCCCAGGCCGGGGACGGGCTCATGGTCGCCACCGGAGCGCCCTCGACCTTGTTGTTCAGGATCAGACCGGTTCCCTCATCCATCGCCCAGTGCGCGACCGGACCGGACGGGTCGCCTGCCAGGAAGGCGTAGTCGTAGGGGGCGGACGAGTTCCCGGCCTGGTCGCGGCTGCGGACGGTCAGCACGTTCTCATGCCGCAGCGTGGGCGTCGCCACCGTGGTGGCGGTGCCGCCGAGACTGCTGGCACGGACGACCATCTCCGGACCACCGTTCATCTGGTAGACGTAGTCGTATACGTCGGCGGCGCCGTTGGCCGAGAAGGTGAAGCGCCCGGTGTAACCGACCGATCCCCGCAGGTCCTGGTTCGTGCCCCGGGGCGGCGACTCCAGGTAGAGGCCGTCGGCGGCGACAACCCCGGGGGTCGCCTCGGGTGCGGAGTAGTCGACGGAGAACTCGCACCACGGGGACGCCGTGGAGGAACCGCCGAGGGTGTCCTTGGTCTGCACCTGCCACCGGTAGATCTCGCCGTTGACCGTCTTCGCGGACAGCTGCAACTCGGCCTTGGCTCCGGGCGCGACCCCGGAATCGGTCTTGGGCCAGCCGGACACGTTCGTCCAGGTGCCACCCACCAGCTTCTGGAGGGTGAAGACGCCGGAGAGGCTGCCACCACCGCTGCCGTCCGGGTCACTGACCGTCGCCTTCAGCCACGGGAAGTCCGAGCGCACTGCCGGCCGTGACGTACCGGTCACACACGCCTGCCCCGGAGCGGTGTAGCCGGCGTGGGTCGACAGTTGTGCAGCCGTCGGGGTGTTGGGGTTGGTGTTGTACTCCACCGTCAGCTTGGTCTGCACAGGGTCGAACTTCTTCCACCAGTTGCTCGTCGACTCCGATGTGCCGTCGGACTCGCGGGTCGACAGCGCCAGCGTGTAGATCTCCTGGCCCCGGTTGGCGCTGATGTCGGCGGTGACGTTCGGGCTGGCGAACTCCATCGGCTGGTCCGGCTGGGGGTCGTCGGGGCAGCCCTCACCGGTGGATGGCTTGTGCGCGTGCCCGGACCGCTTCTCCAACCACTTGGAGAAGCTCGGCCCGGACCAGGTCTGCTTGCCCGTGGTCGCCATGTCGGCCGTCCGCCAGAGGTTCACTGGGGTGTTGCCGCAGTCCCACGAGTGCGTCATCTCCGTCAGGAACTTGGCGCTGCGGATGGTCTTGCCGGACAGCGACGTGAGCTTGAACGAGAAGTACGACCGGTAGGTGCCGGACCCCTCGGGGTCCCGGCCGACGCGGGCCACACCGTCGTTGCGGGTCGCGTTGTTGGTGCTCGAGTAACCCCACCGGGTCTTCTCGATTGTGCTCCACGGATCGATGACCACTGGGTAGACCGTGTTCTTGCCCCGCAGCAGCGCCTGGTCCGGCACGATGACCAGGTCGTCGCCCTGCACCCGGGTCGGAATTTCCGCCTTGCGCGCGTGGTCCGGCGCGACCCGCAACGACTCGCGCCGGTCCCAGGCGGCGAAGTCGGCTGCCGCCCGGCTCGTCCCCGCACGCGCCTTCGGCGCCACCCCGGCCGAATCCCACATCAGCGCACCGCCCGCGGACAGCATCGGGCTACCGGTCGGGTCGACCACCTCGAATCCGCCGCCGGCCTTGGACCGCTTGGTCAGCGACCCCGTCGTCCGCAGCGAGAAGCGCAACTCGTTCAACATCGGGTTCGCCGCGGCCTGCGCGGACTTCACCACGAGCGCCCAGGTGAACCCGTCGCGCAAGGCCCGCAGCCGCAGGTCCACGTCCGGCAGCACCGAGGCGTAGACGGCGGTGTCGCCGTCGAGCGAGGGGGCCGGGAGCTCCCCCGGCCAGGACAACGACACCTGCCCGTCGGCCACCGGCAGCCGAATTGCCGGTGCGCTTCCGCCCTGGCTGAACGTCACGTCGGCCAGCGTCGCCACGGGCCCCAGCGAACCGTCGGCTCGCCGTTCGAGCCGGGTATCGATCCGTTGCCACGAGTTGTTGTTGCGAGTCTTCGTCCACTGCGGCTCCACGTATGACTCCAGCACCAGGTTGCCCTGGGGCGTGGCGAGCACACGTGAGTTCTCGCTCTTGAGGCTGGTGACCTCGACCTGCATCTTGAGCTTCCTGGCCTGCGCCAGCGCGTCGACCTCGCCCAGCACGGGTGCGTCCGGGGACGCCGGCGGTTCGGCCACCGCTGGCGACGGCAGCAGGGTCGGGCTGCCGACCGCGATCAGGGCCAGCGTGACGACTGCGGCGGCGAAACCGCGACGACGCCACGCGAAAACCGATCCAGGTGCTCTCACCTAGACACTCCTCATTGCGTTTTGGCACGTCAGAGGGCCGTGCGGGGCACGGGACTCAAGGCGTGGAAATCAAGAACCTGTAGCGGACGGCGGTCGCTCCGGCGCCCGACGTCGGGATGTGTCAGCGCGAGCGGCTCGTCAGCGGGCGAGTTGATCGACGACTGGTCGGCGAGAGTGGCTCAGCGCGACGGTCGTTCTATAGATCAAGCTCAAGTTCATTACAGCCCCCGTTCATTGCTCCTCAGCGATGCGACAGTAAAGATCAGCTACACGCCCTGTAAAGAGACGTCACAACTGGTTAGCGCAAACCGCCCACATGCTCCCGAGGTCGTCACCGCCGTCACCGTCCGCCACTGGCGTCTCGCATGTACGGCCGGCAGCCTTACCACATCGATCCGGTGATCGTGGCTCCGTCCACAACCGTCAGCTTGTCCACAGGGCAGCCGCATCCGTCCCGCCGCCCCGGGCCGCCCCGGCGCATCCTGGCCGGCATGACGAACCGGAACCGAGCCGTCGGCGCGTACGGCGAGCGGTGCGCGCTGCGGCACCTGATCGAGACGGGCCTGCGCCCGGTCGCCCGCAACTGGCGCTGCCCCGAGGGCGAGATCGACATCATCGCCTGGGAGGGCCCGGTCCTGGCCATCTGCGAGGTCAAGACCCGCCGCACCGAGCAGTTCGGCTCCCCCGCCGAGGCCGTCGTCCCGGCCAAGGCCCGCCGGCTGCGCGGCCTGGCCGCCCGGTGGCTCGCCGAGACCGGCACCACCGCCGACGAGGTCCGCTTCGACGTGCTGTCCGTCCGGCTCCCGCTCACCGGCCCCGCCCGGGTCGAGCACCTGCGCGGCGCGTTCTGACATGGGGTACGCGAAAGTGCTGAGCGTGGGCCTGGCCGGAGTCGCCGGGCACCTCGTCGAGGTCGAGGCCGACCTCGCCCCCGGCCTGCCCGCCGTGATCATCTCCGGTCTGCCCGACACCGCGCTGCACGAGGCGCGCGACCGGGTCCGTGCCGCGATCGTCAACTCCGGCCAGAAGTGGCCGAACCGGCGGATCACCCTCAACCTGCTGCCCGCCACCCTGCCCAAGTACGGCTCGGCGTTCGACCTGGCCATCGCGGTCGCCGTGCTCGCCGGCTCGGGTGAGCTGCCGCCCGTCGCCCTGGACGCCACTGTCGTGCTCGGCGAACTCGGCCTCGACGGCGCGGTGCGCCCGGTACGCGGCACGCTGCCCATGGTCGCCGCCGCAGCCCGCGCCGGGCACACCCGGGTCGTCGTACCCGCCGGCAACGCCGCCGAGGCGGCGGTCATCCCCGGCGTACGGGTGCACGCCGTCGACACGCTGCACCGGCTCGTCGCACACGTCCGCACCGGCGCGCCACTGCTCGCCCCGCCCGCTCCGGCCCCGGCCGGGACCCCACCCGGACCGGATCTCGCCGACGTGGCCGGCCAGCCGCTCGGGCGGCGCGCGCTGGAGATCGCCGCCGCCGGCGGTCACCACCTCGCGCTGCTCGGCCCGCCCGGCGCCGGGAAGACCATGCTCGCCGAGCGGCTGCCTTCGGTGCTGCCCGAGCTGGACGACGAGGCCGCCCTGGAGGTGACCGCGCTGCACTCGATCGCCGGCCTGCTGCCGCCCGGCGGCGGGCTGCTGCGCCGTCCCCCGTTCCAGGCGCCGCACCACACCGCCACGGTGCCCGCCCTCGTCGGTGGCGGCTCCGGGCTGGCCCGTCCCGGCGCGGTGTCGCTGGCCCACCGCGGGGTGCTGTTCCTCGACGAGGCGCCCGAGTTCGGCAAGGGCGCGCTGGAGGCGTTGCGGCAGCCGCTGGAGAGCGGCCGGGTACGTGTGGCGCGCACGCGCGGCGCGACCGAGTACCCGGCCCGCACGCAACTGGTGCTGGCCGCCAACCCCTGCCCGTGCGCGAAGCCGTCCGGCGACGTCGACTGCGAGTGCACACCGCTGGCCCGGCGGCGCTACCTGGGCCGGTTGTCGGGGCCGCTGCTCGACCGGGTGGACGTGCAGGTCCGGCTGCAGGCGGTACGCGCGGCGGAACTGTTGCGTACCGATGCCGCGCACGAGTCCTCGGCCACCGTCGCCGCCCGGGTCGCCGCCGCACGACGAGCCGCCGCCGACCGCTGGGCGGCCACCGGGCACCGGGTCAACGCCGACGTCCCCGGCCCGTACCTGCGCCGCCCGCCGTGGCACCTGCCGGCCCGGGTCACCGCGGACCTGCGGCACCGGCTCGACACCGGTTCGCTGTCCGCGCGCGGCTACGACCGCGTACTGCGGCTCGCCTGGACCATCGCGGACCTGGACGGGCGGGACCGCCCCGGCCACGACGACGTCGCGGAGGCCATCCAACTGCGGACGGGAGAGGCCGCGTGAGCACCGAAGAAACCAAGCTGGCGCGGGTCGCGCTCACCTGGCTCGCCGAGCCCGGCACCCGATCCGTGTACGCCCTGGTGCAGCGGATCGGCCCGGTCGCCGCGCTGGACCTGCTGCTGTCCGGTGGCGCGCCGGAGCGGACCCTGCGCTCGGCCGTGGCGGCGCGGGCCGCTGCCGGTGACGCCCGGGCGGTCGCGGCCGAGGCGCTGGCCCGTGGCGAGCGGCTGGGCGCCCGGCTGGTCACCCCGGACGACGACGAGTGGCCGGCCCAGGTCCGTGACCTGCGGCGGCTGGCGCTGCCCGGCGCCACCCGCCGGGTCGATGTGGAGACCGACCCGCCGCTCTGCTTCTGGGTACGCGGGGCGTGGCCGCTCGGCGAGACGCTGGCGCACTCGGTGGCGGTGGTCGGCGCCCGGGCGGCCACCCCCTACGGCTCACACATCGCCACCGAGCTGGGCTACGGCCTGGCCGACCGGGAGTGGACTGTGGTGTCGGGCGGGGCGTTCGGCATCGACTCCGCCGCCCATCGCGGCGCGTTGACAGCGGGCGGGCGCACCGTCGCCGTGCTGGCGTGCGGGGTGGACCGCCCGTACCCGATGGGCAACGCCGCGTTGTTCGACCGGATCGCCGAGACCGGCCTGCTGGTGAGCGAGTGGATGCCGGGCGCGGAGCCGCTGCGGCCCCGGTTCCTCATCCGCAACCGGGTGATAGCGGCGGCGACACGCGGCACGGTGCTGGTGGAGGCGGCGGCGCGCAGCGGCGCCACCCAGACGCTCAACCGGGCGCTCGGCCTCCGCCGCCACGCGATGGTGGTTCCCGGGCCGGTCACCTCCGCGATGTCGGTCGGCGGGCACGAGGTGCTGCGCGAGCGGCCGGACGCCCGGCTGGTCACCGGCCTCGCGCACGTGCTGGAGGAGGTGGGACGGATCGGCTACGACCTGGCCCCGCCGGCCCGAGCGCCCGAGCGCCCACGGGACCGGCTCGACGAGGAGGCCACCCAGGTGCTGGAGGCGTTGCCCCGTCGCCGGGCGCTCGACCTGGAGAGCGTCGCCGCCCGGGCCGGCGTGGACCTGCGTACCGCGATGCGCAAGCTGTCCCTGCTGGAGGAACTGACGATGGTGGTTCGTCGCGACGGCGGCTACGCGCTCGCCCCGCCAGCGGCCGGCCCGACGTGACAGGCGGCGCGTACCCCCTCGCAACCGCCCGGCGACGGGGCCGTGGGACCGGCCCCGGTCTTCTAGGATCACCATTTCGCGCGCGGCGGAAGCCGTTGCGGGAACGATCGCGCCCCGGCCGGACGCCGGGCGCCGTCACGGGGAGAAGGATGACTGGGGCAGCGAACCGTCGCACATGTCCACAATGGTCGGAGTCCGGCGCCGAGGTGCGGCTCGCCGGGCCGGCGTCGGCCATCCCGCCGACGCGCGGAGGCGGCCGATGAGCACGCAGGAAACCTCGCGCCGCAACCCGGCGGCCGGCCCACCCGGGTCGGGGCGTCGTGCGTTCGGCGGCATGCTGGTCGTGGTCAGCCTCTTCGTGGTGTTCTTCGCGATCCTGTCCCACCGCGACATCGGCGACTACGACCCGAACGGCCCGACGATGTGCGGCGAGGATGTGATGACGCCCCGGGACCGGTGCATGTTCGGCGCGGGCGACGGCTCCTACGAGGCGCAGAAGGCCGAGGCGGAGAAGCAGCACGACATCGACCTGATGATCCGGGACATCGGCTTCGTCGCCGGTCCGGCGCTGTTCGTGGCCGGAGTCCTGCTGATCGTGTGGGGCACGCGCCGGATCCGGGCCACGCGGCAGCCGGCCGAAGCCTGAGCCGGCACGGCACGGCGACGGGACGCGCGATCGTCAGTCGCCCTCGAACCGGATCTCGGTGTCTCGGCGCTCCGCGCAGCGGCGGGCCAGCCGGGCCAGCCGGCGGATGTGGTCGGCCTCCGCCGGCGCCCCGGCCACCTCGGCCAGGCACCGCAGGTCGGCGAGCAGCTGCGACATCCGATCGGTGTCGACTGTCAGCTCGCCGAGCGGATCGACGCGATCCAGCAGCGGCGTCCGGCCGCCGCCGCGGACCCGCGCCAGCAGACCGAGCAGCACGTCCTGCGGATCCGCGACGACCTCGATCGAGACGTACGCGGGCCGGCGACGACTGCTGCCCGCCGATATCTGTCGGTAGAGGACCGCGTCCACTCCCACTGTCGGCCCCTTTTCGTACCGGGCGTCACCGTCGCGGGACGCGGCTGTCCGATCGCGGCCGGATCGGCCACCCGTGGGGCGCCGGCTCAGCCACGCTGCCGTCCGGTTGCCGCCCTGTGCCTGGCCGCAGCATGAGTTTCCTCTGTCCAGGCCCGGTTTAGCCACCCTGCTCGGCGCGGCGCGATCGTCATACCGGAGGCACGGGCGCGGCGGCGAAGGGCACACCGCAGGCGCCACGGTCCGGCGCGGTGAAGGCGGTGCGGCGGCTCAGCGCGCGGCGGCGCTCCGGCCGTACGCTGGACCGGTGATCGCTGTCCGCCTCCGTTACGACCGCGTGCGCCAGATCGGGGCGCCGCGGTGAGCAAGCGGCAGCGCGGCACCCGGGACGCGCACGAGGAGCTGCCCGCGTCGATGCGCGAAGCGGTGGACGACTTCGCCGACCACCTGTCGCGGGTGCGCAACCGGTCCGTCCACACCGTCCGCGCGTACGTCACGGATCTCGTGTCGCTGCTCGACCACGCGGTCCGGATGGGCTGCGCCGAGCTGCCGGAGCTGGACCTCGCCGTGCTGCGCAGCTGGCTGGCGAAACAGCGGACCATGGGCGCGGCCCGGACGACGATGGCCCGCCGCGCCGCCGCGGCCCGGACGTTCAGCGCCTGGGCGCACCGCACCGGCCTGCTCGCCGACGACATCGCCGCGCCGCTGGCGAGCCCTCGGGCCCGGCGCGAACTGCCCACCGTGCTGCGGGCCGACCAGGCCGCCGCCCTGATGGAGGCCGCCCGGCCCGCCGACGCCCCGCAACCCGAGGGAGCACCGGGCGCGGACACGCCCGAGGCCGTGCTGCTGCGTGACCGGCTGCTGCTCGAACTGCTCTACGGCACCGGGGTACGGATCAGCGAGGCGTGCGGCCTGGACGTGACCGACGTCGACCAGGGCCGCCGGGTGGTGCGCGTACTCGGCAAGGGCGGCCGGGAGCGGTCGGTGCCCTACGGGGTGCCGGCGCAGCGGGCGCTCGATGCGTGGCTGAGCGTCGGGCGGCCGGCTCTGGCGACGCCCGGCTCGGGCCGGGCGCTGCTGCTCGGGGCGCGGGGCGGGCGGCTCAACCCGACCACCGCGCGGCGGATCGTGGCCGACTGGACCGAGGCCGCCGGGGTGCCCCGGGTGACGCCGCACGGGCTGCGTCACTCGGCCGCCACCCACCTGCTCGAAGGCGGCGCGGACCTGCGGGCGGTGCAGGAGCTGCTCGGGCACTCGTCGCTGGCGAGCACGCAGATCTACACGCACGTGTCGGTCGAGCGGCTACGTGCGGCGTACCGGCAGGCGCACCCCCGCGCCTGACCGGCGGAATCCCGCCGGGTGATGATCCATCTCGGGCTAGGATCGATGGATGACGGTGCCGCAGCCGCCCGAGCCGATTCCCGGTGCTCGGCTGCTCTTCTCCCTCGATCCCTCCGTCAGCCACCTCAACCACGGCTCGTTCGGCGCCGTGCCGATCGCCGTGCAGCGCGCCCAGCAGCGCCTGCGCGACGAGATGGAGGCCAACCCGCTGCGGTTCTTCACCCAGGGCCTGGTCGACCGGATCGCCCACGCCCGCCGACACCTGGCCGCGTTCCTCGGCGCGGACCCGGACGGCACCGCGCTGGTCGGCAACGTCACCGCCGGCGCGGCGGTCGTGTTGCAGTCGCTGGCGCTGCGCCCCGGCGACGAGATCCTGACCACCGACCACGGGTACGGGGCAGTGGCCCTCTCGATCGGGCGGGAGTGCGCCCGCACCGGGGCGGTGTCCCGCACCCTGCCGGTGCCGTTGACCGCCACCGACGAGGAGGTGGTCGAGATCGTCCGCGCCGGGTTGCGCCCCGGGCGTACCCGGCTGCTCATCGTCGACCAGCTGACCTCGCCGACCGCCCGGCTGTTTCCGGCCGCCGCGCTCGTCGCGGTGGCCCGGGAGCAGGGCGTGCCGGTGCTGGTGGACGCCGCGCACGCGCCGGGCATGCTGCCGGCCACCGTCGCGTCGATCGGCGCCGACTTCTGGGTGGGCAACCTGCACAAGTGGGCGTACGCGCCGCGCGGCACCGCCGCGCTCGTGGTGGCGCCGTCGTGGCGGGAGAAGATCCAGCCGCTCGTCGTCTCGTGGGAGCAGGACAGCGGCTTCCCGACCCGGGTGGAATGGCAGGCGACGCTCGACTACACCGGCTGGCTGGCCGCCCCGGTGGGCCTGTTCACACTGCGCAGCCTCGGCGTCGACCGGGTACGCGCGCACAACGCGGCGCTGGCCGCGTACGGGCAACGGGTCGTCGGGGACGCGCTGGGTGTGGCGCCCGAGCGGCTGCCGGAGCCCGGCGGACCGGCGGTCGCCATGCGTCTGGTGCCGCTGCCGCCGGGTGTCGCGACGACACTGGACGCGGCCCGGGAGCTGCGGGCCCGGATCGCCGACCGGCTCTCCGCCGAGGTGTCGGTGGCCGGCTGGAACGGGCGCGGCTACCTGCGGCTGTGCGGCCAGGTCTACAACACCCCCGACGAGTACGACCGCCTGGCCGTCCGGCTGCCCACGCTGCTCGCCCAGCGCTGAGCGGCGAGAGCCGGCGGCGGCGCCACGACTCAGGGGACCGGCGTCGGCTCCCGGGTCGAGCGGCAGCAGCCGGACCCGGCCGAGCCCGAGCAGCGCGAGCGGATCCAGGTACTCGGCGCCGCGTCGCAGCCCCCAGTGCAGGCAGGCCGCGTCCACGCAGCCGGGATGCCCGGCGAGCAGGTCACCGATCGGGGTGCCGGCGTCCACCCGGGTGCCGGCGGTGACCCGGGACCGGACCGGCTCGTAGGTGGTGCGCAGCCCGTCGTGGTGGCCGACGGTGAGGACCGGCCGGCCGGCGACCGAGCCGGCGAACAGGACGGTCCCGGCGCCGGCCGAGCGGACCTGCGCGCCGGGCGCGCCCGCCAGGTCCACGCCCCGGTGCCCGGACATCCACGGCTGCGGCGGCGGGTCGAACCCGCGTGCCACGCGGGGTGGACCGGGCAGCGGCCACCGGAACCGTCCGGCGATCGCCGGCCCGCCGGACGCGCCCCGGTATCCCGTCGTGACGTCCGGCCCGTCAAGGACCGCCGCCGAGCCGCCCGCCGCCACCGGCCTGTCAAGGCCCGCCGCGGGGACGCCCGGCAACCAGAAGGCGAGCACGAGCACAAGCAGCAGGCCCCTGCCGGCCCGACCGATGGGGATACGCACACCGCGTACCCTGACCGTCCGCGCGCTGCCCCGCGCGCGCCACGCGGTCGTCCTGTGGACGACGCCCCCACTGTGGACGAGCGCCGAAATCGGGGCGGATCTGCTACGGCCGGGACGCCTATGCTGGCCGGGTGACGAAGGACTGGTACGCCTGGCACCGCGACTACGACCAGCCCGAGTCCGCACTGGCCCGGCGGCTCGCCGAGGTGCGGCAGCGTGTCGCCGACGCCCTCGACGCCGCACGGCCCGGTCCGCTGCGCGCGCTGAGTCTCTGCGCCGGTCAGGGCCGTGACCTGATCCCGGTGCTGGCCGCCCACCCCCGGGGCGCCGACGTGACCGCCCGCCTGGTCGAGCTGGACCCGCGCAACGCCGATCTGGCCCGCCGCGCCGCCGCCGACGCGGGGCTCACCGGCGTGCAGGTGGTGACCGGGGACGCCGCGCTGACCGACGGCTACGCCGATCTGGCCCCGGCCGATCTGGTGCTGGTCTGCGGCATCTTCGGCAACATCACCGACGACGACATCCGGGCGACGGTGCGGCACTGCGCCTCGCTCTGCGCCATCGGCGGCATGGTGCTGTGGACGCGGCACCGGCGCGAGCCGGATCTGGTGCCGGTGATCTGCGAGTGGTTCGCCGAGGAGGGCTTCGAGCCGGTCGCGGTGGGCAGCCCGGCCGACGGTGTGGGGGTCGGCGCGCACCGCTTCACCGGCACCCCGCGCCCGCTGGTGCCGGGTGCACGGATGTTCACGTTCGTGGGCTACGACGTGCTGGAGCGGACGGAGCAGGCATGACCACAGTGGACGACGCGAGCCGGCCTGCCCGGGTCGCCGGACCGGACGAGGCGATCAGCGCCGAGGAGCTCCAGCTCGCCGCGCGCAACCACGGCATCCCG
This sequence comes from Micromonospora sp. CMU55-4, assembly GCF_011602315.1. NCBI lineage: Bacteria > Bacillati > Actinomycetota > Actinomycetes > Micromonosporales > Micromonosporaceae > Micromonospora > Micromonospora sp. CMU55-4. The sequence goes on from NZ_JAAOLH010000001.1 coordinate 328,821, forward strand.
CTGGAGGCGCTGCGCTACGACGTGACCCCGGCGGGCCTGCACTACCTGCTCATCCACTACGACATCCCGGACGTCGACCCGGCCGCGTACGCGCTGAGCGTGTCCGGCGCGGTGCAGCGTCCACTGCGGCTGGACCTGGCGGCGCTGCGTGACCGGCCCCGGGTGACCCACCGGGTGACGCTGGAGTGCGCGGGCAACGGCCGGGCGCTGCTGCGGCCCCGCCCGGTGAGCCAGCCCTGGCTGGTGGAGGCGGTGGGCAACGCCGAGTGGACCGGCACCCCGCTGGCGCCGCTGCTGCGCGAGGCCGGGCTGTCCGGCGACGCGGTGGACGTGGTGTTCACCGGGGCGGACCACGGGATCGAGCGCGGCGTCGAGCAGGACTACCAGCGGGCGCTGCCGGTGGCCGACGCGCTGCGCGAGGAGGTGCTGCTGGCGTACGAGATGAACGGCGCTCCCCTGCTGCCGCAGCACGGCGCGCCGCTGCGGCTGATCGTGCCCGGCTGGTACGGCATGGCGCACGTGAAGTGGCTGCGCGACATCACGGTGACGACCGAGCCGTTCGACGGCTACCAGAACGCGGTGGCCTACCGGTTGCGGCGCGACGCCGACGACCCGGGCGTGCCGGTGACCCGGATCCAACCGCGTGCCCTGGTGCGCCCGCCCGGGTTCCCGGACTTCATGTCCCGGACCCGGGTGGTGCGGCCGGGGCCGTGCACGGTGGACGGCCGGGCCTGGTCCGGGCACGCGCCGGTGACGTCGGTCGAGGTGACGATGGACGGTGGCGGCACGTGGACGCCGGCGGTCCTGGACGAGCCGGCCGGCGGCGAGTGGGCGTGGCGTCGATGGTCGGTGAGCTGGACGGCGACCCCGGGGCGGTACGTGCTGGGCGCCCGGGCGACCGACGCCTCGGGGCGCACTCAGCCGGTCGAGCAGCCGTGGAACCGGGGCGGGTTCGCGAACAACCTGGTGCAGCGGGTCGAAGTGGTCGTGCCGGAGCGGTGATCCGGGCGGCGGGCCGCCCGGGGATCAGCTCCCGAATCCGGAATCTGCGGGAAGCGAGATGTCGGGCTTTTCGAGCTCTTCCACATTGACGTCCTTGAACGTCATTACTCGGACGTTCTTGACGAAACGGGCAGGCCGGTACATGTCCCACACCCAGGCGTCGTGCATCTCGACCTCGAAGTAGACCTCACCGTCCGAGTTGCGGACGTGCAGGTCGACCTGGTTCGCCAGATAGAAACGGCGCTCGGTCTCCACCACGTAGGAGAACTGGCGGACAATGTCGCGGTACTCCCGGTAGAGCTGCAGCTCCATCTCGGTCTCGTACTTCTCGAGATCTTCCGCGCTCATCGCACTCCGCCTTCCATGACCACATCTTCCCCCACCGACGCCGGAGGTCGCGGCTGCTCGCCCAACGCCACGCCGACGGTACCCCCTGGCGCGCCGGAGCGCCCCATCGGCTCGTCCGGGCGCCCGGCGAACGCGCCGGCCCCGAGTCCCGGCAGCCCGGCCACGGGCTCGGGCGACACCACGTCGGCGCCCGCCGGGCGGCGGGCGCGGGGAGGCCGGCCGTCCCGTCCGGAGACGGCGGCCACGTTCACGTACGAGAAGCGGTGCTCCCGGCAGGGCCCGAGCGCGCGCAGCGCGGCGCTGTGCTCGGCGGTGATGTAGCCCTTGTGTTCGGCGAAGCCGTAGCCGGGGAACCGCCCGTCCAGTTCCACCATGATCCGGTCCCGGGTGACCTTGGCGAGCACACTGGCCGCCGCCACGCACGCGGCCACCCGATCGCCCTTCCAGACCGCCAGCCCCGGCACGTCGAGCCCGTCGACGCCGAAGCCGTCGGTCAGCACGTACTCCGGGCGGGTGGTCAGCGAGGCGAGCGCCCGGCGCATCGCGGCGAGGTTGCACACGTGCAACCCGCGGGCGTCCACCTCCTCGGCCGGGATGACCACCACGGCGTACGCCAGGGCCCGCGCCACCACCTCGTCGTGGACGCGCTCCCGCGCGGCCGGGGTGAGCAGCTTGGAGTCGGCCAGCTCGTCGATCTCGCCCCGGCGCCCCTCGGGCAGGATCGCGGCGGCGGCGACCAGCGGCCCGGCGCAGGCGCCCCGGCCCGCCTCGTCGGCGCCCGCGACGTAGCGGAAGCCCCGCCGTTGCAGGGCCCGCTCCAGCGCGTAGAGGCCGCCGTCGCGGCGCACCACCGTGCGCGGCGGGGTCAGCATGCGCCGCCTCCCACCAGCGCGGCGCCGAGCCGGCCCGGCAGGTCCGGCGGGTAGTAGCGCTCGGCGGTGGCGGCCAGGTCGGTCACCGTCCACCAGCGGTGCCCGTGCACGCTCGCGCGCTCGACGTCGTTGAAGCCGGTCGTGTCGACCTCCCAGCCCGCCACCCGGACCAGGTAGAACTGCTGCTCCTGGCGGTACCAGACGCCGTCGAACGGGAACTCGACGGTCTCCGACCAGACCGGCGCGCCCAGCTCGGCCGGGGCCAGCCGCAGGCCGGTCTCCTCGGCCAGCTCACGGGCCGCACCGTCGGCCGGGGCCTCCCCCGGGTCCAGCCCGCCGCCGGGGGTGAACCAGTAGCGGTGACCCGGCCGGGCCGGATCACTGCCCTCGAAGAGCAGCACCCGGTCGGACGCGTCGACCAGCAGCACCCGGGCCGCGCGACGAGGGGTGTAGACGGTCACCGCACCAGCCTGCCAGACGGCTGCGACGAACGACCACGCCCTCCCGCCGGCGGCCGGGGGCGGGCGTGGGGGCGCGCGGAAGCCGTCGGGTCAGGGATTGGGGATCCCCTCGAACTGCTTCGGCACGCTGAGCCAGGTGGCGCGGCTGACCGGCCAGAAGATGGTGAAAGCCCGCCCGACGACCTCGCCCTCCGGGATGGTGGCGACGGTGATGTCCTCGCCGGACTGCTGCCAGTGCTCCAGCGAGTCGCCGGAGGCCTCCCGGTGGTCACCCATGACCCACAGCCGGCCCTTCGGCACGGTGATGTCGAAGTCCTGGTCGGCGGGCTTGTTGCCGGGGAAGATGAACGGCTCGTCGACCGGCTTGCCGTTGATGACCAGCCGGTCCTGCCCGCCCGTACGGTCGCAGCAGACCACGTGATCGCCGCCGACGCCGATCACCCGCTTGATGAAGTCCTCACCGTCGGGGTTGCCGCTCCACTCGGTGGGCGCCTTGAAGACGATCACCTCGCCCCGGTGCGGCGAGCGGAAGTCGTAGACCAGCTTGTTGACCAGCACCCGATCGTCGATCTTGAGGGTGTTCTCCATGGACGGCGACGGGATGAAGAAGGTCTGCAGCACGAAGGCGCGAACCAGCACTGCGACCAGGATCGCCACACCCAGGAGGATGGGCAGCTCCTTCCAGAAGGAGTTGCGCGGCTTCTCGGTCTGCTCGTCGATCACGGGAGGAGCCTACGTCCCCGGGTGCGGCGCAGTCGCCCCGAACCCGCGAGAACCGTGAGCGTCGCCACGACCGGCACGATCAGGACGACTCCGCCCACCGGGTCGGGATCCACCGGGACCGGGCCGGAGGCGGCCGCGGCGTCCGCGCGCGGCACGTCCGCGAACGTCTCCGGTACGGGCAGGGTGGTCCACCGCTGCGACGGCCAGACGATCATGAAGGCGCGACCGATCACGTTCTCGATCGGCACCGGCCCCTGACATCGGGCGTCCTGCGAGACCAGCCGGTGGTCACCCATCACGAAGATCTGCCCCGGCGGCACCACCACCTCGGTGAACTGCCGGGACCGGCATTCCTTCGGATTGGGCGGAAGCTCGAGCGGGGAGTCCTCGGAGACGTACGCCTGCTCGTCCAGCGGCACCCCGTTGACCACCACGCGGCCGTCGTCGCAGCACCAGATCTTGTCGCCCGGCACGCCGATGACCCGCTTGATGAAGTCCTTCTCGCCGGGGCGGCTGACGCCCACCAGGTCACCGAGCGTGCGGCTGACCTGGCCGGCGAAGTTGGTGGGCGGCGCGGGCGCCTCCTGGGCGACCCAGCGGTCGGTGCCGCGGAACACCACCACCTCGCCGCGGACGGGGTCGCGGACGTCGTAGACGACCTTGTTGACGAGCACCCGGTCGCCGACGAGCAGCGTGTTCTCCATCGACCCGGAGGGGATGAAGAACGCCTGGAGCAGGAACGTGCGGATCAGCACCGCCAGGCAGAACGCCACGATGAGCAGCAGCGGAAGCTCCTGCCAGAGCGGCATCTGGCGACGCCCGCGCCGGGCCCGCCGGCGCCAGGGATCGACGGCGCCGTCCTCGTCAACCATCTGCACCATGCCACTCTCCGGTCCGCGGAAACGACACTACCGCCCGGGAGTCTCCTTCGAGACCCCACGGGCGGTAGTGGACCGTTTCGCACCGTCCGGCTGCGCCCGTACCGACCAGGGTAATGCGGTCTGGTCGATACGACATCCGCGCAGGCCGGGCGGCGTGGCGAACGCGAATCAGTTCGCCGGCTGCTTCTCCCGCAGCTCCTTGATCTTGGCCTTCTTGCCCCGCAGCTCGCGCAGGTAGTAGAGCTTGGCGCGACGCACGTCACCGCGGGTCACGACCTCGATCCGGTCGATGCCCGGGCCGTTGAGCGGGTAGGTCCGCTCCACGCCGACACCGAAGCTGACCTTGCGGACCGAGAAGGTCTCACGCAGGCCGTCACCCTGGCGGCGGATGACGACGCCCTGGAAGATCTGGACCCGGGAGCGGTTGCCCTCGACGACCCGCGCGTGCACCTTGACGGTGTCACCGGCACGGAAGTCGGGCAGGTCGGTACGCTTCGACTGGGCGTCAAGGGCGTCCAGGATGTTCATCGCTGCGTCCTCGTGAGGCTCACGGCGCATCGTCAGTCGATGCGCGGATGGGTGATTCTGACCCCCGGGTGGTGACCGGCGAGACCGGCCCCGGTCGAGGGTCCTCGCAGCCGCCCACGGCGTGGACGGATGCGGCAACCCCTCTACTTTGCCACATGCCCCGGTGGCGGGGAAAATCCGCCCCGGTCCAGCGTCGCCCGGTCCCGCTTGTCGAGCGTCTCCGGGGCCAGCGCGCCGATCATGTCGGGGCGGCGCCCGGCCGTGCGCAGCAGCGCCTCGTCCCGTCGCCAGCGGGCGATCCGGCCGTGGTCGCCGGAGCGCAGCACCTCCGGCACGTCCAGCCCGCGCCAGGTCGCCGGCTTCGTGTAGAGCGGGGCCTCCAGCAGCCCGTGCGCGTGTGACTCCTCGTCCAGCGAGCCGGCGTTGCCCAGCACCCCGGGCAGCAGCCGGGTGACCGCCTCCAGGATCACCAGCACTGCCACCTCGCCGCCGAAGAGCACGTAGTCACCCAGGGAGACCTCGGTCACCGGCATCCGGGTCGCCGCGTGGTCCAGCACCCGCTGGTCGATGCCCTCGTACCGGCCGCAGGCGAACAGCAGGTGCGACTCGGCGGCCAGCTCGTGCGCCAGGGCCTGGGTGAACGGGACGCCGGCCGGGGACGGCACGATCAGCCGGGGCAGCGTGTGCCCGTCCGGGCTCAGCTCGCCCGGGGCCAGCGCGTCCAGCGCCTCACCCCACGGCTCCGGCCGCATGACCATGCCGGGACCGCCGCCGTAGGGCGTGTCGTCGACGGTGCGGTGCACGTCGTGGGTCCAGGTCCGCAGATCGTGTACGGCCAGCCGCAGCGTGCCGTTCGCGCGGGCCTTGCCGATCAGCGACAGGTCCAGCGGGGCGAAGTACTCAGGGAAGATCGACACGATGTCGACGCGCATGCGGTGGCTCCAGCCGGAGGTCGAGAGCTAGAGATCGAGCAGGCCGTCGGGCAGGTCGACGACGACGCGACCGCCGGCCAGATCCACCTCGGGCACTATCGCCTTGACGAACGGGACCAGCGCGGTACGCCCCTCGGGCCGCCGCAGCACCAGCATGTCGGACGCGGGCGCGTGGTCGATGCGGGCCACCTCGCCCACGTGCTCGCCGTCGCGGGTGACCACGGCGAGCCCGACCAGTTGGTGGTCGTGGAACTCCTCCGGGTCCTCCGGCGGGGCGACGTCGGCGCTGTCCACGCCGAGCAGCGTGTTGCGCAGCGCCTCGGCGACGTTGCGCTCCAGCACGCCCTCGAAGGCGACGAGCAGCCGCCCCTGGTGCCAGCGGGCCGACTCGACGGTGAGCGTCGGCGGCACCCGCCAGGCGCCGGGCTCCGACGGGGTGACCCCCGGCTCGGTGGTCAACACCGAACCGGGGGCGAACCGTGCTTCGGGCTCGTCGGTACGCACCTCCACGGTGACCTCACCGCGGATGCCGTGCGGCTTACCGATCCGGCCGACGACGAGAAGCATCAGTACGAGTCGACGATGTCGACGCGTACCCCACGCCCGCCGATGGACCCGATCACCTGGCGCAGCGCCTTGGCGGTCCGGCCGGACCGCCCGATCACCGTGCCGAGGTCCTCGGGGTGCACGCGGACTTCGAGGCGCTTGCCCCGACGGGAGTCGACCATCCGCACCCGGACGTCGTCCGGGTGGTCGACGATGCCCTTGACCAGGTGCTCCAGAGCGGGACGCAGCGGCATGTCAGGCCTGCTCGCCGGACTCGGCACCGGTCTGCTCCTCGGCCTTGGCCTCGGCCTTCGGCTCCTCCGCCTTGGCGGCGGCCTTCTTGGCCGGCTTGGCCGGGGTGTCCGCCACGCCGGCGGCGGCCTTCGCCTCGGCCTCGTACGCCGCCTTGCGGTCGGCCCGCTCGGGGGCGACCTTCAGCGGCGGCGGGGCCGGCAGGCCCTTGAACTTCTGCCAGTCGCCGGTCAGCTCCAGCAGGCGCTGCACGGCCTCGCTCGGCTGGGCGCCGACCGAGAGCCAGTACTGGACCCGCTCCGACTTGACCTCGATCACCGAAGGGTCTTCCTTCGGCTGGTACACACCGACGAACTCGATCGCGCGACCGTCACGCTTGGTACGCGAGTCGGCGATGACGATGCGGTACTGCGGGTTGCGGATCTTGCCCATCCGCAGGAGCCGGATCTTTACGGCCACAGTTGTTTCGCTCCTGTTGCGATCTCACCGGCCCGTACGGGCGGTGTGGCGGGTGAGCGCCGACCGGCACAGTGGGGTTTGGGCCGGAGACTGCTCGGTGAACTGGCGACGCGCCCGGGTTAGAGGGCGCCGGACGCGCGCCGGATACCAGCGAACCATTCTGCCAGATCCGCCCCGGAACTCTCACACCGGACCCGGACACCACGCCCGCGGCGGGCCGGGCCGTGACGGACGACACCCGCTCAGCGCACCGGCGGGCGGTCCCACCCCGGCGGAAGTTCGTCCGGTACATCCCATTCCGCGGGCGGGGTGAAGTCGCACCAGGTGCCGTCGAACGGGAACGCGCCCGCCTCGGCGATCCGGATCACCCGCTCACCCTCGGCGCGTACCGCCTTCTCGTCTGTCACCCAGTAGTGCTCCGGGAACGCCAGCCGCTCGGCGAACTCGTCCTCGTCCTTCCACTCCCAGCTCAGGTCCGGGTACACCACCACGTCGAGGTCCTGGTCGACCATGTCGACACCGGCCACCGCGCCGTCGTCCCAGCGGACGCCGGGCTCCTCCAGGTTGACGTACCAGTTCTGGAAGCGCCCGGCGGCGTCGCGGAACCACCAGACCGAGTGGGCCGCGCCCGTGGGCAGGAACTTCAGCACCGGCGGACCGTTCCACCGGCCCTGCGCGAGCCGGTAGGACGACGTCACCCACTCGGCGAACGGCACGGCCCGCATGCCCAGGCCGGCGGCGTTCACCTCGTGCGCGACGGGCGCCGTCCGCGCCACCCAGAGCAGCAGGCCGCGCTCGTCGTCGGAGACCACGCGGGCCGACCGGACCCACCCGATCCGGCCATGCCGCACGTTCCGGTGCATGATCAGCCGCCCCGGCTCGAACCGCACGCTCACCCCCGCCGTCGTGTTAACAAGGGCCCCCGCCTATGCAGAATGCGTTAAGAAGGGGCCCTTCCTTACACCCTCAGTAGGCGCGGGCGAGGATCGCCACCAGGTCGGGCTCGTCCTCCGAGTCCGGCACCGAGCCGTCGGCGCGCACCAGGCAGCGAACCGTCACGCCCTGACCGTTCGCCTCGGCCTCGCCCTCGACGCCGACCGCCGACCACGGCACCCGCGCCCAGCCGGTGGCGGACGCCTCGATCGCCTCGGCCAGCGTCGACACCTCGACGGTGCGGGACCGGCGGAACTCCAGCGCCTGGTCGTGCAGCGCCCGCTGGTCGGCCTCCAGCGCGGCGAGGACCGCGCCGACCACGTCGGCCACCGGGGTCGGGGCCTTCGAACCGTCCGTACGCCGGACCACCACCGCGTTGCCGGCGGCCAGGTCACGCGGGCCGACCTCGACGCGTACCGGGTAGCCGCGCAGCTCGGCGTCGACGGCCCGGCGGCCGAACGCGGTGTCGGTCCGGTCGTCCAGCGCCACCCGCACCCCGGCGTCGCGCAGCGCGTCGCGCAGCTTGGCCGCCGCCTCGCTCACGCCGTCGCCGTCCTTGACGATCATCACGTACGCCTGGACCGGCGCCAGCTTCGGCGGCACCCGTAGCCCGTTGTCGTCGCCGTGGCACATGATCAGGCCGCCGAGCATCCGGGTGGACGTGCCCCAGGAGGTGGTCCACGCGTGCTCCCGGCCACCCTCGGCCGAGGAGTAGCTGATGTCGAACGCCTTGGCGAAGTTCTGGCCCAGCTCGTGGCTGGTGCCCAGCTGCAGCGCCTTGCCGTCGCCCATCATGCCCTCGCACGTGTACGTGGCGGTGGCGCCGGCGAAGCGCTCCCGGGCGGTCTTCAGGCCGACCACGACCGGGATGCCGAGCACGTTGACCATCAGGTCCTCGTACGCCTCGTGCAGGATCCGCCGCGCGTAGGCGCGGGCGTCCTCACGGGTCGCGTGCGCGGTGTGCCCCTCCTGCCAGAGGAACTCGCTGGTACGGAGGAAGATCCGCGGGCGCAGCTCCCACCGGACCACGTTCGCCCACTGGTTGAGCAGCAGCGGCAGGTCGCGGTACGAGTCGATCCACTTGGCCATGAACTCGCCGATGACCGTCTCGCTGGTGGGGCGCACCACCACCGGCTCGGCGAGCTGCTTGCCGCCGCCGTGCGTGACCACCGCCAGCTCCGGCGAGAAGCCCTCGACGTGCTCGGCCTCGCGCTTGAGGTAGCTCTCCGGGATGAACAGCGGGAAGTATGCATTCTCCGCGCCGGCCGCCTTGATCCGGGCGTCCATCTCGGCCTGCATCCGCTCCCAGATGGCGTAGCCGGCCGGTCGGATCACCATGGTCCCCCGGACCGGGCCGTTGTCGGCCAGCTTCGCCTTGGCGATCAGGTCCTGGTACCAGCGGGGAAAGTCCTCCGCACGGGGAGTGAGCACGCGTGCCATGACCGCACATCCTATGCGCCGTGCGGGGCGGGGGTTCGCCGGGGAGCCGGGCCGCGCCGTGTCGCCCGGCGCGGCCGTAGACTTCGACGGCGATGGGTGAGACACGGGACGCGATCGTGGAGGCCGCCCGGGCGCAGACCGTGGCCCTCGGGTGGGACCGTGTCCGGATGGGCGCGGTGGCCGCCGCCGCCGGGGTGAGCCGGCAGACGGTCTACAACGAGTTCGGCACCAAGGCGGGCCTGGGCGAGGCGCTGGCCCGGCACGAGGTGGACCGGTTCGTCGGCCAGGTCCGGTCCGCGCTCGGCGAGCACGACTCCGACGTGCGGGCGGCGGCGTACGCGGCGATCCACCGCACGCTCGCCTCAGCCGCCGAGAACCCGCTGGTCCGGGCCGTGCTGACCAGCACGCGGGGCGGCTCGGAGGAGTTGCTGCCGTACCTGACCACCCGGTCCGAGCTGGTGCTCGCCGAGGCCGCGGCGGCGCTGCTGGACTGGACGGGTGACCGCCTGCCCGACGCCGATCCGGCGGCCCTGGCGTTCGCGGCGGACAGCGTCGTACGCCTGGTGGTGAGCCACATCGTGCTGCCCGGCGGCCCGGTCGACGAGACCGCCGACCGGCTGGCCGACCTGGCGGTGCGCCTGTTCCTGATGGCGGCGACGGCGCGCTAGCGACGACGGCGGCCGGTCACGGCCCGTCAGCGGACGACCCGGCCGCGCAGGACGATCCGGCTGGGCGTCCGGACCACGCGCAGGTCACGGCGCGGATCTTCGGGGTAGACCACCAGGTCGGCGAGGCCGCCCTCGACCAGCCCGGGGAAGCCGAGCCACTCCCGGGCCCGCCAGGAGGCGGCGGCCAGCACGTCCGGCGCGGACATGCCGGCCTGCTCGTGCAGCAGGAGCATCTCCTCGGCCGCGAGCCCGTGGTCGATGCCGCCGCCCGCGTCGGTGCCGACGTAGATCGGCACACCGGCCTCGTGCGCGGCGCGCACCACCTCGGGGAAGCGGTCGCGCAGGGCGAGCATGTGGTCGGCGTACCCGGGGAACTTGGGCCGGGCCTGCTCCGCGATGTGGCCGAAGGTCCGGATGTTGATCATCGTGGGAACCAGCGCGGTGCCCTGCCGGGCCATCAGGTCGATCAGGTCGAGGCTCAGCCCGGTGCCATGCTCCACCGAGTCCACCCCGGCCCGCACCATGATCTCCACCGCCGACTCGGAGAACGTGTGCACCGCCGCGCGTACCCCGGCGGCGTGCGCGGCGGCGACCGCCGCGGTCATGGTGTCGGCGTCCCAGGCCGGCGCCAGGTCGCCCACTCCCCGCTCGATCCAGTCGCCGACCAGCTTGACCCAGCCGTTGCCGGCCGCGGCCTGCGCGGCCACCGTCTCGGCGACCTCCGCCGCGCCGACCTCCACGCCGATGTCGCGCAGGTAGCGCTTGGGCGGGGCGATGTGCCGGCCCGCGCGGGCCAGTCGCGGCAGGTCCGGCTCGTCCTCCAGTTCGGGGTACGGGTACGGCGACCCGGCGTCGCGGATCGCCAGCACGCCCGCGTCCCGGTCGATCCGGGCCAGTTCCCGCGCCTGGTCGAGCGAGGTGATCGGGCTGCCGCCGCGGGCGATGCCGATGTGGCAGTGCGCATCGGTCAGACCGGGCAGCACGAAGCCGCCGTCGGCCACCGTCTCGGCGCCGGGCACCGGTTCGAAGGTGACCCGGTCGCCGACCAGCCAGACGTCCCGGACCTCGTCGTCGGGAAGGAACACACCGCGCACGTGCAGAGCCATGTGCACAGTCCTACCCGATCAGTCCTCCTCGCCGGCGAGCAGGTCGTTGCGCCGCGCGGTCAGCGCCGGCAGATCGACCGAGACCTTCCAGGGCCGCTCGGTGACGAACAGGTCCTCGGTGTGTGCCAGTTGCTCGTACTCGCGGGCGGCGCCGTCGAGCGTGTACTCGGTCAGCGCGATCCGCTCGTGCTGCGGATCCACCACCCAGTAGGAGCGGACCCCGGAGCGGGCGTAGACCTTCGCCTTGTCGTACAGGTCGTGGAAGTGCGACGTCGGCGAGACGACCTCGACGGCGAGCAGCGCGTCCTCGACCGGGACCGGCGACCGGCCGGCGTGCTTGCGCCGGATCACCACCACATCCGGGCGCGGCTCGTTGCGGCGGTCCACCCGCATGGACAGGTCGATGCTCACCAGGAACTCAGGCGGGCAGTTGACCTCAAGCGCGAGTAGGAGACGGACACACAGATCCTGGTGCAGGGCGGTGGGCGACGGCACGATCAACCTTCCGTTGATCAGTTCGTACGGAAGGTCCTTGGGCAGGTCGCCCAGGTCGTCGACCGTCCACTCGTGCCGCTCGGGCAGGATCGGCGCCGCGGTCATGACATCTCCTTCCAGGGGGCGAACCGACCCTAGGTGATGATCACATCGCCCACTGTCACCGACACGCTAGCGGGGGCCCTTGTCGCCGCCCTTGCCCAGCTTGTTGAAGTCGATCTTCGGAAGCTTGAAGCCCGGCGGCAGGCCCTGCCCACCCGCCAGATCACCCGGGTCCAGGCCCGGCGGGAGCTGCGGCATCCCGCCCGGGAAGCCACCCGGCATGCCGGCGCCGGTACGCGGCCGCCCGCCGCCCTTCGTGCCCTTGCGCTTGTTCTTCGGCGACTTGGTCGCCTTGCGCCGGCCACCGCCGGGCAGGCCCATCATGCCGCCCATCTGCTTCATCATCTTCTGCGCGTCGGTGAAGCGGTTGAGCAGCTGGTTGACGTCCATGACGGTGACGCCGGAGCCGTTGGCGATCCGGGCCCGGCGGGAGCCGTTGATGATCTTCGGGTTGGTGCGCTCGGCCGGGGTCATCGACCTGATGATCGCGGTCACCCGGTCGAAGTGCTTGTCGTCCAGCTCGGCGAGCTGGTCCTTCATCTGCCCCATGCCCGGCATCATGGCCAGCACGTTGGCGATCGGGCCCATCCGCCGGACCGCGATGAGCTGATCGAGGAAGTCCTCCAGCGTGAAGGTCTCCCCGCCCATCAGCTTGGCGGTCATCTTGTCCTTCTGATCGGAGTCGAAGGCCGCCTCGGCCTGCTCGATCAGAGTGAGGACGTCGCCCATGCCGAGGATCCGGCTGGCCATCCGGTCGGGGTGGAAGACGTCGAAGTCCTCCAGCTTCTCGCCGGTGGAGGCGAACAGGATCGGCTGGCCGGTGACCTCGCGGACGGAGAGCGCGGCGCCGCCGCGGGCGTCGCCGTCGAGCTTGGACAGCACCACGCCGGTGATGCCCACGCCGTCGCGGAACGCCTCTGCGGTACGGACCGCGTCCTGGCCGACCATCGCGTCGATGACGAAGATGACCTCGTCGGGCTGGACCGCGTCGCGGATGTTCGCGGCCTGCTGCATCATCTCGGCGTCGATACCGAGCCGGCCGGCGGTGTCGACGATGACGATGTCGCGGGCGGCGCGGCGGGCGTGCTCGATCGAGTCGCGGGCCACCTGCACCGGGTCGCCGACGCCGTTGCCGGGCGCCGGGGCGTACACCTCGACGCCGGCCCGGCCACCGAGCACCTGGAGCTGCCCGACGGCGTTGGGACGCTGGAGGTCGGCGGCGACGAGCAGCGGCTGGTGGCCCTGGCTCTTGAGCCAGCGGGCCAGCTTGCCGGCGAGGGTCGTCTTACCGGAGCCCTGGAGGCCGGCCAGCATGATCACGGTCGGCGGGTGCTTGGCGAACTGGAGCCGCCGCCCCTCGCCGCCGAGGACGTTGATCAGCTCCTCGTTGACGATCTTGATGATCTGCTGGGCCGGGTTCAGCGCCTGGGAGACCTCGGCGCTGCGCGCCCGCTCCTTGACGTTCGCGATGAAGCCCTTGACCACCGGCAGGGCGACGTCGGCCTCCAGCAACGCCATCCGGATCTCGCGCGCGGTGGCGTCGATGTCGGCGTCGGTGAGCCGGCCCTTGCCGCGGAGCTTGGTGAAGATCCCGGACAGGCGGTCACTCAAGGTGTCAAACACGCGAACATCCCGTTTGTCGTTTTCGGCGGGCACATGCTGGCGGGCCGATGGTCCAGCCCACCGTTAGGGTAGCCCGCCGCCCGCACCCTCGCTCCGGCCCGGCCGTCCACGGGCCCACGCCGCTCGTCGGCCGGGTGTTAACAGGGGTCCCTTCCTCTACCGGAGGCGTTAACAAGGGGCCCTTCCTTACACGGCGGCGAGCACGGCGGCCTCGATGCGCGCTCGTTCCTCGTCCGAGGGCCAGCCGCCGACCAGGTAGAAGGCGTCCACCACGTCGCCGCCGAGCGTGGAGATCCGGGCCGCCCGCACCTGGGCGCCGGCCTCGTCGAGCGCGCAGGTGACCCGGTAGAGCAGCCCGGCCGCGTCCGCGGCGCGCAGTTCCAGCAGCACCGCGTCGGTGGCCGCCTCCCGGTGCCAGACCACCCGGGGCGCAGCGCCCTGGCTGCGGGCGGCGAGCGCCCGGCCACGCAGCCGCTGGATCACCGAGACGTCGCCGCCGACCGCGCGGCGCAGGTCGGCGCTGAGCGCGATCGGGTTCGGCGCCAGCCCGTAGCGCGGCTGCACCCGGCACTGCACCAGGGCGCGGCCGTCCACGGTGGCGGCGTCCGCGGAGATCACCTCGAGGCGGTGCAGGGCCAGGCAACCGGCGACCGTGGCGAGCAGTCCGCGCCGGTCCGCCGCGGCCACCGACACCCGGTCCTCCCCCAGGTGTACGACAGGCAGCGGCCCGGCCACGAGCGCCGGGTCGGGGGCCGGCGGAGCGGGCACCACGCCGGTGTCCAGGGTGGTGCGCACCCGGGCCACCAGCTCGGCGATCAGCCGGCCCTTCCAGGCGGACCAGGCGGCCGGGCCGGTGGCGGCGGCGTCGGCGCGTACCAGGGCGTGCAGCAGTTCCAGCGTGGCGGTGTCGCCGACCCGCTCGGCCACACCGGCGACTGTCTTCGGGTCGGACAGGTCCCGGCGGGTGGCTACGTCGGGCAACAGCAGATGCAGCCGGACCAGCGTGCCGATCAGCTCCGCCTCGGCTGGTGGCAGCCCGACCCGGGTGGCCACCGCCTCGGCCAGCGGCGCGCCGACCGTCGAGTGGTCTCCTTCCAGCCCTTTGCCGATGTCGTGCAGGAACGCGCCGAGCAGCAGCAGGTCGGGGCGTTCCACGTCGCGGGTGTGCCGGCTCGCCTCGTACGCGGTCTGCACCAGGTGCCGGTCGAGCGTGAACCGGTGCACCGGGTTGTGCTGGGGCAGGCTGCGCATCCGGGTCCACTCGGGCAGCCAGCGGTCGATCAGCCCGTACCGGTCGCAGGTCTCCCAGGCGGGCACCAGGCCGGGACCGGCGCCGAGCAGCGTGATCAGCGCGGCCCGTGCCGCCGGCGGCCAGGGCGCGGGCAGCGGCGGGCAGTACGCGGCCAGCCACTCGCAGGTGGCGCGCGCGATCGGCAGCCGGGTGGTGGCGGCCGCGGCGGCCACCCGCAGCGACAGGCTCGGGTCGGGGCGGGCCCCGATGGCGGTACGGGCGAGCACCAGTTCCCCGTCCTGCTCGACCACGTCCCGCGCGACCGGGCGGCGCAGCGGCCGGCCGGGGGCGGCCCGGTGGCGGCCGGAGCGGAGCCGGTCGGCGGCCCGCCAGGCGTCGTCCAGGGCGTGGCTGACGGTGCGGGCGTCGCCGGCCACGAGCCGCAGCAGCGCGTCGCCGTCCTCGGCGCCGAGCAGCCGCGCCACGCCGTCGCGTTCCTGGGCGACCAGGCGGTCGACCCGGCGGCCCACCTGCTGGTGCAGCGCGTCGCGGGTGTCCAGCAGCCGCCGGTGCGCCGCGTACACGGCCGGGCGGAGCGCGTCGGTGACCCCGGCGGTGGCGATGGCGCGCAGGATGCCCACGTCGCGCAGCCCGCCGGCCGCCTCCTTGAGGTCGCCTTCGAGCAGGAACGCCAGTTCGCCGTGCGCCTCCCAGCGCGCGGCGGTGATCTCGCGCAGGCCGGGGAGCTGGCGGATCGCGGTCCGCCGCCAGTGGTCGGTGGCGGTACGCGCGAGCTGGTCGGTCAGGGCCGGGTCGCCCGCGACGTGCCGGGCGTCGAGCAGGCCGAGGGCGACCTTGACGTCGTCCTGGGCCACCGACAGCGCCTCGGCGACGGTGCGTACCGAGTGGTCGAGCCGCAGTCCGGCGTCCCAGATCGGGTACCAGAGCGACGCGGCCAGCTCGTCGATGCCGGGCACCCCGGCGTGCAGCAGCACCAGGTCGAGGTCGCCGTAGGGGGCGCACTGGCGGCGGCCCAGCCCGCCCACCGCGACGAGCGCCACCCCGTCCCGGTCCGGGAAGGCCCGGCGCAGCCAGGCGTCGAGCGCCTCGGCCCGCGCGTTCCGGGCCGGCTCACCGATGCCCCCGGGTACGCCGACGACCTCGTTGACCACGGGCACGCCGTCCCCGGTGGGGGTGGCAGCCGTGGTCAACGAGGTCACGTCGGCAGGTCCGGCCGTCAGAGGGCGTCGAGCCCGCGCTCGCCGGTACGCACCCGGACGACCTCTTCGACGCCGGTCACCCAGACCTTGCCGTCGCCGATCTTGCCGGTCCGGGCGGCGCCGACGATCGCGTCCACGATCTTGTCGACGTCGATCTCGTCGGTGAGTACCTCGACCCGGATCTTGGGCAGGAACTCGACCGTGTACTCGGCACCCCGGTAGACCTCGGTGTGCCCCTTCTGCCGGCCGTAGCCCTGGACCTCGCTGACCGTCAGCCCCGCCACGCCGAGGGCGTGCAGAGCCTCCTTCACCGCGTCCAGCTGGTACGGCTTGATGACCGCGGTCACCAGCTTCATGTCCAACCCCTCCATCCCAGGAACGTTAACCGGCGACCTTCTCGCTGACCGGCGCGGACTCGTCCGACTCGGCGGCGGGCTCCGCGCCGGGCTTGCCGGCTCCGATCCCGGCCATCGCGAACGCGCCACCGCCGCTGCCCGTGGTGGGCGACAGGTCGTAGCCGCTCTCCGCGTGCTCGGCGATGTCGATGCCGTCGACCTCGGCCTCGGCGGAGACCCGGAGGCCGATCGTCTTGTCGATCACGAAGCCGAGAGCGTAGGCGACGACGAAGGAGTAGACGCTGACGATCAGCGCGCTGATCGCCTGCTTGCCGAGCAGGCTGGCGTCGCCGCCGACGAACAGGCCGTCGGTCTCCACCAGCGAGCTCACCGAGGCGGTGCCGAACAGGCCGATCCAGAGGCAGCCGATCCAGCCGCCGACGAAGTGCACGCCGACCACGTCGAGGGAGTCGTCGTAGCCGAGCCGGTACTTCAGACCGACCGCGAGGGCGCAGACCGCACCGGCCACCACGCCCAGCAGCACCGCTGCGGCCGGGGTGATGAACGCACAGGCCGGGGTGATGGCGACCAGACCGGCGATGGCGCCGGACGAGGCACCGACCAGGGTCGGCTTGCCGTCACGCACCCACTCCACCACGATCCAGCCGAGCAGCGCCGCGGCGGTGGCGACCTGGGTGTTGATGAACGCCAGCGCGGTGACCCCGTCGGCGGTCAGCTCGGAGCCGGCGTTGAAGCCGAACCAGCCGAACCACAGCAGCGCGGCGCCGAGGGCGACCATCGGGACGTTGTGCGGCTTCATGCTCTCGCGCGGCCAGCCCACCCGCTTGCCGAGCACGAGCACCAGCGCGAGCGCCGCGGCGCCGGCGTTGATGTGCACGGCGGTACCACCGGCGAAGTCCAGCGCGCCGATGTCGCCGCCGATCAGCCCGCCGCCCCAGACCATGTGGGCGACCGGGAAGTAGACCAGGGTCGCCCAGCCGAACGCGAACAGCAGCCAGCCGGCGAACTTCACCCGGTCGGAGAGCGCGCCGCTGATCAGCGCCACGGTGATGACCGCGAACATCATCTGGAAGGCGATGAAGACGTAGATCGGGATTCCGGTCTCGCCCCACAGGTCGTTCTCGCCGACGAACGTCTTGGTGCCCAGGTACTGACCGAGGTCACCCCAGAACTTGCCGCCCTCGCCGAAGGCGACGGTGAAGCCGTAGAAAAGCCACAGGATGCTGACGAGCCCGATGGACGAGAAGCTCATCATCATCATGTTCAGAACGCCCTTGGACCGGTTCAGGCCGCCGTAGAACAGCGCGAGACCGGGGGTCATGAGCAGCACGAGGGCAGTCGAGACAAGCAACCAGGCAGTGTTCCCGGTGTCGATCTCCACGCTGCCTCCTCTCGTTGTCGTATTCCTCCCTCCGACTGAAGACCTGGCAGCATCGCCCGTCAGCCGGTTGCGCGGAAGCTTTGTCGCCGGCTGTTTCCTTCAGCGACACCCCGCGATTTCCGACACGTGACGGGTTGTTTCCGGCGTGTGAAGAACGCCGATCTTGCTCAGCGGAGCGCGTACTCCAACTGGTGCCGCTCGTAGTCGAGCAGCCGCAGGTCGCGCATGGGGCGACGCAAATGGCCCTTGTGGACGATCCGGACGAAGGCCGGCTCACCGGCGGCGGCCATCCGCCGGATGCCCTCGACGTGGTCGACGATGCGCTTGCGGATGGTGCGGATGAGCCGGTGCCGGTCGCGCGGGATCAGCCCGTACGCGTCGGCGAACAGGCGCAGCCGGCGCGGCCGGTCGGGGCGCTTCCAGCCCAGCGTCACCGAGTCGCGGTCGGAGAAGATCGGCACCCAGGTCCAGGCCGCGTACGCCACGTCGTAGATGCGGGCGCCGGGCGAGGCGAGGTCGAAGTCGATCAGCCCGAGCGTGCCGTCCGGGCGCCAGATCACGTTGTGCGGCGCGGCGTCGTGGTGACAGATCACCTCGGTGTCCGGCGGGGGCGGCCCGAACGAGCGCCAGACCGCGCCGGGCGGCGGGGTGAAGCCGTACTGCGCGTCGTGGAACATCCGCAGCATGGTGGCCACCGTGACCAGGGCCTCGTCGGTGACCCAGTGCGGGGCCAGCGGGTACTCCCCGCACTCCCCCTCCAGGTACGACAGGACCTCGCGGTTGCGCTCGTCCATGCCGAGCGCGCGGGGCGCGCCGGTGAAGCCGACGTACTCCAGGTGGCGCAACAGCGCGTGCACGGAGGGCGTCCACGGGCCGGCGTTGCGCCGGACCGTGTCTCCGACACGGACCACTGTGCTCACGTTCCCGCCGTGCAGCGGGATCTCCTGCGAAGTCACGTACGGTCTCCCGAGGCGTGGCGACGGGTGGCTGGGGTCGCGCCACCCCGCGTAGGCGCGATCGTCAGTCGTCACGGGAGAGGTTACGCGTCCCGGGCGAGCGGCTCGGTGCCGAGCAGCGCGTCGACGAACTGGGCCGGGTCGAACGGGGCCAGGTCGTCCTTGCCCTCGCCGAGGCCGACCAGCTTGACCGGGATGCCGAGCTTGCGCTGCACGGAGATCACGATGCCCCCCTTGGCCGTCCCGTCGAGCTTGGTCAGCACCACGCCCGTCACGTTGACCACCTCGGTGAAGACCCGCGCCTGCTCCAGCCCGTTCTGGCCGGTGGTGGCGTCGAGGATCAGCAGCGTCTCGTCGATCGGGCCGTGCTTCTCCACGACGCGCTTGACCTTGCCCAGCTCGTCCATCAGGCCGATCTTGTTCTGCAGCCGGCCGGCGGTGTCGATGAGCACGGTGTCCACGCCGGTGTCGATGCCGCGCTTGACGGCGTCGAACGCGACGCTGGCCGGGTCGGCGGCCTCGGGCCCGCGGACCGTCTCGGCGCCCACCCGGCCGCCCCAGGTCTCCAGCTGGTCGGCGGCGGCGGCCCGGAACGTGTCGGCCGCGCCGAGCAGCACGCTGCGGCCGTCCGCGACCAGCACCCGGGCGATCTTGCCGCAGGTGGTGGTCTTGCCGGCGCCGTTCACGCCGACCACCAGCACGACCGCCGGGACGCCCTCCTTCGGGGCGGTCCGCAGCGAGCGGTCCAGGCTCGGGTCGAGCGCGTTCACCAGCTCGGCGGCGAGCAGCGCGCGCAGTTCCTCCCCGGTGCGGGTGCCGAGCACCCGGGTCCGCTCGCGCAGCCGGTCGACGATCTCCCGGGTGGAGTCGATGCCGACGTCCGCGGTGATCAGGCTGTCCTCGATCTCCTCCCAGGTGTCCTCGTCCAGCCGGTCGCGGCTGAGCAGGCCGAGCAGGCCCTTGCCGAAGACGTTCTGGGAACGGGACAGCCGGGAGCGCAGCCGGACCAGCCGGCCGGCGGTCGGCTCCGGCACCTCGACCGGGGGCGCCTCCACCGGGGGCGCCTCGACCACCACGCCGGTGGTGAGGTCCGCCTCCGGAGCCTCGACCGGCGGGCCGGCCAGATCCTCCTCGGCCCGGGTGTCGACCTCCGTGCGCGGCAGCGGAGGCTCCGGCCGCCGGCGCAGCCGGGGCACCACGAGGCTCAGGCCGCCGATGATCAGCACGCCGAGCAGGGCGAGAGCGACGAGGAGGTATTCCGTCATGCCCGAAATCCTGTCAGATGCCGGCGACGGCGTCCCACTCACCGCCTCGGCACGCGAACAACCTGCGGGTACGCTCACACCGGAAGGCGTACCGCAACCGCCGGCCGGGTAGGGAACAGCCGAAACGATCTTGTCGGAGGTGTATGTCGTGCCCGGTTCCCGCCTGCTCATCGGCCCGTTGCTGCGCCGGGTCGTCGACACGCGGGCGACCGTCTGGGTGGAGACCAGCTCGCCCGCCGTGGTCAACGTCCGCACGGCCGACGGCGCCACCGGCAGCGCGCCCACCTTCTCCGCGTACGACCACCACTACGCGATCGTGGTGGTGACCGGGCTCACCCCGGACAGCGCCACGACGTACGAGGTGCTGATCGACGACGAGGTGGCGTGGCCGCTGCCGGACTCGTCGTTCCCGCCCAGCGTGATCCGGACCCGCGCGCTCGACGACGCCGACCAGCCGGTGCGGCTGCTGTTCGGCTCCTGCCGGGAGACCACCCAGCACTCCACCGCGCGCAAGCTGCCGCCGGACGCGCTCGACGCGTACGCCCGGCGGGTGATGGCCGCGCCCGAGCAGGCCGTGCTGCCCGACCTGCTGGTGCTGCTCGGCGACCAGGTGTACGCGGACGAGACCTCGCCGACCGTGCGGCGGCTGCTCAAGCGCCGCCGCAAGCGGCCGAAGGACGCCCCGGCGACGCAGGTGGTGAGCTTCGACGAGTACACGAAGCTCTACCTGGAGTCGTGGCGTGACCCGGAGATCCGCTGGCTGCTCTCCACCGTGCCGAGCGTGATGATCTTCGACGACCACGAGGTGATCGACGACTGGAACACCTCGCAGTCGTGGCGCGCGGACATGCGCGAGCAGCCGTGGTGGGCCGAGCGGATCCGCAGCGGCCTCGCCTCCTACTGGGTCTACCAGCACCTGGGCAACCTGAGCCCGGACGAGATCGCCGCCGACCCGGTGTACGCGAAGGTCATCGCCGCCGAGGACGCCACCGGCGTGCTGCACGAGTTCGGCGAGCGGGTCGACAAGGAGGCCGACCTGGCGCACGACACCGAGCGCTGGCGGGCCGTGCAGTACCAGTGGAGCTACGCGCTGGACCTGGGCCGCACCCGCCTGGTGATGCTGGACAACCGGTCCAGCCGGGTGCTCCTGCCGGGCAGCCGGGCGATGCTGCCGCCGGGCGAGTGGTCGTGGTTCCTCGACCAGGCGCACGGCGAGTACGACCACCTGGTGGTGGGCAGCTCGCTGCCGTGGCTGCTGCCACCGGGTATCCACCACGTCGAGGCGTGGAACGAGCGCCTGGCCGACTCCGGCCGGCCCTGGGTGGCCCGGATCTCCGAGCAGATCCGCCGGGCCCTGGACCTGGAGCACTGGGCGGCGTTCCGGCGCTCGTTCGAGGCGCTGGGCGAGCTGTTCGCGCGGCTGGGCAGCGGCACCGCGCCGCGCACCGGGGCGCGGGTGGGCGCCGGGCCGGCGTACGCGCGACCGGCGTCGATCAGCGTGCTCTCCGGGGACGTGCACCACTCGTACGTGGCGCGGGCCCGGTTCGCCGACCGTGACGTCCGCACGCCGGTGCACCAGCTCACCTGTTCACCGATCCACAACCAGGTGCCCGCCGGCATGCGCCCGCTGATGACGCTGGGCTGGAATCCCGGCCCGGCCGGGGCGACCCGGGCGCTGGCCCGTTCGGCCGGGGTACGCCGCCCGCCGGTGCGCTGGCGGAAGCTGGCCGGGCCCTACTTCGGCAACGCGGTGGCCACGCTCACCCACCGGGGCCGTGAGGCCGCCGTGGTGATCGAGGGCACGACCAGCGACGGCGAGCTGCGCCCGGTGGCGCAACAGCAACTCAGCGACGGGGACTGAGTACCCTCTGAGCGTGGACGAGACGCTGCGCGCCGTGGAGCACGAGTTGACCGCGTTGCTGCGGCGCGGCCGGGCGCTGTCCTGGGAGATCGCCCGCGAGGTCCACCCGAACCTGGAGCCCAACGCGTACGGCCTGCTGCTCTGGCTGCGGCGGTCGGGGTCGATCCGGCTCACCGACCTGGCCGTCAAGCTGGGCATCGGCAAGGGCACGCTGAGCCGGCAGATCGGCGGGCTGGAGGCGCTGGGCCTGGTACGCCGCGACCCGGACCCCACCGACCGCCGGGCGGCCCAGCTGAGCCTGACCGAGGAGGGCACCCGGCGGTTCGACGCGGCCCGGGCCGCGCGACTCGGACAGATCAGGCGTTCGCTGGAGAGCTGGCCGAAAGAGGACGTGGCGGACCTCGCCCGGCTGATGCACCGCTTCAACGAGTCGTTCTGATCTTCCGGCGAGGGGGAACAAACCCGACCCGGCAAGAGTTGTTGCTCAAGGCAACGGCTTCTACGGTTGCCCAAGGCAACCTTTCTCCCCCGCTCCGGAGGCAATCCACGATGACCCAGGTGACTGCGCCCGCGCGGGCGACCGCCGTCGACATGTCCCACCGCCAGATCCTGGAGGCGCTCTCCGGCCTGCTGCTGGGCATGTTCGTCGCGATCCTCTCCTCCACGGTCGTCTCCAACGCGCTGCCGCGGATCATCACGGACCTGCGCGGCGGCCAGTCCGCGTACACCTGGGTGGTCACCTCGACGCTGCTGGCGACCACCGCGACCACGCCCATCTGGGGCAAGCTGTCCGACCTGTTCAGCAAGAAGCTGCTGGTCCAGATCTCCCTGGTGGTCTTCGTGCTGGGCTCGGTGCTCGCCGGGCAGGCCCAGACCACCGGCGAGCTGATCGCCTGCCGGGTGGTGCAGGGCGTCGGCGCGGGCGGCCTCACCGCCCTCGCCCAGGTGATCATGGCGACGATGATCGCCCCGCGCGAGCGCGGCCGGTACAGCGGTTACCTCGGCGCAGTGATGGCAGTCGGCACCATCGGCGGCCCGCTGATCGGCGGCGTGATCGTGGACACCTCCTGGCTCGGCTGGCGCTGGTGCTTCTACGTCGGCGTGCCGTTCGCCGTACTCGCCCTGATCGTGCTCCAGCGGACGCTGCGCCTGCCGGTGGTCAAGCGCGACGTGAAGATCGACTGGTGGGGCGCCACCCTCATCACCGCCGCCGTCTCGCTGCTGCTGGTCTGGATCACCCTGGCCGGCGACAAGTACGACTGGATCTCCTGGACCAGCGGCGCCATGGTGGCCGGCGCCGCGCTGCTCGGCGCGCTCGCCGCCCGGGTCGAGAAGCGCGCCGCAGACCCGATGATCCCGCCGCGGCTGTTCCGCAACCGCACCATCACGCTCGCCGTGATCGCCAGCATCGCCGTCGGCGTCGGCATGTTCGGCGCCTCGGTGTTCCTCGGGCAGTACTTCCAGATCAGCCGCGGCGCCAGCCCCACCATGTCCGGCCTGATGACGCTGCCCATGATCGGCGGCCTGCTGGTCTCCTCGACGGTGGTCGGCCGGATCATCACCAGCACCGGCCGCTGGAAGAGCTGGCTGGTCATCGGCTCGGTGCTGCTCACCGCCGGCTTCGCGCTGATGGGCACCATGCGGGCCGATACGCCCTACTGGCGCCTGGCCGTGTTCATGGCGCTGATCGGTCTCGGCGTCGGCATGAGCATGCAGAACCTGGTGCTCGCCGTGCAGAACACGGTCCGCCCGGACGAACTCGGCGCGGCCAGCTCGGTGGTGTCCTTCTTCCGCAGCCTCGGCGGCGCGATCGGCGTGAGCGCGCTCGGCGCGATCCTCGGGCACCGGGTCACCGGCTACCTGGCCGACGGCCTGAGCCGCCTCGGCGTCCCGGCCTCCGGCTCGGGTGGCGGCGGCCTGCCCGACGTGCACACGCTGCCCGGGCCGATCCGGGACGTGGTCGAGGCCGCGTACGGGCACGCCGCCGGTGACATCTTCCTGGCCGCCGCCCCGTTCGGGCTGCTCGCCCTGATCGCGGTGGTCCTCATCCGGGAGGTCCCGCTGCGCCGCTCCAACGCCGAGCCGGTCCCCGCCGGGCCCGAGAAGGCCGAGGCGATCCCGGCCGGAACGCGGGACTGACCATGGACGCCGCGGAACGTGAACGGTACGGCCCGCGGACCCGGCCGTCGCCCTACGAGCGGGGTACGGACGGGCCGCGGGTGGTGCTCGTCGGCGTGGACGGCAGCCGCACCTCGATGCGTGCCGCCGCGTACGCCGCCGGACTGGCCCGGCGACAGGGCGCCACGCTGGTGGCGGTGTTCGTCAGCTCGCCGGCCTCGTACAGCGCGATGCTCTCCGGCGTGGTGGCCGGCGCGGTCCAGCAGACCCACGACGAGCTGGCCGCCGAGCTGCGCGCGGAGTGCCGGCGCGGGGCCGAGGAACTGGACCTGCCGGTGACGTTCCTGTGCCGGCGCGGCGACGCCTACACCGAGCTGTGCCGGGCCGCCGACGAGCACCGCGCCGACATGGTGGTGGTCGGCTCGTCCGAGCAGGCCGGGCACAAGCTGGTCGGCTCGGTCGCCACCCGGCTGGTCCGTACCGGCCGGTGGCCCGTCGTCGTGGTGCCCTGAAAGGAAGGGCCCCCTGTTAACGCCTCGCGTTGTGCAGGGGGCCCCTCTTAACATCTGCGCCCATGACCTGGACCGTGCCTGAGATCGACCGCCGCCACGAGCCCTACGTCGCCGACGAGCGCACCATGCTCGAAGGCTGGCTCGACCACCATCGCGACACGCTGGTGCACAAGTGCGCCGGACTCACCGCCGAGCAACTGCGTACCCGCAGTGTCGAGCCCTCCGGGCTGACGCTGCTCGGCCTGGTCCGGCACATGGCCGACGTGGAGCGGTGGTGGTTCCGCATCCGCGCCGCCGGCCAGGACGTGCCGACGCTCTACGACTACAGCGCCGACCCGGACGCCGACCACAACGACGTCGCCGACGCCGACCCTGCCGAAGCGTTCGCCACGCTGCGCGCGGAGATCGAGGCGGCCCGGGAGGCGGTCGCCGGCCTGCCGCTGGAGCACACCTTCCGCCATCGCCGGGGCGACACCGTCAACGACGTCAGCCTCCGCTGGGTCTACGTCCACATGATCGAGGAGTACGCCCGGCACAACGGCCACGCCGACCTGATCCGGGAACGCATCGACGGCGTCACCGGCGCCTGAGCCGGATCAGTACGCCAGCGCCGCCCGCAGGTAGCGCAGGTCGGCCGGGCCGCTCCAGCGGTGGGCGGACAGCCCGGCCACCCGGGCACCGGCCACCGAACGGTCCTCGTCGTCGACGAACAGCACCCGCCCCGGTGGCGTCTCCAGCGCCTCGCAGGCGGCCTGGAAGTACTCCTTCGCCGGCTTGTGCACGCCGACGACAGAGGAGTTGACGATCACGTCCAGCTCGTCGGTCAGGTCGAGCGCGGCCAGGTCGGCGTCGAGCAGGTCGGTGGCGTTCGTGCCCAGACCCACCCGGATGCCCGCGGCCCGCACCTCGCGGACGAACGCCAGCACCTCCGGGTCCACCTCGCCGCGGTAGCTCTGCCACTCCTGGACCGCCGCGCGGGCCCGGTCCGCGCCGACCGCGGGGGTCAGCGCGTCGGCCACGCTCACCATCCACTGGGCGTGGCTGACCTGGCCGGTCAGCACCGGCTGGAGTAGACCCCAGGACATCGCGATCTCACCGAGGACGCCCTCGGTCAGCCCGTACTCCCGCTCGACGCCGGCGGCCACCGCCGGATCCCAGCGGCGCAGTACGCCGTCGAAGTCCACCAGGAGCGCCGTGGCGCGTTCCCGACTCACTCGCTCGTCACCTGTTCCTCGTCGTCGGCCCGGTTGAGCCGCTGGCTGATCACCTGGGTCACACCGGCGCGCATGGTCACGCCGTACAGCGCGTCGGCGATCTCCATGGTCCGCTTCTGGTGCGTGATCACGATCAGCTGGCTCTTCTCCCGCAACTGTGCCAGCAGCGTGATCAGGCGGCCCAGGTTCACGTCGTCGAGCGCCGCCTCCACCTCGTCCATGATGTAGAACGGGCTGGGCCGGGCGCGGAAGATCGCCACGAGCATCGCCACGGCGGTCAGCGACCGCTCCCCGCCGGAGAGCAGCGAGAGTCGCTTGATCTTCTTGCCCGGCGGCCGGGCCTCGACCTCGACACCTGTGGTGAGCAGGTCCTCCGGGTCGGTGAGAATCAGCCGGCCCTCGCCGCCGGGGAACAGCACCGTGAAGACCTGCTCGAACTCCCGCGCGGTGTCTTCGAACGCGCTGGCGAAGACCTCCAGGATCCGGTCGTCCACGTCCTTGACCACGGTGAGCAGGTCACGCCGGGTGGCCTTGAGGTCCTCCAGCTGCTCGGAGAGGAACTTGAAGCGCTCCTCCAGCGCGGCGAACTCCTCCAGCGCGAGCGGGTTCACCTTGCCCAGCAGGGCCAGTTCCCGTTCCGCCTTGGCGGCCCGCTTCTCCTGCACCGGCCGCTCGTAGCGGACCGGCTCCGGCACTGGCCGCCCGTCCTTCTCGGCCAGCGCCACGTCCGCGTCGGTGGGCGGCACCAGCCGGTCCGGACCGTACTCGGCGACGAGCGTGGCCACGTCCAGGCCGAAGTCCTCGGCCGCCTTGGCCTCCAGCTGCTCGATGCGCATCCGCTGCTCGGCGCGGGCCACCTCGTCGCGGTGAACCTGGCTGGTGAGCCGTTCCAGCTCGGCGGCGAGCCGCTTGGCCGCGCCGCGTACCTCGGACAGCTCGGCCTCGCGGGCGGCGCGTTCGCGGGCGACGGCGTCGCGGTGCTCCTCGGCCCGGGCGACCGAGACGGTGAGCCGGGTGAGCGCCTCGCGGGCGCCGCCGACCACGGCCCGGGCGATCTGGGCGCCGCGGGCGCGGGCCGCGCGCCGGGCGGCGGCGCGCTCCCGCGCCGCGCGTTCGGCGGTGGCCTGCCGGGCCAGCGAGTCGGCCCGCCCGGCGATCGAGGCCACCCGCTCCTCGGCGGTACGCACCGCGAGCCGGACCTCCATCTCGTTCTGCCGTGCCTGCGGCACCATGGCGGCGAGCTGGTCGCGTTCCTCGGTGGACGGTTCGGCGTCGATCGGGGTGGCCTCGGCCAGCCGCAGCCGTTCCTCCAGCTCGGCCAGCGCCGCGAGGTCCCGTTCCCGGGCCGCCTCGGCGCGTGCCCGGGACTCGCCGAGCCGGTCGGTCTCCGCCTTCGCCGATCGGGCGGCCGCGCCCAGTTCGGCGAGGCGGCGCGCGGCGGCGTTGCGGTGGCTCTCCGCCTCCCGCTTGGCGGCGGCGGCGTGCTGCACGGCCTCCTTGGCGGCGGCCACCTCGGCGCGCGCCTCGGCGAGCTGTTCGCGCAGCTCGGCGGCGGTCCGTTCGGCGGTGGCGCGGTTGGCCCGCGCCTCCTCGACGGCGGCCTGCACCTCGATGAAACTGGGCGCCTTTGCCGACCCGCCCGCCGCCGCGTACGCCCCGACCACGTCGCCGTCGGGGGTGACCGCGCGCAGCTCCGGGTTCGCAGCGACGAGCGCGGACGCGGCGGCCAGGTCGTCGACGAGCGCGACGTCGCGCAGCGCCCGGTGCACGGCCGGCCGGATCTCGGCCGAGCACTCCACCAGGTCGGGCGCCCAGCGGGCGCCCTCGGGCAGCTTCGGGCGCAGCGCGTCCGCGGAGCCGTCCATGCCCGGCCCGGCGGGGCTGCCGACCAGCAGCCCGGCCCGGCCGGCGTCGGAGATCTTGAGCAGCCGCATCGCCTCGACCGCTTCGTCCACGCCGCTGACCGCCACCGCGTCGGCGAGCCCGCCCAGCGCGGCGGCGAGCGCCGCCTCGTCACCGGGCGCGACGGTGAGCAGCCCGGCGAGGCTGCCGAGCAGGCCGGGCACCTGGTCGGCGCGGGCCAGCAGCTCACCGGCGCCGTCCTTGCGGCGCAGGCCCATCGCGAGCGCTTCCTCGCGGGCCTTCCAGGTGGCGGCGTCCTTCTCCGCGGCGCGCTCCCCGTCGGTCAGGCTGCGCACCGCCGCCTGGGCCCGCTCGTGTACGGCCACCGCCTCGTCGTGCCGGGCGTCCAGGTCGGCGTTGTCCCGGTCGGCCTCGGTCGACTGCTCGGCGACCGCGTCCAGGTCGGCCTGCGCCTTCTCGGCCCGGCCCATCGCGTCGGTGTGCGCGGCGGCGAGCCGTTCGATCTCCTCGCCGGCGCTCGTGGTCCGGGCCCGGGCGGAGTTCACCTGGCCGGTGAGGCGGGCCAGTCCCTCGCGCCGGTCGGCGATCGCCTTGGCGGCGGCGACCAGTTCCCGCTCGGCGGCGGCGAGCTGGCGTTCCAGCTCCTGGCGGTGCTCGACCGCCTCGGCCAGCCGGATCTGGTCCTCGGTGAGCGCGGCGCGCAGCTCCTCCTCCTGCTCGCGCACCCGCCGCGACTCCGCCTCCAGCTGTTCCGGGTCGCGGCCGGGGCGCTCGTCGTCACCGGCGGCGCTGAGGTGACGCAGCCGTTCCCGGGCCAGTTGCTCGATCGAGCGGAACCGTTCCTGGAGCGCGGAAAGGCGGTACCAGGTGTCCTGCGCCGCCGCGAGCAGCGGGGCGTCCTCGGCCAGCGCCGCCTCCAGCTCGCCGAGGCGGCCCTGCACCTCGCCGTGCTCGGCCTCGATCAGCTCGCGCCGCTCGCGCAGCGCGGTCTCGTCGGCGATCTCCTTGTCCAGTGTGGTCCGCAGCGTGTGCAGGTCGTCGGCGAGCAGCCGCAGCCGGGCGTCGCGCAGGTTGGCCTGGATCGCGGCGGCGCGGCGGGCCACCTCGGCCTGCCGGCCCAGCGGCTTGAGCTGGCGGCGCAGCTCGGCGGTGAGGTCGGTCAGGCGGTTGAGGTTGGTCTGCATCGCGTCGAGCTTCCGCAGCGCCTTCTCCTTGCGCTTGCGGTGCTTGAGGACGCCGGCCGCCTCCTCGATGAACGCCCGCCGGTCCTCCGGCTTGGCGTGCAGCATGCCGTCGAGCCGGCCCTGCCCGACGATGATGTGCATCTCGCGGCCGATGCCCGAGTCGGAGAGCAGCTCCTGGATGTCGAGCAGGCGGCAGGAGTCGCCGTTGATCTCGTACTCGCTCTCGCCGGAGCGGAACATCCGGCGGGTGATGGAGACCTCGGTGTACTCGATCGGCAGCGCGCCGTCGGTGTTGTCGATGGTGAGGGTGACCTCGGCCCGGCCCAGCGGCGCGCGTCCGGCGGTGCCGGCGAAGATGACGTCCTCCATCTTGCCGCCGCGCAGCGCCTTGGCGCCCTGCTCGCCGAGCACCCAGGCGATGGCGTCGACGACGTTGGACTTGCCGGAGCCGTTCGGGCCCACCACGCAGGTGATCCCGGGCTCCAGCTTCAACGTCGTGGCGGAGGCGAAGGACTTGAACCCCTTCACCGTCAGGCTCTTGAGATGCACCTTCTCGATCCTCGTCCGGTGGCCGCCGTACCGTCGCCGGCTGCGCGGACCTGGTGAACCCGCAGACTAACCCGGGACCGCGACGTCGCCGCCACGCGACCCACCCGGCACCTGCGGTGTCCGTTTTCCGCCCGGCCGTCGCGGTGGGAACGGAAATGCATGATCACAATTACCGGACGCAATTCCGGGCGGTTTCGCAAGATCGAGAATCACGGCGGGAACGGCGAAAAGGGGTACGCACATGGCTGCGCGCCGGCACTTGAGTGTCGGCGCGCTTTTCGGTGTGGTGCGATTCAGTTTTCCGGCGACTGGAGATCAGGTCAGCGCGGGCTCGGCCAGACGGAGGAGGTCGTCGGCCTCCGCCGCTGCCGCCGCGAGCCGATCGTTGTCGGCACGCAGACGCGTGATCTCGAACTCCAGTGCCTGAACCCTGGCACGCAGACGGGTGACCTCGTCGAGCAGACGCCGGTCGGGCGCTGCGCTTACGTGGCCGTAGAGGGCCTTCGCCATGCTGAACTCCTTGATGTGCGCTGCCGGAAAGGCCGGCCAACGCGCGCCCATGATGTTCGCGGCTACCATTCCCGCTGTATCGGGGCATGGCTGGGCGCGACTGGCGACACCACTATATTGAGCCGAAACCCCCTCCTTCGTCAAGTTGACCAAGGCCGTAGATCATCTCCACGTCGGCCGGGCCACTCGCCGGGGGGCTGCCACAAGGCGCGGACACGCTCTGTCCGGACGCCTTTACTGTACGCCGGAAATGTGTGAACGCCTCACCCTCGGCGGCTGCTTCGCCTTAACTCTTTCTTAGCCACGTTGCTGCAGCTCCGAGCGCGCCCGTAGCGTCACCCCGGCCCGTAACCAACCCGTGGAGGGGACAGGCGTGTACCGCTGGAACGACCCGATCGAACCGGAGGGCGCCCGCCGGCGTCCCGAGCCGCCGACCGACGAGGGTCCGGCGTGGCTCAGCGACCGGCCCGAGCCGCGGTCGTCGTACCTCTTCGGCGACGGAGGGCAGCAGCAGCCGCCCGCCGGCTACGGCCCCGCCGGTTACGGCGCCGAGCCGGCCGGCTCCTACCCGCCGCCCCGCGACCGGTGGAACGGCGAGGAACAGCCCACCGCCGCCTGGCACGGCCATGAGCAGCCCGCCAATGCCTGGCACGCCCAGGGGCCGGCCAGGACCGGCCACGAGCAGCCCACGGCCGCCTGGCACGGCCAGGAGCCCGCGTGGCACGGCCACGAGCAGCCGGCCGGCGGCTGGGAGCAGCCGGCCGCGACGTGGCAGCCGGCGGACGACATCCCGGCCGACGAGCCGCGACGCCGCAAGCGGCGCCTTTCCCGGCCCCTCGTGATCGGCGGGGCCGCCGCCGCGGCGACACTCGTGGTGAGCCTCGGCGTGGGCGCCGTCCTGCTACCCGGCGACGACCAGGGCACCAAGCGCACCTCCGCCGACGCTCCGGTGGCCGCCGCGCCGCAGGCGCCCGAGGACGACGGGGACACCCCGGCGGACACACTCGCTGCCGAGTCGGCCAGCCCGTCGGCCGTACCGACCACCGCCGCGCCGAGCCCGTCCAAGAAGGCCACCCCGAAGCCGAGCCGCAGCACCGCGCCGTCGCGGCAGCAGGAGCGCAGCAGCGCCCCGAGCGGCGGCGGCACCGCGGCCACCAAGGCCACCGCCACGACCGCGCTGAGCGCGGAACTCCAGAAGGTCGTCACGCTGGTGAACCAGGAGCGGGCGAAGGCCGGCTGCAAGGCGCTGACCGTGAACGCCAAGCTGAACCTGGCCGCCCAGCGGCACAGCCAGGACCAGGCGGACCACAAGAAGATGGACCACAACGGCAGCGACGGCAGCGAGCCCAAGGACCGGGTGGAGCGCGCCGGCTACAGCTGGAGCATGGTGGGCGAGAACGTCGCCTGGGGCTACCAGAGCGCGGCCGAGGTGATGGACGGATGGATGAAATCCGAGGGGCACCGGAAGAACATCCTCAACTGCGGGTACACCCAGATCGGAATGGGTCTGGCGCGCAGCAACGGGCCGTACTGGACGCAGGTCTTCGGCACGCCGCGCTGACCGCGCGTCGTGACGGGCCCGGCGCTCGTTGACCGGTCGGGGGCGGCGTCGGGCCGCCCGCGTCCGGGGAGTCGTCGATGCGGATCCGGCCGGGGTGGGCCGTGCCGCGCGCCCGGCCGGCCCGCGTCCGCCGACGTGGCCCGCGCCGGGGCGTGGCGCTCGCGCTGACCGCGGCGCTGCTCGTCCCGGCGCCGGCCTGCCGGCGGCCGATCACGCCGCCCGGCGCGCCCACGCCCTGGCCGGGCGCGCAGGCCGACAGGTGGCGGTGGCAGTGGCAGCTCACCACCCCGGTGGACGTCACCGTCGACGCCGACGTCTTCCTCCTCGACCCGGTGGCGACCACCTCGACCGAGACCGCCGCGCTGCGCGAGCGGGGCCGCCGGCTGGTCTGCCACGTCCGGGTCGGCACGTACGCCGCCGACGATCCGGACGCCACCCGCTTCCCCGCCGCCGTACGCGGCGCCGCCGTGCCCGGACGGCCGGGGAGCCGCTTCCTGGACGTACGGCGCTGGGACGCGCTGTCACCGGTGCTGGCCGACCGGTTCCGGCTGTGCCGGGGCAAGGGCTTCGGCGCGGTGGCGCTGGCCGACGCGGACGGCTACCGGTACCGCTCCGGTTTCCCGCTGGACTTCGACGACCAGTTGCTGTTCAACCGGCGGCTGGCCGGGCTGGCCCGCAAGCTCAACCTCTCCCCCGGCCTGGTCGACGACGTGGCGCAGGTGGCCGCGCTGGCGCCCGACTTCGACTTCGCGGTCAACCAGGAGTGCGTACGCCGCCGCGAGTGCGCGAAGCTGCTGCCGTTCGTCGACGCCGGCAAGCCGGTCTTCCACGTCGAGTACACGGGTGAGCCGGCGGATTTCTGCGTCACCTCGGTCGGCTACGGCTTCGCCTCGATCCGCAAGGACCGGCAACTCGACGCCTGGCGGGAGCCCTGCGTACTGCCGTGACGCCCCCGTCCCCGGCCACCTGGGCCGATACGGCCACGGAGGTGCCGACACTCTGCGTGACGCCATGGCTCAAGGGGTGTACGCAAAAGTGATATACCTGAGAGTCATAATTATGACTCTCAGGTATATCGCTCACTAGGGAATGCCGTCTCAGCCGCCAGCACGGTCCGGACCGGATGTCAAGCCGCGACGGACATGCCGCGCGGACCGGCGCCCGGACCCGGAATCAGCGGGCGCCGACCAGCTCCGGGGCCGGGGCGGGCGGCGGCTCCACCGCCGGGGCGACGACCGTACGGCGGCGCATGAAGCGTGGCGCCCACCAGTTCGCGTCACCCAGCAGCGTCATCACCGAGGGCAGCACGACCGCCCGGATGATCGTGGCGTCCAGCAGGATCGCCGCCGCCAGGCCGATGCCGAGCTGCTTGAAGTCGATCATGCTGAGCGTGGCGAAGATGGAGAACACCGCCACCATCACCACCGCCGCGCTGGTCACCACCCCGGCCGAGGAGGTGATGCCGTGCGCCACCGCCTCCCGGTTGGGCATGCCCCGGTCGATCGCCTCACGGATCCGGCTGACCACGAAGACGTGGTAGTCCATCGACAAGCCGAAGAGGACCACGAACAGGAACAGCGGCAGCCAGGTGACGATCGCGTCCATCGAGGTGAAGCCGAGGAGCCCTTCCGCCCAGGTGCTCTGGAAGACCAGCACCAGCAGCCCGTACGCGGCCCCGGCGGAGAGCAGGTTCAGCAGGATCGAGGTCAGCGCCACCACCACCGACCGGAACGTCCACGCCATCACCAGGAACGTCAGCGCCAGCACGAACGCGGCGACGATCGGCAGCTTCGCCCAGATGTGGGCGGCGTAGTCCTCGCTGGCGGCCACGCCGCCGCCGACCGCGTACTCCACGCCCGGGATGCCGCCGAGCGTGGCCGGCACCAGGTCCTCGCGCAGCTCGTGCAGCGACCGGGACGCCTCGTCGGAGCGGCTGGCGTGCGGCGTGGCCAACTCCAGCACCGACACCCGCCGGTCCGCCGACACCTGGATCTCCGGGCCGTCCCCCTCGGCCGGCGCGAAGAGCGGGTCCGTGGCGGTCCGGCCGGCCAGGTCGGTGAGCGCGGCCCGTACCCGGTCGGCCTGCTCGGCGGGCGCCCGCACGGCGACCGTGTGGCTGGTGCCGTTGCTCGGGAACGCCGCGGTGAGCCGGTCGTACGCCTGCATGGCGGCGGTGGTGCGCGGCACGTCCTCCGGGCCGGGGAACTTCAGCTTCATGCCGAGCGCGGGCGCGGCCAGCGCGAGCAGCAGCGCCACCGAGATCAGCAGCGTCGCCACCGGCGCGCGCAGCGCCGGCTTGAGCACCGCCGGCCAGAACCGGGGCCGGGCCGACTGACCGGTGCGCGGCGCGGTGAGGCGCCACAGCAGCGGCACCCGCGGCCGGTCCACCCAGCGGCCCAGCTTCGCCAGCAGCGCCGGCAGCACTGTGAGCGAGCCGATCACCGCGACCGCCACCACCAGGATCGAGCCGACGGCCAGCGAGGAGAAGATCGCGTCCTGGGCGAGCAGCAGACCGCCCATCGAGATGATCACGGCGGTGCCGGAGACCACCACGGCGTGCCCGGAGGTCTCCGCCGCGATCTCCACCGCGTCCAGACCGGAGCGGCCCTTCGCTCGTTCCTCCCGCTCCCGCCGCACGTAGAACAGCGAGTAGTCGACGCCGACCGCCATACCGATCAGCAGGATGACGCTGGCGGTGGTGTCGGTGGCCGGCACCAGGTGCGAGGCGAGCGTGGAGAGGCCCATCGCGGCGGCCACCGAGGAGAGTGCCAGCAGCACCGGCACACCGGCGGCGATCAGCGCGCCGAACGCGATGATCAGGATGGCCAGCGTCACCGGCAGGCTGAGCAGCTCGGCGCGCTTGAAGTCCTTGCCGAGCGTGTCGTCGAGCGCCTTGTCGATCGACGGGCCGCCGACCTGCTCCACCCGCAGCTGCGGGTGCGCGTCCTGCACCTTCGCGGTGGTGTCCCGCAGCGGCTGCACCCGGTCCCCGGCGGTGCCCGGGTCGCCCGACATGGTGATCGGCACCAGCAGCGCGCTGCCGTCGCGCGACGGCATCGGCGTACCGATCGACGCCACGCCGTCGACCTGCCGCAGCCGGTCGGCCGCGTCCTGCGCGGCGGCCTTCGCAGCGGCCTGGTCGAGCGAACCCGAGCGGGCGGTGATCAGCACGTTCTCGGTCGCCGGCCGGTCGAACCCGCCACTGTCGACGATCAGCTGTGCCCGTCCGAACTCGCCGATCGCCTGATCCTCGTCGGTCGCCTCGTTCAGCCCGGCGGCGCTGCCGCCCACGAAACACACCGCCACGAAGACCACCCACAACGCGATCGCGCGCCACGGATGCTCCGCACTCCACCGTGCCAGCCGCACGGTCACCGGTCGCCTGCCCATGTTCCGGGTTCCACCCTCCTGATGCCGGCCCTGCGCCGACCCCAGATGACGCTAGGCAGCAGGCGGGGCCCCGGCATCGGGGAACGGCCCCCGCTCGTCCCCGATCCGGCGGGCGCGGTCCGCGCGGCCGGAACCGGCCGCACGGACCGGGCGGAAAAGGGCATCTCCGGGTACGCTCCGGCGCGTCTCCGGGGACCGTCGGGCGATGCACACCGGCGCAACCCCGAATCGGCTCGGGGTCAACCCCGGAGGGTGCCCCGGGGCCGCGGCTGACATCGCGGGCAGCTGTAGGAGGACCGGTTCATGAACGCCTCCCGCCGGATCGGCGCGCCGCAGCGCGGGCAGGGTTCGCCCTCCCGGCCGTAGGCGTTCAGCGACCTGTCGAAGTAGCCGCTCTCACCGTTGACGTTCACGTACAGCTCGTCGAAGCTGGTGCCGCCCTGCTTGATCGCCTCGGCGAGCACGTCCCGGATGTGCCCGAGCAGCCGCAGCGCGGCCGGGCGGGTGAGCGCGTCGGCCGGGCGGGCGCCGTGCAGCTTCGCCCGCCACAGTGCCTCGTCGGCGTAGATGTTGCCCACCCCGGAGATCAGCGTCTGGTCGAGCAGCGCGCGTTTGATCTCCGTACGCTTGCGGCGCAGCGCCGCCACGAACGCCTCGTCGGAGAACTCCGGGTCCATCGGATCGCGGGCGATGTGCGCGATCTCGGCCGGCAGCTCCGCCCCGCCTTCGGAGACGGACAGCCCGCCGAACGTGCGCTGGTCGACGAAGCGCAGCTCCGGCCCGTCGTCGGCGAACCGGAACCGGACCCGCAGGTGCAGCTCGTCGGCCGCGCCGACCGGCTGCAACAGCAACTGGCCGGACATGCCGAGGTGGCCGATCACCGCGTCACCGCTGTCCAGCGGCAGCCAGAGGTACTTGCCGCGGCGGCGTACGCCGGTGATCGTCCGCCCGGCGAGCACGTCGGCGAAGTGCGCGCCGCCCGGCGCGTGCCGGCGTACCGCCCGGGGGTGGCGCACCTCGACGGCGGCGATCCGCCGGCCGATCACCCACTGGGCCAGCCCCACCCGGACGGTCTCGACCTCGGGCAGCTCAGGCACGGCCGGCGCCCGCCTCGACGTCCGCCGTCTCGTCCTGCCCCGCCGTCTCGTCCCCCGCCGCCTCGGCCTCGGCCCGCTCGGTGATCATCCGCCAGGCCGACTCGGCGGCGCGCTGCTCGGCTTCCTTCTTGCTGCGCCCCTCCGCGCCGCCATAGCGGTTGCCGGCGACCACCACCCAGGCGGTGAACGTCTTCAGGTGGTCCGGTCCGGTGCCCTCGATCCGGTACTCCGGCACGCCGAGCCCCAGCGCCGCGGTCAGCTCCTGGAGGCTGGTCTTCCAGTCCAGCGCCGCGCCCCGGCCCGCCGACTCGGCCATCAGCGGGTCGAAGAGCCGGTGGATCACGATGGCCGCGGTGTCCAGGCCGTACTGGAGGTAGATCGCGCCCAGCAGCGCCTCCAGCGTGTCGGCCAGGATGCTCGCCTTGTCCCGCCCGCCGGTGGCCTCCTCGCCCTTGCCCAGCAGCAGGTACGCGCCCAGCCCGTCCGGGCCCAGGCCACGCGCCACGTCGGCGAGCGCCCGCATGTTGACGACGCTGGCGCGCAGCTTCGCCAGCTGGCCCTCGGGCAGGTCTGGGTGGTTGTGGAACAGCGCAGTGGTGATCACCACGCCGAGGACCGAGTCGCCCAGGAACTCCAGCCGCTCGTTCGTGGGCAGGCCGCCGTTCTCGTACGCGAACGAGCGGTGGGTCAGCGCGCGTTCCAGCAGTTCCGGGTCGAGCGACACTCCGAAGGCCGCCTCCAGGTGGCCGACGGGAGCACGCCGCCGCTTGTCGTTGGTCATGGTGCTACCTCGGTGTCGTGTCGGTCAGGTGCGGGTTCGTGCGCAACGTCGGCGAGCAGGGCGCGGACCGTTCCGGCGGCGTCGCGGCGCCACAGGTGAGCGGCCAGGGCGATGCCCGAGGCGACGTCCTCGGAGCCGGCCGCGCCGTGGCACACGACCACGGTGCCGCCCACCCCCAGCAGGGCGGCGGCGCGGGGCGCGCCGCCGCCGGGCGGAGGGCCACCGGCCATCGCGTACGCGCCCTCGATGGCCTTCAGCAGGACGTTGCCGGTGAAGCCGTCGGTCACCACCACGTCGGCGCGGGCGCCGAGGGAGATGTCGTACCCCTCGACCAGGCCGACGTAACGCGCGTCACAGGGCAGCGCCAGGGCGGCGATCGCGGGATCGGTGTGGCGGCGCAGCCGGTCGCCCTTGCCGGTCTCGTGCCCGACGGAGAGCAACCCGACGCGGGGCGCGGTGACGGAGTGCGCCACTGCCGCGTAGGCGGCGCCCAGGACGGCGTGCCGGGTCAGCGTGGCGGGGCCGGGTTCGAGCGTGCCGCCCACGTCCAGCAGCACCACGGGCCCCTCGACGGCGGGCAGCGTGGCGACGAGCGCGGGGCGGCGTATCCCGGTCCAGCGGCCGAGGCCGAGCGCGGCGGCGGTGACTGTGGCGCCGGTCGAGCCGGCGGAGACCACGGCGTCGGCGAGGCCGTCGCGGACGGCCTGCACGGCCGTGCGTACCGTGCTCTCGCCGCGGGCGGCGGTGGGATGGTCGGCCATGCCGACGGCGGTCCGCACCGGGCGGACCGTGACCCGGGCTCGCTGCGCCGGGTCGAGCGCACCGATCAGCTCGCCGGCCACCTCGATCGGGCCGACGAGCATCAGGTGCAGGGCGGGATCAGTGCGTACCGCTCGCAGAGCGCCGTCAACCACGACGGCGGGAGCATCGTCCCCGCCGAGGAGGTCGACGGCGATCCGCGCGGTGCCCGGCTCCGCCGGCCCGCCGGCCGGAGGCCGGTCGGCGGTGGAGGGAGCCGGGGCACCGGGCGTGAGCCTTGGTGCGCGCGTCACCCGACCGGTGGTCGGGGACGTCACTCGGCGTCCGCGTCAGACCTCGAGGACCTGACGGCCGTTGTAGGTGCCGCAGACGGAGCAGGCGGCGTGCGGCAGCTTGGCCGACTTGCACTGCGGGCAGGCCACGGTCGCCACCGCCGAGGCCTTCCAGTTCGCCCGGCGGGCGCGGGTGTTGCTGCGCGACATCTTGCGCTTGGGGACGGCCACGGTTCTTACTCCTCTGTACGGGTCAGTTGCGTCAGGCTCGCCCAACGCGGGTCGACCTGCTGATGGCTGTGATCGGCCGGCAGATCGTCCCAGTGCACCCCGCAGTCGGGGCACAGGCCTGGGCAGTCCTCCCGGCAGAGCGGGTTCGTCGGCAGCGCCAGCACCACCGCGTCCCGCAACGCCGGCTCCAGGTCGATCAGATCGCCCTGCATCCGGCCCACCTCGTCCTCATCGGTCGTGTCGTCCGTGGTGCTGTTCTCGTACGCGTACAGCTCCTGGATCGTCACGGCCAACGATTCGTCGATCTCGCGCAGGCAGCGGCCGCACTCGCCCTTGACGGGACCGGTGACGGTCCCGGAGACGAGCACGCCCTCGGACACCGACTCCAACCTCAGGTCGAGGTCGAGGTCCGCGCCCTCCGGCACACTGATCAACTCCACGCCGAGGTCCGCCGGTGCCGGCACGACCCGCTTGTGCGTACGCAACGCGCCAGGTCGGCGCGGCAGTTCCCTCGTGTCGAGGACCAGCGGCGACCTGGGGTCGAGTGTGCTTGGCGAGTGTTTGGGCATAGTCAGACTCCGGCCGATGAGAGGCCGACAAAGAAGGTTACCTGCCTGGCGGCGGACCGTCGAACCGGGGGCGGACCTCCGGCTCGGCGGCAGCCGGCTGTCGGCGACCGGCCCGCGCGCCGCTCAGAAGGGTAGCGGGCGGTCCGGCTCGTCCCCGGCGAAGGTGCCGATCTCGCGCAGCGCGTGCATCTTGTCCCGGCCGCGCTCTATCGAGGCGAGCGCCCGGGTGAGGAACTGCTCGAAGTTCGCCAGCGCGGTGTCGACGTAGTCGTCCACCTCCTCGCGGAGGCGCTGTGCCTCGGCCCGCGCCTCGGCGATGATCCGCGCGCCCTCGTGCTCGGCCGAGACGGTGATCTCGTTGACCGAGACCAGCCGGGCGTGTTCCGCCTCACCCTCGCTGATGATCCGGTCGGCCTCGCGCTTGCCGGCCTCCATGATCTTGTCCCGCTCCTCCAGCAGCGCGGCGGCCCGGCGCAGGTCGGCGGGAAGCTCCGCGCGCAACTCGTCGAGCGCGGCGATCATCTCGCCCCGGTCGACCATGCAGTTGTTGCGCGACATCGGGACGGAGCGGGCCTGCTCCACCATGGCGATCAGTTCGTCGATGCGATCGAGCGGGTCCACCGGTACCTCACTCCTGTCTTCGTCGGCCGCCCTCCATGATGCGGCCTGCGCCCGGCTTCGGCGCTGCACACATCATGTCGCGCCCGAGCCACCCACGCCCCACCCGCCCCACCCGGCGCGTCGCCCACCCCCGGCGGAGGGTCAGGGGCGGAGGCGGGTGGCCAACTGCTCCCGGACCAGGTCGGGGACGTGGGCGGAGACGTCGCCGCCCCACTTCGCCACGTCCTTGATCAGGCTGGACGAGATGAACGAGTAGAGCGGGTTGGTCGGCATGAACAACGTCTCCACGCCGGCCAGGCCGATGTTCATCTGGGCCATCTGCAGCTCGTAGTCGAA
Organism: Micromonospora sp. CMU55-4; assembly: GCF_011602315.1. Taxonomy (NCBI): domain Bacteria; kingdom Bacillati; phylum Actinomycetota; class Actinomycetes; order Micromonosporales; family Micromonosporaceae; genus Micromonospora; species Micromonospora sp. CMU55-4. The sequence goes on from NZ_JAAOLH010000001.1 coordinate 368,029, forward strand.
GTCGCTCACCGCCCGCAGGCCCTTGATCAGCACACTCGCCTGCTGCGCCCGGCAGAAGTCGACGAGCAGACCGCGGAACGACTCGACCCGGACGTTGTCGTACGAGGCGGTGACCTCGTGGAGCATGTCGATCCGCTCCTCGACCGTGAACAGGCCCTGCTTCGACTGGTTGACCAGCACCCCGACGATCACCTCGTCGAACAGCCGGCTCGCCCGGCCGATGATGTCGAGGTGACCGTTGGTGACCGGGTCGAACGAGCCCGGGCAGACCGCACGTCTCATGATCGGCGACCGTACCAAAGAGTGGTCTCGCCGTAACGTCTGCTGCGCTCCGGAGTGACACCTTCCACCCACGTGACCGATCCGGAACGACTGGACCGCTCGACGATCACCAGGGCGTCCGGGGCGAGCCAGCCGCCGTCGACCAGCGCCGTCAGCATCGCGGTGATCTCGGCGTCCGGCACCGCGTACGGCGGATCGGCGAAGACCACGTCGTATGGGCCGTCGGCCGGACCAGCGGCCAGCACGGTGGCGACCTTGCCGGTGACCAGACGCGCGGCGGGAGCGGCCCGGAGCGCGGCGATGTTCTCCCGGATCACCCGGGCGGCACGCGCGTCGGACTCGACGAGCAGCACGTGCGCGGCGCCCCGGGACAGCGCCTCCAGGCCGACCGCGCCGGAACCGGCGTACAGGTCGGCGAAACGTGCCCCGTCCAGGTCGACGTGCGAGTGCACGGCGCTGAACAGCGCCTCCCGGACCCGGTCGGAGGTGGGCCGGGTGCCGGCGCCGGGCGGCGCGGCGATCCGCCGCCCGCCGAGCGTGCCGGCCACGATCCGGGTCACCGTCGCTCCCTGCGCATGCCCCGACGCTACGCGACCCGCGCGCCGGGGTGGATCGAGCACCCGAGGTGACGCCGGGTGACTCGACGTACATCAATGATCTCGGATTCATAACGGACCCTTTACGACCCGTCGATCTCGGTAACGCCCGCACTGTCGATCTCGCTAGGGTCTGGCCCGATTGCCGGACGGACGCGCGGCTCCGGCCCCTCCGCCCGGTCTCTCCCATCCTCCCCCTCGTCAGGAGCAGGCGTGAATCGTCTCCACCTCCGGCGTGCCGCCGCCCTCACCGCCGGCACGCTGCTCGGCCTCGCGGGCGTCGCCACCGTCGCCGGCCCGGCCGCCGCCCACCACCCCGAGCCGTCCGGCAGCTACTGCGCCACCCCGAACGGCGCGGTCACCGTCACCTGGTCCGTGACCAGCAGCGAGACCGACATCTCCGGCCGCATCACCAAGCTCGTGTCCACAGTGCCCGGCCCGGTCAGCGGGGACCTGGCGGTCGGCGCCGAGCTGAAGCCGGCCGGCAAGGGCACGCTCACCGGCACCCAGACCCACACGTTCGCCGGCGCGATTCCGGAGCTGAAGCTGACCGTCGGGGCGCACTGGGACCGGGGCCGCAAGTCGCACGAGGGCGAGCGGACCGTGATCGCCCGCCCGGCCCGCGACTGCGTCACGCCGAGCCCGTCGCCGTCGCCCAGCACGCCGCCGAGTCCCACGCCCACGCCGAGCACGCCGGCCTCGCCAACCCCGACGCCGTCGGCGTCCCTCCCGCCGAGCCCGTCCACCCCGCCGTCGCCGTCCGCCCCGCCGGCGGAGCCGATCTTCAAGCTGGACCAGGACTGCGACTCGATGACGTTCGTCGTGGAGAACCCGGCCCAGGGCGCGCCGTTCACCGCCACGCTGACCACCGAGAAGGGCGTCACCAGGACGCTCGCGTCCGAGCCGGGCAAGACCAGCTCGGTCGAGTTCGACGCCTACCCGGGTCTCAAGGTCACGGTGAAGTACGACGTGGTCGAGGACGCCGAGACCATCCCGTACACCCAGCCGGACGACTGCTCTGGCCAGGGCGGCGGCCTGCCCGTCACCGGCCCGGCCGCCGGCGCCATCGTCGGCGGCGCCGCGCTGCTGCTCACCGCCGGCGCGGTGCTGTTCGTGGTGGCCCGTCGCCGCCGGATCCGCTTCACCGCCTGATCCGCACCCGAGGGCGCGTCGACCACCCGGTCGGCGCGCCCTCGCCGTGCCTGCCGCGGGTCCGGTACAGGGCGCGCGGGCGGTCAGACCGCGTCGAGCACCGACGTGACCGCGACCGGGTCGACCTCGGCCTGGTTGGTCAGCAGGACGAGCCGCTCGTCGGAGTCGGGCAGCCAGGCGGCGAACGCCTTGTAGCCACCGTTGTCCCCGGAGTGGTGCAGCGCCCGCCGGCCGGCCAGCGGGCCGACGAAGAACCCGTAGCCGTACGCCTCGTCGGGCCGTCCGGTGGGCGCGTGCGGCGCGGTCATCGCCGCCACCGAGGCCCTGGCGAGCAGCCGCCCCCGGCGCGGTACGTCGAGCCAGGTGAGCAGGTCCGCCCCGGTGCACCAGACGTCACCCGCGCCCATGCTCACCGTCGCGAGGTCCCAGGACGGCACCGCCCGGCCGCCCTCGTGGCCGGTCGCCACGTCCGGCCGCCCCTCGCCGGAACCGGCGAAGCTGCCGGCCATGCCCAGCGGCGCGAAGACCTCCCCGGCGAGGAACTCGGCGTACGGCCGGTCGGCCACCTGCTCGACGGTCCGGGCCAGCAGCACGTAGCCGGGACTGCTGTAGTGCCACCCGGCGCCGGGCGGGAACAGTGGCGGCAGCGCGGCGAACCGGTCGAGCAGCTCGTCCGGCTCGGCCGGCCCGTGCAGGTCGATCGCCGGGTAGTCCTCCCAGTGCCCGAGCCCCGAGGTATGGGTGAGCAGGTGGTGCAGCGTGATGCCGGACCACTGCGGCGGCGGCGTGCCGGGCAGCCGGCGCACGACCGGGTCGGACAGGCTCAACGCGCCCCGCTCGGCGAGCAGCAGCACCGCCACTGCTGCCATCTGCTTGCTGATCGAGGCGATCTGGAATCGCGTCGCCGGAGTGCAGCGCCGGCTGGACGTCTCGTCGGCGACCCCGGCGACCCGGTCCACCAGGAGCTCGTCACCTCGGGCCAGAAGCAGCACGCCGCGTTCGGGTGATGGTGTCGACATCTGCGCGAGCCTAGGCACGCCACGGGCGTGCCGCTGCCCCGCGACCGCACCGGCCCGCCGTCAGCCCTTCTCCAGGTATTCGGCGCGTTCCTCGTCGACGAGCGCGGCCACCGAGGCCGCGAGCGCCGGGTGCCGGGTCAGGTCCGGGTCCTCCTCGACCAGTTCGATCGCCTCGGCCCGCGCGTCGCGGATCAGCTCGGCGTCGCGTCTGAGCGACAGCAGCCGCAGGTGCGAGCGCCGGCCGGACTGGGTCGCGCCGAGCACGTCGCCCTCGCGGCGCTGTTCCAGGTCGAGTTCGGCCAGCTTGAACCCGTCGGTGGTGGAGGCGACCGCGTCCAGCCGTTCCCGCGCCGACGAGCCCTCGACCGCCTCGGTGACCAGCAGGCACAGACCGGCGGCCGAGCCCCGGCCGACCCGGCCCCGCAACTGGTGCAGCTGGGAGACGCCGAAGCGGTCGGCGTCCAGCACGATCATCACCGTCGCATTCGGCACGTTCACGCCGACCTCGACCACTGTGGTCGCGACCAGCACATCCAGCTCGCCGTCGGCGAACGCGCGCATCACCGCGTCCTTCTCGTCGGCGGGCAGCCGCCCGTGCAGCACCCCGATCCGCAGCCCGTGCAGGGGCCCCTCGGCCAGCAGCGGGGCCACCTCGGTCACCGCCAGCGGCGGGCGCCGGCCGTTGTCGTCCTCCCGCGGCGCCTCCTCGTCCGACACCGGTCCCTCACCGATGCGCGGGCACACCACGTACGCCTGGTGGCCCTTCGCGACCTCCTCGCGCAGCCGGCGCCAGGCCCGGTCGAGGAACGCGGGCTTCTCGGCGGCCGGTACGACGTGCGAGGCGATCGGCGAGCGGCCCTGCGGAAGCTGGGACAGCGTGGAGGTCTCCAGATCGCCGTAGACGGTCATGGCCACCGTGCGCGGAATCGGGGTGGCCGTCATCACCAGCACGTGCGGCGGCTGGTCGGCCTTGGCGCGCAGCGCGTCGCGCTGCTCCACGCCGAAGCGGTGCTGCTCGTCCACCACCACCAGGCCCAGGTCGTGGAAGTCGACGCCCTCGTAGAGCAGCGCGTGCGTGCCGAGCACGATGCCGGCCCGCCCCTCGGCCACCTCGGCCAGCGCCCGGCGCCGGGCCGCCGCGCCAAGCGAGCCGGTGACCAGCTCCACCCGGGTGGCGTCCTCGGCGGCGCCCAGCTCACCGGCCCGGCCGAGCGGGCCGAGCAGGTCGAGGATGCCCCGGTGGTGCTGGGCGGCGAGCACCTCGGTCGGCGCGAGCAGCGCGGCCTGCCCACCGGCGTCGACGACCTGGAGCATGGCGCGCAGCGCCACCACGGTCTTGCCGGAGCCCACCTCGCCCTGCAGCAGCCGGTGCATCGGGTGCGCGGCGGCCAGGTCGGCGGCGATCTCCCGCCCGACGACCTGCTGGCCGGAGGTCAGCTCGTACGGCAGCCGGGCGTCGAACGCGTCGAGCAGGCCGCCCGCCTTCGCCGGCCGGGCCCGCGCCGGCCACGCCGCGGCCCGGTGCTTGCGCTGCACCAGGGTGAGCTGCACGGCGAACGCCTCGTCCCACTTGAGCCGCCGACGCGCCCGGTAGAGCGCCTCCTTGCTGGTCGGACGGTGGATCTCGCGCAGCGCGGTGCCGATGTCGGCCAGGTTGCGGGTGGCCCGCACGGTGGCCGGCAGCGGGTCGTCCGGCGGGGTGAACGTGTCCAGCACGACGCGCACGCAGCGGGCGATCACCCAGGTCGGCACCGCCGCCGCGGCCGGGTAGACCGGGATCAGGGCGCCGGCGAACTCCTCGACCTCCTCGTTCGCCGCCGCCTCGCCCTCGCCACCCTCGCCGAGCAGGACGTACTCCGGGCCGTTGAGCTGCCGCTTGCCCCGGAACTCGGTCACCTTGCCGGCGAACAACCCCCACCGGCCCGGCCGCAGCTCCCGCTCCCGCCACGCCTGGTTGCCGAAGAACGTGCAGGTGAGCACGCCGCCGGAGCCGTCGCCGACGGTGACCTCCAGCAGGTTGCCGCGCCGCTGGCGCATCGGGCGCACGGCGGTGCGCTGCACCTGGGCGAGCACTGTGACCTGCTCCCCCACGTCGAGCGAGCGGATGTCGGTGTGCTCGCCGCGCTCGTCGTACCGGCGCGGGAAGTGGTAGATCAGGTCGCCCGCGGTGTGCAGGTCGAGATGCCCGGCCAACGCCTTCGCGGTGCGCTCGCCGACCAGCTTCTTCAGCGGCGTGTCCACAGTGGCCGCCTCGCTCGTCATTCGACCCCCACCAGGAGCGGATAGTGCGGCTGCCCGCCCTCGTACGCCTGCACCTCGACGAACGGCCAGGCCCGCTCGACATGCTCACGGACCCGGTCGGCCAGCCCGGCCGGCGCATCCGCGCCGCACAGCAGCGTGACCAGCTCACCGCCACCGCCGAGCATCCGGTCCACCACCGCGATGCAGGTGTCGGTCAGATCCTGCCCGATCAGGTGCACCTCGCCCTCGACCAGCGCCAGCACGTCACCCGCGCGGGCCGGGCCGGCGACGGTGAGCGCCTCCCGGGCGGCGTGGCACACCTCGGCGTACCGGCAGGCGCCGGCCGCCTCGGCCATCGCGATCACGTCGTCCTCGAAGCGCCGCTTCGGATCGCGTACTGCGAGCGCCGCGAGCGCCTGCACCGGGGAACGGGTGGGCACCACGCTCACCTTGACGCCGAGGCCGTACGCCTCCTTCGCGGCCGCGCTCGCCACCGACTGCGTGTTCGGGTCGTTCGGCAGCACCACCACCCGGGCGGCGCCGGTGGCCCGGATCGCGTTCAGCAGCTCACCGGTGGACGGGTTGGCCGGCACCACCACGGCGCCCTCGGCGGCGAACAGCTCGGCGATGCCCGCGCCGGTGGCCACCACCACGGCGGCCCGGCCGTCCGGGCGCGCCACCTGCAGCGCGGGCGCCGGGGCGGTCTGGTCGGCGAAGCGGGTCACGCCGATGCGGTGCGGCCGGCCGGCGACCACGCCCGCCTCGATCGCCGCCCCGACGTCGTTGACGTGCACGTGCACGTTCCAGGTACCGGCGCCGTCGCCGACGATCGCCAGCGAGTCGCCGAGCACTGCCAGCTCGGCGCGCAGCCGGGCCACCGCCTCGTCGTCCGCGTCGAGCAGGTACTGCACCTCGTAGGCGTACACGTCGGAGCCGCTCTCCCGCACGGCCGTGGCCGGCGGACGGCGGGTGGGCGGCGCGGGCGCCGCCTGCGCCGGGCTCTCCCCCGTGACCACCTCGACCAGCGCGTCAAGCAGCAGACACAGGCCGCGCCCACCGGCGTCGACCACGCCCGCGCGGGCCAGCTCCGGCAACTGCTCGGGGGTACGCGCCAGCGCGTGCGCCGCCGCCTCGGCCGCGGCCCGGGCCACTGTGCGCAGGTCGTCGCTGTCCGCGAGACGGGCCGCGTGGGCCGCCGCGGCGACCACGCTGAGCAGGGTGCCCTCGACCGGCCGGGCGACCGCGGCGTAGGCGGCTGTGGTGGCGTCGGCCAGCGCGTCGGCGAGCTGCCGCCCGCCCACTGCGGGAGCGGCGGCGAGCGTGTCGGCGAGGCCGCGCAGGATCTGCGAGACGATCACCCCGGAGTTGCCGCGCGCCCCGAGCAGCGCGCCCCGGGCCATCAGCCGCAGCGCGTGCCCGTGCGGGGTGTGCCCGTCGTCGGGGAGGGTGCCGAGGTCCATGGCCAGGGCCTGCTGGGCCGAGGTCAGCGTGAGGACCAGGTTGGTGCCGGTGTCGCCGTCGGGCACCGGGTAGACGTTCAGCTCGTCGATCTCGCCCTGGTGCCGCCGGAGGGCGGCCAGCCCGCTCGCGCACCAGCGGCGCACCGCTGCGGCGTCGAGGGTCTCCAGCACGTCGGGAAGCCTACTGGCGCGCACCGACACGCGCCGGGGTCGTCCGCCGCGTGTCCGCCCCGCCCGCCGGCCCGGCCGGGTCGCCGGTACGCTGGGTGGGCTCGCGAAAGGGCCGGTTGGGCGTACCGACTGTCATCGGGTAACCTGACCAGGTTGCCCGGGCAGCGCCTGGCGGCGACCTCATGAACGTTTCAATCCCAGGAGTATCCCGTGGCTAGCGTGTGCGACGTCTGTGGCAAGGGGCCGGGCTTCGGCCACAACGTGTCCCACTCGCACCGGCGGACCAACCGCCGCTGGAACCCGAACATCCAGTCGGTGCGCACCCCGGCCGGTGGCGGCAACACCAAGAAGTTGAAGGTCTGCACCTCGTGCATCAAGGCCGGCAAGGTCACCCGCGCCTGACGCGGTAGCGCCACCGAACATCGTCGGTCGCCGGCGGATCCCTCGGGATCCGCCGGCTTCTGTCGTATCCACCGACCCGCGCCGCACACCTGACCGACCGTACGGCGACCGGCTGGTACGGGCCGGTTAGGGTGCTGCTGCGCCGGCCGTCCGGTTCCGGCGCGAGCCGTGGGGAGGGTGACCGGTGGATCTCGATCTGGGTCGCGAGCAACTGGTGGTGGTGGGCGCGTCGTTCGGCTCACTGAGCTGGTTCGACCAGCAACTGCCGGCCGGCACCGTGGTACTGGTCGAGGAGCCGGACGTGATCGCCCGCCGCGACCTGGCCCGGTTCGCCGAGCGGCTGCCGATGATCGGGCGACTGGTCGAGGCCGAGTACCAGACCGGCTTCGACGCCGACGCCCTGCTCGCCCGCGAGCCCGCCCTGGCCGACGCCCGGCTGGTCCTGCCCGGCCTGGAGTACGCGGTCGGCGCCGCCGCCCGGCTCGCCGAACGGCTCGGGTTGCCCGGCGCCGGGGCGGAGGCCGCTGACATCTTCTCCGACAAGCACCGGATGCGGCTGCTCGCCGACCGGATCGGGCTGGCCAACCCCGTCTACGAGCTGGTCGACGACCCGGCGCGGGCGGTGGAGTTCGCGCGGGCGCACGGCGGCCGGTGCGTGCTCAAGCCCACCCGCCGTTCCGGCAGCCTGGGCGTGCAGCTGATCACCGACCCGGCCGAGGTGCCCGCCCGCTGGGCGGCGAGCGCCGCGCCGCCGGACCCGGCCGAGGCCACCGAGCGCGGCCTGCCCACCGGCGTGCTGGTGGAGGAACTGCTGGTCGGCTCCGAGCACAGCGTCGAGCTGCTGGTCGCCGACGGCGAGGTGATCTTCGCTAACGTCACCGACAAGCGGATCGCCGGTGGCCGGTACCCGGTCGAGACCGGCCACACCGTGCCGTCCGCGCTGCCCGCCACCGAGCACGACGCGCTGCGCGCCGCCGCGGTACGCCTCGCCGAGGCGGCCGGCTTCCGCAGCGGCATGCTGCACAGCGAGTGGATCCTCGTCGACGGCGTGCCGACGCTGGTGGAGTGCGCGGCCCGGATGCCCGGCGACATGATCACCGCGCTGATCTCGATCGCCTACGAGCGCGACGTCATCGAGGCGTACCTGCGGGTGCTGCGCGGCGAACGGCCGGCGTTGCCGGCGCGGCCGACCGGCGCGGCGGCCATCGAGTTCCTGATCGCGCCGCCCGGACAGGTCACCGCCGTCGACGGCAAGCGCGACGCGCTGCGCGTGCCGGGCGTGCTCGACGTGCAGGTCGAGACGAAGGTCGGTCAGACCGTGCCGGAACTGCTCTCCTCGGCGCACCGCAGCGGGCACCTGATGGCCTGGGGCGCGACCCCGGACGAGGCGGCCAGTGCCGCGCGCCGCGCCGCGAACGAGATCCGTATCACCGTCGGCTAGAGCGTGCGGCCGTAGGACAGGCAGCCCGGGGCGTCCTTGTAGTAGCCGAAGTTCGGGATCCGCTCGTAGCCGGACGAGGTGTACATGGCGATCGCCTCGGGCTGCTTGTCGCCGCACTCCAGCACGATCCGTTTGCGGCCGTGGTCACGGGCGGAGCGCTCGACCGCGCCGAGCACCGCACGGGCCACGCCCCGGCCCCGGGCCGCCGGGTCGGTGTACATCCGCTTCAACTCGGCCGTGTCGCCGTCCGCGCCGTGGCTGCGCCAGCCGCCGCAGCCCACCGGACGCCCGTCGAGGTAGGCGACAAGGAACGCGCCGTCCGGCGGGGTGAACTCGGCCGCGTCGACAGGGGTGTCGTCGCCGCTGCCGCCGTAACGGGCGCCGAGGTCGGCCAGCGCCGCCCGGATCAGCGCCTGCGACTCGGGCGCGTCGAAGCGCCGCTCCCGGATCTCGATCTCGCTCACCGTGCCAGGTTACGACCGCCTCCGACCCCCGCCCGGCCCGGCGGCCGGGGGTCGGACGCAGATCACTCCGCCGTTCGGCGGAAGTGGTCCCAGCCGCGCGGGCCGTCGTACCCGGCGCCGTCGACGGTGACGCCGGCGCCGGCCGCCACCCGCCCGACCGGCCGCCAGCCGTCGGGCAGCGCGGCGTCGGGCGGGAACGTCGCCGCCAGGGCGTGGTCGTCGCCGCCGGCCAGGATCCAGGTGTACGGGTCGACGCCGAGCGCCGCCGCCGCGTCGCGCATCTGCCGGGGCACCTCGAATGCCTCCCGGCTCAGGTCGACGGCCACGCCGCTGGCGGCGGCCACGTGCCCGAGGTCGGCCAGCAGCCCGTCCGACACGTCGATCATGGCGGTGGCGCCGGCCGCGGCGGCGGCCGGTCCGGCCGCGTACGGCACCTCCGGGCGGCGGAACGCCTCGACCAGCAGCCGGGGCGTGCGGAAGCCCCGGGACAGCACGGTGTAGCCCGCCGCCGCCCAGCCGGTGCGCCCGGCCAGCGCCACCACGTCGCCGGGCCCGGCGCCGGAGCGGACCACCGGTGGTCGCCCGGCCAGGTCGCCGAGCGCGGTCACCGCGATGGTGAGCGTCGGGCTGGCCGACATGTCCCCGCCGACCACGCTCGCGCCGACGAGCGCCGCCTCCGCGCCCAGCCCGTCGGCCAGCTCCTCGGCCCAGGCCGGGTCCAGCTCGGCCGGCATGCAGAGCGCGACGAGCAGCGCGGTCGGGGTGGCGCCCATGGCCGCGATGTCGGCGAGGTTGGCCGCCGCCGCGCGGTGTCCCACGTCCCGCGCCGCCGACCAGTCGCGCCGGAAGTGCCGTCCCTCCACCAGCACGTCGGTCGATGCGACCACCCGCCGGTCCGGCGCCGCCACCACCGCGCCGTCGTCGCCCGGGCCGAGCAGGCAGCTCTGTCCCTGTGCCAGCCGGGCGGTCACCCGGTCGATCAGCCCGAACTCGCCGACATCCGTGACCGTCATGCCGTCCCCTCGATCCGCTGCGTCGTTGCGCACGTTCCACCCCTGTCCGCGCCGGCGTGTGCTCGCTCACCGCGTACGACCGGCAACCGATAGGGATCACTGCCGCTCAGTACGGTAGTTTCACCCTTCGGGTCGCCCGGAGGCGACGGACGGAGGTCGAGTCGTGGTACAGGCGTACATCCTCATCCAGACCGAGGTCGGCCGGGCGCGTGACGTGGCCGGTCTGATCGCGGACCTGGCCGGCGTGGTACGGGTCGACGCCGTCACCGGGCCGTACGACGTGGTGGTGCTCACCGAGGCGAACACCGTCGACGAGCTCGGCAAACTCATTGTCAGCAAGGTGCAGATGGTGCCCGGCATCACCCGCACCCTCACGTGTTCGGTGGTGCGGCTGTAAGTGGACGAGAAGACTTCCCCGCGCCCGGACCGCTCCACCCGCCGCGCCGCGCTCTGGGCGACTCTGGTCGCCGTGCCGGTGACGGTGGCGGTGGCCGGGTTCACGTTCGCCAAGCTGGCCCCGGAGTCGCCGGACGCCGGGCCGAGCGCGTCGGCGAGCCCCCGGGCACAGTCGAGCGCGCCGGTCGAGATGGCCGCCCCGGCGCTGGCCGAGCGCCCGACCGTACTCTGCCGTGCCCTGATGTCGCAGCTTCCGGACAGCGTGCGTGACCTGCCGCAGCGTCCGGTCACCGCGGGCCCGGAGCAGAACGCCGCGTACGGCGACCCGGCGCTGACGGTGGCCTGCGGCGGCAGCCCGGCGCAGTTCCCGCCCACCGACGAGGTGTGGACGGTGAACAAGGTCTGCTGGCACGCGGCCGAGGAGGCCGACGCCACGGTGCTGACCACCGTCGACCGGGAGACGCCGATCCGGGTGCGGGTGCCGAAGTCGTACGAGCCGCCGCTGCAGTGGGTGACGACGATCTCCGACACCATCGTCAGCTCCGTGCCCTCGGCGAAGCAGGCCCCCTCGGGCTGCTCCGCCTGACGCCCGGCCGGCCGGTTCAGCGGCCGGCGCGGCGGTGCAGGGCGGTACGGATCAGCCGGTTGACCAGCTTCGGGTACTCCAGCCCGCTGGCCGACCACATCCGCGGGAACATCGACGTCGGGGTGAAGCCCGGCATCGTGTTGATCTCGTTGAGGTAGACGTCCATCTGCGGGGTCACGAAGAAGTCGACCCGGGCCAGGCCGGAGCAGTCGAGCGCGGTGAAGGCCCGGGTGGCGTAGTCGCGCACCTGCCGCGCGACCGGCTCGGGCAGGTCGGCCGGTACGTCGTACTCGCAGACCTCGTCGGCGAAGATGTACTTGGCCTCGAAGTCGTACCAGTCGCGGTCGCCGATCATCCGCACCTCGGCGAGCACCGAGGCCTCCGGCGCGCCGCCGGCCTCGCCCTCCAGCACACCGCACTCGATCTCGCGGCCGACCACGGCGCCCTCGACGAGCACCTTGCTGTCGATCTCCCGGGCGGTGACGAGCGCGGCGTCCAGGTCCGCCCAGTCGTCGACCTTGGTGATGCCGAACGAGGAGCCGGCCCGGGACGGCTTGACGAAGACGGGCAGCCCGAGGCGCTCCTTGTCCTCCTCGCTCAGCGACATCCCGGCGCGCAGCACCGCGTACGGGCCGACCGGGATGCCCTCGGCGGCGCAGAGCTTCTTGGTGAACTCCTTGTCCATGGCCGCGGCGGAGGCGAACACGTTCGCGCCGACGTAGGGGATGTCGGCCATCTCCAGCATTCCCTGGATCGTGCCGTCCTCGCCGTACGCGCCGTGCAGCACCGGGAAGACCACGTCCACGTCGGCGAGCGCGACCGGCCCCTGGGCCGGGTCGAGCACCATCAGGCCGCCCGCGGCCGGGTCGGCGCGCAGCACCAGCTCGGCGCCGGACCCGGCGGTGATCTCCGGGAGTTTCCGGTCGGTGATGGCGAGCCGGCTCGGTTCGCCGTCGGCGAGTACCCACTGGCCCTGCCGGGTGATGCCGACCGGCACCACCTCGAACTCGTCCGGGTCGAGCGCGGCCAGCACGCTGCCGGCGCTGACGCAGGAGATGCCGTGCTCGGGGCTGCGGCCACCGAAGACGATCGCCACACGGGTCTTGCCTGGGGTGGTCATGGTCACCTCATCGTCGCGACTGCGGCTGGCCGTGCTCGCCGGTGGCGCTCACCCGATTGACCTTACTGTGCGTTGTCGGCGGGGGTGGTCGATACCCGGGGAGACGCGGAGCCGCGTGGCAAACGGTCAAGGTGACATATACAGGGAGTAACCATACGAGGGTGGCTCCGACTCAGAAGGCCGGGTGCCGGGGCCGGCGGCCGACCGCGATCACCTTGACGCGCTGCCGGCCGGCCCGCACCATGCCCAGCGCCATGAACGCGCCGGCGATCCGGTCGGCCGCCTCCCGGCTGCTCGCGCCGACGACCTGCCGTCGGCGTTCGGGGCTGGTCCGCTCGTCGCGCCCGGCGCCGTCCGGGGGTCGCACGTCGGTGAGGACCACGAGGAACCGGGTCATTCCCGGCCACCTCCGCTCCGCAGGCGGCAGGCCGTCACCGTCATCGCGGAACCCCTCCCCATCTCGTGGACCGGCAGGGGCACGCGGCGGCCGGATCGTGGGGGAGTAGAAATCCGACCACCGCGCGCCCCATCCCCTCCGGTCGCTCACCGCCACCGTCGCCACGACAACCGGCGGTGAGGACGCCGTCACAGGTTGACAGGTTCACGGGCGTGAATGCAACTCTCATCGACTTTCTCTCACGCACATTTTCCCACCAGATGTGCGACCATCGATGCATGGCGCCGAAGACCGCCCGGGCCCGACGGCTCGGCATCGCACTGCGGACCCACCGGGAGGCCGCCGGCCTCACCCTGGAGTCCGCGGCCGACGAGATCAACAGCACCCGGAGCACGCTGTCCCGCTACGAGAACGCGCAGACGCTGATCAGTCCCGCCACCGTGCGCGCGTTGCTGACCAGCTACGGCGTGGGCCCGGACGAGATCGCCGCGGCCGTGGAGCTCGCGAAGGACGCCCGCAAGCCCGGCTGGTGGGTGTCCTACTCGTACCTGCTGGACCGCCGCACCATCGACTTCATCGCGCTGGAGGCCGAGGCCACCGGCATCGCGAACTTCGAGCCGTCGGTGGTGCCCGGTCTGCTGCAGACCGCCGACTACATCCGCGGCGTGATGCGCGGCGGCCCGCACACCCTCAGCGACGAGCAGGTCGAGCAGCGGGTGCAGCTACGGCTGGACCGCCAGCAGCGGCTCTCCGGGGACGAGCCGCCGATCCTCGACGCCATCATCGACGAGGGCGCGCTGCTGCGCCCGGTCGGTGGGCCCTCGGTCATGTCCGCCCAGCTCCAGCACCTGGTGAAGATGGCCGAGCTGCCGAACATCACGGTGCAGGTGATCCCCCTGGCCGCCGGTTACCACCGCGGTACCCGGGGCTCGCTGCACATGCTGGAGTTCGCCGACCCGGAGGACCCGATCATCGCCTCGGTGGAGACCGTCGCCGGGCAGATGATCCTCGACCGGCCGGGCGACCTGCGTACCTGCACCAAGATCATGGAGCACCTGCGGACCGTGGCGCTGAGCCCGGCGGCCAGTCGGGACCAGTTGCTCCGCCTGCTGAACGAGAGGTGACCCAGATGAACGGCACGAACCGTCCGCACCCGACACCGGCCGGCTGGCGCAAGAGCAGTCACAGCGGCGACGAGGGCGCATGCGTGGAGATGGCGCCGCTGCCCGGCTCGGTGGCGGTCCGCGACTCCAAGGACCCGGCCGGCCCGGTGCTGGTGTTCCGGCCGCACGCCTGGGCCGCGTTCACCGCGGCGCCGCCGCGCCCCTGACCGCGGCTCCTCAGGCGGACGCGCCGCCCGGCCGCAACGGCGCGGCCACGGCGGCGGCGCGCACCGCCTCCAGCGCGGCGATGGCCACCCCGCGCGCCCCGGCCATGTCCCGGTCCGGCACCAGGGCGAAGGTGGCCACCGCCCGCTGCTCCGCACGGAGCACCGTGTGCTCGGCGACAGCGGCGAGGAACCAGTCCCGGAACTCCGGCGCCGCCTCCACCACGCCCCCGCCGACGAAGTACGCGTGCGGGTCGGTGAAGTTGGCCGCGATGGTGAACAGCCGCCCCAGCGCCCGCGCCTGCTGGCCGAACACCTGGCGGGCCAGCGGGTCGCCCCGCTCGCCGTAGCCGCGCAGCAGCTTCGCGGCCCGGTCCGGCTCCTCCGCGGCCAGCGGATGCTCCGGATGCCGGGCCAGCCAGTACGGCAGCAGGTTGCGCCGGATCGCGGTCAGCGAGGCGACGCTCTCCGCGTCACCGGTGAAGCCGCACGCGCAGACCGGCGCCGCCTGGTCCGGCTCGACCAGGCCGTCCAGCGGGATGTGCACGTGCCCGAACTCGCCGGCCATGCCGGCCGCGCCGCCGACCACCCGCCCGGACTCCACCACACCCCCGCCGAGCCCGGTGCCGACGATCGCGGCCACCGAGGACCGGGCCATCGCGTCCGCGCCGAAGTGCACATGGTGGGCGTAGAGCGCGGCGGCGTTGCCGTCGTTGGCGTACACCACCGGCAGGCCGAGCCGCCGCTCCAGCGCGGTACGCACGTCGAAGCCGCGCCAGGCCGGCTGGGAGAAGTTGGTGGAGCCCCGCGAGGAGATGACCCCGGTGGCGCTGGCCGGGCCGGGCGTGTCCAGCCCGACCGCGCGTACCAGGTCACGGGGCACGCCGGTGTGGGCGAGCACGCCGTCGAACGCCCGCGCCAGCGCCTCCACCGCCGCCTCCGGCCCGGCGCCCACGTCACTCGGGATCTCCAGCAGCCCGTCCACCAGGAACCGGCCGTCGACGGTCAGCACAGTGGCGTTGTCGCTCGTGCCCCCGTTGTCCAGCCCCACCACCACCGGCACACCTGCGCTGCCCACCGCCACCGCCTCCCGCCGCGCTTGACCCGAGGCTAGTTCCCGTCCGGCCCACCCGCCACGCCCCCGGCGGGACTCCCCCACCGCGGTCAGCCGGGACGGCGGGCGGTCACCGCTGTCGCCTCGCGTTCCTCGTCGCGGACCACCGCCGGCTCCAGCCCGGCGGCGGTGAACACGGCGCACAACTCTGGGGCCTGCGCGACGCTCACCTCGACCACCACATGCCCGCCCGGGGCGAGCCACTCGGCCGCGCCGGAGGCGACCCGGCGCAGCACGGCCAGGCCGTCCGTGCCGCCGTCCAGCGCCACCGGCGCCTCGTACAGGCGCGCCTCGGCCGGCAGCGAGGTCACCGCGGCGGTCGGCACGTACGGCGCGTTCGCCACCACCAGGTCCAGCGTCCCGCGCCGGCCGGCCGGCAGCGCGTCGAACAGGTCGCCCTCGTAGACCGGGACGCCCAGTGGTTCGAGGTTGCGCCGGGCGCAGGCCACCGCCACCGGGTCGATGTCGGCGGCGGCCAGCCAGCGCGGCGTCAGCCGCTCATGCAGCACCACGGCGGCGGCGCCGGAGCCGCAGCACAGGTCGAGCACCGCGGGGGCCGGCCCGGCCAGCGCCGTCGCGGCGTCGACGAGCAGGGCGGTCCGGCCGCGCGGCACGAACACACCCGGGTGGACGGCGATCCGCCGGCCGCAGAACTCGGCCCAGCCGAGCAGATGTTCCAGCGGCAGGCCGGCGACGCGACGGTCGACCAGCCGGGTCAACGTCTGCGCCGAGTCGGCGGCGGCGATCAGCAGTTCCGCCTCGTCCTCGGCGAAGACGCAACCGGCGGCGCGCAGCCGGCGGACGAGGGCCGGACGATCGGGAGTGAACACGGTGGATGCCATGGCAGGCCTTTCGGGAAGCGCTCGTCGGCGCTCCCGGCGTCGCCTCAGCTCCTGGGCGACGCGGACTCGGAGGGAACGCCGGTCCTCTGCTGGGGGATCGGACTCACCTCCTCGGGTCGGGGCCGCACGGGCCGTGGCTGCCCGTCACGATAGCCCAGCGGACGTCGCGCCGTCAGCCCGCCGCGTCCAGCGCAGCCGCCACGTCGGCGAGCAGATCGGCGGTGTCCTCGATGCCGCAGGAGAACCGCACGAAGCCGGGCGGCGTGGCGTCGCCCCACTGGGCGCGCCGGTCGGCGGTGCTGTGCAGCCCGCCGAACGAGGTGGCGGCGGCCACCAGCCGGGAGGCGCCGAGGAACCGGGCCACCCGGCCCTCGTCGCCCAGGTCGAACGAGACCACGCCCGGCACGCGCCGCATCTGTGCCGACGCGACCGGGTACGCCGGGTCGTCCGGCCGTCCGGGCCAGCGCACCCCGGTCACGTCCGGCCGGGCCGCGAGCAGGTCGGCCAGCGCCCGCGCGTTGGCGGTCTGCCGGGCCAGCCGCAGGTCCAGCGTGGCCAGCGAGCGGTGGGCCAGCCAGCAGTCGAACGCGCCGGGCACCCCACCGGTGGCGTTGCGCCAGGTGGTCGCCGCGTCCCGCAGCCCGGCGTCGCGGGTGGCCAGATAGCCCAGCAGCAGATCCGAGTGGCCGGTCAGCGCCTTGGTGCCGGAGGCGACCACCACGTCCGCGCCGAGGTCCAGCGGGCGCTGCCCGAGCGGCGTCGCGGTGGTGTTGTCCACCGCCACCAGCGCCCCGGCGGCGTGCGCGGCGGCGGCCACCGCCCGCACGTCGACGACGTCCAGGCCGGGGTTCGCCGGGGTCTCCAGCAGCACCAGCCGCACGCCGTCGAACGACGGGTACGGCCCGGCGGTCGGCACCAGCGTCACCCGTACGCCGAGCTGCTCCAGCGTGCCCGAGGCGAACGAGCGCACCGAGTAGTAGCCGTCGGCGGGCAGCAGCACGGTGTCGCCGGGTCGCAGCACCGTCAGCAGCAGCCCGGTGATGGCGGCCTGGCCGCTGGCGAAGACGCGGCAGTCGGCGCCCTCCAGCTCGCCGATCGCCGTCTCCAGCAGTCGCCGGGTCGGGTTGTCGGGCCGCCCGTACCCGTCCGCCGCCGCCGACGGGCCGCGCTCCGGGTCGAGGTGGTACGGCGCGGCGAAGACCGGGCCGGGCAGGAACGGCTGCCCGGGTACCGCCTCCGGCAGTCCGGCGTGGACGCTGCGCGTGCCGTCGCCCCAGTTCTCGCCACTCATCCCGGCTCCGCTCACTCGTACGACTCCGGCTTGGCGGTACGGCTCATCAGCGCGTCCACCGCGAGGCGCGGGTCCATCCCCTCGTGGCAGATCCGCTCGATCTGCTCGGTGATCGGCATCTCGACCCCGTGCGCGCGGGCCAGGTCGCGGATGGCCAGGCAGCTCTTGACGCCCTCGGCGGTCTGCCGGGTGGCCGCCTGGGCCTGCTCCAGCGACTCCCCCCGGCCGAGGTGCTCGCCGAAGGTGCGGTTACGGGCCATCGGGGACGAGCAGGAGGCGACCAGGTCGCCCATGCCGGCCAGCCCGGCGAACGTGATCGGGTCGGCGCCGAGCGCCACGCCCAGCCGGGCGGTCTCGGCCAGCCCCCGGGTCATCAGCATGGCCCGGGTGTTGTCGCCGAAGCCCATCGCGGTGGCGATGCCGTACGCCAGCGCGATCACGTTCTTCACCGCGCCGCCCAGCTCGCAGCCGATCACGTCGTCGTTCGTGTACGGGCGGAAGTACGGGGTCCGGATGGACGCCTGCACCAGCGCGGTACGCCGGCTGTCGGTGCCGGCGACCACCGTCGCGGCCGGCTGCTCGGCGGCGATCTCCGGGGCCAGGTTGGGCCCGGAGACGACCACCACCCGGTCGGCGGGCACCCCGGCGGTCTCCATGATCACCTGGCTCATCCGCTTGGTGGTGCCCAGCTCGATGCCCTTCATCAGCGACACGAGCGTGGCGTCCGGCGCCACGTAAGGCGTCCAGTCGGCGAGGTTGCCGCGCAGCGTCTGCGACGGCACCGAGAGCACCACCACCTCGGCGCCCTCGATCGCCTCGGCGGCGTCGCCGGTGGCGGTCACCCGCTCCGGCAGGCGCACGCCCGGCAGGTACTCCGGGTTCTCCCGGCCGGTCCGGATCGCCTCGGCCACGGCGGCGCGGCGGGCCAGCACTGTGACGTCCCGCCCGGCGTCGGCGAGGATCTTGGCGAACGCGGTCCCCCAGGACCCGGCGCCCAGCACCGCCACGTGCCCGCTCATTCGCCGGCCTCCCGGATGCCGGTGCGGGCGGGCCGCTGCCAGAGCGGCGGTGGTGTGCCGCCACGGATCTCCGCGACCAGATCCCGGATGCGCAGCATGATGGTGTCCGTCATCTCCTCCAGGATCGGCCGGGTCGGCGTGGCGCCGGCCCAGGGGCTCAGGTCCACCGGCGGGCCGGCGACCACCGTCACCGGGGTACGCGGGCGCAGCCCGAAGCGCGCCGTACGCGGGTCGAACATCCGCTCCGGGCCGACCATGGCGATCGGGACCACCGGGGCGCCGGTCGCGAGCGCCAGCCGGGCCGCGCCGGTCTTGCCCTTCATCGGCCACAGGTCCGGCTCCCGGGTGGTGGTGCCCTCCGGGTAGATCACCACGGCGCCCCCCTCGGCCAGCGCGGCGACCAGCTTGTCCAGCGACTTGACCGCCTCGACGGTGCCCCGTTCGACAGGGATCTGCTGGCAGCGGTGCAGGATCGCGCCGACCACCGGCACCCGGAACACGCTGGCCTTGCCGAGGAAACGCGGCCAGCGCCCGGCGTCGTAGATGTAGTGGGCGACTACGAGCGGGTCGGCGTGCGAGATGTGGTTCGGCACGAGGATCACGCCGCCGCCGCCGCGCAGGTGCTCCATGCCCCGCCAGGTGCGCCGGGTCCAGACCGTCATCAGCGGCTTCACCAGCACCACGGCGAGCCGTCGCCAGAACCCCAGCCTCCGCCGTGCCACAGTGCCTCCTCGATCCGCCCACGCGCCCCGGCACAGAATCATGCCTGTTCGCCCCCGCTGCGGCCAGTGCGGGTACCGGCGCTCCCGCTGGCAGGATGGTCGGCGTGTCTGAGGCCCGCTGGACCGTGGTGATGCCGGTGAAGCGCCTGGGAGCGGCGAAGAGCCGGCTGCGGGGCGCGCTGCCCGGCGTACCCCATGAGGAGCTGGCGCTGGCCCTGGCGGCCGACACGCTGCGCGCGGCGCGGGCGTGCCCGGCGGTCGCCGGGGTGCTCGTGGTGACCGACGACGCGCGGGTGCGCGCGGCGGCGGACGCGGCGGGCGCCCGGGTCGCCGCCGATCCGGGCGCCGGGCTGAACGCGGCGTTCCGGCACGGCGCGGCCGTCGCCGGGCCGCGCGCCGCGGTGGCCGGCCTGACCGCCGACCTGCCCGCGCTGCGACCGGCCGAGCTGGCCGCCGCGCTGCGTGCCACCCAGGGGGTACGCGGGTACGTCGCGGACGCACCCGGCGGTGGCACCGTGCTGCTGGCCGCGCCGGCCGGGGTGCCGCTGGCGCCGCGGTTCGGGCCCGGCTCGGCCGCCGCCCACGCGGCGAGCGGGGCGCTGCCGCTGGCCGGTGACTGGCCCAGCCTGCGCCGGGACGTGGACACCCCGGCGGACCTGGCCGCCGCCGCCGGGCTGGGTCTGGGGCCACGCACGGCGGCGCTGCTGGCCGGGGCCGAAGTCCGGTACGGTGCTGGCATGCAGGGCACGGTGGCCACCTACGACGCGTCGACCCGCAGCGGCGTGCTGCTGCTCGACGACGGCACCGAGCTGGCGTTCCCGGCCCGCGCGTTCGACGCCTCCGGGCTGCGGCTGCTCCGATTGGGGCAGCGTGTCCGGATCGAGCGGGACGCCGACGGCGAGGTCGTCCGGGTGACCTTGCCGACCATGGCGTGAACAACCTGGCCGGAGTTCATTTTCCGTTCACCCTTATCGGGGAATCATGAGGTGGTGAGCACCCCTCGCGAGCACCCCGACGGCCCGCCGCCGATCCTCGACCCCGGCCCGCCCCGCAACGGCCGCCCCAGCCGCGGCCCGGACGGGCGGTTCCGCCAGCCCCGGCCCCCGGAGGAGCGCCTCGGCGCCGACCCGGACGCGGCCGGCGCCACCGGGCTGGACGAGCCGCTCGACCCGGTCGAGGGCCCGGACGAGACCGGCCCGGACGCCGGGTCGCCACCGGCGCAGCCGCTGCCGGAGGACCGCTTCCTCAACCGGGAGCTGTCCTGGCTCGACTTCAACGCCCGGGTGCTGGCGCTCGCCGAGGACCCGCGCACCCCGCTGCTGGAACGGGCGAAGTTCCTGGCCATCTTCGCCAGCAACCTGGACGAGTTCTACATGGTCCGGGTGGCCGGGTTGAAGCGCCGCCTCTCCGCCGGCCTGCCGGTACGCGGTGGCGACCGGCTGCCGCTGCGCACCCAGCTCGAACTCGTCACCGAGAAGGCCGCCGGCCTGGTCGCCCGGCACGCCGCCTGCCTGGTCGACGACGTGCTGCCGAAGCTCGCCGCCGAGGACATCCGCATCCTGCGCTGGAGCGACCTGGACGACGCCGAGCGGGAGCGGCTGCGCACCTGGTTCCGGGAGCACATCTTCCCGGTGCTCACCCCGCTGGCGGTCGACCCGGCGCACCCGTTCCCGTACATCTCCGGCCGGTCGCTGAACCTGGCCGTCTCGGTACGCGACCCGGACGGCGGCTCGGAGCTGTTCGCCCGGGTCAAGGTGCCGAACAACGTGCCCCGGTTCGTCCGGGTCCACCGGGAGCAGCCGGGCGTGCGGTTCCTGCCGGTGGAGGACCTCATCTCGGTGCACCTCGGCCAGCTCTTCTCCGGCATGCAGGTGGTCGAGTGCCACCTGTTCCGGGTGACCCGCAACGCCGAGGTCGAGGTGGACGAGGACCGCGACGAGGACCTGCTCCAGGCGCTGGAACGGGAACTGGCCCGGCGCCGGTTCGGTCCGCCGGTACGCCTGGAGGTGGCCGCGTCCATCTCCGACCACATGCTGGAGCTGCTCGTCCGCGAGCTGGACATGGACGACCACGACGTGCTGCGGGTACGCGGGCTGCTCGACCTGTCCGCGCTGTGGCAGGTCTACGGCGAGGCGGACCGGCCCGACCTGAAGGACCCGTCGTTCGTGCCGGCCACCCATCCGCGCCTGGCCGAGGGCGAGGTGCCGCGCAGCGTCTTCGCCACGCTGCGCGACGGCGACGTGCTGGTGCACCACCCGTACCACTCGTTCGCCACCAGCGTGCAGCGCTTCGTCGAGCAGGCCGCGGCCGACCCGAACGTGCTCGCCATCAAGCAGACGCTCTACCGCACCAGCGGCGACTCCCCGATCGTGGACGCGCTGGTCGACGCGGCCGCCGCCGGCAAGCAGGTGGTGGTGCTGGTGGAGCTGAAGGCGCGCTTCGACGAGGTGGCGAACATCGGCTGGGCGCGCACGCTGGAACGGGCCGGCTGCCACGTGGTGTACGGCCTGGTGGGCCTCAAGACGCACTGCAAGACCGCGCTCGTCGTACGCCAGGAGGGCAACCAGATCCGCCGGTACTGCCACATCGGCACCGGCAACTACCACCCGAAGACGGCAAGGCTCTACGAGGACTTCGGCATGCTCACCGCCGACCCGGAGATCGGCGCCGACCTGACCGACCTGTTCAACGTGCTCACCGGCTACAGCCGGCAGACCGCGTACCGGCGGCTGCTGGTGGCGCCGCAGGGCATCCGCAGCGGCCTGATCGAGCGCATCGACAGGGAGATCGAGCACGTCCGGCTGGGCATGCCGGGGCTGGTGCAGTTCAAGGTGAACTCCCTGGTGGACGAGGAGATCAACGACGCGCTCTACCGGGCGTCGCGGGCCGGCGTGCACGTGGACCTGCTGATCCGGGGCATGTGCACGCTGCGGCCGGGCGTGCCGGGGCTGTCGGAGAACATCCGGGTCCGCTCGATTCTCGGCCGGTTCCTGGAGCACTCCCGGATCTTCCGGTTCGGCAACAACGGCGACGCCGAGTTCTGGATGGGCTCCGCCGACCTGATGCACCGCAACCTGGACCGCCGGGTCGAGGCGCTGGTGCAGGTGAGCGATCCGGTGGCCCGCGCCGAGCTGGACCACGTCCTCACCGCCGCGTTCGACCCCGACGTGGACGCGTTCGAGCTGGCCGCCGACGGCACCTGGCACCGGCGTACCGGCGACGGCGACACGCCGCTGACCCACCTGCAGGACCTGTTGCTGCGCCGGGTCGGCGGCCGGGCGGACTGAGCGGGCCGTGGCGCGTGCCGGGCGGGCATACGGTGAGCGGGTGAGCGACGACGAGCCGGTACGGATCCGGGCCGCGGGCGGCGTGGTGTGGCGCCCGGGCCCGGCCGGCGTCGAGGTCTGCCTCGTGCACCGCCCCCGGTACGGCGACTGGTCGTTGCCGAAGGGCAAGCTGGACCGCGGCGAGCATCCGCTGGTCGCCGCCGTCCGTGAGGTCGCCGAGGAGACCGACGTACGCGCGGTGCCGCAGGTGCGCCTGCCCACCGTCCGCTACCGCAGCGAGGGTCACGCCAAGGCGGTCGACTACTGGTCCATGCGGGCGGCCGGCGCCGGCGGCTTCCAGCCCGGCACCGAGGTCGACGACGTGGCCTGGTTCCCGGTCGACGACGCGGTACGCCGGGTCAGCTACCCGCACGACGCCGAGGTGATCGCCGCGTTCGCGGCGCTGCCGCCGGTCACCGCGACCGTGCTGCTGGTGCGGCACGCCAGCGCCGGCAAGCGCGGCACCTGGACCGGCCCGGACCACGGGCGCCCGCTGGACGACGACGGGCAGGCCCAGGCGCTGGCGCTGGTTCCGCTCGTGGCCCTGGTCCGCCCGGCCCGCCTGTGCTCCGCCTCGGCGCGCCGCTGCGTGCAGACGCTGAGTCCGGCCGCGGCCCGGCTGGACCTGCCGATCGAGGTGTGCGGCGACTTCGACGAGCCGGAGCCGGGCCAGCAGGCCGAGGAGTGCGCGCTCGCCGCCGCGGCCCGCCTGGTCGCGCTGGCGCAGACCGCCGGGACGGTGGCGGTGTGCAGCCAGGGCAAGGTGATCCCGGGCGCGCTGGAACGGCTCACCGGCCGCGTGGACGAGGACTTCACCACCGCCAAGGGCGGTGGCTGGCTGCTGCCGTTCGCCGGTGACCGGCTGGTCCTCCCGGACCGGCTGTGAGGCGGCTCAGGGCAGCGTGACGGTGAGCGTCACCGGGAGGTGGTCGCTGGCCTCGGTACGCGGCGCGCGTACCTCGGTGGCGGTCAGGCCCGGGGAGACGAAGACGTGGTCGATCTGGGTGCGCGGGTCGTCGGCCGGGCTGGTCCGCAACGGCCGGGCCAGGGCCAGCGCGTCCACCAGCCCGGCGCCGGTGAACTCGGCGAACGCCGGGTCGGCCGGCTCGGTGTTGAGGTCGCCACCGAGCACCAGCGGACGGCCGGCGGCGTACCGGCCGGCGAACTCGGCCACCTCGCGGGCCTGCTCCACCGGATCCCGGCCGGGCGGCGGTTGCAGGTGCGTGGCCACGACTGCCAGCTCGCGACCACCGAGGTCGAGCGTGACGCCGAGGGCCTGCGCACCGGTCGGCGCGCTGTGCGCGGTCAGCCGCCGCGTCTGCCCGGAACGGGCCGGGAACCGGCTGAGCACCGCGTCGCCCCAGACCGGGTCGGCGGCGGGCGCGAAGACGTACGGCATCTCCAGCCGCCGGGCCAGCAACGCCAGCGTGTCGTGGCCGCCGTTGAGCCACCAGCCCCGGTCCACCTCGCTGAGCAGCACGATGTCCGCGCCGCGCAGCTCCCGGGCCAGCGCGTCGAGGTCCAGCCGGCCGTCCAGGCCGAACCCCATCCGGATGTTGTACGCGGCCACCCGTACCGCCGCCGGCGCGGCCGTGGCCCGGGCCGGCGCGGGCGGTACGTGCAGCACGGCGGCGAGCCCGGCCAGCGCGGTGAGCGCGGCCAGGGCCGCGACCCGGACCGTGGTCGGCAGCACCGGGCCGGGTGCGGCTGCGCCGGGCGCCGTCGGGTCGGGTGCCGTCGGTGCGGGCCGGAGAGGCGCGGTAGCCGCCACCAGAGCCACCAGGACGGCCGTGGCGACCGGCGCCCAGCCGTTGGGGTACCCCAGGTCGTAGGCGGCGTAGTAGGCCACCGTGGCCACCGCGAACACCAGCATCCCGAGCGCCGCCGCCCGCCCGCGTCGCGCCCCCGCCCGTCCGTCGTCGCCCGGCCCGGCCGCGTCGTCGGCGGCTGCGGGCCCGTCGCCGGTCGTGTCGGTGAGGGCCAGGCAGCCGCCGAGACCGGCGGCGGTGAGCAGGTACGCCGGAACGAGATGCCCGGTCACGAACAGCACCGACCCGGCGAGCAACGCCAGTGGCCACAGCACCCGCGCCACGCGCGCCGGTGCCCGGAACAACGCCGCCGCGAGGAACAGCAGCACCGCGAGCGCGCCCGGCAGGGCACCGCTGCCGGGACGGGCGAGGCCGGGGAAGTCAGGCGATCCGGTGCCGGCGGCGGCGCTCCAGAGCGCCGGGGCGAGCGCCACCTGACCGGCCAGCAGCAGCGCCGGCCCGCACAGCAGCCAGGCCCGGCGTCCCGGAACGCGGATACGCCGCCCGGTTGTGCCGTGGCCCGCGCCCGTCGGGGACGGCCCCGCCGCCGACGTGTCCGCCCGCTCCCGCCGTACCGCCACCGAGGCGGCCAGGAACGCCGGCACCAGCAGGGCGCTCAGGCTCCAGGCAAGCACACCGCCGCGCCACACCAGGTCCTCGGTGCCGAGCAGGGCGT
The DNA here is from genome assembly GCF_011602315.1 of Micromonospora sp. CMU55-4. NCBI lineage: Bacteria > Bacillati > Actinomycetota > Actinomycetes > Micromonosporales > Micromonosporaceae > Micromonospora > Micromonospora sp. CMU55-4. The sequence goes on from NZ_JAAOLH010000001.1 coordinate 392,894, forward strand.
GCCCGACCGCGTTCCCGGCCATGCCCAGCGCCAGCCCGGCCACCGGCCGGGGCACGGACGCGGCGGTGGCGGCGAGCCAGACCAGGCCGGCGAGCAGCCCGGCGCAGGCCAGCCAGAGCTGGGCCGGACCACCGGGTTGCGCGGTGAGCGCCAGCCGCGCCGCCGCCAGCACAACGGCGGCGACGAGTCCGACCGGGGCGGCGCCGGTGCGGCGTACGAGCGCAGGCGCGGCGAGCGCGAGCAGGAACCAGCCGAGCGCGAACGCGCCGAGCAGCTCGGCCGGTGTCTCGGCGGCCCGCCCGAAGAGGGTGATGACCGACGGGAGCCAGACCCGCAGCACGTCCAGCAGGACCGCGATACCGAGCGCGAGCGTGAGGGTGGAGAGGTGACGGTGCCGCACGGGCGCCTCTTCTCGTGACCGACGGGGGTTTTCGGCACGGCGATTCTGCGGGGCGCGACGGCGGGCGGTCAACGGCGTACCCATGCGAAAGGGCGCCCACCGGCAACGGTGGGCGCCCTTTCGTGGGCCGTCCGGTCAGCGCCGGGTGGCGGCCTTCTTGGCCGGTGCCTTCTTCGCGGGCGCCTTCTTGGCCGCCGTGGTCTTCTTGGCCGTGGCGGACTTCGCCGCGGTCGTCTTCTTGGCGGTGGTGGTCTTCTTCGCCGCGGTGGACTTCGCCGCGGTCGTCTTCTTCGCCGCCGTGGTCTTGGTCGCGGCGGCCTTCTTCGCCGGCGCGGCCTTCTTGGTAGCGGTGGTCTTGGTGGCCTTCGCCGCCGTGGTCTTCTTCGCGGCGGCGGTGGTCTTCGCCGCTGTGGTCTTCTTCGCGGCGCCGGTGGTCTTCTTCGCGGCGGCGGTGTCCTTCGGCACCTTGCCGCTGGCCACCATCTCCTTGAAGCCCGCGCCCGCCCGGAACGTCGGGACGGAGGTCTTCTTGACCTTCACCGCCTCGCCGGTACGCGGATTGCGCGCTGTTCGGGCTCCCCGGACGCGCTTCTCGAACGCTCCGAAACCGGTGATCGCCACCTTCTCGCCCTTGGTGACCGCCGCCTGGACCTCAGCGAGAACCGCGTCGAGCGCGGCCGTCGCCGTCTTCCGGTCCCCCAGGCGAACGGCGAGCGCCTCGATGAGCTCGGCCTTGTTCACGACTTCCTCCCGATTGTGCAACTGACTCGACGCGAGCCATTCTGCGCGCACGTTATGCCCTGTGCTGCCTGGACACAAACATTCGGTGGAAAAAAGCCCTTGTGTCGTAACGGATTCGCCCCCACCGGGCGCACCGGTGGGGGCGAATTCGGGCCGGAGTCAGGCTACCGAGGGCAGGAACGACGGCCGGGACGCCTCGTACGAGGCGATCTCCGCCTCGTGCCGGAGGGTGAGTCCAATGTCGTCCAAGCCCTCCATCAGCCGCCAGCGGCTGTGGTCGTCCAGCGGGAACGCCCAGGTGGCGTCACCGGCGTGGACCTGGCGGGCGGCGAGGTCGACAGTGATCGGCGTGGTCGGCTCGGATTCCACGAGATCCCACAGTTCTTCCACGGCTTTCAATTCCAGCTCGACCGGAAGGAGGCCTTCCTTGAGCGCGTTGCCGCGGAAGATGTCGCCGAAGCGGGGCGAGATGACGGCCCGGAAGCCCCAGTCCCGCAGCGCCCAGACGGCGTGCTCCCGGGATGATCCGGTGCCGAACTCGGGGCCGGCGATCAGAATCGACGCACCCGAATGGACGGGATCGTTGAGGACGAATGACGGGTCCTCCCGCCACGCGTTGAACAGACCGTCGGCGAATCCGGTCCGGGTCACCCGCTTGAGGTACACGGCGGGGATGATCTGGTCGGTGTCCACGTTGGATCGGCGCAGCGGCACGGCGGTGCCGGTGTGGGTGGTGAACTTGTCCATCTCTCGGCTGCCCTTCTACAGGTCGGCGGGGGCGGCCAGCCGGCCGACCACGGCGGTGGCGGCGGCGACCGGCGGGGACACCAGGTGGGTACGCCCGCCCCGGCCCTGGCGGCCCTCGAAGTTGCGGTTGGAGGTCGAGGCGGAACGCTCACCCGGCTTCAGCGTGTCCGGGTTCATGCCCAGGCACATGGAGCAGCCGGCGAAACGCCACTCGGCGCCGGCCTCGGTGAAGACCTTGTCCAGCCCTTCGATCTCGGCCGCCTCGCGGACCGCGGCCGAGCCGGGGACCACCAGCATGCGTACGCCGTCGGCGACGCGGTGCCCGCGCAGCACGTCGGCGGCGGCACGCAGGTCCTCCAGGCGGCCGTTGGTGCAGGAGCCGACGAAGACCACGTCCACGGCCAGGTCACGCATCGGCGTGCCCGGGCTGAGGTCCATGTACTCCAGCGCGCGCCGGGCGGCGACCCGCTCCGGCTCGGTGACGAAGTCCTCCGGGGCCGGCACCGTCGCGCCCAGCGGCACACCCTGCCCGGGGTTGGTGCCCCAGGTGACGAACGGCGTGATCCGGCTCGCGTCGAGCGTGACCTCGGTGTCGAACGTCGCGCCGTCGTCGGTGGGCAGCGTCCGCCAGTACTCCAGCGCCGCGTCCCAGGCGTCGCCCTGGGGCGCGTTGGGCCGCCCCTTCAGGTACGCGAACGTGGTCTCGTCCGGCGCGATCATGCCGGCCTTGGCGCCCCACTCGATGGACATGTTGGCGATGGTCATCCGCCCCTCCATGGAGAGGTCGCGGATCGCCTCGCCCCGGTACTCGACGATGTGACCGCGACCGCCGCCGGTGCCGACCTGCGCGATCAGCGCGAGCACCAGGTCCTTGGCGGTGACGCCGGGCGCCAGCTCGCCGACCACGTTCACGGCCATGGTCTTCGGCCGGGCCTGCGGCAGCGTCTGCGTGGCCAGCACGTGTTCGACCTCACTGGTGCCGATGCCGAACGCGAGCGCGCCGAACGCGCCGTGGGTGGCGGTGTGCGAGTCGCCGCACACGATCGTCATGCCGGGCTGGGTGAGGCCGAGCTGCGGGCCGATGACATGCACGATGCCCTGGTTCTCGTCGCCCAGCGCGTGCAGGCGGACGCCGAACTCGGCACAGTTGCGACGCAGCGTCTCGATCTGGGTGCGGGAGGTGGGGTCCGCGATCGTGAGCAGGTCGCCGCGCCGGAGGCGGAACGCCGGGTCGTCGTACCCGGTCGGGGTGTTGTGGTCCTCCGTCGCGATCGTCAGGTCGGTACGGCGGACCCCGCGCCCGGCCAGACGCAGCCCGTCGAACGCCTGCGGGCTGGTCACCTCGTGCAGCAGGTGCAGGTCGATGAAGAGCAGGTCCGGCTCGCCGTCGGCGGAGCGGACCACGTGTGCGTCCCAGACCTTCTCGGCCAGGGTCCTCGGTTGAGTGACTCCCACCATCTGGACATCCTAAATTCTGGGAGGTAAATTTCGGCTTGTGGGACACAGTATGAGCGGTGTCGGCGTTCTCGACAAGGCGGTGGTCATCCTGGCCGCCTGTGTCGACGGCGCCAGCCTGGCCGAACTCGTTGAACGCACCAAGCTGCCCCGGGCCACCGCGCACCGGCTGGCACAGGCGCTGGAGATCCACCGGATGCTCGTCCGGGACACCCAGGGGCGCTGGCGCCCGGGTCCACGCCTGGGCGAGCTGGCGAACGCGGCCCCGGACGTGCTCCTGACCGCCGCCGAGCCGCTGCTCGCCGCGCTACGGGACGCCACCGGCGAAAGCGCCCAGCTCTACCTGCGGCGCGCCGACGAGCGGATCTGCGTGGCCGCCGCCGAGCGTGCCAGCGGCCTGCGGGACACCGTCCCGGTCGGCTCGGTGCTGCCGATGACCGCCGGGTCGGCGGCGCAGATCCTGCTCGCCTGGGAGCCGCCGGAGGCGGTCATGCCGCTGCTCCCCCGCTCCAAGTTCACCGGCCGCACGCTGGCCGAGGTGCGGCGGCGCGGCTGGGCGCAGAGCGTCGCGGAGCGGGAGGCGGGTGTGGCGAGCGTCTCGGCGCCGATCCGGGACCGCACCGGCCGGGTGATCGCCGCGATCAGCATCTCCGGCCCGATCGAGCGCCTCGGCCGCCGCCCCGGAGAACGCCACGCCATGGCCGTCGTCCGAGCCGGCCAGCGCCTCTCCGGCCTCTGACCCACCCACCCCCACCCCCTCTCGCGTTGATCATGAAGTTGGCGGCATTTTTGATCTCCCAGACTGCCGCTAACTTCATGATCAACGGGGTGGGGCGGGGAATGCGAACGGCCCGCCTCGCGTAGCGAGACGGGCCGTTCGGTGACGTAGCCCCGACCGGATTCGAACCGGCGCTACCGCCTTGAGAGGGCGGCGTCCTGGGCCGCTAGACGACGGGGCCAGGCACTTTTCCTGCTTCGCCGCCCTGCCGGGTGGCGTGGCAGTAGTCTAGCGGCATCGCGTCCGGCACCGCGCCGCGGGGGTCACCCCACCGCACGCGGAAAACGTTGCCCGGACAGCAGAAAGCCCGCCCCGGGGAAACGGGACGGGCTGTCGGTGCTGTAGCCCCGACCGGATTCGAACCGGCGCTACCGCCTTGAGAGGGCGGCGTCCTGGGCCGCTAGACGACGGGGCCAGAACCTTCATTGCACTCCGCCAGCGTGAGCTGCCGGAATCCAGCGTCCGCGAGCTCTTGCGAACCCGCGGCTGCGCTGGGGTACCAGGACTCGAACCTAGACTAACTGAACCAGAATCAGTCGGGCTGCCAATTACCCCATACCCCATTGGCCCCTTGCGGCGCCGGGAATGAACTTTACCCTCCCGGTGCCGACAGGCCAAATCCAACCCCTCGAAACCCACCTGACCAGCGGAAACGAGTCATCGGAGCGAATCAGGCGACAGGGACCACCGGGTTGCTGAGCTCCCCGATCCCCTGGATCCGCACGGTGACCGTATCCCCCTCGGTGAGCGGACTAACCCCCGCCGGCGTGCCGGTCAGGACCACGTCGCCGGGCAGCAGCGTCATCACGTGCGAGATGTACGACACCAGGCCCGGTACGTCGAACACCATGTCCTTGGTCCGGCCGAGCTGGCGTACCTCCATCTCCTCCGGGTTGCGGCCCACCTCACACCGGATCTCCAGGTCGCTCACGTCGAGCCCGGTGGTGATCCACGGCCCGATCGGGCAGAACGAGTCGAAGCCCTTGGCGCGGGTCCACTGGCCGTCGGAGCGCTGGAGGTCCCGCGCGGTGACGTCGTTGGCGCAGGTGTAGCCGAAGATGGCCCGCTCGGCGGCGGCCCGGTCGGCCCGGCGGGCGCCCGGAGCGCCGATCACCACGGCGAGTTCCGCCTCGTGCTCGACCTGCTTGGAGAAGATCGGCAGCCGGATCGCGTCGCGCGGACCGATGACCGACGTGGACGGCTTGAGGAAGAGCAGCGGCTCCTTCGGCACCTCGCTGCCGTGTTCGGCGGCGTGCTCGGCGTAGTTGCGGCCGACGCAGACCACCTTGCTGGGCAGGATCGGCGACAGCAGCCGGACGTCGGAGAGCGCCCAGCGGGCGCCGGAGAACTGGATCTGCCCGAACGGGTGGCCCTCGATCTCGGCGATGGTCAGGCCCTGCGGCCCGGCCTCCGGCTCGCCCTCGACGACCCCGAACGACATTCCCTTGGCATGAGCGAAACGAGCGATACGCACCCGGCCAATCTATCCCCGCCCGCGCGGCGCCCGTCGGACACCGGCAGGCAGCGCGCCCGGCGGCCCGCGCCGCACCCCTCGCCGCCCGCCGGCGCCGGGACCGGCGAGAGAGCGACAGGGTACGCCGGATCGCGCCGGACGGGGCGGGAATGGCGGCTTCGTACCCGCCCGGCGGGGCCCGGCCCATAGCTTCGGTTCCGGAGGTTCGTTGGTATGCCTGCATCGAGACGACACCACAGGGCCCTGGCAGTGTTCGTGAACTGCCTCGGCGTCATCGCCGCCGTACCGGCGCTGTCCCCGGCGACGCCCCGCGCGGCCGAAACCCCCGCCCGACCGGCTCCACCGCCGGCCGCCGTCCCGGTCGCCCTGCCCGGCGCGGGGGCGACCCCGATCCCGACCGGCGTGCCGGCGGTCCCGCCGGCGGTGCCGACCACCGGCCCGGCGCCGGTCCGCCCGTCGATGCCGCCGGTGAGCGTGGCGGTCGGCGCGGCGGGCACTCCGGCGCCGGGTTACCGGATCGAGGTCCGCAACGCCGGCACGGCGCCGGTCGACACGATGGTGCGGCAGGAGCTGCCGAGCGGGTCGCGGGCGACCACGGTGACCGGCGGCGGGCGGACCACCCGGCCCGCCGGGTCCAGCGCCGGGGAGGTGACGTGGCGGCTGCGCCTGCCGGCGAAGAGCACCACCACGTTGCACACCGCGCTGTCGGTTCCCGGCCCGGGCCGGTCGGTGACCGCCCCCACCTGCGTCTACGGCACCGACGGCACGCGCCCGTACGACTGCGCCACGGCGACCTGGGTGGGCGCCGCGACGGCCCCGGCGGCGCAGGTGACGGCCGCCCCGGCCTGGCGGCGGCCACCGGTGCTGCTTGCCGCGTTCACCGCGTTGCTGGTGGTGACCGCGGGCGTGCTGAGGTGGGCCCTGTGGCGCCGCCGCCGGCGCACGGCCGCGACGGCGGGCACCGGCCTGTCCGGAGGCGGGGCGATGTCCGCCGGTCCCGGCGCGCCGGGAAGCGGCGTCCCGGGGCAGGGCAGCCCGGCCGAACGGGGCACGGTCTATCCGCGTACTGCGGTGCCGGCGCCCGCGAGCCGCCGGCGCCGGCCGCCGGTCTGGCTGGTGGTGGGCGTGGCGGCGGCGGTGCTGGCCGGGGTGGTCGGCGCGGCGGCCTGGTCGGCCACGCAGCGGGTGGCGGCGATGGACACCACCAAGCAGCCGACGAGCGGCGCGTGGGTGGGCAGCAGCGTCACCGGCGCGTTGGGCCAGCCGCTGCGGGAGACCGCGTTCGAGTTCACCGTCTACCGGGTGAGCTGCGGCGCGGACGTCCTGCCGGCGGCGCCCGGCGGCGGACGCCCCTGTCTGGCCACGGTCGGGGTGCGCAACGTCACGAACGAGGACCAGACCTGGCACGGGCAGTTGCAGCGCGCGTACCTGCCGAGCGGGAACTGGGTGGCCGCCGACGAGGACGCGACCCGGGTGGCGAACCTGGGCCGGGACGTGTTCTCCCAGCCGGTGGCCGCCGGGCGGCGGGTGCTGCTGCCACTGGTGTTCACCATGCGCGGCGACGAGCCGCCGAAGCGGCTGGAGCTGCGCAGCGGCGTCTTCTCCGCGGGCGTGCGGGTGGACGTGCCGTGACCTGGCGACGGGCGGCGGTCGTACCCTGGGGTGCGTGACCGCCGCCCTCGCCCCCGCGCTCGACGTCGCCGACTGGCAGGCGCGCCGGGCCGCCCACGAGCAGCGGGTGGACGCCTGGCTGACGCCGCATCTCGGCCGCCGCCGGGCGGGCGTGAAGCATCCGGTGGAGGACTTCCTCTTCACCTACTACTCGCACCGGCCGGCCCAGCTGCGCCGCTGGCACCCGGGCGCGGGCGTAACGCTGCGCGACGCCGACCCGGCCGGTTTCGGCCCGGACTACACCGCCTGCGCCGCCGGGCTCACCCTCGACACCGATCGGGTACGCGCGCGGCGCGCCGAGTCGATCGCCTGGATCCGTACGCTGCTGGCGGCGACCGCCGGACGCCCGGCGCAGTTCGGCTGCTTCGGCATGCACGAGTGGGCGATGGTCTACCGGCAGACCCAGGAGCAGGTACGGCACAACTCCTGGCCGCTGCGGCTGAGCCCGGCGGCGACGGCGGCGGTGGTCGAGGAGCGCGGCGTGCGGTGCAGCCACTTCGACGCGTTCCGGTTCTTCACCGCGCCGGCCCGCCCGCTGAACGTGCTCCAGCCGACCCGGGACAGCCAGCACGCGCTGGAGCAGCCGGGTTGCCTGCACGCCAACATGGATCTCTACAAGTGGGCGTACAAGCTGTCGCCGCTGGTCTGCTCGGAACTCGTGGCGGACTGCTTCGAGCTGGCCCGGGAGATCCGGACGCTGGACATGCGCGCCAGCCCGTACGACCTGGCCGCCCTGGGCTACCCGCCGGTGCCGGTGGAGACGCCGGAGGGCCGGGCCGAGTACGCCGCCGCGCAGCGCGGGTTCGCCGAGCGTGCCGCCGGGTTGCGCGCCCGGCTGCTGGCCGCGCTGGACCGGGCGGTGCCGGCCGACCACCGCTGAGCGGGGCCGGCCGGCACGCGACGGTCAGCTCGGCGCGCAGGTCAGCGCCGGGCTCGGCGCGGTTCCCTCGGCCAGGAACCCGAACGTGGTCTGGGCGGCCGGGGCCAGCGCGCCGTTCCAGCTCGCGTTCCGGGCGGTCACAGTGGTTCCGCTCTGCGTCACGTCGGCGCTCCACGCCTGGCTGACCCGCTGTCCGCCGGCGAGCGGGAAGCGCACGGTCCAGCCGGCGATCGGCGCGACGCCGTCGTTGCGCACTGTCACCTCCCCCTGGAAGCCGCCCGGCCACTGACCGGCGAGGCGCCAGGTGGCGGTGCAGCCGCCGGGCGCCGACGTCGGGCTCGCGGTGGGCGACGGGCTGGTCGTCGGTGACGGGCTGGCCGTGGGCGACGGCGTGGGGCTGACGGTCGGGGACGTGGTCGGGCCGGGCGTGGCGCGGCCGAGCGCGGCGACCAGCGCCGGGTACCACCTGTCGGACATCTTCTGGTCCCCGGCCGCGTTCGGGTGCACCCCGTCGTAGGTGTCGGTGGCGGTGCTGAACCCGGTCCACTGGTCGACCACCACGATCGGGGAGGCGGCCGTGGTCTTCCCGGCCGCCCAGCCGTCGATGAGCGAGTTGAGCGCCACGGTCCGCTGGCCGCACTCCGGGCAGCTCGCCGGGTTCATCGGGATGATCTTCGCGACCAGCACGGTCGTGGCCGGGTTGGCGGCCCGCATCTGGTCCACCAGCTTCGAGTACGCGGCGAGGATCGTGGCGGGCGCGATGTTGCTCCACACGTCGTTGGTGCCGAAGTGCATGAGCACGACGTCCGGGCGGGTGGCGGCGAGCCAGCCGGGCAGCAGGTTCTGGTTGGCCACGTTCGTCGCGAGGTAGCCGCCGTGGCCCTCGTTGTCGCCGTCGTAGGGCACGCCGCAGCCCTGCGGCCCGAGCGTGCCGACGAAGTCGACGTCGGTGTGGCCGGTGGACTGGAGGCGGTTCCAGAGCAGGGCGCGCCAGCAGCCGGGCGACCCGGTGATGGAGTCGCCCAGTGGCATGACGCGGACCGGCGTGGCCGCCGCGGCGGCCGGGGGTGTGGTGGCGGTGAGGGCGAGGCCGAGGGCGAGGACCGGTAGCAGCGCGGCGAGCACGGTCAGCGCGGCGCGTACGGGGTTTCGGGACATGCGGAAGGGACTCCTGTCACTGTGACGTGGTGGTCGGTGACGGCCCTGAAGCTCCCGTACGCATTGAAGCGCTTCGACGCCTCCGGCTCAACCCTCCGGGTGCCCCCGGTGCCGGTTCCACTCCGGAGCGAGGATCGACATGACAGTGGCGTCCACCCAGCCGTCGCCGTCGCGCAGCACCTGCCGCAGTGTCCCCTCGACGACGAAGCCCACCTTCTCGTAGGCGCGCCGGGCACGCGGGTTGAACGCGAACACCTCCAGGCCGATGCGGTGCAGGCCGAGCTGCTCGAAGCCGTACCCGACGATCAGCCGCACCGCCTCGGTGCCGAGGCCGCGGTCGCGGCCGCCGGGGCCGATCAGCGTGCGGAAGTTGCAGCTCGCGTTGGCCCGGTCCCACTCGTTGAGGACCACCTCGCCGACGCAGGCGCCGCCGGCCCGGTCCACCACCGCGAGGTCGAGCCGGTCGTCCTGGCTGTTGCGGGTGCCGTACCAGGCGCGCAACCGGGCCGGTTCGAACGTCTCGCCGGCCGGGCTGCCGGTCAGCCGGACCACCTCCGGGTCGGCCAGGATCTCCGCGAGCGCCGGCAGGTCGTCGTCGTGGAACGGGCGCAGCGCCACACGCTCGCCGGTGAGCGTGGGCTTGACGGAGAAGTCGATCACGGGGCGGAATTCTCCGGTCGGCGCGCCGGGCGGTTCAACCGTTTTTCGGTCAGTCGCCGTCCACTCGGCGGTCGCGTTTGCGCTGGGACTGGCGCTTCTTCTCGGCCAGCCGGCGCTCCTTGGCGCCACGGGAGGGGCGGGTCGGGCGGCGCGCCTTCGGCGGCGGGGCGACGGCCTCGCGCAGCAGCGCGGCCATCCGTTCCCGGGCCGCTTCCCGGTTGGCCAGTTGCGCGCGGTGCTCACTGGCGGTCACGGTCAGCACGCCGTCGACCAGGCGTCCGGCGAGCCGGGTCAGCGCCCGTTCCCGCAGCGTCTCCGGCACGCTCGGCGAGCGGCCCAGGTCGAAGCTCAGTTCCACCCGCGAGTCGGTGGTGTTCACCCCCTGGCCGCCGGGCCCGGACGACCGGGAGAACCGTTCCCGCAGCTCGACTGCGGGCACCACGAGCCGGTCGGTCACCCGCAGTCCGTCGTCCACTCCCCGAGGCTAGCGCCCGGCGCGGTGACTCGGGGTGGGGGTGGCGCTCGGGGTGGGACCGGCCCGTTCCTCGCCGCCGCCGGAGGCCGCGTACGCGGCCGCGCCGACCAGCAGCAGGGCGATCACCGCGAGCTTGACGACCACGCCGCGAATCGCGAGCCAGGCGTTGCGGCGGGCGCCCGGCACGCTGGTCCGGATCGTCTGGTAGTCGGTCCAGCCGCGTTTCGCACGCGCGTAGGACGCGCCGACACCGGCGCCGATGATCAGGCCCATCACGAGGAGGGCCGCAATGACAGCTTGCTCCACCTCCGCCAGTATCCATACTCAGCGTAATATTTCTATGCCCCAATGATCCCACGCCGGATATCCGACAGTTCGCACCGATCTTGCAGTGCTTGTGCAGGTCAGCGCCGCGCGAAGCGCCGAGGCGACCCGCGCGGGAGACCGCGCCCGGTGACTCAGCCGCCCCGGCCGATGATGGTGTCGGCGGTCTGCTGGACCTGGTCGATCGGGATGGCGAAGCCGATGCCGATCGACCCGTTGCCGTCGATGGTGGCGATGGCGGTGTTCACGCCGACCACCTCACCGCGCGCGTTCACCAGCGGCCCGCCCGAGTTGCCCGGATTGATGGAGGCGTCGGTCTGCACCGCCGTGTGCCGGCCGTTGCCGATCCGCACCTGCCGGTTGAGCGCGCTGACGATACCGGCGGTGACGGTCCCGGCGAGCCCGAGCGGCGACCCGACCGCGAGCACCGGCTCCCCCACCCGGGTCGAGTTCGCCTTGGCCAGCGGCAGCGGCGGCAGCCCGGCGGACGCGGGCACCTTGAGCACGGCCAGGTCGCTGGCGGGTTCCCGGCCCACCACCTCGGCCGGGAAGCGACGCCCGTCCGAGGTCTCCACAGTCACCGCGCCCGAGCCGCCGCGGGCCAGGATGTGGTCGTTTGTGACGATGTGCTGCTCGTTGTCGATGGCGAATCCGGAGCCGGACGCGGACGCGCCGGATCGACCCCCGACCATCACCGAGACCACGCCGGGCACCGTCTTGCCGGCGGCGGTGACCAGTTCCGCGGGCACCGGCGCGGCGGATGCCGCGCTCGGTCCCGGCGAGCCCTGGTCGGCCGCCCAGGTGCCGGCCACCGCGCCGGAGACGGTGGAGAGCGCCACCACCGCCGCCACGCTCAGCAGCCGGTGCCGCAGGCTGCGCCGTCCGGCCTCCGGCCCGCCCCCGGGTACGTCCCGGTGGCCGCGCCCGTCCGGGTCCAGCTCCGGCGAGACGAACCACGGTCCGCGTGGCTCGCCGAGTCCGGTCTGCACTGCCATGCCTGGCTCCTCACATGTCGTGCGGTAGTGGTGTGCGGGTCAGGGCAGCCGGGAGAACCACCGCAGCGAGCCGGCGGCGGCGCCCATCGCCAGGACCAGCCCGAGGCCGATGAAGCGGGCCGAGATGTCCTGCCGTTCGGTGCGGTAGCCGACGGAGGTGCCGATGTCCTCGTAGACGTCCTTCAGCTCGGCGGTGGTGGACGCCTCGTGGAATCCGCCACCGGTCTGCTCGGCGACCGCCCGCAGCGTCTGCCCGTCCACCGGCACCTGGATCGCCCGGCCGCCCCGGTCGACCGATCCCCCGGGCGTGCCGAAGGAGATCGTGTGCACCGGGACCTTGGCGGCGACGGCCTGGTCGGCCGCCTCGATCGGGTCCATCCCGGAGGTGTTCGCGCCGTCGGAGAGGATGATGATCCGGGCCGGCGGCGGGTCCTTCGCGGCAGTCGCGTCAAGGCTCTTTACCGCGCCGAGCGAGGTGCTGATCGCCTCGCCGATCGCGGTGCCCTGCACGCCGGTGATGCCCTCGGCCAGCCGCCCGATGCCGTCGTGCAGCGCCTCCCGGTCGGTGCTCGGCGGCACCAGCACCGCGGCGCTGCCGGCGAACGCGACGAGGCCGACGTTGAACTCGTCGGGCAGCCCGTCGACGAACCGCCGGCCGGCGTCCTTGGCCGCTGTCAACCGGTCCGGGTCCACGTCACCGGCGAGCATCGAGGTGGAGACGTCGACAGCCACCATCACGGTGGCCCGTTCCCGGGGGACCCGCACCTCCGCCTCGGGGCGGGCGAACCCGACCACGAGCAGCGCCAGCATGGCCAGGAACAGGCCCGCCGGCACGTGCCGGCGCCAGGCCGGGCGGCGCGGGGCGACCCGGTCCAGCAGGCGCAGGTTGGTGAAACGCACCGCGTACCGGCTCTGCCGCCGTTGCAGCACCAGGTAGCCGGCGACCAGCGCGAGGACGGCGAGCAGCAGCCAGAGGCGGGCTGGTGACTGCCAGGTCATGCGACACCTCCGCGGGCGGCGGCCGGCACGGTGGCCAGCCGGCGCTGCTCGTGCACGTGCCGCACCACGTCCGCGCACCAGTCCCGGTCGGTGCGCAGTGCCATGTGGGTGGCGCCGGCCCGGCGCAGCGTGTGGCGTACCTGCTCGCGCTGCTCGGCGGCGGCGCGCGCGTACCGCTCGCGCAGGTCCGGGTCGCCGGTCCACACCTCGCGGTGCCGGCCGCTCTCCGGGTCGACGAGCGTGATCAGCCCGACGTCGGGCAGTTCCAGCTCGCGCGGGTCGGTCACCTCGACCGCGAGCACCTGATGACGGACCGCGAGGCGGCGCAGCGCCGCGGCCCACGGCGGGGGCGCGGCGTCCGGGTCGTCGGGCAGTTCGTCGAGGAAGTCGGAGACGATCACCACGAGCCCGCGCCGGGTGGCGACACGCTGCAGGCCGTCCAGGCCGTCGGCCAGGCCCGGCCCCGCGGCGGGCGGGCGTGCGCCGGCCGCGCCCGCGCCGTCCGGGTCCCGCCGGTCGTCGGTACGCGGGGCGCCGAGCAGCGCGCGGAGCAGCCCGAGCAGATGGGTACGCCCGCTGCGGGCCGGGAATCGGCGCAGCCCGTCGGGCGTGAGCACCTGCGCGCCGAGCCGGTTGCCGACTCCGGCGGTGAGGAAGCCGATCGCTGCGACAGCGGCCACCGCCAGCTCCCGTTTGTCCAGCGTGGAGGTGCCGTACTCCATGCTGGGGCTGGCGTCGACGAGCAGCCAGGTGGTCAGTTCCCGGTCCGCGTCGACCTGGCGGACGTGCGGCACCGTGGTCCGGGCGGTGACCGCCCAGTCCATCCGGCGTACCTCGTCCTCGCCGGGGCGGTACTCCCGGCTGCCGGCGGCCTCGCTGCCCGGCCCGGGCAGCAGGCCCCGGTACCGGCCGTGCAGCAGGCCGTCGAGCCGCCGGGTCACCGTCAGCTCCAGCCGGCGCAGCCGCTGGTCGGGCGCGAGGTCGGTCAGCCCGGGCTCGGCCGCGCCGGTCATGCCGCCGCCAGGTCCGGCGCCGCCTCGGTGGGCCCGTTCACCAGCCGGGGTGGTGGCACCGCCTCGATCACCCGGCGCACCACGTCCTCGCCGGAGATCCCGTCGGCGACCGCGTCGAAGGTGAGCACGAGCCGGTGCGCCAGCACGTCCACCGCCAGGTCCCGGATGTCCTCGGGGAGGACGTAGTCGCGGCCGTGGATGAGTGCCTGCGCGCGGGCGGCGGCCACCAGGCCGAGCGTGGCCCGGGGGCTGGCCCCGTACGCCAGCAGCGGCGCGATGTCGGGCAGGCCGAAGCGTTGCGGGTCGCGGGTGGCGAGGATGAGGCGGACCACGTACTCGGCGAGCGCGTGGTGGACGAAGACGTCGGTGGCGCGGCGCTGGAGTTCCCGCAGCCGGATCGGGTCGAGCACGGTGCTCGCGGTGGGGCGCTCGGTGCTCATCCGGTAGAGGATGGCCAGCTCGTCGGCGTCGCTCGGGTAGTCGACCACGACCTTCATGAGGAAGCGGTCGCGTTGCGCCTCGGGGAGCTGGTAGACGCCCTCGGACTCGATCGGGTTCTGGGTGGCCAGGACCAGGAACGGCTCCGGCACCGGCCAGCTCCGCCCGCCGATCGAGACCTGCCGCTCGGCCATCGCCTCCAGCAGGGCCGACTGCACCTTGGCCGGGGCCCGGTTGATCTCGTCGGCGAGCACGAGGTTCGCCATGATCGGTCCCAGCTCCACGTCGAACTGCTCGGTCGAGGCGCGGTAGATGCGGGTGCCGACGATGTCGGAGGGCACCAGGTCGGGCGTGAACTGGATCCGGGAGAAGGTGCCGCCGACCACTGTGGCGAGGGTCTGCGCCGCGAGCGTCTTGGCCACCCCCGGTACGCCCTCCAGCAGGCAGTGACCGTCGGCGATGAGGGCGGTGAGCAGGCGTTCGACGAGCCGATCCTGCCCGACGATCACGCGTTTGACCTCGGCGAGGGTCTGTTCCAGCTCGACGCCGCTCGCGTCGGCATCGACCGGGCTGGGCACGCTGGCCAGGGTGTCCGAGATGTCCGTCACGGTGCTTGCTTCCCGGGCCGGACCGGCGACAAACGTCGGATTATCGGACCCGGACCGGCAGTGGCCGAACCGGACGGGCAGCATCTCCCCGATCGGGCGGCAACGGCGCGAACCCCATCGGTCCGGGCGGGACCGGGACGGAACACGACACCGGCCCCCGCCGCAGCGGAGGCCGGTGCGCGGCCGGACGGGTCAGTTGGCGACCAGGATGTGGAACGGCCGGTCGGCGAAGCCGCCGGTGGAGTTGCGGGTCTGCACGAAGACCGCGTTGGGGGTCAGCGTGCGCGGCGCGGCCGAGATCTCGCCGCCCGGCGGCACGTTCGCCGAGTCGTTCGTGCCGATCGAGACGTGGTACGACTTCTGACTCACGTCGTAGTCGAACAGCACCTGGTACTGCCCGGCGGACACGCCCGGGCCGGGTACGAACCGGAGCGAGGACACCACGTTGCCGGAGTGCTGCAGCAGCGTCCCGTTCGCCGACACGACCGCCCAGGCGACCTGACCGGGGGCCGGCGGGGCCAGCGTGGCCCGCATGGCGGCGCGGGCGGCCTGCCGCTCGGCGGCGGTCACCGGCGGCTGTGCGGTGCTGTGCCGGGCGCCGGGCTGGGGTCGCGCCTCCGCCTGGGCGGCCGCGGCGATCCCTCCACCGGCCAGGGTGAGGGACAGCGCGGCAAGCGCCACCACCGTCGCCTTTCGCTTGAAGAATGTGGCCATGATTTCTCCCTTGGTTAAACCGTGGTGATACGGCGACTGCGCGCGTCAAATTGCGGATCATCGGGAATCCGCCCGGGGAGCGCACCGCTCGTGAGCTGGCCTTACTACAGAGAGTCGCGACGTCTCAACCAGGGGGAACGTAGCACCGGAAAACGCGGGCGGTCAATAGCTCATATTGCGTGTCCGACCGATCGAAAAAGTGCTCAGAAATTGCGGTCGAGCATTCACGAAATTGTTTCGCCGGGCATCGCGGCAGCGCGGACCCGGGTAGCCTGACGGCCATGATCACAGCGCCGGACCTGTCCCGGGGCGGCACCCGGGGCGGCCGCTGGGCCACCGCCGCGTGCTGGCTGGCAGCGGCGCCGGTCGCCGCCTGGGCGCTGGTACGCCTGGCCGGGCTGGAACGCGGTCCGCTGGTGCTGGCGATCGCCTTCACGCCGTACGTCGCCGCGCTGGCCCCGGTCGTGGCGGTGTCGGCGCTCGCCCTGCGGCGCCGGGCCCCGGCGGTGGTCGCGGCCCTCGCCGCGCTGTCGTTGATCGGCGTGGTGGCGCCCCGGGCGGTTCCCGACGCCCGTCCCCCGGCCCACGGGCCGACGCTGCGGCTGCTCACCGCCAACCTGCGCCTCGGCTCGGCCGACCCGGCGGGACTTGTCGACCTGGCCCGGGTCCGGCGGGTGGACGTGCTCACGGTGCAGGAGCTCACCCCGGCGCTCGCGGCCGAGCTGGACCGGCTCGGCCTGGCCACGCTGCTGCCCTACCGGTCGCTGAGCCCCGAGGTCGGCTCCACCGGCTCCGGCGTGTACGCCCGCCACCCGCTGCGCGACACCGGGCACCGCCGCAACCAGGGGTTCTTCTTCACCCAGGCGTACGCGACGGTGACGGTGCCGGGCGCGCCGCCGTTACGGGTGGAGTCGGCGCACCCGGCCGCGCCGTACGCGGTGGACGTGGTGCCGGACTGGTGGACCGACCAGCGCGCCCAGCCGCCGGCCACCCCGGACGGCGGGCTGAGCGTGCTGGCCGGGGACTTCAACGCGACGCTCGACCACGCGGCGCTGCGGGAGCTGATCGCCACCGGTTACACCGACGCGGCGGACGCGGCCGGTGCCGGGTTCGGCGGCACCTGGGGCCCGTACGACGGCGACCCGATCCCGCCGGTCACCATCGACCACGTCCTGGTGGACCGGCGCATCGCGGTGCGCGCCGCCGGCACCTTCCCGGTGCCGGGCAGCGACCACCGCGCGTTGCTGGCCGAGCTGCGCCTGCCGGCCGGGTGAGTCAGGCCGCGGTCCCGCCCGTCACGCGGGTCCGGTCCAGGCCGTAGGTGAGCGCGTCGACGAGCGCGTGCCAGCTGGCCTCGACCACGTTCGGGTGCACGCCCACGGTGGTCCAGTCGCGGCCCACCCCGGCGGTCTCCACGAGTACGCGCGTCACCGCGCCAGTGCCGTGGCTGCCCTCCAGGATGCGGACCTTGTAGTCGGCCAGCTGGAACTCGCGCAGCTCCGGGTAGTGCCGGGACAGCGCCACCCGCAACGCCTCGTCCAGCGCGTTGACCGGGCCGTTGCCCTCGGCGGTGGCGATCACCCGCTCGCCGCGTACCCGGATCTTCACCGTGGCCTCGGAGACCACCGCGCCGTCCTCGCGGTGCTCGACCAGCACCCGGTACGACTCCAGCGTGAACGGCCGGACCGGCGCCGCGCCCGGCAGTTCCGAGCGGACCAGCAGTTCGAACGAGGCGTCGGCGGCCTCGAACGACCAGCCGTCGGCCTCCAGCTCCTTGACCCGCCCGGTGACCTTGGACAGGGTGTCCGGATGGCCGGCCAGGTCCAGACCGAGCTCACGGCTCTTGAGCTCGATGCTGGCCCGGCCGGCCATCTCGGTCACCAGGATCCGCATGTCGTTGCCCACCACGGTGGGTTCCACGTGGTTGTAGAGCAACGGGTCGACCTTGATCGCGCTCGCGTGCAGCCCCGCCTTGTGAGCGAAGGCGGCGGCCCCGACGTAGGCCTGGTGGGTGTCGGGGGCGATGTTGGCGATCTCGGCGATGGCGTGCGAGACCCGCACCATCTGTTCCAGGCAGCCCTCCGGTAGGACGGGCATGCCCAGCTTGAGCTGAAGATTGGCGACGATCGCGAAGATGTCGGCGTTGCCGGGGCGCTCGCCGTACCCGTTGGCGGTGCCCTGCACGTGGCGGACGCCGGCCTCGACGGCGGCGATGGTGTTGGCGACCGCGCAGGCGGTGTCGTTCTGCGCGTGCATGCCGAGCCGTTCCGGCGCGATCCCGGTGCGCGCCACCAGCCCTTCGATCACGGCGGTGACCTGGGAGGGCAGCATGCCGCCGTTGGTGTCGCAGAGGACGAAGCGCTCGGCGCCGGCGGCCAGCGCGGTCTCCGCCACAGCGGTGGTGTAGCCCGGGTCGAAGCGGAACCCGTCGTAGCAGTGCTCTCCGTCGACGAAGACCCGCCGACCCTGCGCCACCAGGTACGACACGGTGTCGCGGATCATGGCGAGGTTCTCCTCGGCGGTGGTGCGCAGCGCGCGTTCCACGTGCCGCAGGTCCGCCTTGGCGACCAGGGCGACGGCCGGGGTCTGCGCGTCGAGCAGCCCGCGCACCTGCGGGTCGTCCTCGACCGCGAGGCCGGCCTTGCGGGTGGCGCCGAAGGCGACCAGGATCGCGTGCCGCAGTTCCAGCTCGGTGCGGGCCCGGCGGAAGAACTCGGTGTCCTTGGGCACCGCGCCCGGCCAGCCCCCCTCGATGAAGCCGACCCCGAGGTCGTCGAGCAGGCGGGCCACCGCCAGCTTGTCGACCACCGAGTACGTGAGTCCTTCGCGCTGGGCGCCGTCGCGCAGCGTCGTGTCGTACACCTGGAAGGTCATCGGAGTCCTCTTCTCGTGTCCGTCCTGGGGCGCAAACAAAAAGACCCCCCGCGGATGCGGGAGGTCTGCGCGCTCGGCGAGGGAAGGCCGGCGCGCTAGCTGCTAATGATCAGGACGAAGCTGGTCACGACCAGTACTCTGCCACCCCGCCCCCGCTTTTGGGAGGCGAAACCCATATTCCGGGACGATCGCGGGGCTGGTGACCGCCTTCACACCCGGCCACCGCCCGCCACGAGCGCAAACAGGGCTGCGGAAGAATCTTGAACAGATCCAGTTACTGGCCCGGCGGTGCTGCCGGGTCACGCTCAAGGAGGACCCGTGCTCACTGTCGGTGACCACTTCCCCGAGTACGAACTCACCGCCTGCGTATCGCTCGACGCCGACAAGGCGTTCGAGACGATCAACCACAAGTCCCACGAGGGCCAGTGGCGCGTCGTGTTCTTCTGGCCGAAGGACTTCACCTTCGTCTGCCCCACCGAGATCGCCGAGTTCGGCCGCCTCAACGGCGAGTTCGCCGACCGCGACGCCCAGGTGCTCGGCGTCTCCGTCGACAACGAGTTCGTCCACTACGCCTGGCGCAAGGACCACCCGGACCTGCGCGAGCTGCCCTTCCCGATGCTCAGCGACATCAAGCGTGAGCTGACCTCCGCCTGCGGCGTGCTCGGCGCCGACGGTGTCGCCCAGCGGGCCACCTTCATCGTGGACCCGAACAACGAGATCCAGTTCGTCATGGTGACCGCCGGCTCGGTCGGCCGCAACGTCTCCGAGGTGCTGCGGGTGCTCGACGCGCTCCAGACCGACGAGCTGTGCCCGTGCAACTGGAACAAGGGCGCGGCGACGCTCGACGCCAACGCGCTCCTCGCCGCCGCCGGGGCCTGACCATGGGCCTGGACGCGATCAAGGCGGGCCTGCCCGAGTACGCCAAGGACATCCGGCTCAACCTCGGCTCCACCATCACCACCTCGACGCTGAAGCCGGAGCAGGCGTGGGGCACCGCCCTGGCCTGCGCGGTCGCCGCTCGCAACCCGGTGGTGCTGCGGGAGATCGCCGCCGAGGCGGCCGGTCACCTCACGCCCGAGGCGGTCTCGGCGGCCAAGGGCGCGGCTGCGGTCATGGCGATGAACAACGTCTACTACCGGGCCAAGCACCTGATCGGCGACGAGCAGTACGCGTCGCTGCCGGCCCGGCTGCGGATGCAGATCATCGCCCGCCCCGGCGTGGAGAAGACCGACTTCGAGCTGTGGTGCCTCGCCGTCTCGGCGATCACCGGCTGCGGCGTCTGCCTGGAGTCGCACGAGAAGACGCTGCGCGCCGCCGGGTTCAGCCGGGAGCAGGTGCACGAGGGGCTGCGGATCGCCGCCGTCGTACACGCCGCCGCGGTGACCCTGGACGCGGAGGCCGCGCTGGCCTGATCCACCGGCCCGGACGCGCCCGACCGGCGCCGCGCGGGCCGACCTCCCGAGGGGCCGGCGTCACCACCGTGGCGCCGGCCCCTCGGCGTCGGCGGGCCGGCCGCCGGCGGGTTGGTGCCCGGACAGGGTGGGTAACCCTCCCGACTGATGACGGCGCCGCGACGGCCGCGGCCCTGGGGACGGGAGGCGGCACATGGACGGACTGGACCCGCGCGCCACGCACGGCGGCACCGAGCCGATCCTCGACGACGGCCGGGGCACCGTCGCCGGGGGCGCCCCGGCGGGCGCCTTCGACCCGTGGCGCTACCGCGACGAGGCGGGCGTGGCGAGCGCCGACCTGACCGGCTACAAGGTCGAGGCCACCGACGGCGCCATCGGCAAGATCGACCGGGCGAGCCACGAGGTGGACGACAGCTACCTGGTCGTGGACACCGGGCCGTGGATCTTCGGCAAGAAGGTGATGCTCCCGGCCGGGACCGTGAACCACGTCGACCACGACGCCCGCACCGTGCACGTCGACCGGGAGAAGGACCAGATCAAGGCCGCCCCGGAGTACGACGAGTCCAGCCACGCCGACCCGGGCTACCGGGACCGGCTCGGCGGCTACTACGGCGAGAGCCACTCGGCGCTGCCGCCGGACATGCCGCCGCGCATCTGACACCGCGGCGACGGCCGGCGGGGACGTGGGGACGCCCCGCCGGCCGTACCGTGTCGGATGTGGACGCCCCGCAGAGCCCCTTCCCCACCCTGTTCAACTTCCGCGACGTCGGCGGATACGCCGCTCAGGACGGGCGCACCGTGCGCCGCGGCCGGCTCTACCGTTCCGACTCGCTGCACCGCATCGACGAGACCGACCGGGCGGCGTTCACCGCGCTCGGCATCCGTACCGTGATCGACCTGCGCCGCCCCACCGAGGTGGAACGCGACGGGCGGGTGCCCGCCTACGACGGGCTCGCCTACCGGCACATCCACCCCGAGCACGCCGACTGGGGCGCGAACCGGTTCGACGCCTCCGGCGTCAGCCTGGCCCGCTACCTGGCCGACCGGTACGCCGACCTGGCGCGTACCGGGACCGCCGGGCTCGCCGAGGCGGTCGGGCTGATCGCGGACAGCGCCAACGCGCCGGTGGTGGTGCACTGCGTCGCCGGGAAGGACCGCACCGGCATCGTCTGCGCGCTCACGCTGTCCGTGCTCGGGGTGCCCGACGAGGACGTGGTCGCCGACTACGCGCTCAGCACCGCGGCGTCGCAGCGTTTCACCGAGTGGGTCCGCGCCACGCTGCCGGACGCGGAGGAACCGCCGCCGCCGTTCCTGGAGTCACCGGCCGAGACGATGGAGCTGTTCCTGGCCGAGCTGCGCGCCGGCCACGGCTCGGTCGAGGGTTACCTGACCCACGCGGGCGTCACCGAGACGCAGCTGGAGTCGCTGCGCACGCACCTGCTGGACTGACGCCGCGCGGTGAGCAGGGAGCGGACTCGCTGCTCACCGCGCGGTCGGGCGGTCAGATGACCCGGGTGACCCAGCCGTGCGGGTCCTCGGCGCGACCGCGCTGGATGTCCACCAGCTTCTGGCGCAGGGCCATGGTGACCTGGCCGGGCTCGCCGCCGCCGATGAGGAACTCGCCCTCCGGGAAGCGCACGCCGCCGATCGGGGTGACGACAGCGGCCGTGCCGCAGGCGAACACCTCGCGCAGCCGCCCGCTCGCCGCGTCGGCCTGCCAGTCGGCGAAGCTGACCGGCGCCTCCCGCACCTCGTGCCCGGCCTCGGCGGCCAGGGTGAGGATCGCGTCGCGGGTGATGCCGGGCAGGATCGTGCCGCCCAGCGGCGGAGTGACGATGCTGCCGTCGTCGTAGACGAAGAAGACGTTCATGCCGCCCAGCTCGTCCACGTAGCGCCGCTCGACCGCGTCCAGGAAGACCACCTGGTCGCAGCCCGCCTCGATCGCCTCGGCCTGCGCCGCGAGCGACGCGGCGTAGTTGCCGCCGCACTTCGCCGCGCCGGTGCCGCCGGGCGCGGCCCGGGTGTAGTCCGGCGAGACCCAGACCGTCACCGGCTTCACCCCGCCGGAGAAGTACGCCCCGGCCGGCGAGGCGATGACGCAGTACAGGTATTCGTTGGCCGGGCGCACGCCGAGGAAGACCTCGCTGGCGAACATGAACGGACGCAGGTAGAGGCTGGCGTCCTCGTGCTCCGGGATCCACGCCTGGTCGATCTCGACCAGGCGGCGCAGCGACTCCACGAACGTCGCCTCCGGCAGCTCCGGCATGGCGAGCCGGCGGGCGGACGCGCTGAACCGGGCCGCGTTGGCCTCCGGGCGGAACATCGTCACCGCGTCGCCGGTGCGGTACGCCTTCAGCCCTTCGAAGATCTCCTGCGCGTAGTGCAGGACCGCCGCGGCCGGGTCCATCGGGATCGGCGCGCGCGCCTCCAGGCGGGCGTCGTACCAGCCCTTGCCCTCGGCGTAGCGGATGGTGACCATGTGGTCGGTGAAGACCCGGCCGAAACCGGGGTTCGCCAGCAGGGCGGCCCGGTCGGCGGCGGATACCGGCGCGGGATTCGGACGGATCTCGAAATCGAGCTTGTCACCACCGCTCATCGCGCTGACCTCCCTGCGGGTTCACGGCATGCGGGATCGCACGCCGACGTCACTGGTGCCAGAAACTTACCCCGAACGGTCGTTCAGCGGATAGGTCCGCCCCTCGGACGGCTGCGCCGCACCGGACCGCCGAATCGGGCCCGGAGACGGGTCTGGCGGCCCGTTACCGGGCCGCCAGGTGAGGATCGGCCCGGTCAGGATACGGCGTACCCGGCGAGCCGGTCGCCGACCTCCTCGGTGCGCAGCGGCGCGCCGGGCGTACGCGCGGCCAGCTCGGCGCCGACCGCGGCGGTGACCCGGGCGGCGGCGTCGGCGTGGCCGAGCTGGTCCAGCAGCAGCGCGGCGGAGAGCACGGCGGCGACCGGGTCGGCGACGCCCTTGCCGGCGATGTCCGGCGCGGAGCCGTGCACCGGCTCGAACATCGACGGGTAGCGCCCCTCCGGGTTGATGCAGCCGCTGGCCGCCAGCCCGATGCCACCGGTCACCGCGGCGGCGATGTCGGTGAGGATGTCGCCGAAGAGGTTGTCGGTGACCACCACGTCGTACCGGGACGGGTTGGTCACCAGGAACATCGCGGCGGCGTCGATGTGCTGGTACTCGGTGGTGACGTCGGGGTGCTCGGCGGCCACCGCGGCGAAGGCGCGCGACCAGAGCGAACCGGCGTGGGTGAGCACGTTGGTCTTGTGCACGAGCGTGACCTTGCGCCGTTCGCGACGGCGGGCGCGGGCGAAGGCGTCGCGGATGACCCGCTCGACGCCGTGCCGGGTGTTCAGGCTCTCCTCGGTGGCCACCTCGGCCGGGGTGTCCCGGTGCAGCGCGCCTCCGGCGCCCGCGTACAGCCCCTCGGTGCCCTCGCGGACCACCACGAGGTCGACCTCGCCGGGCTTGACCGCGGCGAGCGGGCCGCCGACGCCGGGCCAGAGCCGGGACGGGCGCAGGTTGACGTACTGGTCGAAGGCGAACCGGAGCTTGAGCAGCAGGCCGCGCTCCAGCACGCCCGGCGGCACGGTCGGGTCGCCGACCGCGCCGAGCAGGATCGCGTCGTGACCGGCCAGCTCGTCGAGGACGGAGTCGGGCAGCGCCTCGCCGGTGCGGTGCCAGCGCGCCGCGCCCAGGTCGTACTCGGTGGCCTCGATGCCGGGCAGCACCGCGTCGAGGACCTTGCGGGCCTGCGCGACCACCTCGGGTCCGATGCCGTCGCCGGCCACCACCGCGATGCGTGCCACCTGATGCTCCTCGTCTCGACGTTCCCGGCAACGGTACGTCGGTGTCCCGTCCCCCGGTACGAATCTTCCACCATTCGGGAACGCGAGTCACAGGATCCTCCCAGCTGACACCCATGGCGCGGTCATCTCCACTGCTTAAGGTCGGGTTTCATCGGGTCGACGCAGGCCCGGAACCGGCCACCGCCGCGACACGGCGGCGACCACCGAGGGGCAGGTGTCATGCGGATCGAGCACCGGCGGACCCACTGGGCGGACGAGCAACCACGTACCCGCTGGGTCGACCAGTCCGAGTTCCGCCCGGTCCGTCCGGACCTGCACCTGGGCGCCAGCAGCCACCGCGTCGAGCGGCCCGGCGCCGGCGCGTCCGGCCGGATCACCGTCCGGCACACGGTGGCCACCTCGACCGCCGACTACACACTGCTGCTCAACGCGCCCGAGTGGCTGGGCCACCGGGTGGTGGGCGAGGCGCTGCGGGACGCCGTCGCCGAACTGCGCGCCATCGACCTCACCTACGGACCGAACCGGCCGGACAGCCTCGTCTCCCGGCTGCGCCGCGACGAGATCAGCCCCGACTCGTACCCCCCGCTGGCCGACCTGATCGACCTCTGCGCGTCGATGCGGGCGGCGACCGACGGCTGGTTCGACGCCTGGGCGGTGCCCGGCGGCTTCGACCCGGGCGGCCTGCTCGGCGGCTGGGCCGTGGAGCGGGCCGCGGCGCGGTTGCGCGCCGCCGGCATCCACGACTACGCCGTGCTCGGCGGCGCCGACCTGACGGTACGCGGGCGCGCGGCGCACGGCGGGCCGTGGCGCGTGGCCGTGCACCACCCCACCGACACCCGGCGCACGCCGCTCGTGCTGGAGATGACGACCGGCGCGGTGGGCACCTCCGGTGTCACCGGGCGGCGGGGGCACGTGATCGACCCGCACACCGGCGAGCCGACCGACCGCCTGGCGGCCGCCACCGTGATCGGCCCGGACCTCGCCGTCGCCGACGCCTACGCCACCGCCCTGTACGCCGCCGGACCGGCCGGACTGGCCTGGTTCCGCCAGGACTCGGACTACCGCCCGCTGTTCGCGCAGCACCGGCGCTGAGCCGCGATCGGCCCCCGCGGTCTCGGCAACGACCGTGGGGGCCGGTCAGCGACGAGTGCGCGTGGCTCGCGCAATCGAGGGGTGCGGGCCGACGGGGCGGACGCCCGACCGCGCCACCCGAAGACGGGCCGGGGAATCGACTCAGCCGGAAACCGCAACGGTACGCTAGCGAATCGACGCAACTCGACGCAAGAGTCTCCACAGCGGACGCCGGGGAATCGGTGTCGGCAATCAGCCGGTGAACGCACGGTGGGGCAGAGGTGACGGGCCGGGCCCGGGATGGCACGCTGTCCGCCGTGAGTTTCGATCTGAGCGTGTGGGCCCTGCCGAACGGGGCGACACCGGAGCAGGTGCGGGCGGCGGTGCAGCAGTGCCGCGAGGGCTGGCACGGCAAGCAGCAACCCGACCCGAGGCTGGTCGCCTTCTACCGGGCGATCACGGCGAGCTACCCCGACGGTCCGACCCGGCCGGGTACGCCCTGGGAGGCGCCGCTGCACACGGCCGCCGACCACATCGAGATGAACCTGAACCCGACCTGCCCGGACCAGGTCCTGCTGGACATCGAACGGCTGGCCGGCGAACACGACCTGATGCTCTTCGACGCGCAGGACGGCTCGGTCTACCCGCCACCGGCCCGCGTGCGTTCCTGACCGGCCGGAACGACGAAGGGCCCGGCCGCATCCGGCCGGGCCCCGATGTGTCCTGTCCGGACTACACGTCGCGCAGGTCGGCCGCGCTGGCCGCCACCGCGCCGATCGAGTCGGCGGCGGAGGTGAGCAGGTCGGCGCCGAGCGCCTGGTCGACGGTGAGCGTCATCAGCGTCTCGCCACCGGCCTCACGGCGGGCCACCTGCATGGCGGCGATGTTGACGCCGGCCTCGCCGAGCAGCGTGCCGACGGTGCCGACCACGCCGGGCCGGTCGGCGTAGCGCAGGAAGACCAGGATGCCCTCCGCGCCGATCTCGACGTCGAAGCCGTCCACCTCGGTCAGCTTGAACACGTCCCGGGCGCCGGTGTGCACCACGGTGCCGGACACCCGGACGGTACGGCCGTCCGGCAGCGCGCCGCGCACGGTCACCAGGTTCGGGTGGTCGACCGTCTCGCCCGGCGTGGCCAGCGTGACCTCGACACCCCGCTCGGCCGCCAGGTGCGGCGCGTTGACGTAGGTGACCTGCTCCTCCACCACGGAGCTGAACAGGCCCTTGGTCGCGGCCAGCTTGAGCACCGACACGTCGTGGGCGGCGATCTCGCCGCGCACCTCGACCGTGACGCTGGCGGCCACCCCGCCGGCCAGGGCGGTGAACGCCCGGCCCAGCCGCTCGGCCAGCGGCAGCAGCGGGCGTACGTCCTCGGCGACCACGCCGCCGGCCTGCACGTTCACCGCGTCCGGCACGAACTCGCCCTGCAGCGCCAGCTTGACGCTCTTGGCCACGGCCAGACCGGCCTTGTCCTGCGCCTCGTTCGTGGAGGCGCCCAGGTGCGGGGTGGCCACCACGTTGTCGAAGGCGAACAGCGGCGAGGAGGTGCAGGGCTCCTTGGCGTACACGTCGACGCCGGCGCCGGCGACCCGGCCCTCCGCGATCGCGTCGGCGAGCGCCTGCTCGTCGACCAGCCCGCCCCGGGCCGCGTTGACGATCCGGACGCCCGGCTTGACGATCGCCAGCTCCTTCTCGCCGATCAGGCCCACCGTCTCCGGCGTCTTCGGCAGGTGGATCGAGATGAAGTCGCTCTCCCGCAGCAGCTCCTCCAGCCCGACCAGGCGGACGCCGAGCTGCGCGGCGCGGGCCGGCTGGATGTACGGGTCGTACGCGATCAGCCGGGTGCCGAACGCGGCGATGCGCTGGGCGAACAGCACGCCGATGCGGCCGAGGCCGACCACGCCCACGGTCTTGCCCTGGATCTCCACGCCGGTGTACTTGGACCGCTTCCACTCGCCGGCCTTGAGCGCGGCGCTGGCGCTGGCGGTGTTGCGGGCCACCGCGAGCAGCAGCGCGACGGCCTGCTCGGCGGCGGAGACGATGTTCGAGGTGGGCGCGTTCACCACCATGACGCCCCGGGCGGTGGCGGCGGGCACCTCGACGTTGTCCAGACCGACGCCGGCCCGGGCGACCACCTTGAGCCGCGGCGCGGCCGCGATCGCCTCGGCGTCGATCTGGGTGGCGCTGCGTACGATCACCGCGTCGGCCTCGGAGAGGGCGGAGAGCAGGGCCGGGCGATCGGTGCCGTCCACGTGCCGCACGTCGAAGTCGTGGGCGAGCACCTCGATGGCGGCGGGGGCGAGTTCTTCGGCGATCAGTACGACAGGATTCATCGGTCCTCGTAGACGCTCGGTAATGGTGCGGCCTGGGACGCCGGGGCGCCGCGCTGCGCCCTACGCCGATCCGTGCCATGGCCGTCGGGTGCGCCGGGGCACCACACCAAGGATGGTAGGTGGCTGCCCGCCCGGCGTGTCCCGGAGTGCGGGGTGAGGGCCCTCACAAAGGCCCGTCGCACGCCCGTCATCCCCCGTTAACGGGTGCGGTACGGGACGAGGCGCTACTCACCGTGTCTCAACACGTGAACGCACGGCGGCCCGCGGCCGGACGCCGGGGAGAGCGTCGGGCCACGGGCCGCACGAGGGAAGAACTCAGGCGGTCTCGGTGATCGGCCGGTCGACCCAGCTCATCATGCCGCGCAGCTTCTGCCCGGTCTCCTCGATCGGGTGCGCCGCGCCCTCGGCCTGCCACTTGGCGAAGTTCGGCCGGCCGGCCTCGTCCTCGGCCACCCACTCGCGGGCGAACTCGCCGGACTGGATCTCGCCGAGGATCTTGCGCATCTCCTCCTTGACCCGCGAGTCGATCACGCGCGGGCCACGGGACAGGTCGCCGTACTCGGCGGTGTCGGAGATGCTGTAGCGCATCCGGGCGATGCCGCCCTCGTACATCAGGTCGACGATCAGCTTCAGCTCGTGCAGGCACTCGAAGTAGGCCACCTCGGGCGCGTAGCCGGCCTCGGTGAGCACCTCGAAACCGGTCTGCACCAGCGCCGCCGCGCCGCCGCAGAGCACCGCCTGCTCGCCGAACAGGTCGGTCTCGGTCTCCTCGGTGAACGTGGTCCGGATCGCGCCGGCGCGGGTGCCGCCGATCGCCTTGGCGTACGCCAGGGCGAGGCCGAACGCGTTGCCGCTGGCGTCCTGCTCGACGGCGACCAGGCAGGGCACGCCCTTGCCGTCGACGTACTGGCGGCGGACCAGGTGACCGGGGCCCTTCGGGGCGACCATCGCCACGTCCACGTCGGCCGGGGGCTTGATCAGGCCGTACCGGATGTTGAAGCCGTGCCCGAAGAACAGCGCCTTGCCCGCGGTCAGGTTCGGCGCGATGGCCTCGGCGTAGATGTGCCGCTGGGCCGTGTCCGGCGCCAGGATCATGATCACGTCGGCCTCGGCGGCCGCCTCGGCGGGCGTGAGCACCCGCAGGCCCTGCTCCTCGGCCTTCGGCCGGCTCTTCGACCCGGCGGGCAGGCCGATCACCACGTCGACGCCCGAGTCGCGCAGCGACAGCGCGTGCGCGTGGCCCTGGCTGCCGTACCCGATCACGGCGACCTTGCGGCCCTGGATCAGGCCCAGGTCGGCGTCGTCGTCGTAGAACACCTCAACGCTCATTGACTTCCCTTTCGTACGGCGGAGCCCGTCGGCCCGTCGAAAAAACTTGTGGGTACGGATCAGGCGGCGCGCAGGGCCGGGCCGGCGGTGATGGCCCGGGAACCCCGCCCGATGGCCACCGTGCCGGACTGGACCATCTCCTTGATGCCGAACGGCTCCAGGTCACGCAGCAGCGCGTCGAGCTTGTCCGGCGTGCCGGTGGCCTCGATCGTCAGCGTGTCCGGCGCGACGTCGACCACCCGGGCACGGAACAGGCCGACCGTCTCCAGCACCTGGGCGCGGGCCGTGCGGTCCGCGCGGACCTTGACCAGCAGCAGCTCCCGCGCCACCGACACCTGCGGGTCCAGCTCCACGATCTTGAGTACGTTGACCAGCTTGTTGAGCTGCTTGGTCACCTGCTCCAGCGGCGAGGACTCGGCGTTGACCACGATGGTGATGCGGGAGACGTCCGGGTTCTCGGTCTCGCCGACGGCGAGGCTGTCGATGTTGAACCCGCGCCGGGAGAACAGCCCGGAGACCCGGGCCAGGACGCCCGGCTTGTTCTCCACCAGCACGGAGAGCGTGTGCATCGTCATTTAGAGTTCGTCCTCGTCGAAAGCAGGGCGCACGCCCCGCGCGAACATGATCTCGTCGTTGCTGGTGCCGGCGGCGACCATCGGCCAGACCATCGCGTCCTTGCCGACCACGAAGTCGATGACCACCGGCGCGTCGTTGATCGCCATGGCCGCCTCGATGGTCTTGTCCACGTCGGCGGCGTTCTCGCAGCGCAGCCCGACGCAGCCGAGCGCCTCGGCGAGCTTGACGAAGTCCGGGATGCGGTGCTTGTGCGTGCCCAGCTCGGTGTTGGAGTAGCGCTCCCCGTAGAACAGGGTCTGCCACTGCCGCACCATGCCCAGGTTGCCGTTGTTGATCACGGCGACCTTGACCGGGATGCCCTCCAGCGCGCAGGTGGCCAGCTCCTGGTTGGTCATCTGGAAGCAGCCGTCGCCGTCGACTGCCCACACGGTGGTGTCCGGCTTGCCGACCTTGGCCCCCATCGCGGCCGGAACGGCGTAGCCCATGGTGCCCAGGCCACCGGAGTTGAGCCAGGTGTGCGGCTTCTCGTACGAGATGAACTGGCTGGCCCACATCTGGTGCTGGCCGACGCCCGCCACGTAGATCGCGTCCGGGCCGGCGATCTCGCCCAGCCGCTTGATCACGTACTGCGGGGAGAGCGTGCCGTCGGCCGGCTCCTCGAAACCGAGCGGGTACCGCTCGCGCAGGTCGTCGAGCTGCGCCCACCAGTCGGTCAGGTCCACCGACGGGTGCGCGGCCTGCTCGGCGGTGACCGCCGCGATCAGCTCGTCGATGACGTGCCGCGCGTCGCCCACGATCGGGACGTCGGCGTGCCGGTTCTTGCCGATCTCGGCCGGGTCGATGTCGGCGTGGACCACAGTCGCATCCGGCGCGAACGAGTCGAGCTTGCCGGTCACCCGGTCGTCGAAGCGGGCGCCCAGCGCCACGATCAGGTCGGCCTTCTGCAGGCCGTAGACCGCGGCCACGGTGCCGTGCATGCCCGGCATGCCCAGGTGCTGGCGGTGCGAGTCGGGGAACGCGCCGAGCGCCATCAGCGTGGTGACCACCGGGATGCCGGTCTGCTCGGCCAGCTTGCGCAGCCCCTCGGTGGCGCCGGCCTTGAGCACGCCGCCGCCGACGTAGAGCACCGGACGGCGGGCATTGGTCATCAGCCGGGCCGCCTCGCGGATCTGCTTGCCGTGCGGGTGCAGCGTGGGTCGGTAGCCGGGCAGGTCGAGCGCGGGCGGCCAGGAGAAGGTCGCCGGCGCCTGGAGCACGTCCTTCGGGATGTCGACCAGCACCGGGCCGGGCCGGCCGGTCGCGGCCAGGTGGAACGCCTCGGCCAGCACCCGCGGGATCTCGTCGGCCGTCTGCACCAGGAAGTTGTGCTTGGTGATCGGCAGCGTGATGCCCTGGATGTCCGCCTCCTGGAAGGCGTCCGTGCCGATCGACGGCCGGGCCACCTGGCCGGTGATCGCCACCATCGGCACCGAGTCCATGTAGGCGTCGGCGATCGGCGTCACCAGGTTCGTCGCGCCCGGGCCGGAGGTGGCGATGCAGACGCCCACCCGGCCGGTGGCCTGCGCGTAACCGGTGGCCGCGTGCCCGGCGCCCTGCTCGTGCCGGACCAGGATGTGGCGGACCGTGGAGTCGTAGAGCGGGTCGTACGCGGGCAGGATCGCACCGCCCGGAATGCCGAAGACCACGTCGACGCCGAGCGCCTCCAGCGACCGCACGAGCGAACCGGCGCCCGAGACCTGCGCGGTGGCGGGCTCCCGTACGGGCGTCTCGGTGGTGGCGGCCGCCGGGGCG
Organism: Micromonospora sp. CMU55-4; assembly: GCF_011602315.1. NCBI lineage: Bacteria > Bacillati > Actinomycetota > Actinomycetes > Micromonosporales > Micromonosporaceae > Micromonospora > Micromonospora sp. CMU55-4. The sequence goes on from NZ_JAAOLH010000001.1 coordinate 423,630, forward strand.
GCACGGCCGGGGCGGGCGGCGGAGTCGGAGTCACCGGCCGCGCCGGTGCCGGAACGGGCACGGCGGGCGGAGTGGGCGAGGGTCTCGGGCGTGGGTCTCGTCATGGCGGTTCAAGCCTTCGGAAGTGAGTGGGTGACGCGCTTCTCAGGATGGGACGCGGAGGTCCCGCGATGGGTCCGACGGCAACAAAAAAGCCCACGTGCAGGATGCACGGGGCCAGCGCACTCTCGGTGGGAGAGTGCGCTCAGGTAAGTACTCGCGGCGACCGGTTCGACGACATGCGGCTAAGCCTGACGCATCTCACGCGATGAGTCAACTGATCCCACATTTTGGTTCACGGACGTGGGCGTTTCGGCACCCGGCATGCCCTCCACCCCCGGTGTCACCTGCGAAGATCCCTCCATCGGAGGACGCTGGGCGGGCACCGTGGCGGGCGGGTTGTTGCGCAGCCGGGGCAGCAACGGAGACGGGCTGTGCGCCGGCGGGGCCGGTGGTGTCTGCGGCATCGCGGTGTGCCGGTTCCCGGGCGCGGTCGCCGCCTCCAGCATCGCCTCCAGGTGCTCGGCCGGCACGCCCCAGCCGAACAGCGCCCCCTGACCGAACCGGCAGCCGGCGGCCACCACCGCGGCAAGCTCGGTCGGATTGGTCACGCCCTCGGCGATCACCTCCAGGCCGAGCTGATGCCCCAGGCGCATGACGATGTCGACCATCGGCGCAAACGCCGGACCGTCCCGCCCGACCGGCCGGACCGGCTCGTGCTCGGCGACCAGACTGTGGTCGATCTTGAGAATGTCGATCGGCAGCCGCCGGAGCTGGCCGAGCGACGAGTAGCCGGCGCCGAAGTCGTCCAGCGCGATCCGGACGCCGGTCAGCCGCAGCGCGGTGAGCCGCCGGATCAGCTCGTCCAGGTCGGTGGCGACCGCGTGCTCGGTCACCTCCAGCACCAGCCGCTGCGGCGGCACGTGGTGCGCGCGCAGCGCCTCGGCGACCTGGACCACGTACTCCGGCGCGTGCAGCTCGCGCGGTGAGACGTTCACCGACACCCACACGTCGTGCCCGTCGGCGAGCCAGCGGGAGAGCTGGTAGCAGGCCTGGTGCAGCACCCACGCGCCGAGCTTGGCGATCATCCCGCACTCCTCGGCGAGCGGGATGAACTCGTCCGGCCGGACGTTGCCCAGCTCCGGGTGCCGCCAGCGCAGCAGCGCCTCGGCGCCGACCGGACGCACCGACGGCAGCGAGGCCACCGGCTGGAAGACCAGCCGCAGCTCGTCGCGCTCGATCGCGCCGCGCAGCTCGTGCTCCAGCCGGGTACGCCGGCTCAGCAACTGGTCGTACGTGGCGTCGTAGCGCTCGATCCGGTTCTTGCCCCGCTGCTTGGCGTAGCGCAGCGCCAGGTCGGCGTTGCGCAGCAGCAGCTCCACGTCCGCGTCGCCGTGCCCGGCCGCCACGCCGATGCTCACCGACAGGAAGACCGGACCGTCCCCCTGCTCGTACGGGCGGCCGAGCACCCCGAGCAGCCGGTCGGCCACCGGGCCGGGATCGGCCGACCCGTGCATCAGCACCGCGAACTCGTCGCCGCCGAGCCGGGCCGCCAGGTCACCCGGCCGCAGGTTGCCCCGCAGCCGCCGCCCCACCTCGATCAGCACCGCGTCGCCGACGTCGTGGCCCCGCATGTCGTTGACGTTCTTGAACCCGTCCAGGTCGAGCCCGAGCAGGACGCAGGGCACGCCCGACTCGGCGCAGCGGTGCAGGGCCCGCAGCAGCCCGCGCCGGTTCGCCAGCCCGGTGAGCGGGTCGGTGTGCGCCAGCTCACGGAAGTGCGCCTCCCGCTCGGCCAGCCGGCCCGCGTAGCCGCGTACGTCGTTGAGCGCCAGGTACTGCCGGGTGACCAGGGCGAAGCCCTCGACCGTGCCGGCCACGATGGCGTACCCGTCGAACCCGCCACCCTGCACCAGGTGGTACATCGCGGAGGCGGCGATGGCGAACATCGGCACGAAGGCGTACTCGCCGTCGCGGCGGATGAGATCGACGTCGAGCTGCGTCAGGTCGGCCCGGCGTCCGGCCACGGCGGTGGCGAGCAGGCCGGCGGCGGTCAGCGCGGCGCCGGTCAGCGCCAGGCCGGGACCGGCCTGGCAGAGCCCGGCCGAGACGCCCAGACCGCCCGCGGTGACCGCTATCGCGCCGACGCCGAGCAGGGTCAGCCACCCGCGTGGCGGCGCGACCCGCAGCACCAGGATCACGGTCAGCCCGGTGGTCAGCGCCGCGATGATCGAGGCCAGCACGATCGGCAGGCAGGCGACCGGGGTGGCGTCACCGAGCAGCCGGGTCGGCTCGCTGAACGCCACCCAGCCGACGAACCAGAGCGCGCTGCCCATGATCAGGCCGTCCAGCAGCAGCCGGGCGGTGGCGGCGCGGGTCGCGGCGGCGCCGGGCAGCCGGAGCACGGCGGCGCCGAGGCCGAGCCCGGCGAGCGTGGTGCCCACCGCGACCACTGCCGCCCAGCCGGTCCGCTGGCCCTGCCGGTGCGCCCAGTGGTCCCCGGCCGCGAGCAGACCGCCGAGACCGACCAGCAGGCTGAGCAGGGCCGCCCCGGCGGCGACGGCCAGCAGCAGGTGGGCCTGCCGCCGAGGGCCGGTGCGACGCCGCGCGGACGCGGCGAGCAGCACCGTGGCGGCGGCCGCGGCGATCCCGCTCAGCGCCGCGACGGTGACCATCCCCGGGGACGACTGCACGCGTCAACTGTGCCGGATGAGCGCCCCCCGTGGGGCACCGGGTGTGCAACTGTTGGGACACAGGGTGCGCGGCGGGGGCGCGCCGCCGGGATGGTGTCAGACTGGTTGTCATGCCTGAGCTGCGGTCGAGGACCTCCACCCACGGTCGGACGATGGCCGGCGCCCGGGCCCTGTGGCGGGCCACCGGGATGACCGACGACGACTTCGGCAAGCCGATCGTCGCCATCGCCAACAGTTTCACCCAGTTCGTACCCGGTCACGTCCACCTCAAGGACCTCGGCGGCCTGGTCGCCGACGCGGTGGCCGAGGCCGGCGGCGTGGGGCGGGAGTTCAACACCATCGCCGTGGACGACGGCATCGCCATGGGCCACGGCGGCATGCTCTACTCCCTGCCCAGCCGGGAGCTGATCGCCGACGCGGTCGAGTACATGGTCAACGCGCACTGCGCGGACGCCCTGGTCTGCATCTCCAACTGCGACAAGATCACCCCGGGCATGCTGCTCGCCGCGCTGCGGCTCAACATCCCCACCGTCTTCGTCTCCGGCGGCCCGATGGAGGCCGGCAAGACGGTGGCGATCGAGGGCGTCGTGCACTCCAAGATCGACCTGATCGACGCCATGATCGCCTCCTCGAACGAGGCGGTCACCGACGACCAGCTCGGCGAGATCGAGCGCTCCGCCTGCCCGACCTGCGGGTCCTGCTCCGGCATGTTCACCGCCAACTCGATGAACTGCCTCACCGAGGCGATCGGCCTCGCGCTACCAGGCAACGGCTCGACGCTCGCCACCCACGCCGCGCGCCGGTCGCTGTTCGTCGAGGCCGGGCGCACGATCGTGGAGATCGCCAAGCAGTGGTACGAGAACGACGACGCCTCGGTGCTGCCGCGCTCGATCGCCGGCCGGGAGGCGTTCGAGAACGCGATCGCCCTCGACGTGGCCATGGGCGGCTCCACGAACACGGTGCTGCACCTGCTCGCCGCCGCCCGCGAGGCCGAGCTGGACTTCGGCGTCGCCGACATCGACGCGATCTCCCGCCGGGTGCCGTGCCTGGCCAAGGTCGCCCCAAACTCGCCGAACTACCACATGGAGGACGTGCACCGGGCCGGCGGCATCCCGGCCATCCTCGGTGAGCTGGACCGCGCCGGGCTGCTGCACCGAGACGTGCGCGCGGTGCACTCCCCCGGCCTCGACAAGTGGCTGGCCGACTGGGACGTGCGCGGCGGCGCGGCCACGCGAGAGGCGATCGAACTGTTCCACGCCGCCCCGGGCGGCGTGCGCACCACCGAGCCGTTCTCCACCACCAACCGCTGGTCGTCGCTGGACACCGACGCGGCCGGAGGCTGCATCCGGGACCGGGAGCACGCGTACAGCGCGGACGGCGGCCTGGCCATCCTGCACGGCAACCTCGCGCCGGCCGGCTGCGTGGTGAAGACCGCCGGCGTGCCCGAGGAGTGCCTGACGTTCCGCGGCCCGGCCAAGGTCTACGAGTCGCAGGACGACGCGGTGACCGCGATCCTCGCCAAGGAGATCGTCGCCGGGGACGTCGTGGTGATCCGGTACGAGGGCCCGAAGGGCGGCCCCGGCATGCAGGAAATGCTCTACCCGACCTCGTTCCTCAAGGGCCGGGGGCTGGGCCGCTCCTGCGCGCTGCTCACCGACGGCCGGTTCTCCGGCGGCACCTCCGGCCTGTCCATCGGGCACGTCTCCCCGGAGGCCGCCTCCGGTGGGCTGATCGCGCTGGTCCGCGACGGCGACGAGATCGTCATCGACATCCCGGGCCGGTCGATCGAGCTGAACGTGCCCGCCGACGAGCTGGAGGCGCGCCGGGTGGCCGAGGAGAAGCGGGACCGCCCGTACACCCCGGTCGACCGGCAGCGTCCGGTGTCGGCGGCGCTGCGCGCGTACGCCTCGATGGCGACCTCGGCCAGCGACGGCGCCTACCGCCGCGTCCCCGAGTGATGTAAGGAAGGGCCCCTTCTTAACGCCTCCGGTAGAGGAAGGGGCCCTTCTTAACACCCGCACGCCGGTAGGGTCCGGCGGCGTGGAGACGACGGTGAGTTACGCGCGACTGGTCCGGCCGGCGATCGACCGGGTCTACGTTGGTGCCCGGTGGGCAGCCCGCGCCCGGATGGAGGCGTTCTACGCCGAGCGGGGCTGCACACTCGGCGCGGAGAACAGCTTCTTCTCCGGTGTGCTGGCCCGGCCGATGCCCGCCGAGGCGCTGGCCGACGGCCTGATCTACACCTCCGGAAGCATGGACGAGGAACTGGCGCAGGGCGTCGTCGTCCGGGACGACGAGGGCGCGTGGCACCTCACCGACCTGGGCCGGGAACTGACGCTGTTCGCCCAGCGGGCCACCGGCGAGGCCGCCGAGGAACTGTGGGCCATGCTGCCCGGCGTGCTGCCCGGCCTGGGCGTCGTGCCCCGGCTCGCCGACCTGGTCGGCCGGGTGCTGACGCACGCGCAGGCCACCGGCGGGTCGGTGTTCCGGGCGATGTCCCCGCCGTACGAGCCGGAAGGGGCCTCCCCGGCGCTGCTGCTCGTGACCCGGCTGGGCTCGCTGCGGCACCACCGCGCGGACGCGCACCGGGCCGCGTGGCGGGCCGCCGGGCTGACCGCCGACGAGATCCGCGCGCTGCCGGACGGCCCGGAACGCGCGGCGATCGAGGCGGACACCGACCGCCGCGACGAGCCGGCGTACGCGGCGCTCACCGAGGCCGAGCGCTGGGAACTGCTGGCCGGCCTCGCCGCACTGCCCAACTAGCGCCCGCGGCCTCCTCGGCCATCGGGTGGAACGTCATGGGTGTCTCGGGACCCGTTTGACACCCATGACGTTTCACTCACCGCTGGGTGGGGTCCTCCTCGGCCGGGGCGGTGCCATCTATCGGCAGGCCGAACTCCGCCGGTGAGTTCTCGTCGGTGCCGTCCAGGTCCGCGTGCGGCTCGTCCGGGATGACGTCGTCGGGATCGGCGCCTCCGGCGTGCAGTTCGGACAGCTCAACCGGATCAGTCATGCCGTGCTGGTACCCGTCCGACGCTGTCCGAACCCGCCGGTCCGGTGGGACGTCCGCATCGGCGGGGCGTCGCACGGCGCTCCATGCAGAGGTGGGATCACTCGTCGGTGCGATCCGAGGAACCGGAGCCCCCGTGCGTTCCCTGGGTGTCGAACTCGGGGCTGTCCTGGGACGAGATGGCGGTGGAGACGAGGCTGGAAGCGACCGGCTGAACGGGGATCACATCCTCCGACGTACGCAACCGGGGTGCCGCGGGCATCCACGGCTTGAGGTTCTGGATAATCTGCTCGTAGAAGTCGTCGATGGCGTGCAGCACAGAGTCGATGAAGGCACCCCGACCACTGCCACGCTTGGTTCCCGCAGTTGCGCTCTGGGCGATCCGGAAAGCCCGAAGTTCACGCGAGGGATCGTTGATGAGTGTCGTCGGCTCGGCACGTACCTGACGGAGGAGATCGGTGGCGCCACCGCCCCGGGCGTGCATGGCGAACGCCTCGATCCGCACCGTGTCCGGTGCGTCCTTCAGTTGACGGACCAGCCAGTTCACCCGGGTGGTCGGACGGCCTGACCGCGGAGCGTCAACATCGACGTGGCAGACGATCTGCCCAGCCCGCAGATCGGCCGTCACGTGAAGATGCCCGACCGCGCCCGGGATCCGGATGCTGCCGCTCAGGGTGCCGGCGCTGGCGAGCTGGTTGGCGAGCGATTGGGTGCGTGCGGCCGGATCGGCGAGGTCGCGGCGGCTCAGCGCGGGGGTCACGTCGGTGCCCAACTGCCGGCCGAGTCGGAGGCATGCGTAACGAATCAAGGCGTCGAAGCGCCCGGCGACCTGCGCTGCCGCGTCGTCGCCGGCCCGCAATGTCCCGGCCGACACCCCGTCCCGGACCTGCACCCAGGCCGGCCCCATGTCGCTGAACTCGAGAGCGCCCGAACGCGGGTGTTCGAGGTATCGGATCAGTTCGCCCAGAACCCACGCCTGATCCGGGTCTGCGACGCCACGGTACTCCTTCTGGATCACGGCCTGGGTCAGGATCTCCGTCCACGGCAGGTGATACAGGGCGACCCTGCGCAGTTTCCGGCGATCGACGGTCGTCGGATGCTGGCCCGGGACGGGAGCGATCTCGTTCGAGATCGTGATGAGGGCGTCGAATCCCTGCTCCCGCGCAATGTCCAGGTAGGCCTCCAACTGCTCGGATCGCAGCGGGTTACTGCCGGTCTTCACCTCCACGAGCGCGGTCCACTGGCGCTGCCCCCTGGTGACGCGGATGAGGCCGTCCGGAAAGAGTTGCTGGTTTCCGAGTTTGAACGGAACCTCGATGAAGGTCTGCACGACTCCGGCCGGCGCGCCGACGGACTGGGTCAGGACACGCCCGAACTCCCGTACCGAGCTCATCACCGCCAGCAGGGCGGAGGTCGCCCGGCGTTCCTGCTCCTCGGCGCCATTGATACCCGAGGTGGGAATCAGACGCGCCGCGAGCCAGGTTTCCTCAGACATAAGTGACTCCTCGTGAAGGCGGTGGTACGAGAAGTTACTCGCGAGGCCAGCTGGAAAGCAGCGCGACAATTGGCGCGTACGAACGGAAAGAGTTGACCGGTCGGATGTCGAGCGATCCGTCCCGGCCGAAAGCGAATGCCGGACGGATACGCTGTCTCATCAGTTCGGCTTTCGTCGGCTTCTCAGTCCGATACCTGACTGCGAATAGCGCAGGCCGGGTCAATGGCTCGGCAGGTGTCGTTCGAGGCCGTCGAAGAGCAGGTCGAGGGTGAACTCGAACTCGGTCTGGGAGTCGCACCACCCCAGCGTCGGATCGGCCGCGTCGTGCGTCTCGGCGGCCACCATCGCGGCCAGGTGCGGCAGCCGTTCGGCCAGCGCCACCATCTCCGCTTCCGCGGCTGCGGCGTCGGCCGCCCCGCCCGCGTCCGGGCGGAACACCTCCTGGGCGAAGCCGAGCGCCATGCTGCCGAACGCGTGCAGCGCCCGGTGGGCGATCCGGTACGAGAAGCCGCCGTCGACGAGCGTGGCGAGGATGCCGTCGTAGTAGGCGTACACCCCGGCGGGGACTGTCGGGCGCGAGCTGAGCAGCGCGGGGGCCCACGGGTGCCGCAGCATGACCGCGCGCGCGGCGAGGAAGCGCAGCCGTAGCCGGGTACGCCAGTCGCCGCCGGGCGCGTCCGCTTCGGCACGCTCGGCGGCCGAGGTGATCTCCGTGGCGACCGCGTCCACGAGGCCGTCGAGCAGTCCGGCCTTGCCGGGTAGGTGGTGGTAGAGCGACATGGCCTCGACGCCGAGTTCGGCGGCGAGCCGGCGCATCGTGAGCGCCTCCATCCCTTCGGCGTCGACGAGGGCGATCGCGCTGGCCAGGGCCCGCTCGCGGCTCAGCGGCTCCCGAGGTTTCCGCGCTCCCATCCGGCTCCCCATCTCCCCTTGACCTTACAACGTATGGTTGGCCTTACGGCGTAAGGCAAGCCCCGCCACCGCGTCGTTCACCCCCGAAGGAGCCGCCATGCACCAGCTGATCCGTACCGCCCGGGTGACCGGGCTGTTCTACCTCGGGCTCGCCGTCACCGGCGCGCTGGGGTTCCTCACCGTCCGGCCGATGATCTTCAACCCGGACGACGCGGGCGCGACGTTCGCCAACCTGGTGGCCCACGAGTCGCTGGCCCGCGTCGGCGTCGCCCTCGAACTGCTCGTCGTCCTCACCCAGGCGCTCACCGCCGTCTGGTTCCACCGCCTGTTCCGGACTGTCGACAGCACCGCCTCGGGCAGCATCGCCGCCTTCGGGCTCGTCAACGCGGTCGCGATCCTGGGCAGCGCCGCAGTGCTCGCGACGGCCCTGGGGGTGGCGACCGGCGGGCCGGGCGACGCCGACACGGTCCAGCTGCTCTACCTGGTCAGCGGGAACCTGTGGGAGGTGGGCGGCCTCTTCTTCGGGCTCTGGCTGGTGCCGATGGGCTGGTGCGCGCTCCGGTCGGGCTGGCTGCCCCGGCCGCTGGGCCGGCTCCTCGTCGCCGGTGGCGTCGGCTACGTGCTCATGACGTTCGTCGCGTACCTCGCCCCCGGCGCCGGCATCGTCGGCGATCTGCTGGTGGTGCCCGCCACGGTGGGCGAGGTGTGGATCCTCGGCTACCTGATCATCTTCGGCGTGCGAAAGCGCGCGGAGACGGATGCCAGGGCAACCGCGGCCTAGGCGGGGCTCGCGGCCAGGGCGACACCCCGGGCGTACCGGATGGCGGCCGGGGTGTCCGCGAACACCAGGCCCTCGCGGCGCAGCTCCTCGGCGACGCCGAGCGTGCTGAGCACCTGGTCGTGGCCCGGGGTGATGCCGGAGAGCAGCACCGTGATCCCCCGGGCGCGCAGCCGGGCGATGGCGTCGCCGAGCACCTGCGCGCCGGTGGCGTCGATGGTGGAGACGCGGGACATCCGCAGGATCACCACCCGCACGTCGGCCACCTCGGCCAACTCCAGCAGGAACGTGTGCGCGGCGGCGAAGAAGAGCGGCCCGTCCAGCCGGTACGCGACGATGTGCTCGGCGAGCAGCGCGTGCTCCTCGGCGCTGTGCTCGCCGGTGTCCAGCGGCACCTGTTCCAGCTTGGCGCTGCGGGCCACCGCGCGCAGCGCCAGCACGACCGCGACGGCGAGCCCGACGACCACAGCTGTCACCAGGTCCCAGATGACGGTGACGGCGAATGTCAGCACCAGCACCACCGCGTCGGCGCGGGTGGCCCGCATCAGCGCCAGCAGGGAGGCGGCCTCCACCATCCGGACGGTGGTGGCGAGCAGCACCCCGGCCAGGGCGGCCAGCGGGATGCGCCCGACGAGCGGGGCGGCCGCGAGCACGATCGCGGCGAGGGCCACCGCGTGGGTGAGCGCGGCGAGCTTCGAGGACGCCCCGGCGCGGACGTTCACCGCGGTACGGGCGATGGCGGCGGTCGCCGGGATGCCGCCGAAGACCGGGGAGGCGAGGTTGGCCAGGCCCTGGCCGAACAGTTCGCGGTCCGGGTCGTGCCGCTCGCCGACTGTCATGCCGTCGGCCACGGTGGCGGAGAGCAGGCTCTCCAGCGCGGCGAGCGCGGCCACGGCGAGGGCGCTGGGCAGCAGTACGCCCAGCGCGCCGAGGTCGACGAAGTCCAGCGACGGCGCGGGCAGCCCCTGCGGCAGCTCGCCGATCCGGGCCAGGTCGATCGGGGCCAGCTCGGCGAGGAGCGTCGCGGCGGCCACCCCGACCAGGGAGAACGGCACGGCGGGCCGCCACCGGCCGCCGAGCAGCATCAGCGCCGCCACGCCGAGCGCGACAGCGATCGCGGCGGGCCGGGGATGCGCGGCGAACCGGGCGACCGCGTCGGAGGCCACCGCCCACACCTTTTCGCCGTGCGCGCCGGTGACGCCGAGCGCGGCCGGCACCTGTTGCAGCGCGATGACCACTGCGATGCCGGCGGTGAAGCCCTCGATCACCGGGGACGGCAGGTAGCGGACGTATCGGCCGAGGCGGGCCAGGGCGAGCGCGATCAGGATCAGCCCGGCCAGCGCGCCGACCATCAGCACGCCACCGGCGCCGAACTGCTGCACCACCGGCACCAGCACGACAGTCATCGCTCCGGTGGGGCCGGAGACCTGGAGGTTGGAGCCGCCGAAGACCGCCGCGACCGCCCCGGCGACGACGGCGGTGACGAGGCCGGCCTGCGCGCCGAGGCCGGAGGTGACGCCGAAGGCGAGCGCCAGGGGCAGCGCCACCACGGCGACGGTGAGCCCGGCGAGCAGGTCGCGCCGGGGCGAGCGGCGCGCTGCCGCCCAGTCGGCCCGGCCGGGCAGCAGCCCGCGGAACAGCCGGCCCGTCTGCCGTACGACGTCACCGGCGCGAAGGGCAGTCGCCGCGCTCACCGGTCCGTCCCCGAGGCCCGCAGCTCGTCCAGCAGGCCGTCCCGGTCGGTGAGGACCGCGCCGAGGATGCGCCGACCGGCGGCGAGCAGGTCCGCCACGTCGGGGGTGCTGAGCGCGTACATGACGAGGGGGCCGTCCCGGTACGAGGTGACCATGCCGGCGCGGCGCAGCACGGCGAGCTGCTGGGAGAGGTTGGACGCCTCCACGTCGATGGCGGCGAGCAGGTCGCGGACCGGTTTCGGCCCGTCCTGGAGCAGTTCGAGCACCCGGATGCGCACGGGGTGTCCGAGGGTGCGGAACAGCTCCGCCTTGGCCTGGTACAGCGGCACCGACACGACACACCCCTCCGACGACGACTCTGAAGACTTTAGCACTTGCATAAATCTTCACATCGACGGAGATGAAGGGCGTCCCGCTCAGGCCAGGTCGTTGACGCAGCGCAGCACCGGCCGGGAGGTGAGCGCCTCGGCATCCAGCGGGCACGTGGTGCTCACCGTGAAGACGACGCTCTCCCCCGGCAGCAGCGTCACCAGGGCCGCGTCGACCTGGGCGGACGGGTCCAGCCGGTCCGGGAACAGCGTCAGGTCGCGCAGCACCGTCCGCGCGGTCACCCGGACCCGCCGGCCGCCGTCCACCGGCTCGACCGCCGCGTCCCACTCCGCCGCCGGCCACCGCACGTCGCGGTCCTCGGCGAAGAACCACAGCGCGCGCTCCGCGGCGTCCCCGGCGTCCGCGACGAGCAGTTCCGCGCGGCCGTCGTCCGGCCGCGCCAGCTCCGCCGGCAGTTCCACCACGACCGAGGAGTACGCCGGGACGTCGAGGTCGACCGAGGTCTTCGCCCTCGGCTCCCCGGTGACTGTCAGCCGGGTGACGGTGGCCGGCCCGCGCCACGCCTGGGCGGTCTCGTTCACCGCCACCAGCGCCGGCCGGCCGTCGCGCGGCTGCACCGTGAGCAGCCGGTCGGCGTAGGCGCGGCGCAGCGCGTACCACAGGGGTTTGCGGCGCCCGTCGCCGTCGATCGCCGACCACGACGTGACCGGCCAGCAGTCGTTGAGCTGCCACACGACGGTGCCGGCGCAGACCGGCCGGTGCGAGCGGAAGTGCTCCACGCCGAGCTGGATGGCGCGGGCCTGGTTGAGCTGGGTGAGGTAGTGCCAGTCGTCGAAGTCGGCGGGCGGCGGCAGGTGGGCGTCGAGCCCGCGCCGCAGCTTGCCGTCCCCGTCGGTTGCCTTCTGGTGGTGCGTCATGCCCGGCGAGTCGTGCGCGAGCGGGTCGTCGGAGAGGGCCCGGCGCAGCGTCGCGTACGCGGGCGGCGCCTGGTAGCCGAACTCGGCCACGAAGCGCGGCACGTAGTCCCGGTAGCGCGTGTAGTCGTCGGTGTTCCACACGTCCCAGATGTGCGTGGTGCCGTGCGCCGGGTTGTTGGGGTGAAGTTCCTCGCTGCCGGACCAGGGACTGCCCGGCCAGTACAGGACGGTCGGGTCCAGCTCCCCGACGACGGCGGGGAGCAGCTCCAGGTAGTAGCCGCGCCCCCAGGTGCGCCCGGCCAGGGGTTCCTGCCAGTCCCAGTCGTGCCAGCCCCAGATGTTCTCGTTGTTGCCGGTCCAGAGCACCAGCGACGGGTGCCCGGCGAGCCGGGTCACCTGCTCGCGCGCCTCCGCCTCGACCTCGGTGCGGAACGGTTCCTCCTCCGGGTACGCGGCGCAGGCGAACAGGAAGTCCTGCTGCACCAGCAATCCCGTCTCGTCGGCCAGGTCGTAGAAGTCGTCCGACTCGTACCGGCCGCCGCCCCAGACGCGCAGCAGGTTGACGTGCGCGCCGGCCGCCTGGCCGAACCGCTGCGCGAGGCGCTCCCGGGTGACCCGGTTCGGGAACGCGTCGTCGGGGATCCAGTTCACGCCCCTGACGAACACCGGCACGTCGTTGACGTGCAGCGCGAACGGGGTGCCGTGCGCGTCGGGCGTGGTGTCCAGGCGTACCGAGCGGAACCCGATCCGGCGGGACGCGGCGTCCAACTCCCGGCCGTCGGCGCCGTGCAGGGTGGCGTCGAGGTCGTAGCGGGGCTGGTCGCCGTACCCGATCGGCCACCACAGCGCGGGGTCCGCGACGGCGAGCGTCACGACGGCGGTCCGCTCCCCCGCCGGTACGGCGATCTCGGCGGTGACCCCGGCGACGGTGGCGCGGACGGTCAGCGGCTCGTCGCCGGTCCGCTCGACCTCGGCGTGCAGCTCGACCCGGCCGACGCCGTCGACCACCGTCACGATCGGCCGCACCGACGCGAGCCGGGCGGTGGACCAGGCGTGCAGGCCGATGTCGCGCCAGATGCCGGCGGTGACGAGCGTCGGTCCCCAGTCCCAGCCGAAGTTGCAGGCGGTCTTACGGATGAAGTGGAACGGCTCCGGGTACGCGTTCGGCCGGTCACCGAGCCGGTCCCGGTGCGCCTCGGCATACCGGTACGGGGAGTCGAAGCGTACGGCCAGGGTGTTGCCGTCCGGGCGCAGCAGCGCGCGGACGTCGAAGCGGTACGAGCGGTGCTGGTTCTCGGTGCGGCCGACCTCGACGCCGTTGAGCGTGACGGTGGCGACCGTGTCCAGGCCGGCGCAGACCAGGTCGACCCGCTCTTCGTCGCCGGGCTGCCATCCGAACGTCGTCTCGTAGACCCAGTCGGTGCGCCCGATCCAGGTGAGGCGGTTCTCGTTGTCGTCCAGGTACGGGTCGGGGATGAGGCCGGCCGCGAGCAGGTCGGTGTGCACGCATCCGGGCACTGTCGCCGGCACCGCCGTCCCGGCGATCTGCGGCGGCACCGCCGGACCGGGCTCGGCCCGCAGCGTCCATCCCTCGTGCAGCAGAGTTCGACGGCTCACGACTTCACCGCGCCTTCCATGATTCCGCGGACGATCTGACGTCCACCGATGAACAGCATGACCAGCAGGGGCACGGTGGCGATGAACGCGCCAGCGAGCACCCGCCGGTAGATCACGTAGTTGCCGCTTGCGAGGTCGGAGACCGCCACCATCGACGTCGGGTAGTCGGTGCCGCTGAGCGTGATGAGCGGCCACTGGAAGTCGTTCCAGGTGGCCACGAACGTGAGCAGGCCGAGCACCGCCAGCGCCGGGCGGATCGCGGGGAGCACGATCGTCGCGTACACCCGCATGGTCGTGGCGCCGTCGACCCGGGCCGACTCGATCAGCTCGTCCGGGACGGTGTTCAGGATGAACTGCCGCATGTAGAACACGCCGAACGCGGTGACCAGGCCGGGCGCGATGACCGCGAGCAGCGTGCCGTTCCAGCCGAGCCTGCCCATCACGATGTAGAGCGCGACGATGCCGAGCTGGTTGGGCACGGTGAGCGTGAGCACCACGAACAGCATCAGCGCGCGGCTGCCCCGGAAGCGCAGCTTGGCGAACGCGAAGCCGGCCAGCGAGCAGAAGAACAGCACCGAAGCGGTCACCACCACGGAGACGATGACGCTGTTGACGAGCGACGCGGCGAAGTAGACGTCCTGGAGGGAGAAGACCTCCTCGACGTTCGTGAGGAACCGGTCGCCGGGGACCACCGCGGGTGGCAGCTTCGCCAGCGCCTCGTCGTCACTGGTGGCGATGACGAACATCCAGTAGAGCGGGAACGCGGCGAACAGCATGCTGACCGCGAGCAGCAGGTAGGTCCAGAGCCCGGCCGGGGTGTCCTGCGGGGCCCGGGCCACCACACGTCGGGTCGTCACCGGCGGCCTCCGGAGAGTCGGTTGGTCAGCAGGTAGTTGAGGCCGGCCACGATCAGGATGATCAGGAACAACGCCCAGGACATGGCGGCGGCGTAGCCGAGGTTGAGGTCCTTCCAGCCGACCTTGTAGATGAGCTGGGCGATGGTCTGCCATTCACCGTCCGGCCCGCCGGTGGCAGCCTGCGCGTTCGGGTCGAACAGCATCGGCTCGGTGAACAACTGCAACCCGCCGATGGTGGAGAGGATGACTGTGAACAGGACCACCGGCTGGATCATCGGCACGGTTATCCGCCAGAGCTGCTTCCACTGCCCGGCGCCGTCGATGGCGGCGGCCTCGTAGACGTCGCGCGGGATGGACTGCATGGCGGCCAGGTAGAGCAGCGCGTTGTAGCCGATCCACTTCCAGTTGACCATGGTGGCGATGGCGATCCAGGCCTGGAGCTTGCCGGCCCGCCAGTCGATCGGGTCGTCCGCGCCGCCGATGCCGAGCAGGCCGAGCACCCAGTTGGCCATGCCGAAGTCGCGGGAGAAGAAGACGCTGAACACCATCGTGGAGGCCACGATCGGTGTCACGTACGGCAGCAGGACACCCACCCGCCACCAGGTCTGCGCCCGCAGCTTCCGGTTGAGCAGCGACGCGACGAGCAGCGCGAGCAGCAGTTGCGGCACTGTGGAGAGCAGGAAGATGCCGAACGTGTTGTAAAGGGCGTTCCAGAAGTCCTCGTCGGCGGCCAGGCGGCTGAAGTTCTCCAGGCCCGCCCAGTACGGCAGCGTCGGGTCGTCCAGGCGGTAGTTGCGCAGCGACACGACCGCGTTGAACAGCAGCGGGAACAGCCCGAACACGAGGAAGAGCAGGAAGAACGGCGCGATCATCAGGTACGGCATGTAGCGCATGTCGAAGCGGTACAGCCGGTCGCGCCAGGTCATCCGCCGGTCGCCGGCACTGCCGCCCTGCGGCGCGGGTGGGCGGCGGGGCGGTGCGGCACGGGTGCTGGACATCTGTTCACTCCAGGGCCGGGAGATCGGACGGTGACGGGGCGGGCCGGGCCGCCCCGTCACCGCTGACACGTCAGGACTTCGCGGCCTTCTCGGCCTCCTTGACCGCCTCGTTCCAGGCGGCGTCGGACTTGAGCGACTTGTTCTCCACCCGCCGGATCACGTTCTCCACCGCCACCCGGGTCGGGCCGTTCTTGCGGCCCAGGTACTGCGGGGTGAGGCCCTGCGCCATCTTCGGGAAGATCTGGCCGACCGGGGCGTCGTTGAAGAACGGGTTCTTGAAGTCGGCGATGGCCGGGTCGGTGTAGAGCGCCGGCTGCGACGGCAGGTTGCCGACCTTCTTGAAGATCTCGATCTGCTGTTCCGGCGCGACCAGCCAGGTCAGCAGCTTGTACGCCTCGTCGACGTTCTTGCCCTGCTTCGGCAACGTCAGGAACGATCCGCCCCAGTTGCCGCCGCCACCCGGTACCGCGGCGATGTCCCACTTGCCCTCGGTGCCGGGCGCGGTGTCCTTGATGTGGCCGAGCATCCAGGCCGGGCAGGCGAGCACCGCGAACGCGCCGCTGGTGAAGCCCTTGTCCCAGTCGGCCTGGAAGCTGACCAGGTTCGCCGAGAGCCCGGCGCCGACGGCCTTGACCGTGTAGTCGAACGCGACTTTCGGGCCCTGCTCCATCCGGAGCTGGTCCTGCTCGTCGTAGAACCCGACCGGCTGCTGACCGAGGATCGGGTTGAACAGGTTGGTGCCGGCGTCGATGAACTTCTTCTTCGTCGTGGTGGTGTACTGCTGGCCGACCTCGATGAACCTGTCCCAGGTGGGCCAGAGCGCTGACACCTGGTCGCGTTCGGTGGGCAGGCCGGCGGCCTTGAACAGGTCGGTGCGGTAGCACATGGCCAGGCCGCCGACGTCGGTGCCGAGGCCGATCTGCGTCTTGCCGTCCGCCGACAGCGACTGCTTCCACTTCCAGGGCAGGTACTTGCTCTCGTACGAGCCGGCGCCCTTGTCGAGCAGGTTGACGAACTTGTCGGACTGGCTTCGGAACTGGACCATGAAGCCCTCGTCGATCGCCGCGATGTCCGGCGCGCCGTTGCCCGCGACGAGCTTCTTCTGCAGGTCCTCGTGCTGGGCGTTGTACTCGCCCGAGTTGAGCTGGATCTTGACGTTCGGGTGTTCGGCCTCGTACCTGGCCTTGAGGTCCTGGAGCCCGAAGTCGCCCCAGAAGTTGATTTTCAGCGTGACCTGACCACCGGCCGGGTCGGAGCCGCCGGTGGTGCTCCGGCCGCTGCAGGCGGCGATCATGACCAGGCTGACGGCACCGACGGCGGTCACCCGCGCCAGGTGCGTCCAGGACCGTCTCATCTCATCCTCCGCGCCGAAATGGGAACGCTCCCGAATATCGAGAGACGTTGACTGAACCGGATAAGTGACGCCACCGTACGGTTCCCATTCACGACTGTCAACGGCCGGTTACCGATGTGCCGATCCGGTAACCTCGCCCCCGCTCACGACCACGCTGCGGGCGGTCTCGTCGGGTCCGCGCTCTAGGCTGAACCGCACAAGCGACTGCCGCCGGATGCGGTCCACCGATGCCGCCCGCGGCACCCGGACCCGGCACCGCGTGCAGTAGCGTCACCAGACGCCGGTGATCCGGCGACCGGAAGCGCCCGCGAGGGCCGGACACAGTGGAGGAACGCTCCGGTGAAGCGGCCGACCATCGCCGACGTCGCCCGGCGCGCCGGGGTCTCCAAGGGCGCGGTGTCGTACGCGCTCAACGGCCAGCCCGGCGTCTCCGAGGCGACCCGCCAGCGCATCCTCGCGATCGCCGCCGAGATCGGGTTCCGGCCCAGCAGCGCCGCCCGCGCGTTGTCCGGGGCGACCGCCAAGGCGGTCGGGCTGGCGCTGTGCCGCCCCGCCCGGATACTCGGCATCGAGCCGTTCTTCATGGAGCTGATCAGCGGCGTCGAGGCCGAGCTGTCGGCCCGCTCGTACGCGCTCACGCTCCAGGTGGTCAGCGACCAGGACGCCGAGATCGCGGTCTACCGGCGGTGGTGGGCCGAACGCCGGGTCGACGGCGTGCTCGTCTGCGACCTGCGCACCGACGACCGGCGGGTGCCGGCGCTGGAGGAGCTGCAACTGCCGGCGGTGGTGATCGGCGGCCCCGGCCACACCGGCGGCCTCGCGAGCGTCTGGGCCGACGACGCGGCGGCGCTGGTCGAGACGGTGGAGTACCTGGTCGCGCTCGGCCACCGGCGCATCGCCCGGGTCGGCGGGCTGCCCTCGCTGCTGCACACCGAGATCCGCACCGAGGCGTTCACCGGCGTGTGCCGGCGGCTCGGGCTGGAGGAGGCGCAGACGGTCTGGTCCGACTACACCGGCGAGGAGGGCGCGCGGGCGACCCGCCGGCTGCTCAGCTCCGCCGCACGCCCCACCGCGGTGATCTACGACAACGACGTGATGGCGATCGCCGGGCTCTCGGTGGCCCAGGAGATGGGCCTCACCGTCCCCGGCGACCTGTCCATCGTGGCCTGGGACGACTCGCCGCTCTGCCGGCTGGTGCACCCGCCGCTGACCGCGCTGGGCCGGGACATCCCGGCGTACGGCGCGCACGCCGCCCGGCAGCTCCTCGCCGTGATCGCGGGTGAGCCGGCCGCCGTGGTCCAGGACGAGACCGCGCACCTCACGCCGCGCGGCAGCACGGCCCCACCTCGTACGACGGACCGCTGAACCGGTTCAGCTCACCGGGCTGCGGACGGGAACTCCTCGAACCACGCCTCGACCCGCTCGGCGGTCGCCGGACGGGCCAGCGCGAAGCCCTGCCCGTACCGGCAGCCGGCCCGGCGCGCGCCCGCCACCTGGCCCTCCGACTCCAGCTCCTCGACCACCAACTCGACCCCGAGCCGGTCGGCCAGGTTCGCCACCACGTCGATGAGCGGACGCTGCCCGTCCCCACCCGGCCGGACCAGATGCGGGCCCACCTTGAGCAGGTCGATCGGCAGGCGGCGGAGCTGGGCGAGCGAGGCGTGCTCGGCGCGGAAGTCGTCGAGCGCGGTCCGCACGCCGATCGAGCGGAGACCGGCGAGCCGGGCCACCACGGTGGACAACTCGGCGCCCACCCCCGGCTCGGCCACCTCCACCACCAGCCGCTCCGGCGACACGTCGTACGCGGCCAGCGCGGTCGCCGTACGCGCCACGAAGTCCGGCGCGGCCAGCTCACGCGGCGTCACGTTGACAGCCATCCACAGCTCCCGGCCGCCCCCCGACCACGCGGCGAGCTGGCGGCAGGCCCGGTCCACCACCCACCGCCCGATCTCGCCGACCAGATCGAGGTCGGCCGCCACCGGCAGCAACTCCGCCGGCAGCACGGTGCCCAGCGTGGGACTGCGCCAGCGCAGCAACGCCTCGGTGCCGACCGGTGTCCGCTCCGCGAGCGCCACCACCGGCTGGTAGACCAGGTCCAGCTCACCGCGCGCCACCGCGCCGGGCAGCTCCCGTTCCAGATCCAGGCACCGGACCAGTTGCTCCTCCAGGTAGGCGTCGTACCACTCGACCCGGTCCCGGCCGAGCTGCACCGCTCGGCGGCGGGCCAGGTCGGCCTGACGCAGCACGTCCTCCGGCTCGCCGCTTCCGGTCTCGGCCAGCCCGACGCTCACCCGCACCCGGGCCACCCCGCCCGGCCGCGGGTACGGCTCGGTCAGCGCCGCCAGCAGCCGGGTGCCGAGCGCGTACGCCAGCACCGGCCCGACATCGGTGAGGACCGCGTACTCGGTGTCGCCCAGCCGGGCGATCAGGTCGTGCGCCTCGACGCCGGTTCGGAGCCGGCGCGCGACCTCGGTGAGCACCGGCCCCTCCGGCACGGCCGCGCCCTCGCCGTGCAGGTCGACCACGAGCAGGGCGCCACCGCTGCGCTGCGCCAACGCCCGGACCAGATCCGCGCGCGTCAGCGGCGCGGGCTCGACGGCCCGGGCATCAGGCCCGAGCCGGCGCCGCAGCCACGCCTCCCGGGCCGCCAGTCGTTGCACGCGGCGACGCTGGTCCGCGGCGGCGAGCAGCTCACCCACCATGATCGGCGGAACGACCGTCAGGCCCAGGGCCATCGCGCCGGTGCTGAACTCCCCCACCACGCACAGATGGACACCGGCGGCCAGCGCGGCGATCCCGGCCGGCGCGGTGAGGCGGGGCCAGGCGGCCGGCGCCACGTCCCGGTCCGGCCGCTCCCCGGCCCAGGCACGCCGGAGGCCCGCGACGGTCAGCAGCGCCCCCGCCAGCAGCGGCGCCGCGACAACCGGCAGCGCCCGGTCCGGCGCGCCGTACGCCAGCAGCACCACAAGCAGCGTCAGCCCGCCGAGCGTCAGCGCGGCCCCGGCGTGACAGCGTGCGGCGCCCGGCCGGCGGTGACGTTCGGCGAGGGCCACCACCACGAGCACGGCCAGCACCACCGCGCCGCCCGACGCGGCGATCCCGGCGGCGGCCGGGACCGGGCCGCCCGGCAGCAGCATCCAGCCGGCGAAGACCAGGCTGACGCCGAGCGCGAGCACGTCGACGGTACGGCGTACCAGCTCGGGCCCGGACAGCCGGGACCGGCCGGGCAGGCGCAGCAGCGCCGTCACGTACAGCGGCGCGGTGAGGCACAGCCCGGTCAGCGCGATCGGCAGCCGGTAGGCGGGATCACTCAGCGGCAGCACCGCCACGGAGAGCCCGGCGACCAGGACGGCGGCGTCGAGGATCGCGGCGACCCGGCGGGACAACGCGACCCGGCGCGCCTGCCGCCCGGTCGTCACGCCCGCCGCGAGTGCGTCCCGGCGCTCGGGTGGGCCGGTTTCGGCGCTCCAGGCTGGTGATTCGGCGGTTCGGGCGTCGACGGTCGGCGGCGCGTTCGGGGCGAGGTCGCTCGGAGCGGGCAGCGCTCCGCCGGCCAGCCAGGCGAGCCGGACGCAGGCGAGCGCGGATCCACCGGCGACGGCGAGCGCGGTCGCGGCCGGACCGGGTAGGAGCCCGGCGACGCCCGCCAGGAGAAAGGCCGCGCCGGTGAGCGACACGGCGACATCGGGCAGGGGTGGCCGCCGACGGGGACCGGCGGGAGGAGGGACGGGCACGGCGGTCGCCTTCGTGAGGGGGCACGGGGGCGGTGCGGTTGCGGTTCGCGGTAACGACGTGCGGGGTCGGGGCGGGCGGGACGCATCGGCGGGGACCGCTGCGGCCACGCCTAGAAACGATCCCGGAAGCGCCCGGTGACGTCATCCCACCAGTGACATCCGTCACACCCCCGCCTCCCCGACGAGATCTCGGAAGCAAAGGGCCACCATGAGGACCGTTTCCTTCCAAGATCTCCATCGCACGACCCGCCCGCGCCAGATCTTGGTACGCAGTCGCCCTCGGGAGGGCGGAGACGTACCAAGATCTCCGGGGTTGGCGGGGTTGCCGGGGCTGCCGGGGCGCGGGGTGGCGGGAGTCGGCCGGGTGGGATCATCGGAGGGTGAGCCGTGCCGATACCGTCCGTTTCCGACACAACCAGGCCATCCTGGTCGCCGCGATCGTCGCCACCATCGGCGCGCTGCCGCTGGCCTCCGCCCGCTGGTGGCTGCTCTGGGTGCTGCTCGTCCCGCTCACCGTCGCGGTCTGGGCGTGGCGCGCCGGCACCGACGCCGACGCCTCGGAACTGCGGCTGCGGGCGATCGCCGGGCAACGCCGGGTGCCGTGGACGCGCGTCACCGAACTGGCCGGCGATGCCCGGGGCCGCGCGCTCGCCCGGCTCGACGACGGCGAGGTGGTGATGCTGCCGGCGGTACGCGCCACCGAGCTGCCCCACCTGATCGCCGTCACCGGGCAGGAGCTGCCCGGTGAGGCGAACGATCAGTAGCCGTCGACCACCCGGTTCGTCAGCTCCTCCCCGGCCACGTGCCGGCGTAGCTGCTCGGCCACCAGGCGGTACGCCCGGGGCAGCAGACCGCGTACCGAGCCGCCGATGTGCGGGGTGAGCAGCAGGTTCGGCAGCTCCCACAGGGGATGGTCGGCGGGCAGCGGCTCCGGGTCGGTGACGTCCACCGCCGCCCGCAGGCGCCCCGAGGTCAGCTCGGCGAGCAACGCGGGGGTGCTGACCACCGGCCCCCGTGCGGCGTTCACCAGCAACGCGCCGTCCGGCATTGCGGCCAGGAACTTCTCGTCGACCAGCCCCCGGGTCCGGTCGGTCAGCGGCACCAGCAGCACCACCACGTCCGCCTCCGGCAGCAGGGCGGGCAGCTCGTCCACCCCGTGCACACCCTGGTCCGGGCGCGGCGTACGGGCCACCAGCGTGAAGCTCACCTCGAACGGGGCGAGCCGGTCACGCACCGCCGTGCCGATCGAGCCGGCGCCCACGATCAGCACGCGCTTACCGGCAAGTTCGTCGGTCGGCGCCACCTCGTCGTACGCCCACTCGCGCCGCGCCTGCGCCCGGGCCAGCGGCGCGAACCCGCGCAGCGAGGCGAGGATCGCGGCCACCACCCACTCGGCGGTGGGCGAGTCGTGCACGCCCCGGGCGTCGCAGAGCGTCACACCGTCCGGGACGCGCCCCACCCAGGCGTCCGCGCCGGCGGAGAGCAGCTGCACCACCTCGACGTCCGGCAGGCGGGCCAGGAACGCGCCGGCGTCCGGGCCGGACAGGAACGGCGGCACCCAGAACCGCACCCCGGCCGGGGACGACGGGGGCCGTTCCGGGTCCTCCAGCAGCTCCACGGTGACGCCGGGCGGCAGCTCGCCGAGCAGCCGGAGGCCTTCGGGGTGCGGGATCCATGCCTTCACGACCGCCGACCATATCGGCAGCCCCGGGCCGGCATGGCGTGGGCCGTGACGAACGCCCCGCCCGGGGTCGATTGACAGTGCAGCGGGGTATAACCGAGGACGGGATGCCGGTCGGGTGTTCCGCTTGCTGAGGGCGGTGGCGATGAGCGAGGACGGCCGGGGCCGGGTGGCCGTGCCGATTGCCGCGCTCACCGATCCCGACCGGTTGCGTGCGCTCGACGAGACGCGGCTCGACGCCGTACCCGACGAGGCGTTCGACAGGTTCGCCCGCCTGGTCGGCGACCTGCTCGACGTGCCGGTCGCGCTGGTCTCCCTGGTCGACGCCGACCGGCAGTTCTTTCCCGGCGCGACCGGGCTGCCGGAACCCTGGGCCGCGCGCCGGCAGACACCGCTGAGCCACTCGTTCTGCCAGCACGTCGTCGACATCGAGATGCCGCTGGTGCTGCCCGACGCCCGCCTCTACCCCCGGGTACGCCTCAACCTGGCCATCGAGGACCTGGGCGTGGTGGCGTACGCCGGAATGCCGCTCACCGACCTGGACGGGCGGGTGCTCGGCTCGCTCTGCGCGATCGACAGCAAGCCCCGGGCCTGGACCCCCGAGCAGTTGCGTACGCTCGCCGACCTGGCCGCCGCGTGCTCCTCGGAGCTGCGGCTGCGCATCGCGGTCCGCGGCGCCGAGCAGGCCCGCCGCCGCGCCGAGGAGGCGCACGACCGGCTCGCCATGCTGGCCGGGATGAGCGAGATGCTCGGCGGCACGCTGGACGTGGCCACTGCCGTCGACCGGCTCGGGCACGCGATGGTGCCGCTGCTCGCCGACTGGTGCCTGATCACGCTCGTCGACCCGGCGGGTCGCCCGCGCACCGTCACCGGCGTACACCGGGAGGCCGAACGCGGGGCCGACCTGGCCCGCTTCGCCGAGTTGCTGACGACCGGCCTCAGCGCGGAGTCGCAGATCCGTTCGGTGCTGCGTACCGGGCGGCCGGCGGTGCGGGCCGTGGCCGGACTGGACGACGTTGCGCGCGGCACCACGCGCCCGGAGCTGGTGCCGCTCGCCGACCGGCTCGGCATCGGCTCCCACCTGACCGTGCCGATCACCGCCGCCGGGGACCGGGTGATCGGGGCGGTCACCCTCGTCAACCGCCAGGGGCGGCGCGGTTTCGACGACAGCGACCTGCGCACCGCGCAGGACATCGGAGTACGCGCCGGACAGGCGGTCGGCAACAGCCGCCTCTACGGTGAGCAGCGCCACGTCGCCGAGGTGCTCCAGCACAGCATGCTGCCCACCCTGCCGACGGTGCCGGGGATCGAGCTGGCCGCCCGCTACCTGCCGGTCGCGGACCGGGTCGAGGTGGGCGGTGACTGGTACGACGCGTTCGTCCAGCCCGACGGCGAGCTGGTGGCCGCGATCGGTGATGTCGCCGGTCACGACATCGAGGCGGCGGCCACCATGGGCCAGTTGCGCAACCTGGTGCGCGGCAACGCGTACGGGCGCGACGACCCGGTGGAGTTGCTGGTGGCGCAGCTCGACCGGGCGATGGGCGGGCTGCGGGTGCCCACCGTCGCCACCGCGGTGCTGGCCCGGATCCGCCCGGACGGGGACGGGCTGCGGGTCTCCTGGTGCAACGCCGGGCATCCCCCACCGGTGCTGGTCCGGGCGGACGGCACGGTCTCGGTCGCCGAGGGACGCGGGCCGCTGCTCGGCCTGGCCCGGGCGCCCCGGCGTACCGGCCGGACACTGGTCCTCGCCCCCGGCGACACGCTGCTGCTGCACACCGACGGGCTGATCGAGCGCCGGGACCGGTCGATCGACGAGGGACAGGCCGACCTGCTCGCCCATCTCCGCGCCGACGGGCCGGGCGTACCGCTGGACCTGCTCTGCGACCGGCTGCTCGCCGCCGCCCACCGCCGTGAGGACGACGTGGCCCTGCTCGCCCTGCGTGCCGGCTGAGCTGAGCGGCCCGGTTCGGCGCTTCGCCCGGCTAGGCTGGGCCGGGTGAGAGCGCGTCTTCCGTACCCCCGTGCCCGCCGGCTCCGCACGGCGCTGGCGGTGTCCTGCGCGGCGCTGCTGCTGGGCAGCGCCGGTTGCGCCCTCGGCGAGCCCGAGCCGGACCCGGCCGGCGCGCCACCCAACCTGCCGAGCCCGTCCAGCACCGCCAGCCCGGGTGGGGCCGGCCAGCAGGTGGTCGCCACCGTGCTGGCCAAGGGTCTGGAGGTGCCGTGGGGCATCGCGTTCCTGCCCGACGGCGCGGCGCTGGTGACCGAGCGGGACAAGGGGCGGATCCTTCAGGTCGGCCCCGAGTCCGGCCCGGACGGGCTGGCCGTCCGGCCGGTGCAGACCGTGCCGGACGTGGCCGCCGGCGGCGAGGGCGGTCTGCTCGGCATCGCGGTCTCGCCGGCGTACGAGCGGGACCGGACGATCTTCGTCTACTACACCGCCGAGAACGACAACCGGATCGCCAAGATGCGGCTCGGGCAGGCGCCGACGCCGATCCTGACCGGCATCCCGAAGGCCGGCACGCACAACGGCGGCGGGCTGGGCTTCGGCCCGGACGGTCTCCTCTACGCCAGCACCGGCGACGCCGGGCGCACCGAGAACGCCCAGGACGCGAAGAGCCTCGGCGGCAAGATCCTGCGGATCACCCCGGACGGCAAGCCGGCGCCGGGCAACCCGACCGCCGGGTCGCCGGTCTGGTCGACCGGGCACCGCAACGTGCAGGGCTTCGCCTGGACGCCGGACAAGAAGATGTACGCGGTGGAGTTCGGGCAGAACACCTGGGACGAGATCAACCCGATTAACAAGGGCGGCAACTACGGGTGGCCCCGGGTGGAGGGGCGCAGCGACGACAGGCGCTACGTCAACCCGATCACGCAGTGGCCCACCGGTGACGCCTCCTGCTCCGGCCTGGCCGCCATGGATCGGCTGCTGGTCGCCGCCTGCCTGCGCGGGCAACGGCTGTGGCTGGTGGAGCTGGCCGGCAACGGGACCGTCCTCGGTCAGCCGCGCGACCTGCTCAACGACAAGTACGGCCGGCTCCGGGCGGCGGCGGTGGCCCCGGACGGCTCGCTCTGGGTGAGCACCTCGAACCGGGACGGGCGGGGCCGGCCCGCCGCCGAGGACGACCGCCTCCTGCGGCTGGTCTTCGCCGACGGGGGCGCCGGCCGGAGCTGATCCGGGTCGGCAGGTTTGTCAAGATCGCTCAAGGGGCAGGTCAGGATCTCAGCATGGACGGCCACGACAACGAAGAGCACCGCGCGGGGGACGAGACGTCGCCCGGGCGCGGGCCTGCCCGCCGCTGGACGGCGTGGCGGCCGGGTCACCGGCTGCGCCGGCTGGGTGTCGTGCTGGCCCTGTTCGCGGTCACGCTCGGCGGCATCGTGGTCGGCACGTACGCGGGCGGCCACGTCGGCACCGACATCGGCCCGTTCCGGGCCGAGCTGAAGCTCAGCCCGTCACTGAGCGGCGGCACCACCGTCGACATCCCGCCGCTGGGCGCGTTGCTGCTGGACAGCCACGACGGGCCGGCGTACCTGACCGTCGAGGTGGGCGCGCTCGACCAGGGGCGCACCGAGGCGCTGATCGACGACCCGGCCAGCATCAGCCGGGCCAGCCAGTCGGCGGTGCAGGACGTCCGCGACGGCGTGATGCGGCTCGGGCTGCGTACGCTCGCCTCGGCGGTGCTGGCCACGCTGATCCTGGCCGCGCTGGTCTTCCGCGACGTGCGCCGTACCGCCTGGGCCGGCGGCCTGGCGCTCGTCATCACCGCCGGCAGCCTCGGAGTGGCCGCGACGACGCTGCGTCCGCAGGCGATCGAGGAGCCACGGTACGAGGGCCTGCTGGTGAACGCGCCCGCGATCGTCGGTGACGCGCGGCGCATCGCCAACGACTACACCAAGTACGCCGAGCAGTTGCAGCGGCTGGTCGGCAACGTCAGCAAGCTGTACACCACGGTCTCCGCGCTGCCGGTGGTGCAGCCGTCGCCGGGCACCACCCGGGTCCTGCACGTGTCGGACATGCACCTCAACCCGACCGGCTGGCAGTTGATCCGTACCGTGGTCGAGCAGTTCGGCATCGACGTGGTCATCGACACCGGCGACATGACCGACTGGGGCAGCGAGCCGGAGGCGTCCTTCGTCGGCTCGATCGGCCTGCTCAAGAAGCCGTACGTGTTCATCCGCGGCAACCACGACTCGCCGCGCACCGCCGCCGCGGTGGCCCAGCAGCCGAACGCGATTGTGCTGAACAACTCGATCACGACGGTGGGCGGGCTGACCATCGCCGGCATCGGCGACCCCCGCTTCACTCCGGACAAGGAGACCTCACCGGCCGGCAGCGGCCTCACCGCCGCCGTCGCCGACCAGGTGATCGGCGCCGGCGAACAGCTCGCCGCGACGGTCGAGAAGTCGCCGCGCAAGGTCGACATCGCGCTCGTGCACGATCCCGCCTCGGCCGGCCCGCTCTCCGGCACCTGCCCGCTGGTGCTCTCCGGGCACACCCACGCCCGGCAGGTGTCGAAGCTGCCGGAGGTGCCCGGCAAGCAGCCGACCACGCTGATGGTGGAGGGCTCGACCGGCGGGGCCGGGCTGCGCGGCCTGGAGGGCGAGAAGCCGACGCCGCTGACCATGACGGTGCTCTACTTCGACCAGCAGAAGCTGCTCCAGGCCTACGACGAGATCACCGTGGGCGGGACCGGGCAGTCACAGGTCAACCTGGAGCGGCACGTCATCCGCGACCCGGCCAAGGGCGACCAGGTGCCGGTCACCCCGACCCCGACCCGGGGACCCTCCGAGTCGCCGTCGCCGGGTACGACCACCCTGAGCCCCACCGCCACCCCCACCCGCTGACCGTCCGGGCCTTCTCCGGCCGCCTGCCGCGCGGACGCCCGGTCACCGCGTGTCACCGACCCGTCCGGCACTGGCATGTCCTGCCGCCGCCTTTGCTCTGCACCCATCGGCGCGGCAGGCACCGGGAGTGACCGCACGGACGGCCGCGCGCCGCGGGCACTCTTCGCCGCACCCCAGCTCAGGGCGATGCTGCGGGTGTGGCTGCAGAGCAAAGGCGGCGAGAGGCGATCGCCCGGTTCGCCGGAGACGGTCACTCTCAGCAATCAGGTCAACCTGTCACGTTCCGTGACCACCACGGCCTGCCGCGGTGCCGGGTCGAGCCGGACCAGCCCGGCGCGGTCAGCGCAGCGCGATCGCGGCCAGCGCGGCGTTGACGATGCTGCCCGGCAGCAGGTCGTGCAACTCGTACAGCTCCCGGACGTTGCCGGACTGGCCGAACTCGTCCACGCCGAGCGGCACCGCCGGGGCGCCGACCGCCGAGCCGAGCCAGGCCATCGCGTGCGAGGCCGCGTCGTGCACGGTGACCACCGGCACCCGGTCGGCGAACGCCGACCGCAGCGCGCCCGGCACGCTCGGCACTGTCGCGGTCCGCACACCTTGACGCAGCGTCCGCTGCCACGCCCGGTAGAGGCGGTCCAGGCTGGTCACGTCCACGACGTGCGCGGCCACGCCCTCCTCCGCCAGCTCCGCGGCGGCGGCGAGCACCTCCGGCAGCACCGCGCCGGAGGCCGCGAGCTGCACGACCGGGGCGTCAGCCAGATCGGGGTACGCCTGGTGCGCGTCGACGAGCCGGTACGCGCCGGCCACCACCTGCCGCCGCAGCACCGCGTCCCCGAGCCGGGTCCGGGCCGCCTCGAACGGGGCCTGGTCGATCGGCCGGGTGCTGAGCCGGAAGTAGTACGCCCCGTCCTCGGCCGGCGCGGCAGTGGCGGCGGGCGCGGCGCCACCGGCGATCTGCCCGAGCGCGTCGCAGAGCAGCCAGTCGAGGCTGCCGGCGTACGCGGGCTCCAGGAACGTCACGCCGGGCAGCTCCAGGCCGACCGAGGCGGTGATGGTGGACTGGTGCGCGCCGCCCTCGGGGGCCAGCGTGATGCCGGACGGGGTGCCGGCCACCACGAACCGGGAACCGGAGTACGTCCCGTAGAGGAACGCGTCGAGGCCGCGCAGCACGAACGGGTCGTAGACGGTGCCCACCGGCAGCAGCGGCTGGCCGGACAGGTCCCACGACAGGCCGAGCTGGCCCAGCAGCAGGAACAGGTTCATCTCGGAGATGCCCAGCTCGATGTGCTGCCCGGCGGGGCTCTCGGTCCAGCGCAGCATCCGGTCCTCGGTCCAGGAACGCTGCTCGGTCGGGGCGAACACGCCGGTCTTGTTGATGAACCCGGCCAGGTTGGTCGAGGTGGCCACGTCCGGCGCGGTGGTCACCAGGTAGGGCGCCACCTGCGGATCGCGGGCCAGGTCGACCAGCACCCGGCCGAAGACCTCCTGGGTGGAGACCGGCTTGTTCGCGCGTACCCGCGTGGTTTCCGGAACGGTGACGCCCAGCGCCCGCTCGCGCGGCGCGCGGGACAGCGCCTCCCGGCGCTCGCCGGCCCGGATGCCGGCCGGGGACGCCGGGTCGAGGCGGTCCCACTCGGTCTCCGGGGTCAGGCCCTGCGCGGCGCGCAGCGCGTCGACCTGCTCGGTGGTGAGCAGCGCCGAGTGGTTGCGCGGGTTGCCGGCGATCGGCAGACCCCAGCCCTTGACCGTGTACGCGAACACGACGCTGGGCCGGTCGGTCACCGCGTCGCACTGGGCGTACGCGTCGAGCATCGCCTGCGCGTCGTGCCCACCCAGGTCGGTGACGAGCGGGCCCAGCTCGTCGTCGCCGATGTCGGCCACGAACGCGGCCACCTCGGCCGGCGCGCCGTCCAGGAACTGCTTGCGCAGCGCCGGGCCGGCCAGCCCGAACAGCGACTGGTACTGCTCGTTGGGCATCCGGTCGATCCAGTCGCGCAGCGCCGCGCCACCCGGCCGGGCGTACGCCTCGGCGAGCTTGCGGCCGTACTTGACCTCCACGACGTGCCAGCCGGCCGCCTCGAACTGGCCGCGCCACTGGTTGATCCGGATGCCGGGGACGACCCGGTCCAGCGACTGCCGGTTGAAGTCGACGAGCCACATCACGTTGCCCAGGCCGGTGGTGGCCGGGTCGGCGACCGCCTCCCAGATGTTGCCCTCGTCCAGCTCGGCGTCGCCGATGATGGCGACGAACCGGGAGTGCGGGCGCGCGCCGAAGTGCGCGTCGACGTAGCGGCGGGTCACGGCGGCGAACAGCGGCGCGGCGGCGCCCAGGCCGACCGAGCCGGTGGAGAAGTCCACCTCGTCCGGGTCCTTGGTCCGCGACGGGTACGACTGGAGGCCGCCGCGCGCCCGCAGCTTCGGCAGGTACGACCGGTCGAGGTTGCCGAGCAGGTACTGGATCGCGTGGAACACCGGCGAGGCGTGCGGCTTCACCGCCACCCGGTCCTCGGCGTCCAGGTGCTGGAACCAGAGCGCGGTCATCGCGGTGACCAGCGAGGCGCTCGACGCCTGGTGGCCGCCGACCTTCACCCCGTCACCGGTGTCGCGGTCGTGGTTGGCCGCGTCGACGATGCGAGTGGCGAGCCAGAGCACCCGGCGCTGGATCTCGTCGAGGACGTCGAGGTCGTGCTGGTTCACGGTGACTCCATCCGGGCGTCGCCGTTGACGCCCACTGAGTGGGGGTGAGGCGTTAGGAAGGGCCCCTTCCCATGCACCAGGCGTTAAGAAGGGGCCCTTCCTTACAACACGTCAGGCGCCGAGGCGCGCCAGGATCAGCTCGCGGACCGTCTTCGCGTCCGCCTGGCCGCGGGTGGTCTTCATGACCGCGCCGACCAGCGCGCCGGCCGCCGCGACCTTGCCGCTGCGGATCTTGTCGGCCACGTCCGGGTTGGCGGCGATCGCCTCGTCCACGGCGGCGGTGAGCGCGCCGGTGTCCGAGACGACCTCCAGGTTGCGGTTGGTCATGATCTCGGTCGGCGAGCCCTCGCCGGCCACCACGCCCTCCAGCACGGTACGGGCCAGCTTGTCGTTGAGCTTGCCCGCGTCGACGAGGCCCTGCAGCTCGGCGACCTGGGCCGGGGTGGCGCCCACGTCGGCCAGCTCCACGCCGGTCTCGTTGGCGCGGCGGGACAGCTCACCCAGCCACCACTTCCGGGCCGCCGCGGGGGTCGTGCCGGCGGCCACTGTCGCCTCGATCAGCTCGACCGCGCCGGCGTTGACCACCGACTGCATGTCGAGGTCGGACAGGCCCCACTCCTGCTGGATCCGCTTGCGGCGCAGCCGCGGCAGCTCCGGCAGGGCGGCCTTCAGCTCGGCTACCCACGCGGTGTCCGGGGCGAGCGGCACGAGGTCCGGCTCCGGGAAGTACCGGTAGTCGGTGGCGGTCTCCTTGGACCGGCCCGACGTGGTGTCGCCGGTGTCCTCGTGGAAGTGCCGGGTCTCCTGGGTGATCCGGCCACCGGCCTCCAGCACGGACGCCTGGCGCAGCATCTCCGAGCGCACCGCCCGCTCGACCGAGCGCAGCGAGTTGACGTTCTTGGTCTCGGTGCGGGTGCCCCACTCCTCGCCCGGCCGGTTCAGCGACGTGTTGACGTCGCAGCGCAGCGAGCCCTCCTCCATCCGCACGTCGGAGACGCCGAGCGAGCGGATCACGTCGCGCAGCTCGGCGACGTACGCGCGGGCGACCTCGGGCGCGAGCGCGCCGGTGCCGGGGATCGGCTTGGTGACGATCTCGACCAGGGGGATGCCGGCCCGGTTGTAGTCGACGAGCGACTCGGTGGCGCCGTGGATGCGACCGGTGGCGCCGCCGACGTGCAGCGTCTTGCCGGTGTCCTCCTCCAGGTGCACCCGCTCGATGCCGATGCGCACCAGCTCGCCGTTGACCTCGACGTCCAGGTAGCCGTCGAAGCACAGCGGCTCGTCGTACTGGCTGATCTGGAAGTTCTTCGGCATGTCCGGGTAGAAGTAGTTCTTCCGGGCGAACCGGCACCATTCGGCGATCGAGCAGTTCAGCGCCAGCCCGATCCGGATGGTCGCCTCGATGGCGGCCTTGTTCGCCACCGGCAGCGATCCGGGCAGGCCGAGGCAGACCGGGCAGACCCGGGTGTTCGGCTCGCCGCCGAAGTCGGTCGGGCAGCCGCACCACATCTTGGTGTTCGTGCCCAGCTCGACGTGGGTCTCCAGGCCGATCACCGGTTCGAAGCGCGCGACGACCTCGTCGTACGCGGGCAGTGTCGTCGTCATCTGAGCTCCAGGCGCGATCCGGACAGAACCGTTCCAGCCTAATCGGCTGGCCCGGCCACCCCGCTGCCGGGCTTCGAGATCACCGCGCGGGGCCCGGCGTCACTCGGGTGTGGTGAAGGTGCGGCGACGGTTGTACGCCAGCACGAGCAGGATGCCGCCGATGGAGAAGGCCACGATGCTCAACACCAGCAGCACGAGCGGCGAACCCGGCCCGGTGATCGGCAGCCAAGCGCCGCTCACCTTCGACGGCGAAGCCGTCGGCAGCGGCGCCGAGGTGCTGCTCTCCGACGGTGTGGCGGCCGGGTCGTCGGGGGACGGCGTAACAGTCGGGTCGGCCGGGTCGGGCGTCGAGCCGGTCGGGGACGCCGTCGGGGTGCCCGGGTTGCGGGCGGCGACGGTCAGCGACACCTGCTTCGTGGCGCTGGTGCTGTAACCCTTCGCCGCGACGGTGAAGGCGAACGTGCCGGCGCTGCCCGGGGTGCCGCTGAGCTTGCCCTCCCCGTCGAGGGTGAGGCCGTCCGGCAGGGCCCCGGCCGCCAGGGAGAACACGATGTCCGAGTCACCGGCGGCGGTGAACCGGAAGGAGTAACGCTTGCCGACCGTGGCGGCGGGCGGGTCGCCGGAGGTGAACGCGGCCGCCGCCTCGGCGACCACGATGGTGGCGTCCTGCTCGTCGAAGCGGTCGTTCTTGTCGGTCATCCGCAGCGTGAACGTGTACGTCCCGGCAGTGGTCGGTGAACCCCCGAGCGACGTACCCACCACGAGCATCCCCGGCGGCAGACTGCCCGAGACCACCGACAACCGGTACGGCCCGGTGCCACCGGTCGCCTCGACCGTGTGGATCGCGTACACCCGGCCCAGGTACATGGGCGACCGGGGCTTGCCCGACGTAATGACGACCTTGGGTTCGCGCACCTCGATCGTCGCCGTCTGCTCGTCGAAGAGGTCGTTCTTGTCGGTCATCCGCAGCGTGAACGTGTACGTCCCGGCAGTGGTCGGTGAACCCCCGAGCGACGTACCCACCACGAGCATCCCCGGCGGCAGACTGCCCGAGGTCACCGACAGCCGGTACGGCGCGGTGCCACCGGTCGCCTCGACGGTGTGGATCGCGTAGACCTGCCCGATGACCATGACCGACCGGGGTTTGCCCGAGGTGATGGTGACGGCCTCGGTGGCGACGGTGGCCGGTTGCGCGGCGGCCGGCTGCCCGGCGCCCAGCAGCAACGCGACGACCATCGTCAGGGCCATGACCGGGCGAAGTGTCCCCATCGCACATCCAGCTCTCGGTCGGAACCGCTCGCGTCCGCCAGCGGGCCACAGTCCAGTCGATCCAGCAGACTCGCAGTTTATTCGACCAGTGCCAGTGACCCCCGGCAATCCCCTGATCGGTGATCACCGTGTCGGTACGGAGGCGGGCGGGCCGCCTCCGTACCGTCCGGTTCAGATCGTCGGCGGGGTGAGCGTGCCGACGGCGCTCTCCAGCGCGGCGGCGATCCGGTACATCCGGTCGTCCGCCATGGTCGGCGCCATGATCTGGAAGCCCACCGGGAGCCCGTCGGACAGGCCGCACGGCACCGAGATGGCCGGGCCGCCGTACAGGTTCGTCGGGATGGTGAACAGGTCCGCCAGGTACATCTGGTACGGGTCGGCGGTACGCGACCCGAGCGGGAACGCCACGAACGGCGTGGTCGGCGAGATCAGCGCGTCGACCTGCTCGAACGCGCTGGTGAAGTCCCGCGTGATCAGGGTGCGGACCTTCTGCGCCTGGCCGTAGTAGGCGTCGTAGTAGCCCGAGGAGAGCGCATACGTGCCGATCATGATGCGGCGCTTGACCTCGGGGCCGAAGCCGGCCTCGCGGGTCAGCGACATGACCTCCTCAAGCGACCGGTTGCCGTCGTCGCCGACCCGCAGGCCGAACCGGACGCCGTCGAACCGGGCCAGGTTGGAGGAGCACTCGCTCGGCGCGATCAGGTAGTAGGCCGGCAGCGCGTACTTGAAGTGCGGGCAGGAAACCTCGACGATCTCCGCGCCCAGCTTCGCCAGCGCCTCGGCCGCGTCGCGGAACGCGGCCATCACGCCCGGCTCCGCGCCCTCGCCGATGAACTCGGTGACCATGCCGAGCTTCACGCCGGTCAGGTCGCCGGTGGCGCCGAGGCGCGCGGCGGCCACCACGTCCGGCACCGGGGCCGGGATCGACGTGGAGTCGCGCGGGTCGTGACCGCCGATCACCTCGTGCAGCAACGCGGCGTCGAGCACGGTACGCGCGCACGGGCCAGGCGTGTCCAGCGACGAGGAGAACGCCACCAGGCCGTAGCGGGAGGTGCCGCCGTAGGTGGGCTTCGCGCCGACGGTGCCGGTGACCGCGCCGGGCTGGCGGATCGAGCCGCCGGTGTCCGAGCCGATCGACAGCGGCGCCTCGTACGCGGCCAGCGCCGCCGCGCTGCCACCGCCGGAGCCGCCCGGGATCCGGTCGGTGTCCCACGGGTTACGGGTCGGCCCGTACGCCGAGTATTCGGTGGAGGAGCCCATGGCGAACTCGTCCATGTTCGTCTTGCCGAGCATCACCGTGCCGGCGGCGCGCAGCCGCTCGACGATGGTCGAGTCGTACGGCGGGCGCCAGCCCTCCAGGATCTTCGACCCGACCGTGGTCGGTACGCCCTTGGTGGTGAGCACGTCCTTCACCGCGACCGGCACACCGGCCAGCGGGCCGAGTTCGTCACCGGCGGCGCGGCGCTCGTCCACGGCACGCGCGGCGGCCAGCGCCCCCTCGGTGTCGACGTGCAGGAACGCGTGCACCCGGTCGTCGACGGCGCCGATGCGGTCCAGGTGGGCCTGGGTGACCTCGACGGCGGAGGTCTCGCCGCTCGCCACCAGCCCGGCGATCTCAACAGCGCTCAGCTTGGTCAAGTCGCTCATGCCGGCACTCCGCTTCGCTCCGTGCCGTCATGAGCGACAGCCATGCTGGGCCCGATGATTCGCTCGCTGCGCTCGCTCATGAGGCCACATCCTCGTCCAGGATCCGCGGGACGCGGAACCGCTGCTCCTCGGCGTCGGGTGCGCCCGACAGCGCCTCCTGCGGGGTCAGGCCCGGCCGTACGACGTCCTCGCGGAGCACGTTCGTCAGCGGCACCGAGTGGGACGTCGGCGGGATGTCCGCCGCGGCGACCTCGCCGACCTGCGCGACCGACTGGAGGATCACATCCAGCTGGCCGGCGAAGGTGTCCAACTCCTCCTCCGTGACGGCGAGCCGCGACAGTCGCGCGAGGTGCGCGACCTCCTCGCGGGAGATGGCGGCCATCGGGTGCCCCCTTCGTGGCTGTCCTGAGACGTCTGCGGTGGGCCGGCCGCGCGTACGGGATGACGCGCGGTGACCGGAGCGAGTCTATTGTCCCGCCGTCACGACGACGCCTTCGCCTCCCCCTCCGGCGCCGCTCCGCTGCGGCTCCCGGCCTCCACCGGGCGCACCGGACGGTAGCGCGACAACCAGGCCACCAGGTCCTCGGCCGGCATCGGCCGGGCGTGGAACCAGCCCTGCGCCACGTCGCATCCGGCGGCGTGCAGCAGCCGCCAGGTGCGCTCGTCCTCCACGCCCTCGGCCACCACCCGCAGCCCGAGCGCGCCGGCCAGCTCGATCATCGAGCGGACGATCGCCGCGTCGTCCGGGTCGTCGGCCATCCCGAGGACGAACGAGCGGTCCACCTTCACCTCGGACAGCGGCAGCCGGCGCAGGTGTTGCAGCGACGAGTAGCCGGTGCCGAAGTCGTCCAGCGCGATGCCGACGCCGATGCGGTGCAACTGGGTGATGCTGGCGAGCACCCGCCGGGGGTCGGCCATCAGCGCGCCCTCGGTGATCTCCACCTGGAGCCGCTGCGGCGGCACCCCGTACCGGGCCAGCCGGTCGGCGATCTGGTCGGCGATCTCGCCGGTGTGCAGGTCACGGACGCTGACGTTGAGCGCGGCCCGCAGCGTGAGCCCGGCCGCCGACCACTTGGCCAGCTGCTCCACCACGTCGTCCACCACGCGGCGGGTGAGCAGTCGCATCACCGCGCTCTGCTCGGCGACCTGGATCAGCTCGCCCGGGTCGACCATGCCCCGGCGCGGGTGCCGCCACCGCAGCAGCGCCTCGACGCCCACCACCTCGCCGGTCGCGATCGCGATCTGCGGCTGGTAGTACATGGTGATCTCGCCCGGGTGCCCGGACTGGTCCTCCGGCTCGGCGCTCCCGTCGGCGGTCGGCCCGATGACGCCGGGCGCGCCGGTGCTCACCGCGGCCTGCGCGTCGTGCCCGGTGTCGGTCTCGTGCGCGGCCTCCGTGTCGCG
This sequence comes from Micromonospora sp. CMU55-4, assembly GCF_011602315.1. Taxonomy (NCBI): domain Bacteria; kingdom Bacillati; phylum Actinomycetota; class Actinomycetes; order Micromonosporales; family Micromonosporaceae; genus Micromonospora; species Micromonospora sp. CMU55-4. Next base: position 459,206 of record NZ_JAAOLH010000001.1, read on the forward strand.
CCCGGTGCCGGTCTCCGCCGCGTCGGCGTCCCCGCCACCGACCACTGGCGTCGCCACCACCGCTCCGGCCGCGCCGGCGCGCGCGGCCCGGCTGCGGATCGGGTCGGCGCCGGTGAGGATCCGCTCGATCAGGTCATCGTCGTGCCGCTCCGCGGCGCGGTCCCGACGACGCCGCAGCCACCGGTTCGGCCCGTCGCCGGAGCGTCCGCCGCCCCGGCCGTCGTCGCGCGCCGGGCGCTGGTTGCGCGACGGCCGCTCGGCCCGGGCCGGTCGCGGCGCCGACAGCGCCGGCGTCAGTGCCGCGCCGTCACCCCCGCGTACGCCCACCGTCTCCCCGCCCTGCGCGGACGGGCCCGACTCCAGCACCCGGCGCAGGTCGGCCAGGAGGCTCAGCCGCTCGGCCGAGTTGTGGTCGGACTCCGGCGCGTACACCGCCACCGTGTCGTTGCGGTGCTTCGCGTCGTACATGGCCACGTCGGCGTGGCGCATCAGCGTGGCGAAGTCCTCGCCGTGGTCCGGGTAGAGCGCGATGCCGATCGAACCGCCCACGTCCAGCGGCAACCCGTCCAGCGGCACCGGCTCGGCGAGCGCGGCGACCACCCGGTCGGCCCGCTCGCGGGCCTGGTCGATGTCGGTGAGCCGGGGTACGACGATGGCGAACTCGTCACCGCCCAGTCGCGCCACCATGTCACCGGCGCCGACCACGCCCATCAGCCGGGCGCTCACCTCGACCAGCAGACGGTCCCCCACCGCGTGCCCGAGCGCGTCGTTGACGTGCTTGAACCGGTCGAGGTCGAGCAGCAGCAGCGCCAGGTGCGCGTCCGGCGCGCCCCGGGCGGCCCGCTCGCCGTGCAGGTGCACCTGCTCGGCCACCTCGGTGAGCAGCGCCTTGCGGTTGGGCAGCCCGGTGAGCGGGTCCACGTCGGCGAGCTGTTCCCGTTCCTCGGACAGCCGGGCCATCCGGTAGACGGCGAACAGCGGCACCAGCACCAGCGGGATCAGCGCCGCGCTGGCCCGGGCGGCGGCCACCAGCACCGGCGCGAGCAGCAGCAGCGAACCGGTGGACAGCAGCTCGTACGCCAGCCCGCTGCGCACGCTGGGCCACCACCGGTCGCCGAACCGCAGCCGCACGGCCGAGCTGACCAGCCCGTAGTTGACCACGAACCAGGCGAGCGTCGCGCCGCCCACCGCCGCCACGTCGGTCCAGTGCAGCCGGCCGTCGCCGAACAGCTCGCCCGGACCGAGCCGGGTGACCGCGTACGCGGCGGCGAGCGCGCACGCGTACTGCGCGGCGTTGAAGCCGGTACGCCAGGGCGCGTACCCGAGCCGCCAGCCGCTCACCGCGACGGCCACTGCCTGCACGGCGACAGCCGGGCCGAAGCCCCAGCCGAGCAGGATGGCGAAGGTGAAGCAGGTCGACGGGAACACGGCCGAGGTCTGCCGCCGCCCGGGCGGCACGAACGGGCGGGCGTCGCAGGCGACGGCGAGCGCCGCCATGGTCCAGAACGCGGCCGGCAGCTCGGTCAACCGGTCGGCGAGCGCGATCAGCGGCCCGGCCGAGACAAGTGCGGCCACCACGCCGACCGCGCCGACGAAGCCGAAGAACGGCCCGCTCCGCCCGGGCGGGACGGAGTTACGCGGGTCGCCGGTCTCCATCGCACCTCCCGGGGGCAACGTCCTGGCGCGCGCCGTCACGCGCCGTACGCCAATGAAACGCCCTCCGAGGCGGTTTCCCCGACACGACAGTCACGAATCGGTCGGAGTCGTAATTAACTTGGTATCCGCGGACGATCGCCGTGACCAGCCCGTCAGTCCTCCACCCGGGCCACCTCGCGGGCCGCGTCCGGGCCGGAGTCCAGCAGCACCCGGAAGCCGTCCTCGTCGAGGATCGGCAGTTTCAGCGTGGCCGCCTTGTCGGCCTTGGAACCCGGGTTGTCGCCGACCACCACGAACCCCGTCTTCTTGGAGACCGAGCCGGTCACCTTGCCGCCCCTGACCTGGATCGCCTCGGCGGCCTGGTCACGGCTGAACCCGCTGAGCGTGCCGGTGACGACGACGGTGACGCCGTCGAGCGGTCGTGGCCCCTCGTCGGCGGCCTCCTCGGCCATCCGTACGCCCGCCTCGGCCCACTTGCGCACGATGTCGCGGTGCCAGTCGACGGCGAACCACTCCTTGACGCTGGCGGCGATGGTCGGGCCGACGCCGTCCACCGAGGACAGCTCCTCCTCGCCGGCGGCCTCGATGGCGTCGACCGACCGGAAGTGCCGGGCGAGCGCTTGGGCGGCGGTCGGGCCGACGTGCCGGATGGACAGTGCCACCAGCACGCGCCACAGGTCGCGTTCCTTGGCCTCGGCCAGGTTGTCGAGCAGCTTGACCGCGTTGCTGCCCAGGCTGCCGTCCTTGTTGACGAAGAACGGTGACCGGCTCAACTGCTCGGCGTCGAGCTGGAACAGGTCGCCCTCGTTGGTGATGATCTGCGCGTCCAGCAGCGCCGCCGCGCCCTTCTCGCCGAGCACCTCGATGTCGAGCACCTTCCGGCTGGCCAGGTAGAACACCCGTTCGCGGATCTGACCGGGGCAGGCGCGCCCGTTGGGGCAGCGGATGTCGACGTCGCTCTCCTTGGCCGGCGCGAGCGGCGTGCCGCAGGCCGGGCAGGTGGTCGGCATGACGAACGGACGGGCGTCGGCCGGGCGCAGCTCGACCACCGGGCCGAGCACCTCGGGGATCACGTCGCCGGCCTTGCGCAGCACCACCGTGTCGCCGATGAGCACGCCCTTGCGCTCGACCTCGCGGGCGTTGTGCAGAGTGGCCAGCGCGACCGTGGAGCCGGCGACCCGGACCGGTTCCAGGACGGCGAACGGGGTGACCCGGCCGGTGCGCCCGACGTTGACGTCGATGTCGAGCAGCTTCGTGTTCACCTCCTCCGGCGGGTATTTGAAGGCGATCGCCCAGCGGGGGGCCCGGCTGGTCGAGCCGAGGCGGCCCTGGATGGAGACCGGATCGACCTTGACCACCACGCCGTCGATCTCGTGCTCGACGTCGTGCCGGTGCTTGCCGTAGTAGGCGATGTAGTCAGCGACGCCGGCGAGGTCGTCCACCACCCGCCAGCGGTCGCTGGTGGGCAGCCCCCACGCCTTGAGCGCGGCGTACGACTCGGACTGCGCCGCCGGCCGGAAGCCGGTGCGGGCGCCGATGCCGTGCACCACCAGGCGCAGCGGGCGGGAGGCGGTGACCCGCGGGTCCTTCTGGCGCAGGCTGCCGGCGGCGGCGTTACGCGGGTTGGCGAACGGCGCCTTGCCCTGCTCGACCAGGCTCGCGTTGAGGTCGGCGAACGCGGCCACCGGGAAGTAGATCTCGCCGCGCACCTCGATCAGATCCGGCACGTCGGGGAAGTCGTCGGCCGGGGTCAGCCGGGCCGGCACGCCCTTGATGCTGCGCACGTTCGCGGTGACGTCCTCGCCGGTGCGGCCGTCGCCCCGGGTGGCGGCGCGCACCAGCCGGCCCTTGGAGTAGGTCAGGTTGATGGCCAGCCCGTCGACCTTCAGCTCGCACAGGTAGGGCACCGGGCCGCCGGCGTCGCGCTCGACCCGCTCGGCCCAGGCGGCCAGCTCCTCGTCGGCGAAGGCGTTGTCGAGCGAGAGCATCCGCTCGGCGTGGGCGACCGGCGTGAAGTCGGTGGAGAAGGTGCCGCCGACGCGCTGGGTGGGCGAATCGGGGGTGCGCAGCGCCGGGTATTCCGCCTCCAGCGCCTCCAGCTCCCGCAGCTGCGCGTCGAACTCCGCGTCGGTGATCGTCGGCGCGTCCAGCACGTAGTAGCGGTACTGGTGTTCGGTCAGCTCCTGACTGAGCGTGGCGTGCCGCTCCCGGGCCGCCGGGGTCGGCTCGGCCCCCGCCGCCGCCTCCTGGGCCGCGTCGGCCGCAGTGGGAACCGCTTCTTCGGACACGCCGCCGCCTTCGGACACCGCTGTCGCCTCCCGTGCTCGCGCTACCCGAGAACCGTAGCGGTCGGCTGTGACAACAGTCCGGCCACCCGCACGAGCAGGGCGAACCGGCGCGCGTCACGCCCCCGCGCGGTCCGGCCCCGGGCGTGCGACCATCGCCTCGGCGGCGCTGTGCGGGAACGGTCGGAAGGCGGGTACTGATGCGCGACGGGGTTCTCTGGGCGCTGGTGATCGTGGCCTGCGTCGCGGCCGGCTGGCTCTGGAACGAGTGGCGCCGCCGGTCGGCCGACCGTTCCGCCGGGGCGCGCGGCCGGGCCGACGCCGGTTCACGGCGTGACCGGGCCGGCGTCGGCGTCCGGGGGGACCGGGGCGGGGCGCCGCCACGGCCGCGCGGCGCCGGGCGGACGGACCGGGACGAGCCCCGGCCCGGGGAGATCTGGTGGGCGGACGTGCCCTACGCCGACGGGACCGGCTCCAAGGTGCGGCCCTGCCTGGTGCTGCGGGTCGACGACGGGGACGCCGAGGTCCTGAAGATCACCAGTCAGGACAAGTCGGACCGGGACGACCACCTGCCGATCCCGACCCGGAGCTGGGACCCGGACGCCGACCACGACAGCTACCTGGACATCAGCGAGCCCATCCCGGTGCCGCTCACCGCGTTCGCCGACCGGGCCGGCACGTGCGACCCGGACCTGTGGCGGGGCGTGCGCCGCCTGAACCACCTCACCGGCTGACGCCGGCGGCCTCCGGACCTCAGCGCTGCGACGCCCCTGCGTCGAGCGCGTCGGCGAGCGCGGCGAGCTGACCGGCGTACTCGATCCGGTCGGCCCACACGGCCGGCCAGGCGGCCATGCCGTACGCGGCACCGGCGAACGCGCCGGCCAGCGCGGCGATGGAGTCCGAGTCACCGGCCGTGGTGGCGCCCCGGGCCAGCGCGCCGACCGGGTCGTCCGCGTGACGCAACGCGCAGAGCAGCGCGGTGGCGAGCGCCTCCTCGGCGATCCAACCCTCGCCGGTGAACCGGCACGGGTCGCCGCCGTCGTCGGGACGGGCGAGTGCCGCCTCCAGCCGGTCGAGCACCCGCAGGCAGTCGTCCCAGCCGCGGGCGACGAACCCGGCCGCGTCGCTCTCGCCCGGCCGCTGCCACAGGTCGCCCAGCCAGTCCTCCCGGTAGACGGTGCGCTGCTCCCGCGCCCGCTCGGTGAGCAGGCCGGGCAGCTCGGGCAGCGCCGCGCCGTCGCGCAGCAGCCGGACCGCGTACGCGGTCAGCTCGCTCGCCGCCAGCCCGGTCGGGTGGCCGTGGGTGAGCCCGGCCTGGAGCTGGGCCAGCCCGGCCATGGTGTCGAGGTCGACGTCGAGCAGCCCGACCGGGGTGACGCGCATGTTCGCGCCGCAGCCCTTCGAGCCGGCGACTGTGGCCTCCTGCCAGCGGGCGCCCCGGGCCAGCTCGGCGCAGGCCCGCAGGCAGGTCATGCCGGGCGCGCGGTTGTTCTCCGGGCTGACCGACCAGTCGACGAAGCGCTGCCGCAGCAGCGGCTCCACCGCCTCGGCCGTGTACGCGGGCGCCTCGTGCAGCGCCCACGCCACTGCGAGCGCCATCTGCGTGTCGTCGGTGACCAGGGCCGGGTCGCCGGTCAGCTCGCGCGGACCGCCCGGGCCGTAGCGCCGGACGATCTCGGTGACGGTGAGGAACTCGGTCGGCTTGCCCAGGGCGTCGCCGTAGGCCAGGCCGAACAGCGAGCCGGCGACGCGGCCGGTGGCGGTGGAGGCGGTCACGGTGGCGATCATGCCTCCGCCGCGCAAGCCCGGGAAGATCAGTCCCAGCAGAGGCAGAACGGGTGGCCGACCGGGTCGGCGTAGACCCGGAAGCCCTCCCCCTCGCCGGGTAGCCGCCGTGCGCCCAGCGCCAGCGCCGCCTTCTCGGCCGCCTCGATGTCGTCGACGCTCACGTCGAGGTGGAACTGCTGCGGCCGGGCCGGGTCGGGCCAGTCGGGGGTGCGCAGGCCCGGCGCCCGCTGGAAGGCCACCCGCGGCTGGTGCCCGGGTGGCCCGCCGAGCACCACCCACTCGTCGCCGTCGGAGTTCTCCTCCACCACGGGCAGGCCGAGCAGCTCGGAGTAGAAGGCGGCGAGCGCGCGCGGATCGGGGCAGTCGATCACTGTGGAACGCAGTCGTCCAATCATGCCGGTCATCGTGCCCGGCGGGTACGACGGAAAAACGTCAGTCCTCGGCCAGCCGCCGGCCCGCGTCACGGCAGGCGGTGAGCACCGCGCGGGCGTACGCCGGGGTGGCGCCGGCCAGGCCGCACGCGGGGGTGACCACCACCTGCTCGGCCAGCCGGCGGCGGGGGAAGCCGAGCTGGTCCCAGACCCGGCGGACCCGGCCCGCGACCTCGGCCGACGTCGGCGCCCGGCCGGAGGCCGGTGGCAGCGTCGGCGCGGCACCGGCCAGCAGCCCGAGCCCGGCGTCGATCGCCTCGCCGAGCGGGTCGAGGTCGGTGACCAGCGACAGGTCGAGCGCGACGCCCACCGCACCGGCCGAGCGGATCAGCTCCAGCGGTACGTCCGGCGCGCAGCAGTGCACGAGCGCCGGTACGCCCGCCGCCTCGAACACGTCGCGCAGCAGTCCCCGCGCCACCTCGGTCTCCACCGGGCGGTGGGTGCCGAAGCCGCTCTCCGTGGGCACCCGCCCGGCCAGCACGGTCGGCAGGGACGGCTCGTCGAGCTGGAGCAGCACCGAGGCGCGGGGCAGCCGCCGGGCGACCGCCTCGACGTGCCCGCGCAACCCTTCGCCGAGCGAGCCGGCGAGGTCGCGTACCGCGCCCGGGTCGCGCAGCATCCGGCCGCCGATCGGCAGCTCCAGCGCGGCGGCCAGGGTGAACGGGCCGGCGGCCTGGACCTTGACCGGTCCGGCGTACTCCTCGGCCTGCTCGGCGAACTGGTCCAGGTCGCGTTCCATCAGGTCGCGGGCGCGGCGCAGGTCCCGGCCGGGGCGCGGGGCGATCCGCCAGCGCGCCGCGTACAGCTCGACCGGCAGTTCCACGAGCAGGCCGGCGCTGCGGCCGACGAGGTCCGCGCCCGGTCCCCGGGCGGGCAGCTCGGGCAGGTGCGGCAGGGTGGGCAGCTCGCCGAGCACGATCCGCTGCGCCTCGGCGATGTCGGTGCCGGGCAGCGACCCGATGCCGGTCGCCGCTCCGGTGGGCCAGGGCCACGCCTGCTCAGTCACGGCCGCAGCCTATCCGCTGCCGATGCGAGGTCAGGCGGCGGTGATGGTGGCGGAGCCGAGGACCACGTCTCCGGCCGGGTCCGGCCGGTAGGCCACGATCGCCTGGCCGGCGGCGACACCCCGGACCGGGCGGCGCAACGACGCGCGCAGGCCGTCGGCGTCGACCTCGACGGCGGCCGGCACCACGTCGCCGTGCGCCCGCAGCTGCACCTCGCACTCGACCGGCCCGTCCGGGCGCGGCCCGCCGGTCCACACCGGGCGGGTCGCGCGTACGTCGGAGACCTCCAGCGCCTCGGCCGGGCCGACCGTCACCGTGTTCGTGGTCGGGGTGATGGACAGCACGTAGCGGGGCCGGCCGTCCGGCGCCGGGCGGTCGAGGTGCAGGCCGCGCCGCTGCCCGACGGTGTACTGGTAGGCGCCGCTGTGGCTGCCCACCACCGCGCCGGTGAGCGCGTCCACCACCTGGCCGGGCGCCTCGCCGAGCCGCTCGGCGAGGAAGCCGCGGGTGTCGCCGTCGGCGATGAAGCAGATGTCGTGCGAGTCCGGCTTGTCGGCCACCGCGAGACCGCGCCGGGCGGCCTCCGCGCGCACCTCGGCCTTGGTCGAGTCGCCGAGCGGGAAGATCGACCGGTCGAGCTGCGCGCGGGTCAGCACCGCCAGCACGTACGACTGGTCCTTGGCCGCGTCGACGCTGCGCCGCAGCAGGCCGTCCGCGCCGAGCCGGGCGTGGTGGCCGGTCACCACGGCGTCGAAGCCCAGGGCCACGGCCCGGTCCAGCACCGCCGCGAACTTGATCTTCTCGTTGCAGCGCAGGCAGGGATTCGGGGTACGCCCGGCGGCGTACTCGGCCACGAAGTCGTCCACCACGTCGTCGTGGAACCGGTCGGCCATGTCCCACACGTAGAACGGGATGCCGAGCACGTCGGCGGCGCGCCGGGCGTCCCGGGAGTCCTCCAGCGTGCAGCAGCCCCGGGCCCCGGTGCGGTAGGTCTGCGGGTTGCGGGCCAGTGCCAGGTGCACGCCCGTCACGTCGTGCCCGGCCTCCACCGCCCGCGCCGCCGCGACGGCGGAGTCCACCCCGCCCGACATCGCCGCCAGAACCCTCACCGGCCCACTCCCCTCGTCCTCACCGAGCGTATCCGGGTCAGCGGGGCGTACGGAGGGCGGCCGCGCGGCGGGCCCGCTCCACAGCGGCGGGCAGCGCGGCGATCAGCGCGTCCACGTCCGCGCCGGTGCTGGTGTGCCCGAGCGTGAAGCGCAGCGAGGACCGGGCCCGGTCGTCGTCCGCGCCCATGGCCAGCAGCACGTGCGAGGGCTGGGCCACCCCGGCCGAGCAGGCCGACCCGGTGGAGCAGGCGATGCCCTGGGCGTCCAGGAGCAGCAGCAGCGCGTCCCCCTCGCAGCCGGGGAAGGAGAAGTGCGCGTTGCCGGGGAGCCGGTCGGCCGGGTCCCCGTTGAAGATCACCTCGGGGACCGCCTGCCGGACCCGCTCGACCAGTTCGTCGCGGAGCGCGGCGACGCGGGCCGCGTACTCCTGCTGGCCCTTCACCGCGGCCTCGACGGCGACCGCGAACGCGACGATGCCGGCGGTGTCCAGCGTGCCGGAGCGGACGTCGCGCTCCTGGCCGCCGCCGTGCAGCAGCGGGGTGGCGGCCACGTCGCGGGCCAGCAGCAGCGCGCCCACGCCGGTCGGCCCGCCGAGCTTGTGCCCGGTCACGGTGAGCGCGGACACGCCGCTGGCGGCGAAGTCGACAGGCACCTGCCCGACCGCCTGGATGGCGTCGGTGTGGAACGGCACCCCGTGCTCGGCGGCGACAGCGGCCAGCTCGGCGACCGGCTGGACGGTGCCCACCTCGTTGTTCGCCCACATGGCGGTGACCACCGCGACGCGCTCGCCGTGCTCGGCCAGCTCGGCGCGCAACCGCTCCGGGTCGAGCCGGCCGACCGCGTCGACCGGAAGGAGACCGGCCTGGGCGCCCTCGTGCTCGACCAGCCAGTCCACCGCGTCCAGTACGGCGTGGTGCTCGACCGAGCTGGAGACCACCCGGACCCGGTCGGCCCGGGCCGCACGGCGGGCCCAGAACACGCCCTTCACGGCGAGGTTGTCGCTCTCCGTCCCGCCACCGGTGAAGATCACCTCGGAGGGCCGGGCGCCGAGCGCGGCGGCCACCCGCTCGCGGGACTCCTCCACCCGCCGCCGGGCACGGCGGCCCGCCGCGTGCAGCGACGACGCGTTCCCCACCTCGCGGGCGGTCGCGACGTACGCCTCGAGTGCCTCGTCCAGCATCGGGGTCGTCGCCGCATGATCAAGGTATGCCATCACCGTTCAGCCTAACGGCCTGCGAACCCGCGGCCGGGGGCCGGACCGCCCCGTCCCACCCGGGGCGGTCCGGCCCGCTCACGACCGAACGGCCGCGATCACGCGGGAACCGCCGTGATCACGATGTTGTCCCGGTAGCTGCGGGTCTTGGCGTCGAACGGCCCGCCGCAGGTGATCAGCGTGAGCCGGGGCTTGCCGTCGCGCGCGAAGTACCGCTCGAGCGGGATCTTCGACTTCCGGTACTCCTCCCGGGCCACCACCCGGTAGGAGCGCTCGCGTCCGTCCGCGCCGGTGGCGGTGAGCTTGTCGCCCTGGCCCAGCTCGCGCAGCCGGAAGAACGCGCCCTTGCCCTGCTCGGCGCTGTCCACGTGCCCGGCGATCACCACCGAGCCGGCGTCGGCCTCCAGGCCCGGGCCGTAGCGGTACCAGCCGACCTGGTCCACGCTGGGCGGGACCTCGAACTCGTCGGTGCGCTCGTTGACGCCCACCGGGTTGACGGTGGCGGTGACCCGGATCGGCGGGATGCTCAGCTTCACCGGCGGCACGATCTCACTGCCGGCGGGCAGCGTGCCCGGGTTCACCGGAACCGAACCGCCGCCGGTCGCCGCCGGGGCCGGCGTGGGAGTGGCACTGGCCAGGGCCGTCACCTCGTCGCCGCCGACGTCCTCGGCGGGCTCGGATCCGCACGCCACCACGCCCGCCAGGGTGAGCGCGGCGGCGCCGGCGGCCATCGCCGCCAGCGCCCCGCGGTTGCGCACCGTCACCGGCGACCGGCCCGGGCGGTTGCCGCCACCCGCGCACCGCCGCCGACCAGGAGCAGCACGCCGGCCCCGGCCAGCACGTACCACCAGGTGTCCACGCCGGTGCCGGCCTGGCCGCCGGTGCCGCTGGGCACGCCGCCCGGAGCCGAGTGCAGGCCGGTGATGGTCTGGGCGACCACGCTCAGGTTCTTCGCCTCGGCCGAGCCGATCGCGTAGACGATGGTGGCGGTGCCCTCCTTGAGGTTCAGGTCGGCCGGGCCGATGGCGACGGTGTCGGTGCCGGCGAGCACCACGTCCGCCTTCACCGAGCCGGCGGCCACGTCCGCCTTGGCCTCCTTCGGGTTGGTCAGGTCCTCGAAGACCGGCTTGCCGCCGGCCCGCACGTCGACGGCCGGGGCGGCCGCGGTGTGCCGGACGATCAGCCGGGCCTTGCCGGCGCCCACCTTGGACACGTCGTTGACGAACGGCGTGATCTGCGGGTTGCCGTCGGCGCCCAGGTGCGCGGCGAGGCTGATGTTCGCCCCGCCCGGCACCGCGGCGTCGTCCACCTTCAGGATCGCCTTGTCGATCGCCTCGCCGGGCTTGGTCAGGGCGATGTCGTACTCCCCCTCGGGCAGGGTGAGCGGGCCGGCCACGTCGCCCGGCTTGAAGTTGTTCAGCGTCTTCTCGCCGTTGACGTACACGTCGACCGGGGTGTCCGGAATGCCGTGGACCACGGAGACCTTCGACGAGGCGGCGTAGGCCGGGCTCATGGTGGCGGCGCCGACGCCGGCGAAGGTGAGGGCGGCCACCGCGCCGCCCGCGGCGACCCGACGGAACATCGCGTACTGCATTGTCTGCCTCCTGGTAGTTCATGCTGATTCGTCAGGCCTGGCTTGCAGAACGGGTTACGCCGGCTCCGTGGCCCCCGGATGCGCCCGGATCCGATTTCTTTTTCCCGTCTCCGGGCGCATCCGCCGAAGCCTCCGGCGACGAAGGAGAGGTGACGAGGGTCGTGACGGACACACCGGGAGAGTGGGGCGGGGGCTGTGGGAGTTACAGTCGGGCATGCCCCACGGAAGGCGAGCCGCCCGGTGACGGCGGCCAGGCAGGGCCCCGAACCGCCGGGCGAGGACGACCTCGCCACCCGGTTCCGCGACGGCGACGAGGCGGCCCTGCGAGAGGCGTACGACAGGTACGGGCGGGCGGTGCTGCACCTGGCCACCACGACGCTCGTGAACCGCAGTGACGCCGAGGACGTGACCCAGGCGACGTTCGTCGCCGCCTGGCTCGGCCGGGAGACGTTCGACCCGGCGAAAGGCTCACTGGTCGGCTGGCTGCTCGGAATCGGGCGGCGCAAGGTGGTCGACCGGATCCGGGCCTCGGCCCGGGAGACCCGGGTGGTCGAGACGGTGAAGCAACTGCCGGAACCGGTCTCCACCGGCCCCGACCCGGACACGGTGGTCGACCGGCTGGTGGTCGCCGACGAGCTGGCCCGGCTCCCCGACGAGCAGCGCCGGATGCTGGAGCTGGCGTTCTACGACGACCTGACACATCAGCAGATCGCGGCGGTGACCGGAGTGCCGCTCGGCACCGTCAAGAGTCACATCAGACGCGGCATGCAGAGCCTGAAACGCAGATGGGAGGTGGACGGTGCAGCACCTGGACCACGACCGGCTGGTCTTTCTGGCGCTCGGTGAGAGCGAGGCGGCTGACGGCGAGGCCACCCATCTGGGCACCTGCGACCACTGCCGGGGCGAGATGGAGACGCTCCAGCACGTCGCCGGGCTCGGCGCGGGCACGCAGGGCCTGGCGGAGCTGCCCGACCCGCCGGAGCACATCTGGCAGGGCATCGTGGCCGAGATCCGGGCCGCCGAGGAGCTGCCGGCGTTGACCGAGCGGCGCCTGCCGCGCCCGGCCGACCCGGTGGAGCCGGCTGCCGTACCCGTGGTGGCACGTCGTCCGCGGCGGAGCCGGCGCTGGCCGGGGTGGGCGACCACGGCGGTCACCGCCACCGCCGCCGCGGTGATCGGCGTGGCCGGCACGGCCGCGGTGCTCGGCGGCGGCGGTGGCGAGCCGGCCGACCCCGACCCGCCGGTGGTGGCCAGCGCGCCGCTCGCCGCGTTCGGCTCGACGCCGAAGGACGCCTCCGGCGACGCCCGGGTGCTCGGTGACAATCGATTGCATCTGCACGTGGCGAATCTCCCGAGCGTTCCGGGGTACTACGAGGTCTGGCTGATCGATCCGAACACGATGAAAATGTTCTCCGTGGGTACGCTGAGCAACGGTTCGGGGGACGCGCTGCTGCCGATCCCCCCGAACGTCGACCTGCGCACCTACACCGTTGTCGACGTCAGCGCGGAGCAGTACGACAACAAGCCCGGCCACTCCGGCGACAGCCTGCTGAGGGGCACCCTGACGGGCTGATCGGCGGGCCGGCTCAGCTCCCCGGCCCGCCGATCAGCTCCCTACGAGAAAGGCCGCCGCCCGGTGCACCGGGCGGCGGCCTTTTCACGCGACGCTCACTTGCGCTTGCGGATCTCCTCGGCGGCCTGGGGGACGACCTTGAACAGGTCGCCGACCACGCCGTAGTCGGCGAGTTCGAAGATCGGCGCTTCGGCGTCCTTGTTGACCGCGACGATGGTCTTCGAGGTTTGCATGCCGGCCCGGTGCTGGATCGCCCCGGAGATACCCAGCGCGACATACAGCTGCGGAGACACGGTCTTGCCGGTCTGGCCGACCTGGAACTGGTGCGGGTAGTAGCCGGAGTCGACTGCCGCGCGGGACGCGCCGACCGCGCCGCCGAGCAGGTCGGCCATCTCCTCGACCAGCTTGAAGTTGTCCGCGTTACCGACACCACGCCCGCCGGACACCACCACAGAGGCTTCGGTCAGCTCCGGGCGGGAGCCCTTCTGCTCGGCGACCCGCTCCACGACCTTGGCGAGCTTGTCGGTGTCGGTGACCGACACGGTGAGCTGCTCCACCGCCGGGCTGGCCGCGGCCGGGACCGGGTTCAGCGAGTTCGGCCGAACGGTGACCAGCGGCAGGCCCTTGGTGACCTTCGCCTTGACGATGGTGGAGCCGGCGAACGCCACCTGGGTGGCGGTGCCGTCGGCGGCCAGGGCGACCACGTCGGTCAGGATGCCGTTGTCCAGCTTCACCGCCAGCCGCGCGGCGATCTCCTTGCCCTCCTGCGACGACGCCAGCAGCACCGCCGCCGGCTGCACCCGCGCGACGAGGTCGGCGACCACAGTCGCCTTCGGGGCGACCAGGTAGCCGTCGATCTCCTCACCCTCGGCCGCGTAGATCTTCTCCGCGCCGTACTCGCCCAGCTTGGCGCTCAGCGCCTGCGCGGCACCAGGACCGCCGAGGACGACCGCGCTCGGGGTGCCCAGCTCGCGGGCGAGGGTGAGCATCTCCAGGGTGACCTTCTTGACGCCGAACTCACGCGTGGCTTCGACGACGACGAGAACCTCAGACATGTCAGCGACCTCTCACACGAACTTCTCGGAGGCGAGGAACTCGACCAGCTTCACGCCGCCCTCGCCCTCGTCGGTGATCTTCTCCCCGCCGGAACGCGGCGGCCGCTTCGAGTGCTCCACCACAGCGCTGGTGGCGCCGTCGAAGCCCACCTCGGCCGCGGCCACGCCCAGGTCGCCCAGGGAGAGCGTCTGCACCGGCTTCTTCTTCGCGGCCATGATGCCCTTGAACGACGGGTACCGCGGCTCGTTGATCGTGTCCCACACCGACACCACGGCCGGGGTCGAGGCGGTCACCACCTCGTAGCCCTCCTCGGTCTGCCGCTCCACCGTCAGGGCCGACCCGTCCACGGTCAGCTTCCGCGCGCCGGTCAGCGCGGCCACACCCAGCCGCTCGGCGATCATGTGCGGCATCACCTGCACCCGGCCGTCGGTCGACTCCGCACCGCACAGGACCAGGTCGGCGTTCAACTGCCCGAGCGCGGCGGCGAGGACCTTCGAGGTGGCCACCGCGCAGGAACCGTGCAGCGCGTCATCCACCACATGCACGGCCTTGTCCGGGCCCATCGACAGCGCCTTACGGATCGACTCGGTCGCCCGGTCCGGACCCATCGTCAGGATGGTGACCTCACCACCATGCGCTTCCTTGATCTTCAACGCCTCTTCGATGGCGTACTCGTCCATCTCATTGATCACGTTGTTCGCCGAACCGCGGTCGACGGTGTTGTCGTCAGAACGCAGGCTGCGGTCCGCGCCCGAATCAGGCACCTGCTTGACGAGTACGACGATATTCATCGCGCTTCGACGACCCTCCTGTTTGGTGTAGCGATCACTCGCCCGGTCACGGGCGCAGCCTCCCGCGTGACGGAACGTGGGTCAACCGCGGGCAGCTGTGCACTTCCCCACGAGCGCAATGTTACCCGCAAGTAGCATGACGGCCCCGGCCGCCCGCAGTGACGCAGGTCACCGGCATCAGACCGATCCGGCCAGCGCCTGCGTGATCTTCTCGATCGCCGCCGCTTCGGCGGGCTCGATCCCCCGGTGCGCCTGCGCCACCCGCTCCGCGGCGGCCAGCACCACCGACCGGTACGTCTCGGCGTCGGCGGGCGACTTGGCCCGGAGGATCTCCATCGACCGGCCCAGCGCGGGCAGCACCACGGACTCGACCTCCAGGGCCGAGTCCCGGGGCAGCTGCGGCAGCGGGCCGGTGGTGAGCGCCTCCTTGACCACGCCCCCCACCTCGGCGAGCGCGCCGGAGGCGGCGAAGCTCTCCCGCACCATCGCCAGCACCCCGGGTACGGCGTTGGAGACCAGGAAGACCGCGCCGAACGCGCCGGTCTTCAGGGTGAGCCGCTCGTCCGCCGTCAACCGTTCCATGATCACGGAGTGTAGACGTACGGCGTGGAGGTGGTGACCGCAACGAGTCCGAGCCGCTCCAGGATGGGCCGGCTGTCCGGCGAGCAGTCCACCTGCAGCAGCGTCTTGCCGCGCTGCTGCGCCAGCCGCGCCCGGTACGCCACGAGCGCCCGGTAGATGCCCTTCTTGCGCCACTGCGGCAGCGTCGAGCCGCCCCAGAGGCTGGCGAAGCCGGTGCCGCGCTGGTAGCGGATCCAGCCGGCGCTGACCACCGTCTCCCCGGCCTCGGCCACCACGATCGTGATCGACTGCGGATCGGCCTCGATCTCCCGGGCCAGCCCGTACACCAGGTGGCTGCGGTCCTCCCGCCAGACCTCCTCCTCCATGGCGGCGATGCGCTCCAGGTCGGCCCGGCTGGTGACCTCGCGCAGGCGTACCCCCTCGGGGAGCACCGGAACGGCGGCGGCGAGCGGCGCGACCGGCCCGACCACCACGGTCTCCTGGTCCTCCGGTACGAAGCCGGCGGCGCGCAGCCGGTCGCCCAGGTCGGCCGGCTCGTCGTGACCGGCGAGCTTCCACTCGACCGACTCGCCCCGGGCCCGGAAGACCTCGACCTGCCGGGCGATCAGCGCGTCCAGCTCGGCGCCGGCCAGGCCGTCCAGCGTCCGGTAGGTGAGGAAGCCGCGGTGGTCGAGGCCGAGCACGCGGAACAGCGGGCCGTCGCGCTCCACCGTCACCCCGTCCGGCAGCGGGTCCGGCAGCTCCGGTCGGATCTGTGCGTCGTAGGCGGCGCGCAGCTCACGCGCGTCAAGATCGGTCATCCCCCCAGGCTAGGCGCGGGGCAAAGCGGATAATCGGCAGCGTGTGGGAGTCGATCAAGAACTGGTTCGACCCGCGTGAGCTGCGTTCGGTCGGCAACCCGCCGGACTACCGCTTCTCGCTGGCGAACGAACGGACGTTCCTGGCCTGGCTGCGTACCGGCCTGGCGCTGGTGGCGGGCGGGCTCGCCGCGGCGCAGTTCCTCCCGCCGCTGCGCCTGGCCCACCTGCGCGAGGCGCTCGCGATCGCGCTGCTGCTGCTCGGCGCGACCGTCTCGATCCGGGCGGTCGACCACTGGGCGCGCACCGAACGGGCCATGCGGCTGGACGAGGAACTGCCCGCGTCCCGCTTCCCGGCCGTGCTGGCGCTGATCGTCGCGATCGGCGCGCTGCTGCTGGTGGCCGCCGTGCTGCTGGGTGGCGCGGGATGACCCGCGACCCCGGCCTGCAACCCGAACGTACCCGGCTGGCCTGGCGGCGGACGCTGCTCACGCTGACCGCGGTGCTGCTGCTGCAGCTCCGGCTGGCGTTCACCGGCCGGGTCCTCGACGCGCTGCTGACCGGAGCAGCGCTCCTGGTCTGGCTCGCCGTGCTCGTGGTGACGTGGCACCGGGCCACCGGCGCAGGGCCGCGGCGGTTCGACAGCTGGTCGGTGCCGCTGACCGCGATCGGGGCGGCCGGACTTGCGGTGCTCGGCGTGGCGCACGTGCTGGGCGGGGTGCGCTGACGTGCGCGGGTGAGCCATCATGGGGCATGGCCCGCCTCTACGTGCTGCTCTTCCTGGTTCAGGTCGTCCTCGCGGTCGTCGCGCTGATCAGTTGCCTCTCCGCCGACGAGGAGAAGGTCAAGGCGCTGCCCCGGATGATCTGGGTGCTGATCATTCTGTTCTTCCCGCTGGTCGGCTCGATCGCCTGGTTCCTGGTGGGCCGCGAGCGCCCGGCCGGAACCACCGGCGTCACCGGCGCGGCCCGGCCCGCCGCCCCGGCCGGTCGCCCGCTCGCCCCGGACGACGACCCGGAGTTCCTCGCCTCGCTCGACGAGCGGTCCCGCCGCGAGGACCAGGAACGGCTGCGGCTGTGGGAGGAGGACCTGCGCCGCCGCGAGGAGGAGCTGCGCCGCCCGGACGACCGGGACCGCCCCGAGGTCTGACACGCGCCGCGGGCCGCCCGCCGGTCACCCGGCGGACGGCCCCGCACGCGCCGCGGTCAGGCCAGGTTCGACGACCGGGGGTACGCGTCAGCCGGGTCGGTCAGCACGTTCACCAGGTACGGCACGCCCGAGTCGAACGCGCGCCCCAGCGCGGGCCCGAGGTCGGCCGCCTTCTCCACCGTCTCGCCCCCGCCGCCGAGCGCCTCGACCACCTTGTCGTAGCGCAGCCCGGGCTGGAGGTCGGCGGCCACGTCGTAGCCGTACATCGCCCGCATCGGGTGCTTCTCCAGCCCCCAGATGCCGTTGTTGCCGACCACGATCACCACCGGCAGCTTCTGCCGGACCAGCGACTCCACGTCCATCAGCGAGAAGCCGGCCGCGCCGTCGCCCATCAGCACGCAGATCTGCCGGTCCGGGTGGCTGATCCGGGCGCCCATCGCGTAGCCCATGCCGGTGCCGAGGCACCCGTACGGGCCGGGGTCGAGCCAGGTGCCGGGCTGGGCCGGCTCCAGGTAACGCCCGGCGTACGACACGAAGTCGCCGCCGTCGCCGATGGTGACCGCGTCCGGGGCGAGCACCTTGCGCAGCTCGCCGTAGATCCGGGCCGGGCGGATCGGGTCGCTCTCGGCGGCCATCTCCTCGGCGTCGCGGGCCTTCGCCGCGTCCTCGGCGGTACGCAGCTCGGCGATCCAGTCGGCGTGGTCGGCCCGGTCACCGGTGTGGTCGGCGAACGCGCCGAGGATCAGCCGCAGGTCACCGGCGGGCGCGGCGGCCGGCTGCACGTGCCCGGCCCGCTGGCTGGGCGCGTCCACCACGTGCACGACCTGGGCGTCGCCGAAGTCGCCGAAGGAGAGCCGGAAGTCCAGCGGGGTGCCGATCACCACGACCACGTCGGCGCCCTTGAGCGCGACCCGGCGGGCCTTGGCGAACGCGAGCGGGTGCTCCGGCGGCAGCGCGCCCCGGCCCATCCCGTTCGTGAACACCGGCACCCGCAGCGACTCGGCGGCGGCACGCAGCGCCTCGACGGCGTCGCCCGCGTACACGTCGGAGCCGGCGATGATCACCGGCCGGGACGCGCCGGCGATCAGGCGGGCCGCCTTCGCGACCTCGTCCGGGTCCGGCTCGATCGGCGCCGGCGGCGTGACCGCCGGCAGGTCGGCGTCACCGACCGAGAAGACCGCCTCCAGCGGGAAGTCCAGGAACACCGGGCCGCGGTGCGGGGTGAGCGCGGTGGTCAGCGCCGCCGACACCGCGCGCGGGATGTCGTCGGCGCTGAACACCGTCTCGGCGTGCTTGGTCACCGGCGCGACCAGCGGCAGGTGGTCCATCTCCTGGAGGCTGCCCGAGCCCCAGCGGAACTGCGGGGCCCGCCCGCCGAGCACCAGCACCGGCGAGGCGTTGAAGAACGCGCTGGTCAGGCCGGAGACGCCGTTGGTGACGCCGGGGCCGGCGGTGAGCACGGCCAGGCCGGGGCGGCGCTGGAGCTTGGCCACCGCCTCGGCGGCGAACACGGCGGACTGCTCGTGCCGCACGTCGTAGAGGGGGAAGCCCGCCTTGTGGGCGGCGTCGTAGAGCGGGAAGACGTGCCCGCCGGAGAGCGTGAACATCTCCCGTACGCCGTGCGCGCGCAGTGCCGCGAGCGCCAGATCGCCGCCGTGGCCCTCGACCCGTTCCGTCATGCCATTCCCCTTCATCGACCGACCGGGGTCACGTTACTGGCCGGTACAGCAGATGTGAACAGCTCTCGCGTCAACGGCCGGTGAAGCCCGGCTTGCGCTTCTCCACGAACGCGGTCATGCCCTCGCGCCGGTCGTCGGTGGCGAACAGCGCCGCGAAGAGCTGACTCTCCCAGGCCAGGCCCGAGGTGAGGTCCATGTCCAGACCCGCGTCGACGGCCGCCTTCGCCGCCCGCAGCGCCTGCGCCGGCCCGGTCAGGAACGGCTTCACGTACGCCACCGCGGCGTCGTAGACCTCCGCGGCCGGCACCACCTGGTCGGCCAGGCCGATCCGCAGCGCCTCGGCGGCGTCGACCATCCGACCCGTCATGATCAGGTCCTTGGCGCGGGCCGGGCCGACCAGGCGGGCCAGCCGCTGCGTGCCGCCCGCGCCCGGGATGATGCCGAGCTTGATCTCCGGCTGGCCGAGCTTGGCGTCCTCGGCCACGATCCGCCAGTCGCAGGCCAGCGCCAGCTCGCAGCCGCCACCGAGCGCGTACCCGGTGATCGCGGCCACGACCGGCTTGGGGATACGGGAGATCGCGCCGAGCGCGCTGGACAGGTCGGCCGCGCGCTCCGCCATGTCCACGTAGGACATGTCGGCCATCTCCTTGATGTCCGCGCCGGCCGCGAAGACCTTCTCGCCGCCGTACACGATGACGGCGCGGACCTCGGCGTCGGCGGTGGCCGCCGCAGCGGCGGCGCGCAACTCCTCCTGCACCTGGGTGTTGAGCGCGTTCATCGGCGGCCGCTCCAGCCGGATGGTGCCGATGCCGTCCTTGGATTCCAGCTTGACGAACTCGCCCACGCTGCCCTCACTTCCTCGTCGAAGTCGCGTGCCAACCTTACGGCTCGCCTCGTTGGGGTAGACAGTGTGGTGTCGGCGACTCCCCAGGTAGCCGCCGGAGTCGCCGCCGCCCCGCCACCGGGAGTGAGCCATGATCACCTACTTCGACGACCGGTCCGTCCAGGTCACCTCCACCACGGTACGGGTGGACGGGCGCACCTACCCGCTCGCCGAACTCACCACCGTGTGGCACCGGCGGGGCGAACGCTCGTGGCGGGTGCTCGCCGGGCGCGGCGCGATCGGGGCCGCGATCGCCGGGCCGCTGGTCACCGCCGTGCTGGGCATCGGGCTGGCCGTGTGGCTGCAACGCTCGGCGGTGGTCACCATCGCCATCGTCGGGATCTCGGTGCTGATCGGCCTGGCCGTCGGGCCGGTGGCCGACTTCCTCTTCGAGTACCTGGACCGCTCCTACGCCCGGGGCAGCCGGGAGATGGAGATGTGGGCCGACTGGCGGGGTCGTCCGGTGCGGCTGCTGCACACCCGGGACGCGATGCGCTTCGGCCAGATCTACCGGGCGGTGCAGCGGGCCATGGAGAGCCTGCCGGCCGCGCCCGGTCGTCCCGCGGCCGACCCTGCCGCGACCGGTCCTGCCGCGACGGGTCAGAACGTGATCGGCTCGTCCGGCAGCAGGCCCAGCCCGCGCAACAGGCCGTAGGTGTCCTGCTCGCCCGGCCCCGCCCGCCATACCGTCACCCTACCGACGCTCGACCGTCCGGTGTCGACACACGCGGTTAGGCTGATTTATGGCCCTCTATTACCGGGACGACGCGGTGCAGGTCACCTCGGACGCGATCCACGCGGGTGGTCGGGTCGTCGCGCTCGCCGACGTCACGTACGTCTGGCACGAGCGCGGCGCCACCACCCTCGCGGTCCGGGGGCGGGTGCTGGGACGCGGGGTGCTTGTCCTGCTGCTGTCGCTGCCACCCCTCGTCGCCGTGGTCTGCGTGCTCTCCCTCGCCTGGTCGGCGCAGGACCGCGGCGAGTGGAAACTGGCCCTGATCATCCTGGCCGCGTTCGTGGTGATCGGCCTGGCGCTCACTCCGTTCCTGGAGGTGCCGCTCGGCTGGCTGGACCGCTCCTACGAGCGCGGCAACCGGGTGCACGAACTGTGGGTGCAGCACCACGGCCGGGAGACGATGCTGGTCCGCACGCCCGACGCGCTGCGGTTCGGACAGATCTACCGGGCCGTGCAACGTGCCGTGGAACAGCAGACCGACCGGCGCTGAGCCGACCGGCGCCGGTCAGGCCAGCGGCAGCGTGGTAGCGATCGGCCAGGCCAGCAGCACCGCCCCGAGCAGCGGCGCCAGCCACCACGGCGCGGCCCGGCGGCGCAACACCGCGGCCCAGGCCGCCTGCCAGGCCACCAGCGCGGCGAACAGCGGCACCACCAGCAGCACGAACCCGGGCGCCAGGCCGAGCACCGCCGCGGCGGCCAGCAACAGCACGGCGATGCCGCCGGTGGCCGCGTAGCGGAGGCCGTCGCCGCCCGCGAGCCGCTCGGCGCCGAGCAGGAACACCAGACAGCAGAACGCCACCAGGGGCAGCAGCCACCACCGGGCCCCGACCGGCACGGTCGAGGTGAGCCCGAGATGAAGCGGCAGCGCGACGGCGAGCACCGCGTACCCGAGGAACGCGACAGCGACCACCGCGGACCGGACGCCGCTCGCGGTCGGCGGTGTCCCACCGGGGCGCGCGTAGCGTGCCGCGGCGGCCAGCAGCACGCCGGTGAGCAGCAGGAACACCGCGACGTATCCGCCCACGGCGAGCGGCAGGCGGGTGGTCGGCAGCAGCGCGGCGAACACCGCGCCCAGCCCGGCCGCCGGCACCGTCGCGGCCAGCCACCAGCCGGTACGCGGACCGCCCGCGCCCGGCCGCGTCCGGCGCGGCAGCAGGGCCGCAAGCGGCACGAAACCCAGCGCGAGCCCGGCCAGCAGCAGCCCGGCGCCGCCCGGCCGGGTCAGCGGGGACGGCTCCGGCCCGCCGGTACGGCCCGGGAGCGCGTCGAGCACCGCGGCGTGGGTACGCGGCGCGAACAGCACCGACACGTGCTCGACGCCGGGCGCCACCACCCGCGTCCGGGAACCCGGTGGCGCGTCCCGGGTCGCCTCGTCGACGGCCTGGCGGAAGCCGGCGAACTCCAGCCCGCCCACCACCAGCGTCAGGTTCCCCGGCCAGCCGGCCGGCACGTCACCGCCGTCGGGCAGCGAGATCGCCACCGTCCGGTCGATCTCCGGATGCGCCACCGCGTACCGGACGACAGCGCCGGCGCCCATCGAGTGCCCGACCAGGACGATCCGGTCCCTGTCGACGCCGGGACGCCCGCGCAGCCACCCGACCGCCACGTCCAGGTCGTGCCGCAGCCGCGCCCGGGCACGTTCCTCGTCCCGCCCGGCCCCGGGCAGCCGGGACCCGCTGGCGCCGTGCCCGGCGAAGTCCAGCAGCACCGCGACGCCGCCCTGGCGGGCCACCGAGTCGGCCAGCGGCCGCATCAGCCGGGCCGACCCGGCGAAGCCGTGCGCGATCACCACCCCGGGCCGCAGGTCACCGGCCCCGCCGTCGGCACGTACCTCGGTCAGCGGCACCCCGGCCACCGTCGCCCGCGCGGTGCTCAGCCCGGCGTCGGCGCGGACCAGGAGCAGGACGCCGAGGACGACGGCGAGCAGCGCGACCACGCCGCAGGCGAGCGTTCGCCGCGACGCCGGGCCGGGGGTGGGCATGCCGGCACCCTACGCCGCGTCGGCGGCCCGGCGTGACCTTCGCCGCCCGGCTGCCGCCGGGCGGCACTGGCCGCGACGCCGCACACTGGATGCCATGGCGATCCCTCTTCCCCGGCCCGGCGCCCTGCTCGGCCTCACCCGTACCGCAGTGGACCAGGCGCTCGGCTCCGCCGCCACGATGGCCTCGGTACCCGCTCGCGCCTTCGCCGTCCTCGACCAGGTGGAGGCGCTGGTCCGGCGGATCGACGGAGTGGTGGACCGGATCGAGGGCACGCTCGACCGCACCGACCGGGTGCTGGCCGACGCCGAGACGGCGGTCCGCGAGGTGGCGGTGATCAGTGCCGCCGCGACCGCGGCGATCGACACGGCGACCGAGGTGGCCGCCGCCGCGACGGTGGTGGTCGGCGAGGCGCAGCGGGTCTCCGCGGCGGCGGCCACCGTGGTCGGCGAGGCGGACCGGGTGGCCCGCAGCGCGGCCGGTGTGGTCACCGAGGCGGAGACGGTGACCGCGCGGGCGGCGGGCACCCTCGCCACCGCCGAGAAGGCCACCGGCGTCGCGAACGAGCTGCTGGCCGCGTACGAGTCGACGCTGCGCCGGGCCGCACCGATGGCGGCGCGTTTCGTGGAGCAGCTCAGCCCGGAGGAGGTGACCGCAGCGATCCGTCTCGTGGACGAGTTGCCGAAGCTCAAGGACCACCTCACCTCGGACGTGCTGCCGATCCTGGCCACGCTGGACCGGGTCGGCCCGGACCTGCACGACCTGCTGGACGTCACCCGCGACCTCAAGCTCGCGGTCGCCGGCATCCCCGGGCTCGGCATGCTGCGCCGCCGCGGCGAACGCCTCACCGACGAGGTGTAAGGAAGGGCCCCTTGTTAACGCCTCCGGTAGTGAAAGGGGCCCTTCTTAACAGTCGGCGAACAGCTCGTCGATCTCCGCGCGATGGGGCAGCGCCACCGAGGCGCCGAGCTTGCGTACGCACGCCGCACCGGCGGCCGCCGCCCAGCGCACCGCGTCGGCCAGGTCCCGCCCCTCACCCCAGGCCACGGCGAGCGCCGCGGTGAACGCGTCGCCGGCGGCGGTCGAGTCGACCACGTCCACCGGCACCGCCGGCACGTGCGTCGCCGGTCGCTCCCGGTCGACGTACCAGGCGCCGTCGCCGCCGAGCGTGAGCACCGCCCGGGGCACCAGATCCAGCAGCGCCGCCGGCTCGTCCCGGCCGCGACCGGTCAACGCCTGCGCCTCCGGCTCGTTCACCACGAGCAGGTCGGTGGCCGCCAGCAGCTCGGCCGGCACCGGCCGGGCCGGCGCGGCGTTGAGCACCACCCGGGTGCCCGCCGAACGGGCCGCGAGCGCCGCCTCGGTCACCGTCTCGACCGGCACCTCCAGCTGCGCGACCAGCACGTCCGCATCGCGTACGGCGGAAAGCTCGTCGGCGGTCGGCGACGTGAACGCGGCGTTCGCGCCCGGCGTGACCAGGATGGCGTTCTCCCCCGCGCCACCGACCATGACCAGGGCGACGCCGGACGGGCCGTAGACCACCCGCAGGTGGCCGGTGTCCACGCCGGCCGCTGTCATCCGGGCCCGCAGCGTCACGCCGAACGAGTCCGAGCCGATCGCGCCGAGGAAGACGCAGGAGGCGCCGGCGCGTACCGCGGCGACCGCCTGGTTGGCGCCCTTGCCGCCGGGCAGCATGACGAAGTCGCTGCCCAGCACCGTCTCACCCGGCCGGGGCAGCGCGGCGCCGATGCCGACCAGGTCCATGTTGGCGCTGCCGACGACGGCGATCCGGGTCTGCGGCACGGTGTCCGTCCCGTCGCTCAGGCGGCGCGGGCGGCCCAGCGGTCGCCGGACCGCGTGACCACCAGCGGCAGGCCGAACGTCTTCGACAGGTTGTCGGCGGTGAGCACGTCGCCGAGCAGGCCCTGCGCCACCACGCCGCCCTCGCGCAGCAGCAGCGCGTGCGTGAAGCCCGGCGGGATCTCCTCGACGTGGTGGGTGACCAGCACCATGGCGGGCGCGTCCGGGTCGTACGCCAGCTCGGCCAGCCGGGCCACCAGGTCCTCGCGCGCGCCCAGATCGAGCCCGGCGGCCGGCTCGTCGAGCAGCAGCAGCTCCGGGTCGGTCATCAGGGCGCGGGCGATCTGCACCCGCTTGCGCTCGCCCTCGGACAGCGTGCCGTACGCGCGGTCGGCGAGGTGCCCGACACCGAGCTGGCGCAGCAGCGCGGCGGCGCGCGCCTCGTCGGTGCGGTCGTAGCTCTCCCGCCAGCGGCCCACCACCGACCAGGCGGCGGTCACCACCACGTCGGTGACGCGCTCGTCGGCGGGGATCCGCTCGGCGAGCGTCGCGGTGGACAGGCCGATGCGGGTACGCAGCTCGTTGACGTCGGTGCGGCCGATGCGCTCGCCGAGCACGTGGGCGACGCCGTTGGTCGGGTACAGCCGGCCGGAGGCCAGGTTGAGCAGTGTCGTCTTGCCCGCGCCGTTCGGCCCGAGCACCACCCACCGTTCGTCCAGCTCGACCCGCCAGTCGACGTCGTGCACCAGCGCCGTGCCGGAACGCTTGACGCCGACCCCGTCGAGGCTGACCACCAGATCCGCGTCCACGGTCGAGGGGGCGGGGGCGCCCGGGGCGCCGGGGATCAGGTCACCAGTCACCGCACCATCCAATCACGCATCCGGCACGGTGCCCCCCACGGGAGGCGTCGCCACCATAGGGTGGGGCGCCGTGTCGTTGGTCACCGCTTCCGGAAGGACACCCATGCCCGACCGCTGCCGGAAGGCGCGCTGATGAGCGCGGTCATCGAGATCGCCGGCCTCCGCAAGACGTTCCACTCGCTGCGCCAGGGGCGGCGGGTCGCCGTCGACGGCTTCGACATGCTGGTCGAGGCGGGTCAGGTGCACGGTTTCCTGGGGCCGAACGGGTCCGGCAAGACCACCACGCTGCGTGCGCTGCTCGGGCTGGTCCGGCCGGACGCCGGGCGGATGCGCGTGCTGGGCGCCGATTCACCCGAGCGCCTGCCGGACGTGGCCGGCCGGGTCGGCGCGATCGTGGAGAGCCCGCAGTTCTTCGCCAACTTCACCGCGCACCGGACGCTGCGGCTGCTGGCCGTGGCCGGTGGCGTGCCGACCGTCCGGGTGGACGAGGTGCTGGAGCAGGTCGGGCTGCGGGACCGGGGCCACGAGCGGGTCAAGGGCTACTCGCTGGGCATGAAGCAGCGGCTGGCGGTCGCCTCGGCCCTGCTGAAGAACCCGGAGCTGCTGATCCTGGACGAGCCGGCGAACGGGCTGGACCCGGCCGGCATCCGGGAGATGCGCGACCTGACCCGGTCGCTCGCCGAGGCCGGGGTGACGGTGCTGCTCTCCAGCCACATCCTGGCCGAGATCCAGTTGATCTGCGACCACGTGACGATCGTCAGCCGGGGGCGGCGGGTCGCGTACGGGCCGGTGGAGGAGGTGCTGGCCGGCTTCGACCAGCACCAGTGGCGGGTGCGGGTGGCCGACCCGGAGCAGGCCGGTGACCTGCTGGGCCGGGCCGGTCTGTCGGTGACGGCCGGGCCGGACCACCTGGTGGTGACCGGTGTGGAGGATCCGGAGACGATCAGCCGGACGCTCGGCGAGCAGGGCGTGTGGGTACGCGAGCTGGTCCCGCTGCGGCCGGACCTGGAAAGCGTCTTCCTGGAACTGACCGGCGACCACGAGCACATGGGCGTGGAGGTGCCGCGGCAGGTCGACGGCGCGCCGCCGAGCGACGGAGTGATCGACCTCGACGTCCGGGAGAGCCGGGAGGTGGACGCGTGAACCTGGTCCGTGCCGAGCTGGAGCGGCTGGCCGCCCGGCGCTTCGTGCAGCTCATGGTGGTGCTGCTGGCTGCCGCCTTCGCGGTGACGGTGGTGACCACGCTCGCCGGTTCGCACCGGCCCAGCCCGGCGGAGCTGAGCCGCGCGCAGGCGCAGGCGGCGGAGAGCGTCCGCGAGATGGAGATGACGTACGACCGCTGCCTGCGGATCCGGGAGGGCTCGCTCCCGCCGGCCGAGAACGACTACCTGCCGCGCGACTGCGCCCAGATCGACCCGGCCCAGCTCGACGAGCTGCCGACCGCGGCCGACTACCTCAGCGGTGTCTTCGTCTTCGCCAAGGAGGCCGAGCCGCTGCTCTACTTCCTGATCGCGTTCCTGACGCTGTTCGGGTTCCTGGTCGGCGCCTCGTACATCGGGGCCGACCTGAACTCGGGCGGGGTGGTCAACCTGCTGCTGTGGCGGCCCCGGCGGTCGACGGTGCTCGCCGCGAAGCTGGGCACCCTGCTGGGCGGGCTGGTCGGCCTGTCGGTGCTGGCCTCGGTGGCGTACCTCGGGGCGTTCTGGTTGATCGGCCAGGCGTCCGGCCTGGTGGGGCGGACCGGTGGCGACTTCTGGCCGTCGCTCGCCGCGATCTGGGGGCGCGGCCTGGTGCTGGTGCTGCTCGCCGCGGCGCTCGGCTTCGCCGTCGCCACGCTGGGCCGGCTGACGTCGGCGGCGCTCGGCGCGGTGGCCGCGTACGTGGTGGTGTGGGAGCTGGGGGCACGGCTGGTGTTCCAGATCCTCCAGGTGGGCCGGCCGGACCGGTACATGCTGTCCAGCTATCTGGCGGCCTGGCTCTCCGGTGAGGTGCGGCTCTGGGACGGCAACGCCTGCGGCCCCGGGATCTCCGGCTACTGCGACGGCTCGTACACGGTGACCTGGCCGTCGGGTCTGGTGGTGCTGCTCGGGCTCACCGGCGCGCTGGTGGCCGCGGCGTTCACGGTGTTCCGCCGCCGCGACCTGATGTGACGGAAGGGCAGGCCCGGCAACTCCTTGCGAACCCTGACGCCATGATGAAGGATTCCTTCACATGGCGTCAGGGCGCACGACGCGGTCAGCCGACCGTCGAGCCGAACACCTCGTCGCGCACCGCGTCCAGCGCGGTACGCAGCGCGCCGCGCAGGATCGGCTCCTCGGTCAGCCCGGTGGTCACCACCCGGGGCCGGACGAGCGTGATCGCGGCGACCTCGTGCTGCACCCGCTCGGCCAGCGCCGCCCCGCCCGCCTGCCCGACCGCGCCGGCGAGCACCACCAGCGGCGGGTCCAGCACCACGCAGGTGCTCGCCACGCCGAGCGCCAGCCGGCGGGCCAGCTCGTCCAGCATCGGCCCACCGGCGGTGCCGGCCGCGATCGCCGCGCGTACCACCTCGGCCGCCCGGGCCGCCGCGACGCCCTGCTCCGCCGCCTTCGGGGTGGCGAAGCCGTGCTCGGCGGCCACCGCGCGTACCGCGTCGGCGCCGACGAGCTGCTGGAATGCCGGCTTGGCCCGCTTGGACACGTCGCGCGGGATGGGCGCGCCGGGCACCGGCAGGTAGCCGATCTCGCCGGCCGCGCCGCTGCTGCCGTGGTGCAGCCGCCCGCCCAGCATGATCGCCAGGCCGACGCCGGCGTCCACCCAGACCAGCACGAAGTCGGAAGTGCCCTGGGCCGCGCCGGACTGCGCCTCGGCCACCGCGGCGAGGTTCACGTCGTTCTCGAACACGACCGGGGTGTCCAGGTCCTCGCGCAGCGCGGCGAGCAGGCCGCTGTGCCAGCGCGGCAGGTTGAACGCGAAGGTGATGTCGCCGGTCTGCGGGTCCACCAGGCCGGGGGTGCCGAGCACGACGCGCCGGACGGCGGACAGCTCCGCCCCGGCGCTGCTGGCCGCCTGGACCACCGCGTTGTGCACCACCCCGACCGGGTCGTCGGTGTCCTTCGTGGACTGCTCGACCCGGCCGGCCACCGTGCCGGTGATGTCGGCGCAGGCCGCCACCACCCGCTCCGCGCCGACGTCCACGCCCACCACGTACGCGCTGCTCGGCCGGACGGCGTAGAGCTGGGCGTTCGGGCCCCGCCCGCCGGCCTGCTCGCCGACCCGGGCGACCAGGCCGCGCTCCTCCAGCCGTTCGACGAGCTGGGACGCGGTGACCTTGGACAGCCCGGTCAGCTCACCGATCCGGGCCCGGGTCAGCGGGCCGCGTTCGAGCAGCAGCTCCAGCGCCGCACGATCGTTGAGCGCCCGCAGGAGTCGGGGGGTACCGGGCAGCCGGGTCGCACTCATGCCGTCGTCCTCAATTTTCAGTAAAGTTTTCTAACCACAAAACGCCTGCCGAGGGGCGTCCGTTAGCGTATCGGCCGCCCCGATCCGCGAAGGTCGGACGACCCGGCAGGGAAAGGGGATACTCGTGGGTCAGGATCCAGGACTCCGGCGGCTCGCGCTGGGCACGCTGCTGGCCGCGTACCCGGGTCCGGTCCCGCCGGACTGGGCGGTCGACCTGCTCGCCGACGGGCTCGCCGGGCACACCCTGTTCGGCACCAACATCCACGACCCGGCCCAGGTCGGGGCGTCCACGGCGGCACTGCGCGCCGGCCGCCCCGACGTGATCGTCGCGATCGACGAGGAGGGCGGCGACGTCACCCGGCTGGCCCACGCCACCGGCAGCCCGTACCCGGGCAACGCCGCGCTCGGCACCGTCGACGACCCCGCGCTGACCCGCGAGGTGTACGCGGCGATCGGCGCCGAGCTGGCCGCGCTCGGCGTCACGCTCGACCTGGCGCCCACCGTCGACGTGAACACCGCCGACGAGAACCCGGTCATCGGCACCCGCTCGTTCGGCGCCGACCCGAAGCGGGTGGCGGTCCACTCGGCCGCCGCCGTCGCCGGCCTCCAGTCGACGGGCGTGGCCGCCTGCGCCAAGCACTTCCCCGGGCACGGCGCCACAGTCGCCGACTCCCACCACGAACTGCCCACAGTCGACGTGCCGCCGGCCGTCCTGCGGGAACGGGACCTGCCGCCGTTCGCCGCGGTGGTCGACGCGGGCGTCCGCGCGGTGATGACCGCGCACATCCGGGTGCCGGCGCTGACCGGCGACGGCCCGGCCACGTTCAGCCGCGCGGTCCTGCACGACCTGCTGCGCGTCGAGTACGGCTTCACCGGCGCGGTAGTCACCGACGCGCTGGAGATGAAGGGCGCGGTGCTCGCCGCCGGCGGGGTCGGCACGGGCGCGGTCCGGGCGCTGGCGGCCGGCGCGGACCTGCTCTGCATCGGCGCCCGGGTCGACGCCGAGCTGGTCGAGTCGGTCGCCGCCGAGATCGTCGCGGCGATCGGCGACGGGCGGCTGGCGCGCGAGCGGGTCGAGGAGGCGGCCGGCCGGACCGCCGCGCTCGCCGCCACCGGCCCCGCCGACGCCCCGCCGCCCGCCACCGACGGCCTCGGCTACGCCGCCGCGCTGCGGGCGGTACGGGTCGAGGGCGACCTCACCCGCGCCGCCGCACCCCTGGTGGTGCAGGTGCACGCCACCTCCACCGTCGCCGAGGGGCGGGTGCCGTGGGGGCTCGGCCCGCACCTGGCCGCCGGGATCGAGCAGGCCCGCGCGGTGGCGGGCGAGACCGACCCGGAGAAGCTGCGGCGGCTCGCCGGGGACCGGCCGGTCGTGCTGGTCGGGCGGCACCTGCACCGGCTGCCCGGCGCGCGGGAGCTGGTCGAGGCGCTGGCCGCCACGCATCAGGTGACAGTGGTCGAGATGGGCTGGCCGGGCGCGTGGCGGCCGGCTGGCGCGCGCGCGTTCGTCGCCACCCATGGCGCCAGCCACGCCAACGGCCGCGCCGCCGCGCAGACGCTGGGCCTGACCGGCTGACCGCATCACTCTTGAACACGTTCAAAATCTGTCGTACGCTCAGGGCGTCCTTGATTTGAACACGTTCAAGAGAGGCGACGGGGATGGACGTGAAGGTCTGGATGTACCTGGCCTACCTGGCGGTCAGCATCGGTCTGACCATCTGGGTGGCCCGGGCACTGTCCCGCAACGGGCTGGTGTTCCTGCAGGACGTGTTCGCCGACAGCCGGCTGGCCGAGGCGGTCAACAGCCTGCTCGTGGTCGGCTTCTACCTGCTCAACCTCGGCTACGTCACGGTGGCGATGAAGGAGTCCGGCCCGGTCGGCGACACCAGCCAGGCGCTGGAGCAGCTCTCCATGAAGGTGGGCCTGGTCCTGCTGGTACTGGGCGCGCTGCATTTCTTCAACGTCTTCGCGCTCGGCCGCTACCGGCGCGGCCGCCTGCGGCAGCAGGCCACCCACCCGCCGCTGCCGCCGGTCCGTATCCTCCCGCCGCAGGGTGGGCCCGTACCGGCAGGCGGCCCGAACCCGCCGGCCCGGTGACGTCCGCCCCGGGCGGGCGCCCGTCGGATCCCACCGGGCACGGGGCCGGTGGGATCCGCGGGTTCACCGTCCTGTTCGACGCGGGCTGCCCGATGTGCCGGGGCGCCCGGCGGTGGCTCGCCTCGCGGCCCCAGCTCGTACCCCTGGAGTTCGTGCCGGCCGGGTCCGCCGAGGCCCGGCGGCGCTTCCCCGGCCTCGACCACGACGCGACGTTGCGGGACCTGACGGTGGTGGCCGACACGGGCGCGGTCTACAGCGGCGACGGCGCCTGGTTCGCCTGCCTCTGGGCGCTCGCCGAGCATCGGGGTACGGCCGAGCGGCTGGCCCGCCCGCACCTGCTGCCGCTGGCCCGGCGGGTGGTGGCGGCGGCCTCCGCGGTCCGCGAACGGATCCGGGAACCGGGATACGGTGACGACGATGACCGAGCAGAGTGCGCCGACGACCGCTGCGGGTGGGCAGGGGTCGACGGCCCGGGGTGAGCAGACCCGCCAGTTGATCCTGGACACCGCGATGCGGCTGTTCCGCGAGCGCGGGTACGCGCGCACCACCATGCGGGCGGTCGCCCAGGAGGCCGGCGTGGCGGTGGGTAACGCCTACTACTACTTCGGCTCCAAGGAGCACCTGGTCCAGGAGTTCTACGCGGGCACCCAGCGCGATCACCGGGAGGCGGCCGGCCCGGTGCTCGCCCGGGAGCGGGAGTTCGCCGCGCGGCTGGCCGGGGTGCTGCACGCGGGCATCGACGTGCTGAGCCCGTACCACGCGTTCGCGGGCGCCTTCTTCAAGACGGCGGCCGAGCCGACCTCGCCGCTCAGCCCGTTCTCCGCCGAGTCGTCGGAGCCGCGGGACATGTCGATAGCGCTGTTCCGCGAGGCCCTCACCGGGTCCACCGTCAAGCTCGACGACGAGCTGCGCGAGGCGCTGCCCGAGCTGCTCTGGCTCGGCTACATGGGTGTGGTGCTCTACTGGGTGCACGACCGCTCGGACGGGCAGGTCAAGACCCGCCAGCTCATCGACGGCGTGGTGCCGCTCGTGGACCGGCTGGTGGGGCTGTCCCGGCTGCGCGTGCTGCGGCCGGCCACCCGGCAGGCGCTCGCCCTCATCCATACGCTGCGTCACTGACCTCGCCCGCGCACCTGCCAGCGATTTCGCAGGTGAGAGTCCGCAACCGGACAGCAACACACCCCTTGTTCACGGTCGGTAATACACATAGCGTTACCGGTGTCGGGGCCTGGGGGGAGAGCTGCGGACCGTGGATCCGGCCCGGGATCCACGGTCCGCGCCGAGCCGGGCCGGCTCAGCGGGGGAACACGCCGAACGCGGTGAAGCCGCGATCCGGGAACCCGGCCGCCTCGGCCACCCGGCCGGACGCCGCGTTGCCCGGGTCGTGCAGGTAGGTGGGGATCGCTCCCTCGTCGAGCACCCGGCGCGCCGCCTGCGCGACCAGCCGCCGGGCCAGGCCGCGCCCGCGCGCGGCCGGCACCGTGCCCACCGCCAGCTCGTGCCCGTACGAGTCGTGCCGCTTGATCCCCACCCCGGCCCGGTACGCGCCGTCGGCGCCCCGGACCACGAGCACCTCCCGGTCGAACAGCCGCAGCCACGGCGGTAGCCCGGCCAGCGTGGGCGGCACCCACTCCCCCACCTCGGGCAGCGGCGCCGGGTCGGCGCACCAGCGGAAGACGGACGTGTGCGAGTTGAAGTCGGGCGTGCCGACCGCCGCCGGGAGGGCGGGCAGCCACTCGCCGGGCGGCCGTCCCCGGACCAGCGCCCGGACCGCCTCCACCCGATCGACGGCGACCGAGAGGACGGTGCTGCCGTGGGCGGTCACCGCGAGGGCCGGGCGCAGGCGGCCGTCCCAGGCCGGACGGGCGCGGCGGTGGGACCGCACCACGTGCAGTCCCGGGCCCGCCGGCCACTGTCCCAGCCAGGTCGCCAGATGGAGGAAGACCCGCCGGTCGAGCACGTGATCATGGTACGCCGGGCCGGACCGCCCGTGCTCGCGTAATCAACTGATCCCACCGGGGTTGAGACCCGCGGCGGATGGGTAGTGGGGCGGCACGCCAGCGACGGATGACGATGTGTGGTCCGGCGGAGGGCCGCAGGAATTTGACGCTTCACGGGAACCCGAGGCATCGACCCTGCGTCATATTCATTTCCATACATGGACAAGTTTTTCTGGGACGGTAGTGGTCATGCCTCACGAACCGAATGACCGATTCCAGCAGGACCCGGAGCGGAGCTGGCGGGCCGCCGACGACGCCGGACGCTTCCCGGCGCAGCGGGCGTACCGCGAAGCCCGCAACCGGGGGCTCTCCTGGGCCGAGCTGAACACGCAACCATCGGGCGCCGCCGCCTGGCGCGGGTCGGCGGCCGCCTGACGCACCAATTTCAAGCGCAGCTTGGTGCGCAGATCCAGCACTTCCTGGTGTACGGTCGAACGCATGACCCGCATCACGGTGGACGTCAACGATGAGTGGCTGGAGTCCGCCCGCGAGGTGCTGGGCACCGACACCAAGGTCGCCACCATCAACGCCGCGTTGCACGCCTTCGCCGTCCGGCGGCAGGCGAAGGAGATCGTCGCCGCGTTCGATCAGGTCGAGATGGACTTCGCCGAGTCGGACGAGGGCTGGCGTTACGGCGGTGGGCGCGACTTGAGCCGGCTCGCCGAGGACGCCCGCGACGGCGAGGCCGCGGCCTGATGGCCGGCCAGGTCTACCTGGCGGACACGTCGGTGTACGTGCTTCAGGCTCGGCACCAGGCCGTCCGGAAGCGCTTCGAGACGCTGCTGGCAGAAGGGCGCCTCGCCGCGTGCCAGATGACCTCGCTGGAATATCTGAACAACGCCCCCACACCGAAGGGATACGAGATCCTGTGGCAGGCGCTCCGGGGACACCGCTGGCTGGATGTCACCGCCGAGGCGATGGACCGCGCCATGGCGGTGCACCGCCTACTGGCCGCCGAGAGCCAGCACCGCAACTTTCGGCTGCCTGATCTGATCATCGCGGCGACCGCCGAGCTGCACGGTGCCACGGTGCTGCACTACGACGCCGACTACGACCGGATCGCCGCGCTCACCCACCAGCCCACCGAGTGGGTCGCCCCGAAAGGCAGCCTCTAGGAACGCGGGCGGCGACACACCGGCCGGGCGTGCGTACCGGTCTTCGCACACCTGTGCGGTAGCGTCTTGTGGTCCGATTTCCGGCCTACGACAGGAGAAGCTCCGCGCATGGGCAAGAAGACGATCCACGTCTCCGACTTCACCGGCCAGGTGCTGAGCGCCGACGACGAGGTGGTCAAGGTCGTCGTACTGGAGCACCCGGACCTGGTCGCCGGGCCCGTGCAACTGGACGCCACCCCGGTCGACGTGGAGAGCATCGACGACGCGGCACTGGACGTCGCGGTGGTGGAGATCCACGACCGGCACGGCCACGGCGAGCCGCGCCGGGTGGTGCTGACCGCCAGCGAGTTCGACGCGATGGCCACCGACGTGCCGATGGCGCAACTGCTGCGTACCGCCGAGCGGGTCAAGCCGCCCAAGGCACGCCGCGCCACCGAAAAGATCGACTACGGCACCATCGAGCACGCCGGGCGCCCGCACCGCGGCCGCGTCACCGAGGAGGAGGCCCGGCTGGTCCGGGAACGCCTGGACGAGGTGAACAAGCGCCTCGCCGACGCCGGCATCCGCCAGGTCGACCCGGCCGACCCGGAGCACGCGGCCCGCTACGGGTTCCCCACCGCCGAATGACACACGCGGGCCGGGCACGCGCCCCCGTGGCGCGTGCCCGGCCCGGTGTCAGGCCCCTTTTCGGGTGATCTCGGCCAGCGCCGCCTCGAACGCCGACTCCAGCGCGTCCTTGCGCAGCCCGAGTCCGGTCAGCACACCGTCGCCGCCCTCCTCCTCCAGCAGGGCGAGCAGGATGTGCTCCGTACCGATGTAGTTGTGTCCCATCCGCAGCGCCTCCCGGAACGTCAGCTCCAGGACCTTCTTGGCCCGCGCGTCGTAGGGGATCAGGTCCGGGACCTGGCCGGCCTTCGCCGGCAGCGTCGCGGTGACGACCTCCCGCAGCCGCTCCAGGGGTACGCCCTGCGCCACGATCGCGGCGGCGGCCAGCCCTTCCGGCTCGGCGAGCAACCCGAGCGCGACGTGTCCCGGGGTGATCTCGGCGTTGCCGGCCGCCCGCGCCTCCTCCTGCGAGGCCAGCACGACGTTGCGGGCGCGCGGGGTGAACCGGCCGAACCCGGAGTTCGGGTCGAGCGCGGCGGCGGTCTCCGCCTTGGCCGCGGAACGCTTCTGGGCGGCCTGCTTGCTCACGCCCATACTGCGGCCGATCTCCGTCCACGACGCGCCGGAGCGGCGCGCCTGGTCGACGAAGTGCCCGATCAGGTGATCGGCGACGTCGCCCAGGTGGTCGGCGACGAGGACGGCGTCGGCCAGTTGGTCGAGCGCGTCGGTGTGTGCCTTCTTGATGCCGTCGATGAGGTCGTCGAGGCGTACCGGGTGGGTCATCTTGTGCGGTTCCGTCTCCTCCATGCGTCAACCATAGGTTGACGATACGGATGCGTCAACCCTCGGTTGACGACCCCTTTCCCATCGCGCGATGATCTCGATCCCGGTAGTGTCGACCGGGGTGAGCACCCATTCGACACTGCTGTTCGTGCTCGCCGCCGTCGCGGTCGTCATCGCCGTACGGTGGGTGGCCTCCCGCACCGGCCTGCCCGCCGCCGCGCTCCTGCCGCTCATCGGCATCGCGTACGCGCTGCTCCCCGGCCCCAACATCGGCCTCGATCCCGACCTCGTGCTCATGGTCGTGCTGCCGCCGCTGCTCTACAGCGCCGCGCTCGACTCGTCCCTGCTGGACATCCGGCGCAACCTGCGGATCGTGGTCAGCCTCTCGGTGCTGCTGGTGCTCCTCACCGGACTGCTCGTCGGCGTCGGGTTCCACCTGTTCGTCGCCGGCGCGACCCTGGCCGCCGGCATCGCGGTCGGCGCCGCCGTCGCCCCGCCCGACCCGGTCGCCGCCCTGGCCGTGGGCCGCCGGGTCAACCTGCCGCCGAAGATGGTCACGATCATCCAGGGCGAAGGGCTGCTGAACGACGCCACCGCGCTGACCATGCTCAGCGTCGCGGTGGCCGCCGCCGTGGGCGGCGAGTTCTCGTTCCACGCAGCGGTCGGGCAGTTCGTGCTCGCGGCGGCCGGCGGAATCGCCGTAGGTGTCGTCGTCGCCCGGGCCAAACGGCTGGTCCGGCCGCTCACCGCGGACCCGCTGCTGTCCAACGCCATCTCGCTCGCGACACCGTTCGTGGCGTACCTGCTCGGCGAGGCGCTGCACGTCTCCGGCGTACTCGCAGTGGTGGTCGCCGGCCTGATCGTCGGCCACCAGACGCCGCAGTTCGGGTCCGGGGCGGCCCGCCTCCAGACCAACGCCGTGTGGCGGCTCGTCGACTTCCTGCTCGAAGGCTTCGTCTTCCTGCTCATCGGCCAGCAACTCCCCGCCGTCGTGCGGGGCCTGCGCCAGTACGAGACCTCCACCATCGCCGTCGCCGTCGCCGTGTCCGTCGGCGTGGTCCTGCTCCTGCGCCCGGCCTGGCTGATCCTGACCCAGTGGCTCCCCCGGTCGCTGCACACCCGGCTGGGCGGCGTCGCCGAACAGGACGACACCGACCCACCCGGCGCGGCGCGGCGAACCGGGCGAGCAGACCGCAACGCCCGCGGACTGACCGCACGCGAGGTGGTGGCGCTGAGCTGGTCCGGCACCCGGGGCGTGATCAGTCTGGCCGCCATCTTCACGCTGCCGCTCACCACCAACAGCGGAGACCCGTTCCCCGACCGCGACCTGCTGCTGTTCTGCACCTTCGTGGTGGTCCTGGTGACGCTGGTCGGGCAGGGCCTGACGTTCGCGCCGCTCGTGCGGATGCTCGGCCTGCGCGCCGACGAGGCAGACCAGGCCCGGGTACGCAACGAGGCCCGCTCCGCCGCCGTCGAGGCCGCCCTGGCCCGCCTCGACACCGTCGCCGCCGAGGAACCGGACACGCGGGTGGCGGTCGACACCACACGCGCCCAGTTGCTGACCCGGCTGGCCCGCTACCGGGGGCGGCTCGACCTGCTCCAGCAGAGCGGATCGTCGGAGCTGCCCACCTCACCCGAGTACGAGACGGCGCTGCGGGTCCACCGGACCGCGCTGGAGGCACAGCGCGAGGAGTTGCTGCGGTGGCGCGACTCCGGCCGGCTGCCGGACGAGGGACTGCGCGTGCTGGAACGCGAACTCGACCACGAGGAGCTGCTGCTGCCGAAGCGGGCGCCGAGCTGACTACGGGCCCGGCGCCCGTCGGCCGCCTCACAGCTGGCGCAGGATCACCGGATCCTTGATCTTCTTGTCGGCGGCCAGCAGCAACGCCTTGCTGATGATCTCGCCGAGCCGGCTGTCACCCTCGAACGGCAGGAACATCTCCGGCTCCTTCGCCTTCGCCGAGTCCGGGATGACGCACAGGTACCGCTCGTCCGGGGCGATCAGGATGTTGCCCGAGCCGCAGTGGATGCGGTACGTGTGCAGGTCGCCGCGTACCTCCAGGAACCTGTCGGTGAGCGTGCAGCGACCGGCGATCGCCAGCCGGGGGATCAGCTCCGCCAGCACGTCCCGGCGCGTCCGGCCGGTCGGGGTCAGCTCGCCGAAGCTGTTCTGCGCCCAGTAGTCGCGATACCGGCCCTCCGGCCCACCGTCGTACCAGTTCGGGTCGGCGCCCACCCCGGCCGCGGCCACGAACAGGTCGACGTCGCGCATCACCTCGCTCAGCACGACCGGCGGAACCTGCGCCAGCGGAACCGGCAGGCGCTCGCCCCGGATGAAGAACAGCTGGTCGGTTCCCATCGTGTCGAACACGAGGTCGTCGTCCCGGTGCTCGATCCCGGCGACACCCAGTTCGGCGCGCAGCCCCCAGTCCGGGAGGGCCAGCCAGGGCAGGTTGTAGGACGCCCCGTCGTTGCGGTGCTGGACGTACGACCAGCCGCGCCGGGACAGCAGCGCGTTGAGCCGGTGCTGACGCACGATGTGCGCGGCGAACCGGTTGGAGTACACGCCAGTGGCTCGCTCCGCGTCGGTGAGCAGATACTGCTCCCGGTGCGCCTGCTTGAACGGCTGGGTGATCGCGTGCCGGGTCAGGAACTCCCGCCACGGCCCCACCGCGTCGGGGTCGAGCACCGGATGCCACAACCGGACCGTCGCGTCGTCGGCCGGCTCGAACACGGTGTCGTCCACTGTGCGCAACGCCTCACCGGCCCAGCAGCAGGCGACGCCGTCGACCGTCCAGACGAGCCGCCGGGCCAGCGTACGGGCCAGCGGATGGTCCAGGAGCCGTTCGCGCCACTGCTCGACGGTCCACGAACGGTCGCGCCGCAGCAGCCCTTCCAGCCGGTCGCGGGTGGCGACGAGCGTCGCGGCGACGTCGGCGACAGTCGCCTTCAGCTCCTTCACCTCCTCGCCGTGCTCCCTGCGCACCTGCGCCGGAGGTGTCCTGACCACCTTGCCGTCCGCGTTGCGCCACATCACTACGGCGTCGACACCGCGCACCTCCAGCTCGTACGAGCAGTCGCCCAGCTTGTCCGCGAGCGGCAGCCCGAAGCCGGGCAGGGCCATCTCCTCGACGTCCTCCCGGCTGACACCGAGCGCCTCGGCGTGCCGGGTCAACCCCTTCTCCACCAGGCGCAGGGTGCTCTTGTAGGTCAGCCGCGAGGACAGTCGCGCCAGTTGGGCGAGCGCGGCCGGGTGATCGGTGTCGACGAGCGCCGCGACCGCGGCGTTCGCCAGCTTCGGGCTCGCCGGGCCGTGGCCGGAGATCTTGCGGGCGGCCCGTTCCGCGATCTGGCCGAGGCTGCGCAGGGTCTCTTCGGACGGCGGGCACATCGTCCGCATCCAGAGCAGGCCCCACAGCAGCCTGACGTTGTAGCGGTCGATCATCCGTGGTGGCATGTCCTTGATGTGGCCGGCGCAGCACGTGGTCATGCGCAGTGGCAGGCTGCGGGACTGCCCGACGAGCGGGAGCCAGTCGTCGAGCCGGGCGGTGAACTCGTCGACGCCCACCGCGTCGAGCAGCGACCGGGCCTGCTTGCGCCAGGCGGCCGTCGGCTTCGCCTTGTCCGCCTCGACCGGGCAGTGCGCCAGCAGCGCCTCCCACGCGGACCGGCGATCCGCCGGCATCGCCTCGATGTCCGCGACGGCGCGGTCGGCCCACTGCTCACCGACGTTGGGGATCGGCCACATCCGGTCGGCCTCGTCGCTGATGTAGCTCAGCGAGCGCTCGATCCCGGTCCGACGCCAGGTCGCCAGCGCCGCCGGGTTCACCCGCCCGGCCGCGGCCTCCGCCTGGATGGCCTCCCAGGTGAACCGCTCGAGATGGGAGCTCCAGTAGTTGAATCCCAGCCAGGCCTGAGTGCTCAGCCGGCCGAGCCAGGCCGAGCCGTCGAGGCCGCCGCCGGAACACACGGCACGGATCAGCTTGGCCCACCCGTCCTTGCCCGAGCCCGGCACGGCCAGCGCGTCGAACACCACCTGCCGTACCGGCGCCGGTTGTGCGGCCAGGAGTTCCTTCGTGCGGCGCCACGCCACGCCCCGGGCCCGGTCCCACGGCTCCTCGTGCTGGTACGGCAGGTTCGGCAGGCTGTCGATCAGGGTGGAGGCGGCGACGACACGCCTGTCGTGATCCGCGTCGTCGCCGGTCAGGTCGGCCACGGCGGCGGCGACCGACTCGACCTTCCGGGTGGCCTCCGGCAGCAGCTCGACCAACGGCGCAGCGAGATAGTAGGGCCCGTGCGAATCTTTGAGCGCGGCGAGCAGCGACGGAACCGCTCCCGCCGGTGCCCAGCCGCACACCGTCACCACCCGGTCGACGAATTCCTGCTTGCCGGTCTCGTTGAGGTTCTGGGCGCTCGGGCCCCACCACCTCTTGACGGTGGCGGCCACATCGCGCAGGGCCGACTCGGGGTCGTACGTGTCCACTCAGCCACCCACCAGCGGGACGAGCTTGAGGAAGGTGACGCGCGATCCCGCGTGCAGGCGGACCTTCTCGTCCAGGTCGGTGACCTGGTGGTCGTCCACGAGCACCACGAAGGCGTTGCGGCCGAACGCGTCGAGTGTCATCCGCGTCCGCTCCTCGGGATCGGCGTCCGCGCCGGACTCGGCGATCTCGAGGGAAACCCGACGGCGGATCAACTCGGCGAGGGGCAGCGTCTCCTCGAAGACCTCAATGGTCCACGCGGGCCCGCCCGGAGCTCCGACCACCTCGTCGGTGACTGTGATCAATGGCATGGCGGAGAAGGTAACGCTTCCCTCCGACACCTCAGCATTTTGTGTGACCTGACCGCGTACCGGACAGTCTCCACGGTGTACGAGATCATTCCGTGAAGGCGAGGTTGTGAGCGTGTCCTATCCCGCGTACCCGAACAGGGCCGACATGTCGGCGGTGGTGGACGCGGCTCGCCGCGGCGACCGGGCGGCGACGGACGAGGTGGTCTCGCACTGTCTGCCGCTGGTCTACAACATCGTGGGCCGGGCGCTGAACCGGTCGGCCGACGTCGACGACGTGGTGCAGAACACGATGCTGAGCGTCGTACGCGGCCTGCCGGGCGTCCGCGAGCCGCGGCTGTTCCGGTCGTGGCTGGTCGCCGTCACCATGAACGAGATCCGCACCCACACGCAGCGCCGGCCCACCACACCGGCGCCGCCGGAGGACATCGACAACGTGATCGACCCACGCGCGGACTTCGAGGACCTGACCCTGACCCAGCTCCGCCTCGCCGACCAGCGCCGCGAGGTCGTGCTGGCCACGCGCTGGCTGGACGACGACCACCGCCACCTGCTGTCCCTGTGGTGGCTGGTCGAGGCCGGTCACCTCACCCGCGCCGACCTGGTCGACGCCCTGCGCCTGGAGCCACATCACGTGACCGTGCGGGTGTCCCGGATGAAGGCGCAACTGGACACCGCCCGGCTGGTGGTGCGAGCCCTCACCGCGCGGCCCGGCTGCGCCGGCCTGCGCGACACCGCGTCGGGCTGGAACGGTCAGCCGGCACCGCTGTGGCGCAAGCGGTTCGCGCGGCATCTCCGGGACTGCGCGCACTGCCCGGACGCGACGAACGACCTGGTGCCCGCCGAACGGCTGCTCGCCGGCCTGGCGCTCACGCCGCCCCCGGCCGCACTCGCCTCGGACGTCACGCAGAAGCTGCACGCCGTCGCCTCCGTGTCGCCCGTCGCCCCGGCCGGTACGCACGCCGTGGCGGCCGGAGCGCGGTCCGGGCTCTCGTTGTCCAAGACCCTGGTCGGCGTCGCCGCGGCCGTCGCCGTGCTCGGCGGGGGTGGTCTGATCCTTGCCAACTACCCGGACGGGCCCGACCGGCGGCCCGCGGCCGCGACTGCTGTTCAGCCCGCGCCCGAGACGACCGCACCCGCACTCACACCCTCCCCGACCGCCGCCCTCCCGAGCCCCACCCCGAGCAGGGCGGCGAAGCCCAGCAAGTCGCCAAAGCCGACCCCGTCGCCGGTCAAGTCCACCGCCACGTCGAACGGCTTGTCAGCAGCGGAACGGCGGCTGCTGGTGCTGCTCAACGAGCGGCGTCGCGCGCTCGGGCTGACCGAGGTCAAGCTGGGCGCGGCGCAACACCGGGAGGCAGAGTCCTGCGTACGGCGGAACCTGAACGCGAGCGGGTTGCAGCACTGCGGGCACGAGGTGCTGTTCGCCTCGTCGGGCAACTCCTCGCCGGAGCAGATGATCGAGGCGTGGTTCAACAGTCCGGGCCACAAGACGGCGTTGACGTACGCCAGCTCCCGCTTCGCCGGACCGGCGATCGTGTTCAACGGCAGCCGCCAGGTCGCCGCCATCAACATCGACTACTGAGGCGGTCGCTACGCTCCCCCGATGACGCACGAGAAGGAGATCGTCGAGCCGGTCGACCTGTGCCTTCCGGACGGGCGGCTCAACCCCGCCGCGGTCGGCTGGACCCGCCGGCCGCTGCACCGGGCGAACCTGCGCGGCTGGGGTAGAGCCAAGCGCTGGGAGTACTGGGGGATCGTGACGCCGACCCACATCGTCGGCCTCGTCGCGTCGTCGCTGGACTACGCCGGGGTGCACGGCGTCTACGTGCTCGACCGCGCCACGAAGGTCGAGACCGGCAAGGACGTCGTGGTCCCGTTCGCCCGTGGCGTCGTCATGCCGCCGGTCAGCGGCGCGGGCGCCGTGTGCGCACGCGGAGGCGGCCTGTCGATCGACATCGACCAGACCACCGAGGGCAGCACGATCCGTGCCACCGCGCCGGGCATCCAGATCGACCTCGTGGTGCCGCTCCCGCCCGGCCACGAGTCGCTCGGTGTCGTGGTCCCGTGGAGCAAACGCCGGTTCCAGTACACGGTCAAGGACGTCGGCCGTCCGGTACGCGGCTCGCTACGGGTCGACGGCACGACGCACGTCGTGGACGAGCGGGACTCGTTCGCCGTGCTCGACCACGGCCGGGGCAAGTGGCCGTACGCGATCACGTGGAACTGGGCGGCGGGCAGCGGACCGGACGTGTCGATCCAGCTCGGCGGCAAGTGGACCGACGGCACCGGCTCGACCGAGAACGCTCTGTTCACCGGCGGTCGGCTGCACAAGCTCGGCGCCGAACTGCGCTGGAGCTACGACCGCCGCGACTGGCTGCGGCCGTGGCGGATCAGCGGTGATCGCGTCGAGGTGGAGTTCCACCCGTTCCACGAGAAGGTCTCCCGCACCAACCTCGGCGTCGTGGCCAGCGAGACCCACCAGTGCTTCGGGCACTTCTCCGGCTGGGCCCAGGCGGACGACGGCGAACGGGTGGCTCTGGACGGCCTGGTCGGCTGGGCGGAGGAAGCTCAGAACCGCTGGTGACGCAGCCGCTCGTTGACCTGCCGGACCACGTCCTCGGGAAGCTTGACCACGCGCCGGTCGTACGTGAGCAGACCGTTCAGCTCGTCCTCCACGTCGGACAGCTGGGTGTAGACGGTCGCGCTCAGACCGGCCCGGATCGCGGGCACGATCTGCTCGGTGTGCAGCCGCGTGAACGCCTCCGCCAGGTCCTCGGCGCTCCGGTAGCGCCGGTAACCGAAATCCTTGCGGCTGAAGGCGTGCCCGTCGACGCGCAGGTTGTAGCCGCCGTACTCGGACAGCACCAGCGCCCGGCGGTCGCCGCGTCGCCGCGGCACCCGGAAGCGGCGGAAGTAGACGTGCAGGCTGCGCAGGTCGCCGCCGCCCTGGTCGTGCCAGC
This sequence comes from Micromonospora sp. CMU55-4, assembly GCF_011602315.1. Taxonomy (NCBI): domain Bacteria; kingdom Bacillati; phylum Actinomycetota; class Actinomycetes; order Micromonosporales; family Micromonosporaceae; genus Micromonospora; species Micromonospora sp. CMU55-4. The sequence continues at coordinate 501,965 of NZ_JAAOLH010000001.1, forward strand.
CGCTGGCGTGGTCGACAGTACGGGAGGGATCGAGTTCGGCGACCTCGCGGGCGATCCGGGCCGCGTCGAACTGCCCCCAGCCCTCGTTGAAGGGCACCCACACGGCGAGGCTCACCACGTTGCGCAGGTGCTCGACGGTGTCGCGCAGCTCGGCCCGGAACCGGTCCCGTCCGCCGGTGTCGGCACGGCCGAACCAGCGCCGCCACCGGCCCCGGTCGGGCAGCCGCAGCGGCGTCACCGCCGGCGCGGTGACGACCAGCGGGTGGTAACTGCTGCCGCCGTTGACCATGTCCTGCCAGACCAGCATCCCCAGCCGGTCGCAGTGGTGATACCAGCGCAGCGGCTCGATCTTGATGTGCTTGCGCAGCATGGTGAACCCGAGCCGCTTCATGGTGGCGATGTCGGCGATCATCGCCTCGTCGGAGGGCGCCGTGTACATGCCGTCCGACCAGTAGCCCTGATCGAGGATGCCGGCGTGGAAGTACGGCCGCCCGTTGAGCAGCAGCCGGGGCACGCCGTCCCCGTCCGGTCCGACACCGAACGAGCGCATGCCGAAGTAGCTGCGTACCCGGTCCGCGCCCAACTCGGCGGTCACGTCGTAGAGGAACGGATCCTCGGGGCTCCACTGCCGTACCTCGGGGATCGGGATGCGAACGGCCACGCCGACGGGTGCGGTGGCCTCGGCCACCGCGACCCCGTCGGCCAGGATCCGGATGCCGGCGTCGCCGGCATCCGCCGTCGCGTGCACCGTCACCTCGACGCACCGCTCGTCGAGGAGCGGGGTCAGGGTGAGGTGCCGCAGGTGTACGGCGGGCACGCTCTCGGCCCACACCGTCTGCCAGATCCCGGACTGGGCGGTGTACCAGATGCCGCCGCGGCGCAGCCGCTGCTTGCCCCGGGAGTGGTGGCCGATGTCGCTGTCGTCCTGGACCGCCACGACCAGGACGTTGGCGTCCTCGCGGAGCGCGTCGGTGATGTCGCAGGTGAACGGAAGATACCCGCCGGTATGGCCGCCGACAGCAACGCCGTTCAGGTAGACCTGGCAGGTCTGGTCGACCGCGCCGAAGTGCAGCAGCAGGCGCGAGCCGGCCGCGTGGAAGCCCACCGGGAGGGTCAGCGGTCGGCGGTACCAGAGCGTCTCGCCCGGCTGGAGCTGCCGCCCGACGCCGGAGAGCGTGGACTCCGGGGAGAACGGCACGAGGATTTCGCCGTCGTAGCGTTCCGGCTCGGTGGACGAACCGGTGATCGCGTACTCCCACCGGCCGTTGAGGTTGAGATAGCTGTCCCGGGCGAACTGCGGGCGGGGGTATTCGGGCAGGACACGCTCCGGGTCGAGCGTGGAGCCCCACGGGGTCAGCAGCGTCATGCCCGGGCCTCCCGCTCCCGCCGCCGCAGCGCCACGGCCGGCACCGCGATGAGGACCAGCACTGCGAGCGCCATGAGGAAGATGCCCGGCGTCGGAACCTGCTTCACCACGCCGAGATCCTCGTAGACCTCGCCGGCGCCGGTGATCACGGCGGCGCCGAGGTAGGGACCGACGAGCATCGGAACGAGGATGGCGAAGACCATCCGCAGCCCCTGGACATGGCCGGCCCGATCCGGTGGCGAGTAGTCGCGCACGATGGCGCCGATCGGGGCGAGGACGAGCATGAAGCCCGACATCATCACGACCCCGGCGGCGATCACGGGAACCATGCCGCGGGCGAAGAACATCAGCGCCAGGCCGGCGCCGTACACCACTACTGCCGGCAGGAGGAAGCGCACCTTGCCGACGCGGTCGATGAGCCGCCCGCCGACCACGCTGACCGCCGACGCCGTGACGAGGACGACGGCCAGGACTATCGCGTACCCCTCGATCCGCAGGTACCGCTGCAGGTAGATGATCAGATACGGCAGGAACACCTGCGTGGAGATCCCCCAGATCGACCAGGCCGCCAGGGCGAGGTAGAGCCCAGGGTTGGCGCGGACGGCGGCCGGGCGCAGACCGTGGACGACGGCGCGCAGGTAGCCGCCCTCGTGCCGGACGAGTGACGGGCTGTCCTCGACCAGGAACCAGGCCAGCACCCCGGCCACGGCCATGATCGCGCCGATGACCACGAAGAACAGCCGCCAGTTCCCGGCGCGGGCCAGCCCGTCGAACCCGCCGAAGATCACCAGCATCGAGACCAGCGGCATGATGGCGAGCACCGACTCGACCCGGCCGCGGTTCGCCGGCTCGGTCACGTCGGTGACCCACGCCTGGAACGCCGCGTCGTTGGCCCCGGAGCCGAGGAAGGACATCAGGCAGTCGAGGGTGATGACCGCGATCGCCGTGACCAGCACGACGTTCGCGACGGGCGCGATGTCCTCCACGAAACCCACTGTCAAGAAGCCGAAGGCGGCGGTGGAGACGCCCCACAGCAGGTAGCCGCCCGCGATGAACGACCGGCGCCGCCCGGTCCGGTCGGAGAGGGCCCCGAGCAGCAGGGTGGCGACAGTGGCGGTCACTGCGCTGGCGGCGACCATCGTGGCGATCGCGTTGGGATCGTCGGTGATCGTGTCGTACACGAACAGGTTCAGGTAGATGTTCTCGATGGTCCAGGCCATCTGCCCGACGAGCCCGAGCACGATCAGCGCGGTCCAGGTGCGGGGGCGCAGGCCGGCTGGACCGGCCGAGGTAGCCGGGGTGAGCACGCTCCGGGTGGCGGACACGACGGCCTCCTTCGACGGGTCAGAATATGATCCGTCCCGCCCGGCCGTCGATGGGTCCGGGGTCGGCCAGGCAGCTGCGTCCGAGCGGGCACGACGAAAAGACCCCGGTACGGAGTCGCCGGACCATGGCCTTCGTCATCAGTCTTTGCGGACGGCGAGGTTGAGGGCGGCGACGGTCAGCTGAGTGAGGTCAGGAAGTTGATCCTCGCCGAGCGTGACACCGCGCAGGTTGTCCAGCGCCGTCTTCAGCCCGTGAAGGCGACTGCCCCGCAGATCGGCACCGTCGAGGTGACAGGAATCCAGTTCCAGGCCTGCAAGGTCACATGACCGCAGTGCGGTGCGCGGTAGACGGCAGGACGACCACGCGCCGTTCGTGAGAGTGCAGTCGGTGAAGGCGACCGAGCCGGCGGCGGCGACGCGCTGGAGGGTGGCGTAGTCGAAGCGGCAGCCGTCGAACAGGACGTCCTTGAGGCGTACGTCGGTGAGTCTGGTGCCGGTGAACCGGGAGCCGGTGATCGCGCAGCGTTCGATGGTGATGCCGGTCAGGGTCGCTCCGGAGAAGTCGGTGCGGGTGATCTCGCAGCCGTAGAGGCTGCCGGCTTCCCAGGTGCTCTCGCTCAGGTCCACACCGGTGATCAGGCTGCTGCGGATACTGGCGTCCTCAAGGTGCGAGCCGCGCCACGCCGCGCCGGTGACGAGGGCCTCGGTGAGGCCGCCGTCCAGGTTCGTCGTGGTGTCGAGGTCATCCGGTTCGAGGTCCGGCAGCAGAACCTTCACGTCGCCGATCGTGGTGGTGCGCATGTGTCCTCAACCTGTGCGGGCGCGGGGTGGGCACGTCACCCCGCGCGCCCCGTGGCGGGGCTACTTCTTCTTGGTCCAGTTGTCCCAGCCGGGTCGACTGTCGAACTTACCCTTGTTGGCCCAGGTGGGGCGGTTGTCGAACTTCCCCGCGTCGATCGACGTTACCGACCGCTGCGGGTCGACGCCGAGGCGGGCGAGTTGCTCGGGTGCGGCGTTGACGAGGACCGCGAGAGCGTCGGTCATGGTGCTCCTCCTGCTCTTCGATGTTGAAGCCGACCGACTCGCAGCCGGGCAGGCCGGTGAAGAAGCCGACGAGAGCTTCCGCGTGGTCGATGGTTTCCGGGGTGACCACACAGATCACCGAGCACGGGAGCCCCGCTTCGGCCAAGGTCTGCATGCCCCGCAGGGTTCGGGCGTCCGTCGGGTTGCCGGCCCGGTCGAGGCGGTTACGGTTCAACGCGCCCGGTCCGTCGATGCTGACCCCGACCTCGAACCCGTAGGTGGTGAACAGCTCGCACCACTGGCGGTTGATCAGAGTGCCGTTGGTCTAGATCTCGTGACGCACCATTCCCGCGCGCCGGAGCTTCTCGAAGGGGCCAGCAGGCTCCGGAAGAGCCCTATGGGTGTGTAGCAGTAGGTGCAGTCGAGGTTGTAGAAGCTCGTCGGCTGCACGACCAGGGTGTGGAAGCTGCCGGAGACCGCCGGTTGGCCGGTGGCGTTGATGAGGCCGAGGCCGTTCACGAGGTGGCCTCCTCGTCGATGCTGGCCGTGGTGGTGCTGACCCGATAGGCGGGAGCGTGGCGGGCCGGCCAGCCGAGGAACCGGTCGAACATGTCGGCGGCGCTGCCCGTGACGCTCGGGTTGAGCCGGTGCAGGTCGTCGATCGCGTCGTGCAGGCAGCCGGCCAGGTAGAGGAACAGGCTCACCGGCACTTCTCGGTACTCGGCCAGGAGCGCGAGCTTCGCTGCGCCGCAGGGCCACGGCTGCCCGCATCGGCGGCACAGCCACAGCGGGCGCATCGGCAGATGTTCCACCTCGGCGGGTACGAGCCGGTTCACCGCGGGACGACGCTGCGGCCCGGTCACCGGCGACCGCCCTCGCGGGCCTGCTGCTCGAACAGCCGACGCCACACGAAGGTGAGCAGCGGCGGATCAGCCGGCCGCACCCGTCCCGGCGAGGCCGTCCACCTGGGCTCGGGGTGCCGGGGCTGGCTGGCCATGGCGTTACGCGAGACATACACCGTCATGCCGCCACCCCCGTCAGGGACGATGAGCGGCGGGCTCGCCGGGGGAAGGGCGAGCCCGCCGCCACATCACGGCGGCTGGAAGCAGACCGCCGATCACCCACCCACGCAGCCCTCATGGCGGTACGCAGGCGGGGAAAGCGCCGAGACAGTTCGCTCCCGGACGGGCCGAGCCAGCGGCCCAAGCCGTGGTGTGGTGCGCCGCTCATCGATCCCTCCATCTGCAGCTCCCTGTCAGTCATCCCTGACATCGGCATCGACACGCGCCGGTGATCTGGGGTGAACTGAACGTAGGGGCGGTCCGTCCGGAGGACCGGGAAAATCCGTACCGGGTCCGGCGGCCTTCAGCAGGCAGGGTGACGGTGTGCGAGGAATGACGGACGACATGACGATCGGCCAGCGCGTCGCCTTCTACCGGCGTCGACGCGGGCTCTCCCAGGAGGTGCTGGCCGGTCTGGTCGGCAAGACGCAGGAGTGGTTACGCAAGGTCGAGACCAACCGGGCCGACCTCGACCGGCTGTCGGTCATCCGCGCGATCGCCAAGGCCCTCGACGTGTCCCTCGGCGACCTGATCGGTGCGCCGAGCCTGTTCGGGTGGTCGGATGACTCCGGGCGCGAGACGATCCCGGCCTTGCGGGCCGCGCTCCACGACTACCGTCACCTCGCGCCGGCGCTTGCCAGCACGGTGGACGTCGAGGCACCCGCCCTGCGCGAGATCGAGAACGACGTCGCCGAGATCTGGACCGCCTACCAGCACTCGCGGTACGGCACCCTCGCCCGCCGACTGCCCTACCTCATCCACGACTGCCTCACCGCCACCGAGGCGTACGACGGCGACGACGGCCAGCGCGCGCATGCGATGACCGCCTACGCGCACCAGCTCGCCGCGTTGTTCCTTACCAAGCTCGGCGAGGGCGACCTCGCGTGGACCGCTGCCAGCCGAGGGCTGGCCGCCGCCAACGTTAGCCAGGATCACGTCGTCATCGGCTCACTCAGCCGCTCCGCCGCACACTCGCTGGCATCCATCGGGGAGTACGCCCAAGCCCTGGGCCTCGCCGCCACGGCGGCGCGGTTCCTGGAACCCCGGCTCGCCAAGCCGACTCCGCAGCTGCTGTCGGTCTACGGCAGCCTGCACCTCGTCTGCGCGCTGGCCGCCGCCCGAGACGACGATCGCGCCTCGGCCGACACCCACATCACCGAGGCCGACGCCGCCGCGAGACGGCTCGGCGCCGACGGCAACCACGTGTGGACCGCGTTCGGCCCGACCAACGTGTCGATCCACAAAACGACCGTGGCGATGGAACTCGGCGACGTGCAACGCGCCATCGCCATCGGCGCCCCACTCGACACCAGCACCGTGCCCGTCGAGCGACAGGTTCGGCACGCCATCGAAACCGCCCGAGCCCTTGCCCGGTGGAACCGCATCGACGACGCGCTCGCCGCGCTCCTGGACGCCGAGGTCATCGGCCCCGACCAGGTGCGCTACCACTCGCTCTCCCGCGACCTTGTCCGGGACATCCTCACCCGCCCCCGGCCACCTCGACTGGCCGTCGAACTCAGCGACCGGATGGGCGTCCGGTCGGGAGGACCGCGCTGGTAGCTGGGCTCAGATCAGCCGGCTCGTGTAGCCAGCCGCTACCAGGCGCTCGAAGGCCTCCCGTACCTCGTCCGGCATCTCCTGGGGGATCGCGAACCCGCGCTCGGCGTACACCTCGATCCGCTGCGTGTCGCCGACCAGCATGTCCACCACCCGCCGCGGGTCGCCGATGCTGCGCACGTAGTCGTCCAGGTCGAGCGGGTTCGACGCGCACACCACATCGACCTCGGGCCACATCAGCCTGCAGGTGGCGTAGGCCCGACGCTGCTGGTACGGCCGAGACATGATCAGCACCGACTTCACCGGGATCCGGTGTTCGGTCAGGAGCCGACGCGAGTACTCCAGGTTCTGCGCGGTGTTCGTGGCACGTGGCTCCACGAGAATCGCTTCCCCGGGTACACCCTGCTCGATGGCGTACTCGCGGTAGTGCACTGCTTCTCCACGCGGAAAACGCTCGACGGTCGTCGGGGCGTTCGCGCCCGTGAACACGATCCTTGGGAACAGTCCCTCGTGAAACAAGCGCGTCGCGATGACAGCCACGCCGAGGTCATGACTCCCCAACCCGATTCCCACGTCGCACGGGCGCAACTCGTGACGCATGTCGTGGTAGCGCCACAGCGTCTCCACGTCCGCTCGGATCGCGTCACGGATCGCCTCGGAAGGTGCCGCCGCATGCCGGTTCATCAGCACCTACCAGTCCGGTCCGCGCTGGGTTCCCTCATGCCGCCAGCGTAGGGGTAGCAGGGCAGCGGCGACGAAGCGCCACACACTGAGAAAATGGTTACCGAAAGTGACGGATTCACGCGAGCCCTCCGCGTCAGCGTTCAGCTGATCAGCCACCCCTCGCCCCGGCCGCCTAGCGCCAGCCCTCCAGATGTGAGACTGTCTATGTAACTGAATGTGCCTGTGCAGCTGCATTTAGCGATGTGGGTGGTTCCGTTGGAACAGCTTCCATTGTGGGGACCGAGCACCGACGAAGAGCCGAGACCGAAACCAGTCCTGGCACGACCAACGAAACTCCGCCTTCTGATCACAGTGAAAGCGGCACCCAACCCCTCCGCGCAGTACGGGGAGACTGTCTGCGTCGGGGCACTCGGCATAGACCCACCCTGGACGGGCTGGATTCGCCTCTACCCAATCCACTACCGGCACCTCGATGACGACGGCAAGTTCCACAAGTACGACATCATCCACGTCGAGGCACTCCCAGCCAGGCAGGACCAGCGGCGCGAGAGCTGGAAGCCGATCGTGGACACCATCACCACCGAACGGCATATCGCCAATCGGCAGTCGCGTCGGAACCTTCTCGATCCACTCGTCGAAGACTCCATGTGCCGACTCAACAGACAGGCCCGCGACGACCCGAGCGCACGATCGATCGCTCTCATTCGCGCGGCCGACATCTCGGCGCTTAAGGTCAAGCGACACCCCGGCTGGTCGGCGGAGGATCGCAGGAAGATCACTGGCTACCTCAACCAGCTCGACCTACTGGAACCGGCCAAGCGCAGCCCGCTTCAAGCACCGCGCTTCACCGGCGCCTACCGCTACCGCTGCGCGGACCGTCATTGCCGCGGTCACCAGCAGACACTCTGGGACTGGGAGTTCGTCGCCCTACAGCGTCGCCTGAGCAAGCTCACCGACGCGGAGGCCGAGGAGCAGCTGAGAGACAAGTTCCTCACCCAGCTCTGCGCCGCCGACCGCGACGTCGCCTTCTACGTAGGCAACCAAGCGGCACGACCGCAGTCCTTCAGCATCGGCGGCGTCTACGCACCAAGACGGCCCACCGCCCGGTACCGGCTGCACGTCAACTAATGAGGTCGGCCAGCACGTCGGCATGGCACGCATCCTCGACCCGACACCAGCACGCCAACTGCTTCCCCGCGAGTTCCCGACGCGCCCGCTCAACAAGGGCTGGCTGCCCCACAAGCCACTGCCGATAGAGGCGTAACGCCTCCGCCCGATCATGCTTCCGCAGGCTAAACGGATTGGCCCAAGGAGAACGCCGCAACCCGAACCCCTGCCGCCCCACGTACACGGCACCCGGTGGTACCACCGGGTGATAGAGATCCCCCTGCACACGAACCCGAGGCTGTCCCCCCACGCCGCCAGCGTAATCGGCGACGACCGGCCCCGCGTGGATGCTCGAAGGAAGCGCGTCGACGCCCGGACTGGCGAATGCCCCAATGACCACGAAGGCCCGATGCAGGCTGGCCACCTCAGAGATGACCATGAGGGCAGTCGTCCACGGAACAACCACATGTCCCAGCAACCCCGGCCCGGTCCAACGGCTCCCGAGCACCCACCGAGCGACCACCCACGCACACGAAAAAGGCCCCGACCCGGCGTGAACCACCAGGTCAGGGCCTTGATCGTTGGTGCGCCGCCAGGGACTCGAACCCCGAACCCGCGGATTAAGAGTCCGCTGCTCTGCCAGTTGAGCTAGCGGCGCTCGCTGACAACGGGACGAGACGTTAGCACGCCCGCCCACCACCCCCGAAATCCAGGGTCGGCCTCACCGCAACGCCAGCGTGACCTGCCCGGTCGCGGCCCCCGACGGGTCCACCACCAGGGTGTACGCCCCGGAGGCCGGCAACACGGTCGGCCCGAGTTCACCGGCCCCGTTGATCACGCAGCCGCTGCCGACGGTGCTGCCGTCGGGCGCGCGCAGCGCCAGCACGCCGCACTGGTCCGGCAGGTCGGAGGCGGTCGCGCTCACCGTCACCGACGTGCCGGCGACGGCGGTGAACCGGTAGCCGATGACCGCGCCGGGCCGTTCCACGACGGCGACGACAGGTGGCCCACCGGGCGTGATCGCCGCCTCCCGGTCCCGGCTGGTGACCAGCCGCAGCGTGGTCGTGCCGGTGCCGCGTTCGGTCGGGTCGACCACCACCGTGTACGTCCCGTCGGCGGGCAGCACCGTGCCGTCGACCTCGCCGGTCCCGTTGATCACGCAGCCGCTGCGCAGCAGCCGCCCCTCGGCGTCCCGCAGCTCCAGCGGCGAGCACTGGTCGGTGAGCGTGCTCGTCGGCACCTCCACGTAGACGCGCTCGCCGGCGCGCCCGGTGAACCGGTAGCGTGCCCGCGCGCCGGGTTGCTCGACGGTGGCGGTGACCGCCGGGCCGTTCGGCTGCAGCGTCCCGTCGCTGTCCCGCGCCGCGTACACCCGCACGACAGCGCGGCCGGTGTCACCGGGCGCCGCGACGACCCGCAGCGCGTACGTGCCGGTGGCGGTGAGGTCGACGCGGTCGACGTACCCGTTGCCCTTGATGTTGCAGCCACTGGCGATCTCCCGGCCGCCCGGCTCGGTGAGCACGTACGGCGAGCAGCGGTCGCCGATCCCGGGCGCGGTGGCGTCGACGAAGACGGCGTCCCCGGCTCGCGCGGTGAACGTCAGCGGCGCGCCGCCGGGGGTGAGCGTGGCGGCGGCGACGGGTACGGCGGTGATCGGGGTGGCCGCCGGTGGGGTGACCCGTTCGGTGCTCGCGCCGGCGACGGCGAACTCGGGGCGCCCGCTGACCGCGACGTCGAAGACGCACTCGGCGAGCTGGGCGGGCGCGGTGACGCCGGCCCAGCGGCACACCTGTTCGGCCGCCGCGCGCCGGGCCGGGTCGAGGTCGGCGACGGTGACCTCTCGTTCCGGGAACGCGCGGTCGGTGAACGTGCCGGTGTCCTGCCCGTCGTCGTAGTGCAGCAGCGAGCGGTCCGCGGCGATCCGCCAGCTGTCCGCGTACGCGGGATAGAGCTTGCCGAAAGGCACCGGCTGGGCCAACGGCGCCCCGGAGGCGGGCGCGATGTCGTCGGCCGGGTCGCCGTCGAAGTCGCCGAGCAGTCCGCGTACCTTCCCGGCCCGGGAGTCGGCCAGCCGCACCAGGATCCGGTAGCCGTACCGGCCGATCTGGTCCACCGCCGCCGCGGACCCGTCCGGCCACGTCACGTCGTACCCGTCGGTGGGGCCGGTGTCCGACGGGCGGCGGGTGAGCGTGCCGCCGCCGGCCAGGTCGGTGCGGTCCGGGGGTACGGCGAGCGGCGCGCCGTCGACGTGTACCCGCGTGCCGCCGTCGGTGAGGGTCAGCGCGACGCGGTGCGCGCCGACCCGGAACGCGACAGCCGAGTTGACCGAGGCGGTCCGCGTGCCCGCCATCGGGGCCTGCCGCACCTGCACCTCCAGCGGGTCGCCACCGGTGGAGGCGACCAGCGTGAACTCGCCGACTGCCTGGAAGTCGTAGGCGACCCGGTCGAACGTGACCAGGTGCGGGTCGCCGTTGCTGCCGCCGCAGTCGGCGCCGTCCTCGCAGAGCTTCACCGGCCCCTTCGGCGGCGGCGTCTTCTTGGCCGGCTTCTTGCACTCGTCGAGGCTCTTCGGCAGCGTCTTCCCGTCGTACTCGGTGCGCGGCGGCAACCCCTTCGCCGCCCGGTAGCGGTTCTCCGCGAGCGTCGCCTTCACCTCGGCGGTACGGATGCCGGTGCCGCCGCACTCGCCCTGCGGCACCGCGTTCCGGGAGATGTCGTCGGCGTGGTTCAGCTCGTGGTACAGCGCGGCGCAGGGGTCACGGGCCACCCCGTCGCCGTACGGGTCGGTGGAGGTCGGGTTCCACGTGACGGTCGAGGAGCCCTTGCCGTCGGCGCTGTCCGGCGTCTCGAACGCGCCGGAGCCACCAGTGGTCGGGATGATCCGCACCCGGGGACTCTTCTTGTCGCGCAGCCTCGGCAGCAGGCCGGACGGATCGCCGCCGGGAACCGCGAACCCGGCCAGGCAGCCGTCGACAGCCGCCTGGAAGTCGACGCCGCTGACCGGCACCCCGGCGGTCGGGTCGACGCCGTAGTCGGCCCGCGCCGCCCGGGCACCGCCGACGACGTACGCGCCGACGGCGACCAGCAGCAGCGCCACGACGGCGGCGGTCGGCCGGCGTCGTCGGCGTACCAGCAGCACGACCAGCGCGACGACGAGCAGCGCGAGGACTCCCCCACCGACGAGCCAGAGCCAGCGTCGGCCGGGACCGCCGTCGTCGGACACGGTGAACGTGCTGGTCCGCAGCACCGTCGCGCCCGCGCACAGGTCCGCCGCGCCGGCCACCGGCAGCGTCACGTAGCCCGCTGTCACCTCGTACCGGCCGGGTGCGCCGACCGGCCAGAGCGTGTCCAGCCCGCCGCCGTCCGGCGTGGCGGCCACCGAGCGGAGGACCACCTCGCCGTCACGCAGCCGTACCCCGGTCGAGGTCACTGTGGCGGTCGCGCCCGGCTCCACCGTGGTCAGTCCGGCGGTGGCGGCGGCGCCGATCCCGTCGTCGTGGAAGCTGCGGGCGAGCGTCGGCGCGACGTCGCGCCCGTCCCGGCGTACCCCGGTGATCTGCACGGTGCCGACGGCGCTGGTGGCGAGCGCGCAGGCCGCGCCGGTGGTGTTCGTGACGGTGAGGTCGAGGCGGACCTGGTCCCCGGCGCGGTAGTCGGCCTGACCGGGCCGCAGCGCCAGGCCGAGGCCGCCGTCGGCGGGCGCCGCGGCGGCGCTCGCCACCCCGGTCGCCAGAGCGGTCACGAGTACGCCGAGCGCCGCAGCCAGCCGCAGGGTCCACCTCATGGTGCGGACTGTAGAAGCGGGTGGGCCGGTTTCCGCGCGGTCTGTCGGGGACCGGTCGGAGCCGTATCCTGCTGGTGATGAAGCTCTTCGGTACGGTCGCCGACCTGTACGAGCGCGCGCGGCCCGGTTATCCGCCGGAGATCGCCGAGTCGATCCTCGCCTACCACGGCGGTACCCCGGCCTCAGTGGTCGAGGTCGGCGCGGGCACCGGGAAGGGCACCGACGTGCTGGCCCGCCTCGGCGCGCCGCTGACCTGTGTGGAGCCCGACGCGCGGATGGCGGCCCGGCTGGCCGAGCGGTTCCCGGACGCCCGCGTCGAGGCAACGACGTTCGAGCGGTGGTCGCCGCCCACCGGCGGGGTGGACGTGCTCGCCTGCGCGATGGCCTGGCACTGGCTGGACGCCGCCACCCGCAACGCCCTGGCCCGGCGCGCCCTGGCACCCGGCGGCACGCTCGCCGTCTTCGGGCACCGCTACGACTACGCCGACGCCGGCCAGCAGGCCGCCGTCCGGGCCGCACTGCGATCCGTCGACCCCACGGTCCGGAAGCGGCCCGTCGACTGGTTCCACCAGGACATCCTCGACAGCGGGCAGTTCGGCGACGTACGCCGCGAGGTGTTCCGGCGGGAACTGCCGCTGGACAAGGAGCGGTACCTGGCGCTGATGCGCACGTTCGGGCCGTACCTGTCCCGGACCCCCGAGCAGCAGCAGCGCGGGATCGCCGCCCTGGACCGGCTGGTGGACGACTTCGGCGGCACCGTCGTGCTCGACCTGCGGACCACGCTGGTGCTGGGCCGGACCGATGCTCGGTGACCGGTGGGGCGTGTCGGACGACGAGACGCTGGGCCGCTACCCGTGCGACGACTTCGTGCCCGCGCCCACGTTGCAGGCGTGGCGCGGGGTGAGCGTGGACGCACCACCGGCGGCCGTGTGGCAGTGGGTCGGCCAGATCCGGCTCGCGCCCTACTCGTACGACTGGATCGACAACCTCGGCCGCCGCTCACCGCAACAGTTGGTGGACCTTCCCGAGCCGGTGGCCGGCGAGCCGTTCACCACCGCGGGCGGACGGCGACGGGGCCGGATCCTCGCGGTCGACCCGGGCCGTCACCTCACCGCCTCGATCATGGACGCGGTCCTGTCGTACGTCCTGGTGCCGGATGGCGGGAACACGACCCGCCTGCTGCTCAAGGTCGTGATGCGGACGAACCCGGTGATCGCCCTCGGCGGATGCCTCGGTGACCTGGTGATGGCCCGCCGGCAGTTGCTGAACCTCAAGCGGCTCGCCGAGGAGGGCGCGGTTCCGGGGCGCTGATCCGTCACTCCGGGCGTCGCTCGACCGGCGCGCTGCTGAGCACGCCTTCGGGGCGGACCTCCTGACGCAGACGCGCCAGGTTGACGAACCGGTCGCCGTCGACCGGGGCGGCGTCGAGCAGGCGCAGGACCACAGTGCAGTACTTGGCCATGGTGTTGCGGCCCGGCATGAAGATGGACAGCTCGTCGTGGGCGTCCGGCGTCTGCACGAACAGGTCGGCAGGCAGGGACGGCAGCGTCTCCGGGGTGTCCGCCACAGCGACCTTGACCGTCCAGAACGGCCCGGTGCCGTCGAGTACGCGCCGGTCCTGTTCCGGCGTCTCCAGCGCCAGCGTCCGCCACGGCTCGCCCAGGCAGGTGAGGCCCGCCTGCCGCACGGCGGTGACCAGTTCGGCCGCCGCCGCCTGGATGATCTCCTCGGCCCGGTCCCACTCCTGCGCGTCCCGGCCCAGCGGCGTGCCCGGCACGAGCCGCGCCACCACAGTCGTGGCCGGCACGTGCCGCAGCCGCGGCTCCGGCTGCGCCTCGAAGACGGCGCGGGCGGCAGCGATCGCGTCCGCCTGCGCCTGGCGTTCCCGGCTGACCTCGTCGCTGTGCCGATCGAGCAGGGCGAGCGCCTGGTCCGGTTCGTCGAGGGCACGCCGGACGAGCTTCACGCTCATCCCAGTGTCCCGCAGCAGCGTGATCAGCATGGCGCGTTCCACCTGCTCGAAGGCGTACGAGCGGTGGCCGGTCCGGTCGTCGACCTCGGCGGGCACGAGCAGCCCTTCGGCGTGGTAGAAGCGCAGCGCCTGCGGCGACAGGTGACACATCTGGCTGAACTCGCTGATCGACAACATGATCCCAGCCTGCCCCCTTCAGTAACCGCAAGGGCAAGCGCCGCCGCCTAATGCTGGGGCAGCCCGGCGGCGGCCGCGATCGTCTCGACCGCCTGCTCCAAGCCGGTGCTCTCCGGGAGGACGAGTTCGCCGGGCCAGCCCAGGATGTCGTGCGCGGTGTACCAGCCGCTCATCTGCTCGGCGGTGAACTCACCGGCCTGCGGGCGGGTCAGATGCCGGCGCAGCGTCTCGGCCAGCGACACGTCGAGGTAGCAGAACAGCGACCGCCCCCGGTGGCCGTCCCGCAGCGAGGTCAGCATGTCGCGGTAGCGGCCGGTGTACAGGATGCCCTCCAGGACCACGTGGTAGCCGTGGTCGAGCGCGAACCGGACGGTCTGCTCGATCAGGGCGGGCGCGACGCCGCCGGGCTTGTCCCGTTCGCGCAGGACGATGCGGCGCAGGTAGTCCTGTTCGACGAGGGCGCATCCCCGGCCGTGCCGGTGTCGTAGCTCGCGGGCGATGCTGCTCTTGCCCGAGCCGGAGTTGCCCCTGATGCAGACGAGGACCGTGTCCGGGCTCCCGGTGGTCTCAGCGGGCACGGCGCCTCCCTGGCTTCGGCTGCCGCGGTCGGATGCCGACGGCGGCGGTCGCCCGCCGGCGCTGCCCCTGGCAGTCCGACGGGCGACCCGGCCCGGGCGCTCCGGGCTACTAGGCCCGGGTGATCACCAGGAACGCGTACCCGATCACCTTCGTGCCGTCCCAGTTGTACATGGGGCGGCACGCCTGCGGCTTCGTCCACGACGACTGGTACTTGGGCCGGGCTTCGTTGCAGGCCTTCAGGGTCGGGTAGGTCGGGCTCGAGTAGTCCGCGTACGCGGGCACGCCCAGACCGAGCACCAGGGCGCCCGCGACCGAGGTGGCGGCGACGAGGCTGCGGATCCGCGGCCGTCGGAAGGCTTTCACGTCTTCTCCCATTCTCATCATCGTCGCCCGACCGTCCATCGTGGTCGCACGACCATGATCAGCTTAGGTCGGCGGCACAAGGCGCCCCGACGGGCCGGTTCCACCCCGCCACCAGGCTGGCCGCGCTCGGTGGAACGTCATGGGTGCCTCCCGGCCCGTTTGACACCGATGGTGTTCCACCCACGGACGATCGCCCCGCGGCCCCGGCGGGCGGCGTACGCGAAAAAGGCCCCGAGCGGCGTGGAACGCCTGCTCAGGGCCTTGCTCGTTGGTGCGCCGCCAGGGACTCGAACCCCGAACCCGCGGATTAAGAGTCCGCTGCTCTGCCAGTTGAGCTAGCGGCGCTCGCTGACAACGGGAAGAAGATTAGCACGCCCGCGGAGCCGGGTTCCAATCCGATACCGGGGTCCACCCTTCGGTCGAGCTTAACCGGCGAAAGCGGTCAAAACGGTCACAAGATTTGGTACGGGGGCGGGTCAGATGGCGTCGATACGGCACGATGTCCGCCAGGCATGTGAGGACAGGGGTGGGCATGGGCAGGTTCTCGCGGGCCGGGGCGACGGTGGGCGCCCTGGTCCTCACGGCGTCGCTGGCACTGACCGGGTGCGGCGGCGGCGACGAGGGGAAGAAGCCGGCCTTCGAGCCCGGCCAGCAGCAGGTCGGCGGCGTCTCGGCCTCGGCGCCCGCCGACCCGAGCGCCGCCCCGACCGGCGGCGCCCCCGCGGCGGCGCTGACTGTCAGCCCGGCCGACGGCGCGGCGAGCCGGCCGGTCAGCACCGAGATCAGCGCCCGCATCCCGGGCGGCGGCACCGTGTCGAAGGTGGTGCTCGCCACCGCCGACGGCACCGCCGTCGCCGGACGGATGCGACGGGACGGGTCCAGCTGGGTGCCGTCGGCCGCGCTGAAGTACGGCACGAAGTACACCGTCACCGTCACCGGCGCCGGCAAGGACGGCCAGACGTACGAGGGCACCAGCACGTTCACCACGATGGCCAAGCCGAAGTCGATGATCGGCTCCGGGCTCTACCTGTTCAGCGACAAGACGTACGGCGTGGCCATGCCGGTGGTCGCCGAGTTCTCCCCGGGCATCCCGAAGAAGGACCGGGCCGCCGTGCAGAAGCGGATGTTCGTGCAGACGGACCCGCCGCAGCCCGGCGCCTGGCACTGGGTCGACAACGGCACCCAGGCGTACTACCGCGCCCCGGAGTACTGGAAGACCGGCACCACGATCACCGTACGGCTGGCGCTGGCCGGGATCCCGCTGAGCAACGGCCGCTACGGCAACATCGACCGGAGCGCCACCGCGAAGATCGGCCGCGCGTTCGAGATGACCGTCGACAACGCGACGAAGCGGATGACGGTCTCCGAGAACGGCACGGTGATCCGTACGCTGCCGGTGAGCCTGGGCAAGAAGAGCACCCCCTCCTCCAGCGGCACGATGGTGGTGATGGAGAAGAAGGAGTCCACCGTCTTCGACACCCGCAGCGAGCCGGACCCGGCCAACCGGTACGTCACCGAGATCGACTTCGCCCAGCGGATCACCTGGGGCGGCGAGTACATCCACGCCGCGCCCTGGTCCGAGGGCGTGCAGGGGCGCCGGAACGTCTCGCACGGCTGCGTCAACGTGTCGATGGCCGACGGGCGGTGGCTGTTCGGCAAGACGCTCGTCGGTGATCCGATCACGGTGAAGGGCACCGAGCGGCGCCTCGCGCCGGGCAACGGCTGGACTGCCTGGAGCTT
The DNA here is from genome assembly GCF_011602315.1 of Micromonospora sp. CMU55-4. Classification (NCBI taxonomy): domain Bacteria; kingdom Bacillati; phylum Actinomycetota; class Actinomycetes; order Micromonosporales; family Micromonosporaceae; genus Micromonospora; species Micromonospora sp. CMU55-4. The sequence goes on from NZ_JAAOLH010000001.1 coordinate 518,703, forward strand.
GAGTTGGTCGGAGTTCGTCGCCGGCAGCGCGCTGCCGGTGCCGGAGGGCGGGCAGCCCGCCCCGTTCTGACCGGCGTACCGTGGTCGGACACGCCACCTCCGACGAAGCGCCGGGCGGCCGTGGAATCGTTACATCCCGGCGGGGTGTTCCGGTTCACGCCCGGCAACGCGTAAGCGCTCCGGCGCGTCTGACCTGAGACGACGCCGAACGGCATCACTTGTGAGGGAATCATGCGAGCTGGCCAGGACGAACCGATCAGGGGCGGGAGCGCCCCGCGCGTCGGCCGCCGCCGCGCGCTGGCGGCCGGGGTGCTCGCCGCCGCGTTGGCCCTGACCTCCGCCTGCACCGGCGGCGGTGGCGGCAAGCCGTCGAGCTGGCAGGGCGGCGGCGACGGTGGCGAGAAGGCCCCGAAGGCCGCCGCCACGATCAGCGAGCCCGCCGCCGACGCCAAGGACGTGCCCGCCTCCACCGCCATCGTCTTCACCACGACCGAGGCGCAGGAGACGACAGTCGAGGTGAAGGACTCCGCCGGCAAGGCCGTTGACGGCGCGGTCGCCGCGGACGGCAAGAGCTGGCTGCCGGCCGGCGCCCTGGAGTACGGGCAGACGTACACCGCGACCGTGACGGCGACCGGCGACGACGGCAAGCCCGCGACCGCCACCAGCACGTTCACCACCATGGCGAAGCCGGCCAAGCAGGTCCGGGTCACCAGCTTCCTCGGCGACAACCAGGTCGTCGGCGTGGCCATGCCGCTGATCGTGAAGTTCGGCCGGGCCATCCCGGAGGACTACCGCGACGACGTCCAGCGCCGGATGATCGTCACCGCCAAGCCGGCCCAGGAGGGCATCTGGCACTGGGTGAGCCCGACCGAGGTGCGCTACCGGCCCAAGACGTTCTGGAAGCCGAACAGCACCGTCAGCTACAAGGTGCAGGCGGGCGGGCTGCCGCTCGGCGGCGGCTGGTACGGCCGGTCCGACCTCACCGTCGACGTCAAGATCGGTCCGTCGTTCGTGATGACGGTCGACAACCGCACCAAGCGGATGACAGTCACCCGCGACGGCAAGGTGGTCAAGACCATCCCGGTGAGCCTCGGCAAGAAGAGCACCCCCTCGTCCAGCGGCACGATGGTGGTGATGGAGAAGCTCCGGCACACGGTCTTCGACACCATGGAGGAGCTGGGCCCGGAGGAGGGCTACCGCACCGAGATCGACTACGCCCAGCGGCTCACCTGGGGCGGCGAGTTCATCCACGCCGCGCCCTGGTCCGAGGGCGTGCAGGGCCGGTCGAACGTGTCGCACGGCTGCGTCAACGTCTCGATGAAGGAAGGCAACTGGCTGTTCGCCAACACCCGCATCGGTGACCCGATCACGGTGAAGGGCACCGAGCGCAAGCTCCAGAACGGCAACGGCTGGACCGACTGGAACATGAGCTGGGAGGAGTACGTCAAGGGCAGCGCCCTGCCGTACGAGCCGCCGGCCGCCGACACCCCGGACCCCGACACCACGCCGGACGCCGGTACGCCGAGCGTCGAGCCGACCCCCTGACCTCGCGCACACGACGAAGGCCCCTCCGGAAGGAGGGGGCTTCGTCGTGAGGAGACACACAGGCCATGTCTTGTCGGGACCGCGCTCGTTCCCCTCATGGCCGGGCGCGCCATGGACCTTCCGTCAGCCGGTCGTTGAGGTGGTCAGATGAGCAGCGCGGCCTGGCTCGACGAGTCGATGCGTCAGCGGCCCGACCGCAGCGGCATCTACGTGCTCGCAGCGGCGGTGATACAGACCGGCGAGGTCGAGATGGTCAGGTTCGACGCTGCCAGGCTGGCTCCGACGCCCCGGGCCCGCGTTCACTACCGGGACGCGACCGACGGCGAACGGCGCAAGATGGTCCAGGCCGTGGCGTCCATGACTGCAGCGGTCCAGCTGCTCGCTCCGCTGACGCCCACACTGAGAGTGTCCGAGATCGAGCTGCACTGACTGTGAACATGCGCGGGGCCGAGGTCCCGGTCTGCCCCGGGAGTCCTCGGCCCGACTTCCGACCACATCCGCGGACTGATCGGCTCTATGTACCACCCCAGTGTAGGCGTGCTTCTCCGGGCAGGAAGCACATCGCGTCGATTTCCAGCCGGAGTTCGAACGCCTTCCGCAGGGGAGACGCGCACTGGCGGGGCCACGACTCCCCTGCGGTGCCCCTGAAACGACTCACGCCCCCTCGAAGGAGGGGGCGTGATCAGGCAGTGGAGCAGATCCACTATCGGGGTGACTGATGGGAATTGAACCCACGACAACCGGGACCACAACCCGGTGCTCTGCCAACTGAGCTACAGCCACCATGCTCGCCGCTTGCGGTTGCCCGGGCGGTGCGCGGACTAATAATAGCCACACTCCGGCCGACCCCGTCCACCGGGTTCGGCGCGGGCGTCAGAGCTGGGCGGCGATCGCCTTCGCGGCCTCGACGTCCGGGCCCGGCAGCGGCACGAACACGGTCCGCCGGTAGTACTCCAGCTCGCGGATGCTCTCCCGGATGTCGGCGAGCGCCCGGTGGGCCAGGCCCTTCTGCGGCTGCCCGAAGTACACCCGCGGGTACCAGCGCCGGCACAGCTCCTTGATCGACGACACGTCGATCATCCGGTAGTGCAGGTGGGCGTCGAGCCGGGTCATGTCGCGGGCCAGGAAGCCCCGGTCGGTGGCGATCGAGTTGCCGCACAGCGGCGCGGTACGTGGGTCCTTCACGTAGCTGGTCACGTAGTCGAGCACCATGTCCTCGGCCTCGGCCAGGGTGACCGTGGAGCGGCGCACCTCCTCGGTGAGCCCGGACTTGGCGTGCATGCTGCGCACGATCTCCGGCATGCCGTCGAGCACCTCGTCGTCGGCGTGGATCACCACGTCGACGCCGTCACCGAGCACGTTGAGATCGGGATCGGTGACCAGCGCCGCGACCTCGATCAGCGCGTCCCGCCGCAGGTCCAGCCCGGTCATCTCACAGTCGATCCAGACGAGAAGATCAGCCACCGGAACAGACTACGCGCCGCCGACCCGCCCGCGCCTCGGCACGGTGGCCGACGTGGACCGCTAGGGTTTCCTGCGTGCCAGCCGAACCCGCCGCCCCACCCGCCGTCGCCCGCGGCGACGTGGGCGCGCGTACGGTCCGGCGGGTCGTAACGGTGCTGGCGCTGGTCGCGATCCTGCCGGCGCTCTACCTGCCCAACCTGCGCCACGACTACTACGACCAGAAGATCTACATGTCGGCGATGGACTGGTGGGCGGCCGGGCATCCGCTCTACGACTACGTCCAGCCGGACCGGGTGCAGGGCGCGCTCTACTTCACCTATCCGCCGTTCGCGGCGCTGCTGCTGCTGCCGTTCGGCTATCTGCGGCTCGGCGTCGCGGTCGCCACGTTCGTGGTGCTGACAGTGGCCGCCGTGGTGGTGACGACCCGCTGGCTGGTGCTGCCGGTGCTGCGGCGGCACGACCTGCCGCGCGGGTTCGGGCTGACGGTCGCCGTGCTGCTGGTGCTGGCGGTGGAGAGCACCCGGGAGACGCTCACGCTCGGGCAGATCAACATGCTGCTGGTGGTGCTGATCCTGGCCGACCTGCTGTTCGCCGTACCCCAGGGGCGACGCTGGGCCGGCGTGGGCGTGGGACTGGCCGCGGCGCTCAAGCTCTTCCCCGGCATCTTCGTCCTCTACCTGCTGGTCGCCCGCAAGTGGCGGGCGGCGGCGGTGGCGGCGGCGACCGCGGCGGCGGCCACGTTGCTGGCGGCGGCGGTCGCGCCCGGTGACTCGTGGCGGTTCTGGACCCACGAGCTGTGGGCCACCGACCGGGTGGGCCGCACCGACTACACCGGCAACCAGTCGCTGTTCGGGCTGCTCAGCCGCCTGTCCGCGTCGGCCGAGGCGGACCGGCTGCTGTGGCTGCTGCTCGCGCTGGCGGTGGCCGCGTTCGGCCTGTGGCGCGCGGCGCGGGCGGCGCGCGCCGGGGACGCGCTGGTGGGGCTCACAGTGACCGGCCTGGTGGGCGGCCTGGTCAGCCCGATCACCTGGATCCACCACCTCTACTGGTTCATCCCCGCCGTGGTGGTGCTCGTCGACGCGGCGCTGGATGCCGATCCGGCGACGCCGGCCGGGGCGCGCCGCCGGGGCGGGCTGTTCGCGCTGGCCGCCGTGGTCGGCCTGCCGATCGTGTACGGCCTGGTGACGTTCCAGGACTGGGGCACCGCCATCGTGCACACGGACGATCCGGTCGACTTCGTCGTGCGCAACGTGTACGTGCTGCTCAGCCTGCTGTTGCTGGTGGCGCTCCCGATCCGCCACCACCGGGACGAACCTCAGATAACACGGACTGAACGGACACACCTCGCAACAAACGGCGATCAGCGCTAATCTGGTCTCAACTACCTCAGATTTCTCCCAGGTAGCACCGATCCCCCGGTGAGGACGGCCCTCCGCGTCGGCAGCGCGGAGGGCCGTTCGGTTCTTCCGGTCAGTCCTGGTCGTCCGGGCACCGGCCGGGCGGCGGGGCGATCGCCGCGCGGGTCCGCCCGTGGGCGCCCGAGCCCACCGCCACCAGATGCCGTTCGGGCCGCGACGCCGGACCCGGCTGCCGGCCCAGCCCGCTCAGCGAGGTGACGCCGAGGCGCCCGGCCAGCACCGGCACCTGGTCCGGCTCGACCACGAAGACCACCTCACGCGGCCGCAGCGGCCGCAGCAGCACCACGGCGAGGACCACCAGCAGCGTCCCGCCGGTCAGCAGCGCCCACGCCAGCCCGGGGAACCAGCCGGCCCGCAGCTCGCCCCGCATCCGCAGGTCGAGCCCGTCGGCGCCGTCCACGCGCATCACGACCAGGCTCAGCGACCGGCCACCCAGCTCGGCCGGGCTCCACTCCAGCGAGCCGATGCCCTCGCGTACCCAGAAGGGCTGGGCCAGCGGCACGGCGACGCCGTCGCCGGCGGTGGCCGGGTCGAGATCGACCGGAAGCGGGCCCCGGGTGACGGCGACGCGGCGCACGGTGCTGTGCGGGACGTCGGCCAGCCACCGCCGCACCTCGTCGGCCGGGGCGAGGCCGAGGAAGACCGGGCCGTGGTCGTCCCGCGCGGTGAGGTGCAGCCGGGCCTGCCCGGTGCGCGCCACCGGCAGGTCGGTGCGCAGCAGCGCGTCCACGTCGGTCACCAGCACCACGCGGGCGGGCGTGCGGACCGGCTCGAACCGGGCGCCGAAACCGCCGTCCGGGTCGGCATGCCCGGCCGCGAGCCAGAGGCCGGCGCCGGCCAGCAGGGCCGGAACCCCCAGCGCCAGCAGCACCATGCCGGCGATCGTGCGTGCGAAACGCATTCGCGTCGTCCCTCTCGGTAGCCAACTACCCGCCAGACCTTACCGACGCGGGTCGGCCGATCGCCGGATATCGGCGGCACCCGGCCGGGACGGCGACCGGCCCGGCGGATCGTTCCGCCGGGCCGGTGCGTCGCTCGCGTTCAGGACTTCGCCGCGGGCTCCCGCCGGGTACGCGCGAACGCCAGACCGCCGAGGACCAGGCCGGCCAGTCCGGCGACCAGACCGGCCACCCCGAGGGCGGTCGCCGCGCCGGAGCCGGCGTCGTCGTCATCGTCGTCGGCCGCCGCGGCGGCCGGCGCGCTCGCGCCCGGCGAGGCGGGCGCGTTCTCGGCGGCGGCCAGCTTGAGCACCGGCGCCGGGTTCTCCGGCTCCTCCGCGCCCGGCGTCGGCTCCTCGATCCACCGGGAGACGTTGCCGTCGGAGTACGTCTGGAGCACCTTGAACACCATCGTGTCGACCTGCGGCAGCGGGCCCATCGACACCGGGAACTCCTGGAACTCGCCCGGCTTCACGCCGCCGTTCGGCGCCGCGGTGAAGGTGAGCTTCGACACCGCCTCGGTGAGCTGGCTGCCGTGCACCTCGATCGGCGGGTCGACCTTGCGCTTCTCCACCGCCACCGTCCAGCCCGGCACCGGCATCGTGGACACCGAACCGACGGGTGCGTTCTCCGGCAGGTTCACCTCGACCTTGACCGTCGACGCCGTGTCGCTCTCATTCGGCACCCGGAAGGCGAACCGGCCGTAGCCGCCCTGCTTGCCCTCGGCCGGGTTGATCGTGACGTGCGCCGAGGCCGGCCCGGCCAGGCCGAGCACGGTCGTGGCGACGGCGGTCAGGGTCAGCGCGGCGACGGTCGCGGAGCGCCGGAGACGGATCATCAGTGGGACCTTCCCGTTACTTGATCGGCACGGTGGCGGTCACCGTGGCCTGGTCGATGTCGGACGTGCGGACGGTGATGCGCAACTGCCAGTCACCACGGGCCGGCAGGTTGACCTCCCCGGTGGCGTGGTTGTCGCTCAACGGCAGCAGCGGAACCGTGATCGGCTCGATCCCGGCCGACGGCAGGGCGGCGGTCACCTTCCACTCCTGCACCGGCTGCGGCCGGTTGTCCGGGGTGTAGGCGTACAGGTGCATCGAGTTGTTGCCGGTCTCGGCCGGGTCCAGCTCGACCTGCAGCGAGTAGATCGGGCTGCTCAGCGTGGTGGAGAAGTAGCCGGGCGAGGCGCCCGGCGCGTCCGCGACGGCGGTCCGCGCCGGTGTGGTCTGCACGAGCGTCGCCGACACGCCCAGCACCACCGCCGTGATCACCAGCTCGGCCACCACCGCCCGCCGCATCGAGCCCGGCCGTCCGGCGGCGACGCGCCGCCGCACCAGCGCCCGGGAGTACGCGGCCACGCCGATCACCAGCGCGAACAGCGCGATCTTGGCGAGCAGCAGCTGCCCGTACGTGGTGTCGATCAGGGCCTGGAGGCTGGCCACCTCGATCAGCCCCTGCACGGTGCCGGCCAGCAGCAGCGCGGCCACCGCGAGCGCCGCCCAGCGGGACCAGATCGGCAGGATCGCGTCCAGCTCGCGCTCGTCGGCCCGGCGCAGCAGGAACACCGCGAGCATCACCAGGCCGCCGAGCCAGACCGCCATGGCGCCCAGGTGCACCGCGTCCACCACCACCGACACGGCCGGGGCCGGCGAGGCCGCCGCGTGCCCGGCGAGCGGCCAGGTGAACAGCGCGGCGCCGCCGAGAACGGCGAGGATGATCCCGTCGGTGCGGCCGACCGGGCCGGCGAACAGCGGCCGGAGCAGGAACGCCGCCGCGGCGAGCAGGCCCAGCCGGACCAGGTGGGTCGTGCCGTACGCGCTGCCGAGCACGTCGCCGAGCCCGGAGCCGGTCACGTCGAACAGGCCGCCGCCGTTGACGTAGGGCACCTGGAGCCAGATCTCGGCCAGCGTCGCCACCGCCAGCACGCCCAGCCCGGTCCAGGCCAGCCGGGCCGGGCCGCGGCGGGACAGCCGGCGCGGCCAGAGCGCGGCCAGCACCAGCGCCGGGCCGACGAGCAGCAGCAACCCGGCGTAGCCGGCGTACTTCGCCACCTTCACCGCGGTCTCGGTCACCGGGTTCGCCCGGTTGTCGGTGCCGCTGTCCGTCGGCGGCTCGGACGGCGCGCCGACGGAGTAGGTGAAGGCGCCGGAGACCGGGTGACTGTCCGCCGAGATGACCCGGTAACTCACCAGATAGGTGCCGCGCCCCGCGCCGGGGTCCACCGGGATGGTGACCTCGGCGCCCTGGAACGTCGGCTCGCCCCGGTCGGCCCGCGAGCCGTCGGGGGCGATCACGCGGACCTTCCCGGGCACCTTGCGGACGCTCTCGCTGAAGGTGATCACCACCTGCGCGGGCGCGTCGGGCACCACGGCGGAGGCGGCCGGGCTGCTGCTCACCAGCACCGCGTGGGCGCTGGCCGGGGTGGCCGGGACGAGCAGCAGGGCGACCAGCAGGAGCAGCAGCCCGGCGACGGCCCCGGATCGGGCGGCGACGGCCCGGGACGGGCGGCGTACGGCAGCAGTCATGACCGCCATGGTTCCCGAACCGGAGCCGATCCGGCGAGCCGGTCCCGGGCGGGCGTGACCGAGCGCCCACCCGGCGCGGCGGCGCGCGCCACGCCGGGCCTGCTCGGAGGTCATGGGAGGGTAGTCGGACGGCGGCGGGAAAAAGTTCCCGGCGTGTGCGGGACCACGGAATGGGCCGAAGGACCCTGTCCCCTCCAGGTACGCCGCGTAACCTCGGGTGACGTGATCCCCGGCTCGCGTGACACCGCCGACGACCGCCCCGAGGCGGCCGCCGAGGCTGTCCGGGACACGGCCACCGGCTGGGCGCTCGCCGCCCGCGACGGGGACCGCGACGCGCAGGCCGCCCTCGTCCGGGCCACCCAGGCCGAGGTGTGGCGCTTCGCCGCCGCGCTCGTCGACCCGGACAGCGCGGACGACCTGACCCAGGAGACGTACCTGCGGGCGTTCCGGGCGCTGCCCGGCTTCGAGGGGCGCTCCAGCGTGCGTACCTGGTTGCTCGGCATCGCCCGCCGGGCCTGCGCCGACCACCTGCGCACGGTGGTACGCCGCCGGCGGCTCGACGCGCGGCTCGCCGCCCAGGCCGCCACCGACCGCCCCTACCCGGACCCGGCCGGTCAGCTCGGCGCCACCGACCTGGTCCGCCGGCTACCGGCCGAGCGGCGCTCCGCGTTCGTGCTCACCCAGTTGCTCGGCCTGTCCTACGCCGAGGCCGCCGACGTGGAGGGGGTGCCGGTGGGCACCATCCGCTCCCGGGTGGCCCGCGCCCGGGACGAACTGGTCGGCGCCGTCGGCGACACGATGACCGGATAGCGGGAACCTTTCGTGACGCTCGGACGACGAATGACTGTGACCCCCTCCCCCTCCCCGGCCGGCCGCTGGCAGAGCCTGCGCCCCTGGCTCGGCGTCGCCGCCCGCCTCGGACTGGCCGCCGTCTGGCTGATCGCCGGCGGCACCAAGGTCGGCGATCTCGCCGCCTCCGGCCGGGCCGTCAACGCCTACCAGGTGATGCCGTACGAGCTGGCCACCGTGATCGGCGCGGCGCTGCCCTTCGTCGAGCTGGCCCTGGGTCTGCTGCTTCTCGCCGGGCTGGCCACCCGGGTCAGCGCCGGGATCTCGGCGGTGCTGCTCGTGGTCTTCATCGCCGGCATCGCCTCGGCCTGGGCGCGCGGCCTGGCCATCGACTGCGGGTGCTTCGGCAGCGGCGGCCAGCTCGCCGCCGGCGAGACACCCAGTTACCTCCCGGAGATCCTCCGGGACCTGGGGTTCCTGGCGCTCGCCGGGTTCCTGCTGATCTGGCCCCGCTCGCCGTTCTCGGTGGACGGCTGGCTGGCCGGCGACGACACCGTGGAGGACACTGATGAGTAGCCGCAAGGGCCGCAGGGACGCGGCGCGGGTGGTACGCGAGCAGATCGCCCGGGAGAAGCGCCGCAAGCGCACGCTCTGGACCACGATCGCCGCCGTGCTGGTGCTGGTCATCGCCGGTGGCATCGGCTGGGCCGTCTACTCCAGCCAGAAGTCGGACGACTTCACCGCGCCGCCCGGCGCGAACGACGCCGGCACCGGCATCGTCCAGGGCACCGGGCCGGTCACCATCGACCTGTACGAGGACTACCTCTGCCCGGCCTGCAAGCAGTTCCAGCAGATCAACGGCGAGACGCTCAACCAGCTCGTCACCGAGGGCAAGGCCAAGCTGGTGTTCCACCCGGTCGCCTTCCTCAACCGCTTCTCCACCACCGAGTACTCCACCCGCTCCTCGGCCGCCTCCGGCTGCGCCGCGCAGGGCGGCAAGTTCCGCGAGTTCACCGACCAGCTCTTCGCCAAGCAGCCGCCGGAGGGCGGCGCCGGGCTCAGCAACGACGAGCTGGTCGACATCGGCGCGGGCGTCGGGCTGAACCGGGACGAGTTCGCGTCCTGCGTCTCCGACGGCACGTACCGGTCGTGGACCGAGCACGTCACCGACGAGGCGAGCAAGGCCGGCGTGACCGGGACCCCGACCATCAAGATCAACGGAAGTGAGCTGCGGGACCGCAGCCCCGAGGGGATCAGGGCAGCGGTGGAGGCGGCCGGGAAGTGATCCCCGCACCCCTGCGCCGGGCCGCGCTGGTGTTCACCGGCGCGGCCGTCGCCCTACTCACGTTCGCCGCGCCGGCCGCCGCGCACGGCGCGGACGCGCCCGACGGCACCGACTACCGCGCCACGATCACCGGCGTCGAGCCCGACCGCCCCGGGCTCACCGCCCGCATGGTGGAGGCCGGCGCACGGCTGGAGCTGACGAACGACACCGGCCCCGACGTCACGGTGATGGGCTACTCCGGCGAGCCGTACCTGCGCGTCGGCCCGGACGGCGTGTACGAGAACGTCCACTCCCCCGCCACGTACCTGAACCGGACGCTGGCCGGCGAGACCCGGCTGCCGGCCGAGGCGAACCCGGCCGCCGCGCCGGACTGGCGGCGGATCGACGACGGGCCCACCGCCCGCTGGCACGACCAGCGCACGCTGTGGCGGGAGGACGCGCCGCCGGCCGCCGTCGCCGCCGCCCCGGAGCGGGAACACCGGGTACGCGACTGGACGGTGCCGCTGCGCGCCGGTGACACCACCGGAGCCGTACGCGGCACACTGGACTGGGTGCCGCCGCCCGACCCGTACCCCTGGTGGGTGGCCACCACGCTCGGCTTCCTGGTGATCGGCGCGGCCGGGCTCGCGCCGGGCGGCACGACCGCCGGGGTACGCGCGCTACGCGGAGTGGGCGCACTGCTCGCCCTGGGCGGCGCGGCGACAGTGGCGCTCACCGTCGCCCGGGCGTTCGACACCGGCACCCCGGGCCTCGGCGGAATGCTCGCCGAACTGTTCACCGGGCAGGTGTGGACGCTGCTCACCGGCCTCGGCGCGCTCGCCGCGGGCGGGTACGCGCTGGCCCGCCGCCCGGCCGCCGACTTCGTGCTGGCGCTGGCCGGCGCATGCCTGACGGTGTTCGCCGGGGTGACGAACCTCGCCGCGCTGTCCCGCGCGATCCCCCCGGCCGCCGGCCCGCCGGTCCTGGTGCGGGTGCTGGTGGTGGTCGGCCTGGCGACGGGAGCCGGCGCGGTCGCGGCGGGCCTGTTGCGCCTGCGCACCGCAGCAAGAGCAGCCCGCCCCACCCCCCACCCAACCCCCACGCCCTGACCATCTGCGAGCGCCGGGCAGCCCGAGTGGAACACCACGGGTGTCAAACCCCCCTCGACACACCCATCACGTTCCACTCCCGCCGCACTCACCCCCCCCGGGCGGCGCGATCTTGCAGTTGCCGCCCCGGGCGCGCGGCTTTTGCCCGGAATGCCCGGGAGGAAAGTGCAAGATCGCGGCGGAGGGGGACGGGCGGGAGGGAGGGGCTAGGGCGGGGTCAGGACGGGCGGGGGGCGAAGCCGTAGGGGAGTTCCAGGCGGTGGGCCGTCAGCAGCGCCTCGTCGGACAGGAGGTCCGCGGTCGGGGCGTCGGCGACGATGCGGCCGCCGTCCAGGATCACCGAGCGGGGGCACAGCTCGGCCGCGTACGGCAGGTCGTGCGTGACCATGAGCAGCGTCACCGGCAGGGCGCGCAGGATCTCCGCCAGCTCCCGGCGGGCGGCCGGGTCGAGGTTCGACGACGGCTCGTCCAGCACCAGGATCTCCGGGCGCATGGCCAGCACAGTGGCCACCGCCACCCGGCGTCGCTGCCCGAACGACAGGTGGTGCGGGGCGCGGTCCCGGTGCTCGCTCATCCCGACCGCCGCGAGCGCCTCGTCGACCCGGGCGGCCAGCTCGGCGCCGCGCAGGCCCAGGTTGGCCGGGCCGAACGCCACGTCCTCGGCGACCGTGGGCAGGAACAGCTGGTCGTCCGGGTCCTGGAAGACGATGCCGACGCGGCGGCGTACCTCGGCCAGCGTGTCCCGGTCCCGGGTGACGGTGAGGCCGCCGACGCTCACCGTGCCCTCGGTCGGGGTGAGGATGCCGTTGAGGTGCAGCACGAGCGTGGTCTTGCCGGCGCCGTTTGGTCCGAGCAGCGCCACCCGATCGCCGCGCGGCACGGTCAGGTCCACGCCGTGCAGGGCGACGTGACCGTCCGGGTACGCGTACCGGACGCCGCTGACGTCGAGGGAGGGCGGCTGCTGCACGTACCCGATCATTGCAGGACGAGCGCGACGGCGGCGATGGTGGCCGCGATCGCCGGCACCGTCGCGGCGACCGCCCACTGGCCGGCGGTGGCCGCGCCGGCCCCCTGCCACACCGCCGGCATCCGGCCGGTGTAGCCCCGGGAGAGCATCGCCAGGTAGACCCGCTCGCCGCGCTCGAACGCGCGCAGGAACAGCGCGCCGACCCCGGCCGCGAAGCCGCGCAGCTGCCACAGGAACCGCGGGTCGTCGCCGCGCGACACCCGCGCCACCCGCATCCGGCGGGCCTCGCCGACCAGCACCTCCAGGTAGCGCAGCATGAACGTGGCGATCTGGGTGAGGATCTGCGGGCACCGCAGCCGGTCCAGGCCGAGCAGCAGGTCCCGCGTCGTCGTGGTCGCCGCCAGCAGAAGCGACGCGAGTACGCCGAGCGTGCCCTTGGCGAGGATGTTGAACGCGCCGTGCAGCCCGTCCACGGACAGGGCGAGCCCCGCCACCTCGACCCGCTCCCCCGCCCCGAGGAACGGCAGCGCGAACGCGAACAGCACGAACGGCAGCTCGATCAGCGCCCGGCTGAGCAGCCAGCGCGGGCCGACCCGGGCCAGCGCGGCCACCACGGCGACCAGGAGCGCGTACCCGCCGAAGGCCCAGTACGCCTCCCGGGGCGTGGCCACCACCGCGACGGTGAACAGCACCATCGCGGCGATCTTCACCTCCGGCGGGAGGCGGTGCACCGGCGAGCCGGACTCGCGGTAGAGGACGTGCGCGTGCCCGGCGCCCATGGTCAGCGGCTGCCGGTGGACGGGGTCGCTGCGTCGTCCGCCGGGTCGGCGCTCGCGGTGTCCGGGGCGGGCGTGGCGGGGCCGGCGGACGTGGCGGGCGTGGCGGGGCCGCGGCGGCGGGCCAGCCAGAACAGGCCGGCGCCGAACGCGAAGGTGAGCAGCACGCCGAGCACGCCGGACAGGCCGGTGGAGACGAAGTCGTTGCCGATTCCGCGTACGCCGTAGTCGGCCAGCGGGCTGTCCGCCAGCTCGTGGTCCTTCGCCTCCTGGGCCGGGCAGCTGCCGCCGGTGATCTCGTCGTCGGCGTTCACCGTGCAGCCCTTGAGCAGCGAAGAGTCGAGCCCGTCCGGGTGCGAGGAGGCGTAGTTGCTGACCACGCCCGCCAGCAGCAGCGCCACCAGCAGGCCGCCGAGAAGGAACGGCCACTGACGCTTGCTCATCGGGCACCTCCGGCGACCGGGACGGCGGGAGCCGGCGTGACCGGCTTGAGGGCGCGCAGCGCGTACACCAGGTCGGGCCGGACCTTCGCCACGGTGACCACGGTGGTCGCGGTGATCAGGCCCTCGCCGATGCCGATCAGCAGGTGGGCGAAGGCCATGGTGCCGGCCAGGCCGGTCAGGTTGCCGCCGAGGTCGGTGGTGCCGCCCAGCCAGTACTGCAGGACGAAGCCCTGGGACGCGACCACCACGCTGACCAGCGCGGAGACGAACGCGGTCACCGCCAGGCCGGCCGGGGTACGCGGCAGCACACGCAGCAGGAGCGCGATCAGCAGGTACGCGGCGGCGGTGCCGAGCAGCGCCATGTTGGTGATGTTGAGGCCGAGCATCGCCACGCCGCCGTCGCCGAAGACCAGCGCCTGCACGATGAGCACCACGGCCACGCAGAGCGCGCCGACCCAGGGGCCGACGAGCATCGCCGCGAGCGCGCCCCCGAGCAGGTGGCCGCTGACCCCGGCGGTGAAGATCGGGAAGTTGAGCATCTGCACGGCGAAGATGAACGCCGCCACCAGCCCGGCCATCGGGGCCAGCCGGTCGTCGAGGTCGGCTCGGCCCCGCATCACGCAGAACGCGAGCGCGGCGAGGGCGAGAGCCGCGAAGATCGCGGCGACCGGACCGTTGATGATCCCGTTGGAGATGTGCATCGCCAGGGTGTCCACGCGCTCAGCGTATTTCCAGGAAGGCACTGTTGCCAATATCTGGCAACAACCTCATGATGGCCGTCACCGTGTCCGCGCGTCGCCGTCCGCCGAGCGCACCGGCCCGGCGGTATCGTCACCGCCATGACCGACCGCCTCAAGCCCGGCGACCCCGCCCCCGAATTCACCCTTCCCACCGACGACGGCGGGACACTCTCCCTGGCCGACCTGCGCGGCCGCAAGGTCATCCTGTACGCGTACCCGGCCGCCATGACGCCCGGCTGCACCAAGCAGGCATGTGACTTCCGGGACTCCCTCGCCTCCCTGCAGGCCGCCGGCTACGAGGTGGTGGGCATCTCGCCGGACAAGCCGGCCAAGCTGGCAAAGTTCCGCGAGCGCGACGCGATCACGTTCCCGCTGGTCTCCGACGCGGACAAGGCGGTGCTGACCGCGTACGGCGCGTTCGGCGAGAAGCAGATGTACGGCCGCACGGTCACCGGCGTGATCCGCTCGACGTTCGTCGTGGACGAGGACGGCAAGATCGAGCAGGCGTTCTACAACGTGCGGGCCACCGGCCACGTCGCCAAGCTGCGCCGGGATCTCGGGCTCGACTGAGGTCGGCGCGCGGTGCGGCTCGTGGCGGCCGCGCCGCAGTGGTGACCCCGAATGTGGTCTACGATCCGGAGGCTGTGACACCGGTCCGCGGGCGGTGGTCACGATGAAGGGGCCGTAGCCCAACGGCAGAGGCATGCGGTTTAGGTCCGCACCAGTGCGGGTTCGAATCCCGCCGGCCCTACCAGTCGCCGGTGCCACGCGCACCGGCGACTGTCGGGAAGGTCACGAACGCGGGTCCGCACCGCGTCGCCACGAGCAGGATTACGGCGTGGACCTGCGTTTCTCCCTCGACCCCGACCTGACCCCCGAGCTGCGCGAACAGATCATCGCGCTCTGGGTGGACGTGACTAACGCCGGCGGCGCCGTCGGCTTCGTCGCCCCCGTGACCGCCGACGAGGTACGCCCGCTCGCCACCTCCACGCTCGACGAGGTCGCGGACGGGCCGGACCGGCTGCTCGTCGGCCACGAGGGCGAGAAGCTGGTCGCGGTGCTGGTCATCGCCGACAACCGGTTCCACCTCAAGACGCACTGGCGGGTGCTCAAGCGCGTCATGGTGCACCCCGACACGCAGGGGCGCGGCCACGGCGCGGCGCTGATGCGCGAGGCCGAGCGGATCGCCCGAGGGCTGGGCCTGGCGGCGCTGCACGTGACGGTCCGCGACGGGCTGGGGCTGGACCGCTTCTACAAGCGCCTCGGCTACCGCGAGATCGGCCGCCTCCCCGCCGCGCTGCGCCTGTCCGCCACCGACGCCCGCGACGAGATCCTCATGTGGCTGGACCTCCCCACCCCAACCTGACCCCTCGCCCCGCCCCCCGCCGCGCTGATCTTGCACTCATGGCCCCGGCAGATCGGGCATTCACGACACGCGCGGGTCCCCAAGTGCAAGATCAGCGAGGGCGGGGGCGGGGGCGGGCTAGGCGCAGCTTGTGGGGGTGGGTGGGGTGGCGGCTGCCTGCACCAGGGGGGCCGCGGGGGTGGACGCGGTGGGGGTGGATGCGGTCGGGGTCGGGGTGGACGGGGGCGGGGAGGTGGGGCGGGGCTTCTTCGGGGTGGGCGTGGTGGCGGCGGGCTTCGCGCCGTACATCCGGACCGCGCTGCGCTGCACCTGGCCCGGGAGCATCCGGACGCCGGTGGCGGTCGCGCGGTTGCCGTACACGTCGGTGACCCGGATCGTGTACGGGCCGGGGCCGGCGCCGGAATCGATCAGCCAGTAGTTGTAGTCCTGCCGCTGGGCCGCCCGCCACGATCCGTTCTGCCGGACCTCGACCGAGCGCAGCGGGTTGCCGTGGTCACCGACCAGGACGGCGAACCACCACTGCGACGAGCCCTCCTTCATGCGGAAGGTGAGCGGCCCGGGCAGCGGCGGGTTCACCACGGCCCGGTAGCTGACCTTCACCACGCCCTGCACCGGGTCGGCGATCCGGCCGAACGCTTCCGCGGACAGGTCGAGGTGGCCGGGGGCGCACTCCGGGCACTGGTCCATGACGAGCACCCGGACCGTGCCGCGCGGACCGGTGACGTCGAGGAACCCGCCGCAGGAGGCGCCGGCCGCGTACTCGCCCGGGCCGAGCGCGACGTACATCCGGTTGGCCGGGGCGGCGGGGCGGGAGCAGTTGCCGCCGGCGCCCGCGGAGTCGTAGAAGGTGGCCTTGCCGCTGCGGGTCGTCCCACCGACGGGCGGAGCGGCGCCGAGTGGACCCGCCGCCAGGACCGGGACGCCGGCGGGTGGAGGCGGGGCCGCGCAGGCGGGGGCGGCGCCGCCGCGTACCGCGAGGGCGACAGCGACCGCCGCCGCGACGGTGACCAGACCGGCGGCGGCGAGCCGGCGACGGCGCGTGGCCGCACGGCTGGCGGGCGCGTGGTCGTCGGTCGGCGGGTGGGGTACGGTGCCGTCGGTCACGCCGGTCGATGCTGCCGGACCGGCGTGCCGCCGGACAAGCGAGCTAAGCGAAAGCTAAACCGGCGCGGCGGCTAGTACGGCCGGACCGCGCGGGCGGTGGCGACGATGCCGGCCAGCTCGTCGGCGAGGTCGGGGCGTCCGCGCAGCGAGTCCTCCAGGCGGACGCGCCACACTCCGGTCTCGACCGGGATCCGTTCGTCGCCGGACCAACGGACCCGGTCGCGGGTCTCGTCGAGGGCCGCCCATGTGGCGGGGCCGAGCAGGTCGCCGAGTACACGGTAGAGCCAGCGGAACAGTTCCTCGTCGTGGATCGACGCGCCGATGACGCGGGCCGCGTCCCACGCCACCCGGGGCTGGTGGATAACCTGCATCTCGACTCCTCGGTCGACCTGGCTGCCTCACCATCATCGATCCGTGACGCTCCTCACGGCAAGGCCCGGCACGCCGGTCGTGCGGCTCGCCGACCGGTGCCGAGGCCCACCGCCTGCCGTCCGAGGGTCCCCCCGCGGCGCAGCGCGAATCAGTAGCATCGCAGCATGTCAGATCGCCATCAGCTCGCCGATTCCGACGCCCGCTCCGGGGTCTCCGATGTGGAGGCGGGCGAGCCGGTGCGGGAGAAGGCGCCGCGCCGTCGCCGGGGCCGCCGGATCGCCCTGATCGTGCTGCTCGTGATGGTGCTGCTCGCCGGCGGGGGCGCGCTGGCCGGCGGCCTGTACTACCGCTCCGTCGACAAGTCGATCGAACGGGTCGACGCCTTCGAGGGCGTACCGGAGGAGTCGCGCCCGCAGGTCGAGGTCAAGGGCGCCATGAACATCATGATCCTGGGCAGCGACTCCCGCGACCCGGAGAGCACCGGCGGTTCGCGCAGCGACACGATCATCCTGGCCCACCTGCCGAAGGACCGGTCGAGCGCCCAGCTCATCTCGATCCCGCGGGACACCTGGACGGCCGTCCCGAAGTCGAAGGAGGGTCGCGGCGGTCGCGACGCGAAGATCAATGCCGCGTACGCCTGGGGCGGTGTGCCGCTGATGGTGCAGACGGTGGAGAAGTTCAGCGGCGTACGGGTGGACAACGTGGCGATGGTGGACTTCGCCGGCTTCAAGGAGATCATCGACGCGCTGGGCGGTGTCGAGATCGACGTGGAGAAGGGGTTCACCACGAACTACTCGCTGATCGGCACGCGGACGTTCAAGAAGGGCCGCCAGACCATGGACGGCGCCGCCGCGCTCGACTACGCGCGGGAACGGCACGCCTTCCCCGACGGCGACTTCGCCCGCATCCGGCACCAGCAGCAGGTGATCAAGGCCATTCTGGACAAGGCCGCCTCGGGCGGGGTGATGACCAACCCGGCGAAGCTCAACTCGTTCGTCCGCGCCACGTCGAACTCGGTGGCCGTCGACAAATCACTGTCTCTGGTGGACCTCGCGATGGAGATGCGTGGCCTGCGCAGCGGCAATCTGACGTTCTTCACCTGCCCGGTGAAGGGGACCGGCCGGGTCGGCAGCGAGAGCGTCGTGTTCCCGGATCCGGCGCGCGCGAAGACGCTGTTCGACGCGGTCCGCCGCGACTCGGTCCCGGAGATTCTCGCCGTCAGCGGAAAGTAGGACGTCGATCTGCCATGCCGGTGGTGGCGGCGCGGCGGGGCCGCTCGTATCCTGCGATCGTCGTCGGTCTCCGCATCCGGGCCGGCGGCGTCACGGGGGAGGATCGACAATGCCACGCCTTCCGGCGTTCGAGCATCCGGCCGCGCCGTCGAACGATCCGCCGATGAACAGCGGCCTGGACACGACAACGGTCCTGCCCTACGCCGGGTCGCGGGCGTCGACGCGTACCCGATGGGTGCGCGCGTGGATGGTGACCGCGCCCATCGACGTGGCGGCGCTGCTTGCGCCGCTGCTGCTGACCCAGAACTACTGGCGCGGCACGCTGGCCAACGCGGCCCTGACGGTGGGCTTCTTCGCGGCGGGCGGACTGTACCGGCCGCGCCGGCACATCAGCATCCTGGACGAGCTGCCGAGCCTCGGCGGGCGGCTGCTGGCCTCCGGCGCGGTGGTGGCGATCATCGCGGCGCTGCGGCACGACTCGGTGCCGCACGTGAGCGGCTTCGTCCAGGGCGTCGCGTTCTCCGCCGGCCTGGTGATCGTCGGGCGCGCGCTGAACAGCCGGCTCGTCCTGCTGGCCCGTAAGCGCCGGTGGGTGGAGCGCAACACCATCGTCATCGGCGGCGGTCCGATCGGCGGGGAGCTGGCCCGGCTGCTGCGCCGCCACCCGCAGTACGGGCTGCGGTTCGTCGGCGCGGTGGACGCCCCGTCGAGGCCCCGCATGGGGGCGTTGCCGCTGATCGGCACGATCGACGACCTGGAGAAGCTCACCGACATGCTGGAGTGCGAGGTCCTGGTCATCGCCGACCCGGACTGCTCCGAGTCGGAGCTGATGGAGTCGCTGCTGCGTCCGGCCAGCTCGCGGTGTGACCTGTGGGCGGTGCCCCGGCTGTGGGGCTCGCGGTCGCAGGGCGGCTACCCCGACCACATCGGCGCCATTCCGATCGTCAAGATCGGCGACACCACGCTCACCGGCCCCCGGTGGCGGCTCAAGCGGGCCTCGGACGTGGTCTTCGCGGTGACCGCGCTGGTGGTGCTGAGCCCGCTGCTGCTGCTCTGCGCCCTCGCCACGTTCCTCGACGGCGGCCGGGGCGTGTTCTTCCGGCAGGAGCGCATCGGCCGGTTCGGCAAGCCGTTCCACGTCATCAAGTTCCGGTCGATGCGCCCGGAGGACGAGCACGAGTCGCAGACGACCTGGTCCATCGCCCACGATCAGCGGGTCGGCCCGATCGGGCGGTTCATGCGGCGCACCTCGCTGGACGAGCTGCCGCAACTGTGGAACATCCTGCGCGGTGAGATGAGCGTGGTGGGGCCCCGCCCGGAGCGGCCGTACTTCGTGGAGAAGTTCTCGGTGGAGTACCCGACCTACGCGATGCGGCACCGCGTACCGGTCGGGCTCACCGGGCTGGCGCAGGTCAGCGGCCTGCGCGGGGACACGCCGATCTCGGACCGGGCGCGGTTCGACAACTACTACGTCGAGAACTGGTCGCTCTGGCTCGACATCAAGATCGTGCTGCGTACCGTCAGCGAGGTGTTCCGGGGCGGTGGAGGCTGAGCGCCTCGGCCAGGTCGGCGTACCAGTCCCCCGGCGGCGGCAGCTTCGCCGCGGCCCACCGGCCGTGCGCGAGCACGCTGTAGCGGGGACGCCGCGCCGGGCGCGGGAAACTGTCGCTGGTGGTGGGCCGGATCCGGTCCGGGTCCAGGCCGCGCAGGGCGAACACGGCGCGGGCCAGGCCGTACCAGGTGGTCTCGCCGGCGGCGGTGCCGTGGTACGTCCCGGGCGCCGCGTCGCCGGCCAGCGCCGCGTCGGCGAGCGCCACGAGCCGCTCCGCGAGACGGTACGACCAGCTGGGCTGCCCGCGTTGGTCGTCCACCACGTCGAGCCGGTCGCGTTCGGCGGCCAGCCGCAGCATCGTGGTGACGAAGTTGCGGCCGTGGGTGGCGTAGAGCCAGGCGGTACGCACCACGTACCCGGTCTCGGGCAGCAGCCGGGCCACCGCAAGCTCCCCGGCGAGCTTGCCGCGCCCGTACGCGTTGACCGGGCCGGTCGGGGCGTCCTCCGGGTACGGCTCGACCGCGTCCCCGGCGAACACGTAGTCGGTGGAGACGTGCACCAGGCGCGCGCCGGACCCGGCGCAGGCGTGGGCCAGGTGGGCGACCGCGTCGCCGTTGACAGCCGTGGCGTCCGCCTCGCGGGTCTCCGCGCCGTCCACGTCGGTCCACGCTGCGGCGTTGAGCACCACGTCGTGCCCGCTCACCGCGTCCCGGACGGCGTGGGCGTCGGTGACGTCGAGGCCGGCGCGGGTGGCGGCGGTGACCGACAGGTCCGGCCGGGTCCGCAGCACGGCGAGCAGGTCCCGCCCCAGCATGCCGCCCGCGCCGGTGACGAGCACCCGGGTCACCGGTGGCCGGCCGTCTTCAGCGGTTCCCACCAGGCCCGGTTGTCCCGGTACCAGCGCACGGTCTCGGCCAGCCCCCGGTCGAGGTCGATGGTCGGGGCGTACCCCAGCTCGTCGCTGATCTTGCTGATGTCCAGCGAGTAGCGGCGGTCGTGGCCCTTGCGGTCGGTGACCGGGACGACCCGGTCCCAGCCGGCGTCGCAGGCGGCCAGGAGCCGCTCGGTGAGCTGCCTGTTGGTCAGCTCGGTGCCGCCGCCGATGTGGTAGACCTCGCCGGCCCGCCCCTTCTCCTGGACCATCGCCACGCCCCGGCAGTGGTCGTGCACGTGCAGCCAGTCCCGCACGTTGCCGCCGTCGCCGTAGAGCGGCACGGTGCCGCCGTCGAGCAGGTTCGTCACGAACAGCGGGACGACCTTCTCCGGGTACTGGTACGGCCCGTAGTTGTTGGAGCAGCGCGTCACCACCACGTCCAGGCCGTGGGTGCGGTGGTAGGCCAGCGCCAGCAGGTCGGACCCGGCCTTCGAGGCGGAGTACGGCGAGTTCGGTGACAGCGGCCAGTCCTCCGTCCAGGAGCCGGAGTCGATCGAGCCGTACACCTCGTCGGTGGAGACGTGCACGAACCGGCCGGCGCCGTGACGCAGCGCGGCGTCCAGCAGCGTCTGGGTGCCGAGCACGTTCGTGGTGACGAACGGCGCCGCGCCGGTGATCGAGCGGTCCACGTGCGACTCGGCGGCGAAGTGGACGATCACGTCGTGGCCGGGCACCACCTCGTCGACGAGCGCCGCGTCGCAGATGTCGCCGTGCACGAAGCGCAGGCGCGGGTCGTCGCGTACCGGGGCCAGGTTCGCCAGGTTGCCGGAGTAGGTGAGCTTGTCCAGCACGGTGAGCGCCGTGGGCGCCGTCGCGGGCACCCCGGCCGCGTCGCCGCCGGGCACGCCCAGCAGCATCCGCACGTACTCCGACCCGATGAAGCCGGCGCCGCCGGTGACGAGGATCCTCACGGGTGGAGGAGTCTACGCCGTACCCGCAGCGCAGGCGGGACGTCGACGGGCCACGGTGGTGACGGCGTCACGGGTAGTCTCCGCGAGTGCGTGGAATCCTTCTCGCCGGCGGCACCGGGTCCCGGTTGTGGCCGATCACCCGGGCCGTCTCCAAGCAGCTGATGCCGGTGTTCGACAAGCCGATGGTCTACTACCCGCTCTCCACTCTGGTGATGGCCGGCGTGCGGGAGATCCTGGTGGTGACCACTCCGGAGGACCGCGCCCAGTTCGAGCGGCTGCTCGGCGACGGCAGCCAGTGGGGGCTGCGGCTGGCGTACGCCGAACAGCCCCGTCCGGAGGGCATCGCGCAGGCGCTGGTGCTCGGCGCGGACTTCATCGGCGACGAGTCGGTGGCGCTGATCCTCGGCGACAACATCTTCCACGGCGTCGGGCTCGGCCGGCAGCTCGCCCAGCACGGCGAACCGGCGGGCGGCCGGGTCTTCGCGTACCCGGTGGCGAACCCGCAGGCGTACGGCGTGGTCGAGTTCGACGCCGACGGCCGGGTGCTCTCGATCGAGGAGAAGCCGGCCCGTCCCCGGTCCCGGTACGCGGTGCCCGGCCTCTACTTCTACGACAACCGGGCGGTCGACATCGCCCGCAAGCTGACGCCGAGCGCGCGCGGCGAGCTGGAGATCACGGCGGTCAACGAGACGTACCGGGCGTGGGGCGAGCTGACCGTGACGGTCCTCGACCGGGGCACGGCGTGGCTGGACACCGGCACGTTCACCTCGATGATGCAGGCCGCGGAGTTCGTCCGGGTGATCGAGGAGCGCCAGGGCATGAAGATCGGCTGCGTCGAGGAGGTGGTCTGGCGGTCCGGGCTGATCGACGACGAGCGGCTGCGCGTGCTCGCCCATCCGCTGACCCGCAGCGGCTACGGCGAATACCTGCTGGGCCTGCTGGCCGAGCGGAGCGGGACCGAAGGATGAAGATCCGGCCGCTGAGTATCGAGGGGGCGTGGGAGATCACGCCCCGGCAGCACGGCGACTCCCGCGGGTTGTTCATGGAGTGGTACCGGTTCGACCGGCTCGCCGAGGTGGTCGGGCGTCCGCTGCGGCTCGCCCAGGGCAACCTGTCCGTCTCCGCGCGGGGCGTGGTCCGCGGCATCCACTTCGCCGACGTCCCGCCCGGCCAGGCCAAGTACGTGACCTGCGTACGCGGGGCCGTGGTCGACCTGGTGGTGGACATCCGGGTGGGCTCGCCGACGTTCGGCCGGTGGGAGGCGGTGCGGCTGGACGACGTCGACCGGCGAGCCGTCTATCTCAGCGAGGGCCTGGGGCACGGTTTCTGCGCGCTGACCGACGACGCCACACTCAGCTATCTCTGCTCCACCACCTACAACCCGGGCGCCGAGCACACGGTGCACCCTCTCGACCCGGACCTGGCGATCGACTGGCCGGCCGAGGCGCCGGTGCTGTCGGCCCGCGACGCCGCCGCGCCGAGCCTGGCCCACGCGCGTACGGCCGGGCTCCTGCCCGACTACCGCCGTACCCGCACCTGTGCCGCACCGTTCGGGGGCGACGAGTGACAGGCGGTTCGCTGGTCGACGCCGCGCAGTCCTCGTCGGACCCCGGCACGACGCCTCCGTCCGGGCACCGGGCGGCCGGTCTGCTGCGGCGGCTCGTCGCGCCCGAGCGCCTCTATCTCGGCGCGCTGGGACTGACCGGCCTGGCGGCGGTCATGTCGGTGGCGCTGCCCGCGGCGGAGCGCGGCGAACTGTCGGCAAACATGGTGAGCGCGACGCTCGGCGCGGCCGTCGGCGGGCTGTCGCTCGACACCTTCCTCATCTCGCGTCCGGCCGGCTGGGTGCAGTCCCGGGGACGGACGTACGTGATCGCGATCCTCGGCGTCGCCGTACTCCTCTCCGGTGTCGCCGCCGCGCTGCTCACCGCGGCGGCGGGCGTCGGCGCCTATCTGGTCGGCGTCGGGTCCGCGGTGGGTCTGACCGTGTTCAACACGGTCTCGTCGCTCGCCCTGCGGCAGCGCAGCTTCCGGCTGGTCTACGCGATGCGCGCGGCGAGCGGCGCGGTCCTGGTCGCCGGGTACGCCGCCCTCTACGCCGCCGGCCGGCTCGACGGCGGCGTGTGGAGCATGGTGTGGCTCGCGGTGCAGTGGCTCAGCGCCTTCGCCGTGTGCGGCCTGGTCCTGGTCCGGCTGCGGCGGGCCGGGGCGGCCCCGGCGCCCACCTCGACCGGCGCGGACCTCCGGGCCGACCTGCTCGCGGCCGGGAGCCTGCACCTGGGCATCTTCGCGCAGATGATGACGCTGCGGTTCAACCAGGTCCTGGTGGCCCGGTTCGCCGGGGCCGGTCCGCTCGGCGTCTACGCGCTGGCGGTCGCGGCCCTGGAGTTCGCGCAGGCCGGCGCCGTGGTGCGGGCACAGCGCATCCTCGCCGACCGGGACGGCGGGAACGGCCCGGACCCGACGCGGGCGGTGGTGACGGCGGCCCTGCCGATCGCCCTGGCCGCGATCGTCGGGCTCGGCGTGCTGGGCTTCCTGGCGCCGGAGTACCGGCACGCCTGGCTCCTCGGGCTGCTGCTCCTGCCGGGCTCGCTGGCCACGGCGGCCGGAAAGAGCTGGAGCGCCCTGCTGCTGAAGCGGCGGGGTGAGAGGGCGACCACTGTGGTCGCCGTGGTCACGTCGGCGGTCGCGGTTCCGGCATACCTCGGCGTCATCCCGTGGGCCGGTGTGGTCGGGGCGGCGGTCGCCTCCTCGCTCGCCTACGCCGTACACGCGTTCGCGTCGAGAGCGAGCCTGCGCCGGGCGCAGCCGCCGAATCCTGGGATGGTGTGAGATGGACGTCTCGATCGTGGTTCTCGCCTGGGAGGACTTCCACCGCACCCGCGACTGCGTGCTGTCCCTGCCCGCCGAGGCCGAGATCGTCGTGGTGGACAACGGCAGCTCGGCGGAGATCCGCGAGGCGCTGAGCGGGTTCTGCGCCCAGCAGGGCGTCACCTACGTCCAGTCCGGCTCGAACCTGGGGTACGCCCGCGGCATGAACCTCGGCGTACGGCACACCAGCAGGGCGCACGTCATCCTCTCCAACAACGACATCGTCGTGCACGGTGACGCGGTGGCCCGGCTGCTGACAGCTCTGGAGGACCCGGAGGTGGGCGCCGCCTTCCCCGCTGTGGTGACGCCGGAGGGCGTGCCGCAGACCGAGGGCGGCCGGTTCCTGACCATGGGGGTCGGGCTGGGCCACGCCACCGGGCTGAGCCTCGTGGTGCCGCGCCTGCGGATCGTCGCGCCCCCGGAGCAGGCGGACTGGCTGACCGGGCCGTTCGTCGCGTTGCGGCGCAGCACCTTCGACGCCATCGGCGGAGTCGACGAGACGTCGTTCTTCTACTCCGAGGACATGCGGCTGTGCTGGGCGGTACGCCGGCAGGGCAAACGGCTGGCGTACGTCGCCGACGCCGTGATCATGCACGAGGACGACGCGACGGCCAAGCGGCGCTGGTCGGCGGAGGAGATCTCCGAGCGGCGTACCCGGGAGTTCATCCGGGCCAGCCGGGACCTGGGCGGCCGCCGTGGTCGCGTGGCGGCCACCGCGTACGTCTGCGGCATCCTGCTGCGGGCGGCGGTGGGCCGCGACTCCGTGCGCCGCGCGATAGCGCGCGGGGCCGTCGCGGGGCTGCGTGCGTCGTGAAGGTGCTCTTCGTCTGCACGACGGGTGGCTCCGGGCGGCGGCAGCTGGGCGGCGCGGAACGGATGCTCGCCGAGCTGGTGCCGGCGCACGCCCGTACCGGTGTCGACGTGGTGGCCGCCACCTCCGACGACGAGGTGGGCCGGTCGCTGCGCGAGGCCGGGGTGCCGTGGGTCGGGCTGGGCGCGACCAGCCGGATCGACCTCGGTTACGCGCGTCAGATCCGCCGTCTCGTCCGCGAGGTGAAGCCGGACGTGGTCTGCGCCCACCTGCTGTCCGCCGCGATGCACGCGCGGGCCGCGCTCAGCCTGGACCGCACCCCGCTCGTGGTCACCCTGCACAACAGCCTCTGGCAGTACCGGGACACCGCCGGGTCGTGGCAGCAGAAGGCCGCCACCCAGTCCAACATCGCGCTGGACCTGGCGATGCGCCGCCTCCGGCCGCACGCGACGGTGGCGGTGTCCGAGTTCGAGGCCACCGAGCTGCGTGAGCGGGGCCGCGTCCGGAACGTCCACCTGATCCCCAACCCGCTGCCGGCCGACTGGCCCGCCCCGAAACCCGCCGACGCGCCGGCGTCCGGCCGGCGTCCAGTGGTCGGCTACCTGGGCCGGCTGGAACGGGAGAAGGGCGCGGACCTGCTGGCCGAGACCGCCGCGCACCTGCCGGAGATGGACGTCCGGGTCGCCGGGGCCGGCTCGCTGCCGATCGCGGCCCGGCCGAACCTGGAACTCGTCGGCCGGGTCGTCGCGGCGGACTTCCTCCGCGGGATCGACTGCCTCCTGGTGCCGTCGCGGGTCGAGTCGTTCGGGCTCAGCGCGTTGGAGGCGCTGTCCCTGGGCGTACCGGTGGTGCACACCGGGGCCGGCGGGCTGGCCGAGGTCACCCGGCACGCCACCGGCACGCTCGCCGTCCGGGCCGACCCCAGCCCCGCCGCGCTGGCCGGCGCCGTCCGCCGGGCGCTGGCCCAGGCCGGGCCCGCCGAGGAGCGGCGGGGCGTGGCCGAGTGGTACGCCCAGGAGTACGCCTTCGACCGGTGCGTGACGCGCTGGCAGAGCCTGTACCGGTCGCTGCGGTGACCGCCGTGGAACTGACTGTCGTCACGGTGCTGTACCGGTCCGCCGGCATGCTCGCCGAAACGCTGCCCACCTGGGTACGCAGCGCCGAAGGGCTGCCGGTGCGGTTCGTCTTCGCCGACAACTGGCCCGAGGACGGCTGCGCGGAGATCATCGCCGGATGCCTCGACCAGGACCGGTACCGGTACCTTCCCGACTCGTCCAACCCGGGCTTCGCGGCCGGCTGCAACCGGGCCGTCGCGGCCACCACCACCGGCCACGTGCTGCTGCTGAATCCGGACGTCTGGCTGCCCGACGGCGCGCTGGCCCGCATCTGCGCCGCCGTCGCGGAGGACCCCGGCACCCCGGTCGCGGTCGGCCTGGCCATGCACGGCGGCGAGTACGTGGGCATCGACCTGAACCCGGTCTCGCTGTTCATCGACCGGTCCGCCACGACGGCACGGGCGCCACTGGGCCCGTCCGGCGGCGCGGCGGTCTTCCCCACCGAGCTGTACCGCAGGTTCGGCGGATTCTACGAGCACCTGTTCGCCTGGGGTGAAGACGCCGACCTCGCCCTGCGGCTCCACGCCTCGGGGGTTCGTACCCGGGCGCTGGATCTGATGCTCCCGCACGCCGGTGGGCACAGCGTCGACGGCGACGACCGGCTCCAGGGCTTCCGGGCGTTCCTCCTGGCCCGCAACCGGCTCCTGGTCGCGGCGCGCACCCTCACCTGGCCGCTGCTGCTCGTCGCGCTGCCAGTCCTCGCGCTGGCGCACGTCGCACTCGCCGCCCGGCGGGTCCGCCAGGGCCTGCTGCGGCCGTTCCTGCGCGGCGTGGGACACGGCCTGCGGCAGGGGCCGGCCGCCCGCCGGCAGTGGACCGGCAAGCGGTTCGGCTTCGCGACCCTGCTCAGCTATCTGACAGTTCGGAGAGCGTGATGACGGGACACCCGTGGAGTGTCGTGACTGTCACCTACAACTCGGCGGACACGCTGCGCCGCTGCTGGCGCGGCGAGAAGCCGTACGAGTGGATCGTGGTGGACAACGCGTCGTCCGACGACTCGGCGGCGGTGGCCCGGGAGCTGGGCGCGCGGGTCGTCCGGCTGCCGGAGAACGTGGGCTTCTCCCGGGCCAACAACGTCGCGCTGCACGAGGCCGCCGGCAGGTACGTCCTCTTCGCGAACCCGGACCTGGAGGTCCGCCCGGACGGGCTGGAGGTGCTCGCGCGGCACCTGGACGTGCACGGCGGACTGGTGGCGCCCCAACTGCTCTCCACCGACGGGACCCCGCAACCAAACGGGCGTGGCTTCCCGTA
Organism: Micromonospora sp. CMU55-4; assembly: GCF_011602315.1. Taxonomy (NCBI): domain Bacteria; kingdom Bacillati; phylum Actinomycetota; class Actinomycetes; order Micromonosporales; family Micromonosporaceae; genus Micromonospora; species Micromonospora sp. CMU55-4. Next base: position 546,197 of record NZ_JAAOLH010000001.1, read on the forward strand.
CGCCACCGCGAAGCTCGGCAACCGGAAGCTGTGGCCGCTGTCCCGCCTGCACGAGTCGTACCGGATGGTGGCCGAGCCGGGCGAGGTCCGCTACGTCGCCTGGCTGATGGGGGCGGCGGTCGCCGGACGCACCGGGGACCTCGTCGAGCTGGGCGGATGGAACGAGCGTTTCTTCCTCTACTACGAGGACCACGAGCTGGGCCTGCGGGCGTGGCAGCGCGGTTTCCCGGTCGCCCTGCTCGGTGACGTGCGGTGGACCCACCACTGGGCGCGGGCGACGAACTCGGTGCGGTGGTCACCGGCGCACACGCTGGAGTTGCGCAGCGCCCGGATCTTCTTCGGCATGTTCCCCGAGTTCCTGGTCGGCCTGCCGCCCGCTGCCCGCCGGCACCACCGGGCGGCCGGGCTGATCGGTTCACGGGTGCCCGCGCCCCGCCCGCCGGTGGCCGGCTGAGCCGGGACGGTCCGCGTGTCTCCTCTCCTGAAGGCCGCCGTCCGGCGTGCGCTCGTGTCGCAGCCGCTGGCGAGCGCGTACCACGGGCGGGCCAACGGTTTCGGCGCGCTGCGGCTCGTCTTCGCGCTGGCCGTCGTGCTGTCCCACACCGCCGCCCTCGGGTTCGGGCGTCCGCTGCTGCACCGGGTCGACCTGGGCGCCCTGGCGGTGGCGGGCTTCTTCACGATCTCCGGTTTCCTCGTCGTCGGCTCGGCGCGACGCAACTCGGTGCCCCGCTTCCTGCGGCACCGGGCGCTGCGGATCTGGCCCGGGCTGTGGGTCTGCCTGCTGTTCACCGGCCTGGTCGTGGCGCCCCTGCTGTACCTCGACCGGCACGGCACGCTCGACGGGCTGTGGCGCAGCCCGGGCGGCGTGCTCGACTACCTGCGGCTGAACTGGTGGGGCGGGCTGCGGCAGTTCGGCATCGCCGACCTGCTGCGCGGTGACACGCCGTACTGGCACTGGCAGGGCGGGAACACCGTCAACGGGTCGTTGTGGACGCTCGCCTACGAGATCTACTGCTATCTGGCGGTGGCCGTCCTGGCCGCGCTGACCGTGCTGCGCCGGCAGCTCCGCTGGGTCACGCTGCTCGCCGTGGTCGCGGTGTTCGGCGTCCTCTGCTGGAACCACCTCCAGCCCGGTGCGGCGCTCTGGACCAGCGGGGCGGTCGGTCCGCTGCCGATGCTCGGCGCGCTGCAGAAGACCTACCTGCTCTGGTTCGGGTTCATGTTCCTGGCCGGCGGGGCCGCCGAGCTGTACCGCGACCGGCTGCCGATGAACGACGTGCTCGGCGTGCTCGCGCTCGGGACGGTCGGCTGGCTCGCCGTGCGGGGCGACTTCGTCGGCCCGGGGGTGTACGCCGTCGACGGGGCGTTCTTCGCACCGGCGCTGCTCGCCTACGCGTACGCCGTCCTCTGGCTCGCCGTACGGCTGCCGCGCGTGCTGCACCGCGTCGGCCGCGACAACGACTACTCGTACGGGGTCTACATCTACTCGTTCGTGGTGCAGCAGGTGCTCGCCAAGTTCGGCCTGCCGGCTCTCGGCGTGGCCGGGTTCTTCCTGGTCAGCGCCGTGCTCAGCCTCGGGCTGGCGATGCTCTCCTGGCATCTGGTGGAGAAGCCGGCGCTGCGGGGAAAGGACTGGACGCCGCCCGCGCTGCGCGAGCCGCCGGATCGGCCGGGTCAGGACGGTCCCGACGCGCCTGCGCTGCCCGGGCGCGCGGCGGGCGCCGAGCCGGATCCGGCCGCCGCGCCGGCCGCTGGCTGACGGGGGCCGGCGGCGGCCGGGGCGGCGGCTTGCGCGCCAGGTTGCCGGCGACGGGGCACCGGTAGCGCCCGCGCCGACAGGGAGGGGTTGTCGGCGGCGCCCAGCGCGACCGCCAGGAGCAGCACGGCCACGGCGCCCAGCCACAGCCACACGTCGAAGAAGAAGATCTGGGCCGCGAACCCGACCAGCAGGAGGCGGGCCGGCAGCGACCGGAGGTGCCGGTAGAGCAGCACCAGGAGCGCCAGCAGGCAGGCCAGTCCGATCAGGCCGAAGTTGTACCAGAACGTCAGGTAGGTGTTGTCGAAGACCTGGGCCTGGCCGTCGCCGATGCCGACGTTCTCCAGGAACCGCACGTTTGCCTCCGGCCCGTTGCCGAAGACGACTGTGGACCAGTCGCGGGTGATGCCGTCCCAGACGACGCTCATGCGCGTGAAGCGGGCGTCGGCGCTGGCCGGGTCGGAGATCCGTGATCCCGCCACGTCGACGGAGTCCACGGCGCTGGCGGTGGGCGCGGCCGGGGTCGGCGCGACGGGCTCCGGCGGCAGGGAACTCGCCGCCGGAGGCGCCGGAGCGGCCGGACTCGGCGCGGCCGGACTCGGCGCGGCCGGGCTCAGCGTGGCCGGGCTCAGCGTGGCAGCGGGCGATTCGGGGGCCGGCGCCGCCGAACTCGCTGCCGGAGCGGCCGGGCTCGGCGTGGGTGCGGCGGTGGTGGTGTCGGGCCGCAGGGCCGGCGGGTTGACCGCCACGAGCGTGAAGGTGACCGCGGCGACGGCGGCAGTGGCGCCCAGGCCGCGCCAGCTGACCTTCCGCCACTGGAGGAACAGCCAGACCCCGAGCGCGAGAACCGTGCCCACCCAGGCGCTGCGGGTGCCGGAGAGCACCAGGCCGACGAGGTTGGCGGTGACCGGCACGTACCAGAACCGGCCCCGGAGCGTCAGCGCGACGAGCACCATGGCCATGGCGAACGTGCCGTAGATGATGGGGTGCCCGGACAGGCCCACCGCCCGGGTCGCGTCGAACGCCGAGGTGTAGGTCCAGTCGTAAGCGAACTGGTCGAAGATCGGCCAGCTCCGGGAAGCGGTCTGGTACTTGGCGAACACGGCCACGGCGACGCTGAACCAGGTGAGCGCCTCCGCGATCCGCCGGACGGTCCGCCGGTCGTGCCGTGCCTCCTCGGCGAGGTGCCAGGCCAGCACGCCGAAGCACAGCAGGGGCGCGACGCCGACCGCGATCGGCTTCACCCCGTGCCAGTGGACGAGCCCCGCGAGCACCGCGCACGCCGGGAGCAGGAGCGCCGCCGCGAGCGCCTTCGGCGGCCACCCGTCGCGTTCGGCGCGCAGCACCCGCCCCCAGGCGGCGAGGAGGAACAGGACCAGCAGCAGCGCGTACGAGGGATTCGTCGGATAGCCGACGTCGATGGTCACCGGGACGGCGAACGCGATGACGAAGACCGCCCAGGTGATCCGGACCGGGTCCGTCAGCACCCAGCCGAGCAGGGCGCCGACGGCGACCCCGAGCGCGAGCTGCCACCTGCCCGTCAGCAGGAACCCGGCCGCCAGAACGACGAGGCCGAGGCCGAGGTAGCGGACCCTGCGCTCCACGCCCCTGATCCGGTCAGCCAACACGCGCACCGCACGATCGTACGGATCAGCAGTGGCCGATCGGCACCAGCCCCGGGGACGGGGACGCGGACCCGCAGTTCCGGGCCTGTCGACGCACCTGAGTGGTGGGTTAGGGTGACGGCCGGTCGGCAGGCGGGGATAGGGATCTACGTGGTGACACGGGTGGAACCAGCCGATGTGGACAGAACCGGCGCGGCGGCGGGCCGACCGCCGGGGCCCCGCCCGATCCTGTGGGACAGCACCGCCGTCCTCGCGCTGCTGTGCCTGCTGCCGATCCTGCACGACGTCAAGACCATGCTCGGCGCGCCGTACTGGCTCGACGAGGCGTGGGTCGCGCTGTCCGTCCGGTTCCCGCTGGGCGACCTGCCGGTCACCACATCGTCCAGCCCGCTCGGCTGGAGCTTCCTGCTGCGGCTGGTGCCCGACCCGGACGACCTGCGGCTGGTCACGCTGGCGTTCCAGGGGCTCGCGGTCGTGGCGGCGTACGGGCTCGGCAGGTCGCTGCGGTGGTCGACGCCCGGCCGGGGCGTGGTGGCCGGCGCGGCCTGCGCGGCGGCGGTCCTGCTGCTCCCCGCCCAGCAGGTGCGCCACGACCTCAAGCAGTACACCGCCGACGCCGCCGTGGCCGTGGGCGTGCTCGCCCTGGTCGCCTGGGTCGAGCAACGGTGGTCGCGGCGGCGGCTCAACGTGCTGACCGCCGCCGTCGCCGCGGGCATGCTGGTCAGCCACGTCACCGCGATCGTGGCGCCGTGCGCGTTCGGCGGGCTGCTGCTGGTCACCACGGTCCGGCGGCAGTGGCTACGCCTGGTCGAGGTGGCGGTGGCCGGGCTCAACGCCGGGCTGGTCCTCACCGGCGTCTACTTCGGCATCTCGATGCAGGGCCGCAACGTACCGATGCAGCAGTTCTGGGCCGGCAACTTCCCCGGGGTGACCGAGCTGCCCGGCTACCTGGCGCGGCAGGTCGACACGTTGATGCCGGTGGTCGGCGCGCCCGGGCTGGTGGTGGTCGCCCTGCTCGTGGCCGGCACGCTGACGCTCCGCCGGCACGGCCGGCCCGCCGCCGCGGTCGCCGTGATGCTCCTGCCCGTGGTGGCGACGATCGTCGGCGTCGCGAAGGTCTATCCGCTGCTGGAACTGCGTACCTCGCACTTCCTGCTCGTCACCGCCGCCGCGGTGGCCGGGCTCGGGGTCGCCGGGTCGGCGAGCCGCGCGGCCGACCTGGCCTGCCGCCGGCTCCCCCGGGTGCGGCCCGCCGTCCTGACCGCGGCCGTCTGCGCGGTAGTGCTCGGGGGGTACGCGGCCGGCAACAGCCACTGGTACCGGTTCGACGGGAACGAGCCGGGGCTCTACTACACGGCGATCGCCGTCACCGACGTGCGTTCGGCGACCGAGTACGTGGCCCGGCACCGGCTCCCGAACGACGTCGTGGTCATGAACAACGCGGCCTGGTACGGGTTCGCGTTCTACTCCCGGCACGAGCGGCTGAGACTGGTGGTGCCGCACGGCAACACGGTGGGCTGGTGGGTCGACATGCCCGACCGGCCCGACGTCGTGGTGGTGCCCGGCCACGACACGACTGCCGTGCAGGCCGGTCTCCGGCACGCGGTCGAGCTGGCGGCCGAACGCGGCGACGGGGCGCGCGTCTGGCTGATCCGCTCGCACGTCGTCGGCGACGAGGTGGACGCCTGGCGGCAGGCGCTCGCCGCCTACCGCGTCGAGCAGGTCACCGGCGGGGTCGAGCCGGTCGCGCGGATCAGCGCCGCATGACGCGGCGCGGCGGTCAGCTGCCGCGCTGCCACAGGTCGCGCAGGGCGTCCCAGTCGCCGTCCACACCGTCCTTGCAGAGCGTCTCGATGTAGAAGGCCCCCTGCATGTCGTCGGGGTCCCACCAGACGCCGCAGATCGCCCGGCCGTCCTCGCCCTCGAAGGCGTACTCGACGTAGCTGCCGGGCTTGCCGGTCACCCCGCCCTTCGTGGTGCTCGCCTCGCGCAGCCCCGGCGCCAGCGAGCCGCCGGCCAGGTTGAGCTGCTGGCGGTACGCCCGCGCGGTGTCCTTCTGCTTTTGTCCCGGGTAGAGCGTGAAGTGCAGCCACGCGCCGCCGTAGTGGCAGAACACGTGCCCCTTCTCGTCCGCCGGCAGCTTCGGGGCGCCCGGCTGGTCGTAGACGGTGCAGCCGCCGATCCGGGTCAGCCAGGGCTCGACCAGCGGGGCCAGCTCACCCTCGAACTTGGCCTTGTTGATGGCGAGCTGCGTGGCCTCGTAGGGCGGCAGCGACGGGCTGGCCGACGGCGTGGGCGTCGCGGCCTCCTTCTCGCGTCCTGCGCCCAGGAAGAACCCGGCGGTGCCGGCGACCAGGGTGAGCACCAGGGCGCCGACGATCGAGATCCAGTCGCGCCGCTTCGGCGCCGGCTGCACCGGGGCGATCCGGCGTCCGCCGGACGGGTCCAGCGGGTCGGTGGCCACCGGCGCCGAGCCGACGGCGGGTGGCGCGGAGACGGCGGACTGCGCGGGGACCCCGGAGGTCGCGGAGACGGCGGCCGGGGACATCGGCGCGCCGGAGATCGGCTGGGCCGCCATCGCCCAGGGCTGCGGAACCCACGGCAACTGGGACGGCGGGGAGACCGGGGCGGCGGCCGGGGGCGGTGGGAGCATCTCGGCCGTCGGGGTGCGCTGGTAGTCCATGCCGAGGCTGCGGAACAGCCGCTCGGCCGCACCTTCCTCTTCGGACGGGTACGCGATCCAGGGCTCGGCGGCGGCGAAGTCGGCGTTGACGTACCGGTGGCCGCCGGGGGTCTGGGCCAGCACGTTCGCCGCGTTGGCGAACGCCTCCCGCCAGCGCTGGTCACCGGCGGCGGCGCCTTCGAGGACGGCGACGGTGACCGGGCGGTCCTGCCCGTCGAGAGCCGCCCACGCCCGGCCGACCTGGCACTCGCCCAACGTCTCGGTGAACCTGTACGGCCCCTCCGGCTGCATGCCCCACTCCTCTGTTCACCCGCCGTGCGGATAGTACAGAGAGCACGCTCATCGGACCTCCCTGCGGTCGCGCGACGCTTGCGCTCTGAAAGTTTTCATGCATAGAGTCGGCTCGTGAATGAAAGCGGTGCGGCCTCCCCTGACCGCCTGCTCGACCTCTTCCACGGCGTACGGCTCACCCCGACGCAGCGCCGCATCGCGCACTGCCTGGTGCGGCACGCGGGCGCGGCGGCGTACCTGTCCGCCGCCGAGGTGGCCGAGCTCGCAGGCGTCAGCCAGCCGTCGGTGACCCGGTTCGCCATGGCGCTCGGCCACGACGGCTACCCCGCGCTGCGCCGCCGCCTGCGCGAGCTGGGCGCGCGCGACGCCGCCGACCAGGACCGCGCCGGGAACGCCCTGCAACGGGCGGTGCACGCCGAACGGGACAACCTCGACCGGCTCGCCGCGCAGCTCGCCGACGCCGACCGGGTCGCCGAGGTGGGCCGCCTGCTCGCCGCCAGCCGCCCGCTGCCGGTGCTCGGGCTGCGGGCCGCCGCGCCGCTGGCCGCCTACTTCGCCTACTTCGCGGCGAAGGTGCACCCGGACGTACGGGTGTTCGACGACGGCGGCAGCATGCTCGTGGACCGCCTGGACCAGGCGGTGGCGGCCGGCGCGACGGCGATGCTCGCGTTCGTGCTGCCCCGCTACCCCCGGGAGACCCTGGAGGCGCTGCGCGAGGCCCGGGACGCCGGCCTGACCGTCGTGGCGATCACCGACTCGCCGGTGAGCCCGGCCACCGAGCACGCCCAGGTGGTGCTGCCCGCCGCCGTCGGCGCCGACCTCGTCTTCGACCTGCACACCGCACCGATGACCCTGGCCATGGTGGTGCTCCAGGCGATCTGCGACGCCGCACCGGCCGAGACCCAGGACCGGCTCGAGGCGTTCGAGTCGTCCGCCGCCCGCCGCCAGTTGTTCCTCGGCTGAGAGGAGTACGAGATGCACCAGCCCGTCCGCGCCGCCCGCGGCGTCACCCGCACCGCGAAGGGGTGGCCGCAGGAGGCCGCCCTGCGGATGCTGATGAACAATCTCGACCCGGAGGTGGCCGAGCGCCCCGACGACCTGGTGGTCTACGGCGGCACCGGCAAGGCGGCCCGGGACTGGCCGTCGTACCACGCGCTCGTGCGCACGCTCACCGAGCTGCGCGAAGACGAGACGATGCTGGTGCAGTCCGGCCGGCCGGTCGGTGTGATGCGGACCCACGAGTGGGCGCCGCGCGTGCTGCTGGCCAACTCCAACCTGGTCGGCGACTGGGCCACCTGGCCGGAGTTCCGCCGCCTGGAGTCGCTGGGCCTGACCATGTACGGGCAGATGACCGCCGGTTCGTGGATCTACATCGGCACCCAGGGCATCCTCCAGGGCACGTACGAGACGTTCGCCGCCGTCGCCGCCAAGCGCTTCGGGGGCACGCTCGCCGGCACGCTGACGCTCACCGCCGGCTGCGGCGGGATGGGCGGGGCGCAGCCGCTCGCCGTCACCATGAACGGCGGCGTCTGCCTGATCGTGGACGTGGACCGGTCGCGGCTGGACCGCCGGGTGCACGACCGCTACCTCGATGAGGTGGCCGACTCGCTGGACGACGCCATCGAGCGGGCGCTCGCGGCCAGGCGGGACCGGCGGGCGCTCAGCGTCGGCGTGGTCGGCAACGCCGCCGCCGTCTTCCCCGAGCTGCTGCGCCGGGGCGTAGCCATCGACATCGTGACCGACCAGACCAGCGCGCACGACCCGCTGTCGTACGTGCCGGAGGGCGTGGACCCGGGCGACGCGCGGGACTACGCGGCGGCCAAGCCGGCCGAGTTCACCGACCGGGCCCGCGCGTCGATGGCGAAGCACGTGGAGGCGATGGTCGGCTTCCTGGACGCGGGCGCGGAGGTCTTCGACTACGGCAACTCGATCCGGGGCGAGGCCAAGCTCGGCGGATACGAGCGGGCGTTCGACTTCCCCGGGTTCGTGCCCGCGTACATCAGGCCGTTGTTCTGCGAGGGCAAGGGCCCGTTCCGCTGGGCCGCGCTCTCCGGCGACCCGAAGGACATCGCCGCCACCGACCGGGCGATCCTCGACCTGTTCCCGGAGAACGAGTCCCTCGCCCGGTGGATCCGGATGGCCGGCGAGCGGGTCGCGTTCCAGGGTCTGCCGGCGCGGATCTGCTGGCTCGGCTACGGCGAGCGGGACCGGGCCGGGGTGCGGTTCAACGAGATGGTCGCGTCCGGCGAGCTGAGCGCGCCGGTGGTGATCGGCCGGGACCACCTGGACTGCGGCAGCGTGGCCAGCCCTTACCGGGAGACCGAGGCGATGGCCGACGGCTCCGACGCGATCGCCGACTGGCCGCTGCTGAACGCGCTCGTGAACACCGCCAGCGGCGCGTCCTGGGTGTCGATCCACCACGGCGGCGGCGTCGGCATCGGCCGGTCCATCCACGCCGGGCAGGTCTGCGTGGCCGACGGCAGCGCCCTCGCGGGGCAGAAGATCGAGCGGGTGCTGACGAACGACCCGGCGATGGGCGTCATCCGGCACGTCGACGCCGGCTACGACGACGCCCGCGCGGTGGCCGAGCGCACCGGCGTCCGCATCCCGATGGCCGAGTAAGGAAGGGCCCCTTGTTAACGCATTCTGCATGGGAAGGGTCCCTTCCTAACCGGTTCCGGGAGCTGTGGGACGAGATCGCGCCGATCGGGCGCGACGAGGGCAGCGGCGGCTACCTGCGCTACGCGCTGACCGAACCGGAGCTGCGGCTGCGGGAGTGGTTCCACAACCAGGCCGACGCCCGCGGGATGCCGGTTCAGCAGGACGGCAACGGCAACCTGTTCGCCTGGTGGGGCGACCCGGAGGCCGGCGACGCGGTGCTCACCGGCAGCCACTTCGACTCGGTGCCGCACGGCGGCGCGTACGACGGTCCGCTCGGCATCGTCAGCGCGTTCCTCGCCGTGGACGAGCTGCGGGCCGCGGGCATCACCCCGGAACGGCCGGTGGTGGTGGCCGCGTTCGTGGAGGAGGAGGGCGCGCGGTTCGGCGTACCCTGCCTGGGGTCGAGGCTGCTCACCGGCGAGATCGACGTCGACCGCGCGGCCGGGCTGCGCGACCAGGCCGGGACGACCTTCGCCCAGGCGCTGGGCGAGCGGCCGGCGGGCGCCGACCCGGCGCTGCTCGGCCGCTTCGCGGCCTTCGTGGAGCTGCACGTCGAGCAGGGCCGCGCGCTGGTCGACCAGGACGCGCCGGTCGCTGTCGCGTCAGCGATCTGGCCGCACGGCCGGTGGCGGTTCGACTTCACCGGCGAGGGCAACCACGCGGGTACGACCCGGATGGCCGACCGCCGCGACCCGATGCTCACCTACGCGTTCACCGTGCTGGCGGCGAACAAGGAGGCCCGGCTGCGCGACGCGCACGCCACTGTGGGGCGGGTGTCGGTCGAGCCGAACGCGACGAACGCGATTCCGTCCCGGGTCACCGGCTGGCTGGACGCGCGGGCGGCCGAGGCGGAGACGCTGTACGGTCTGGTCGAGGCGGTACGCGCCAAGGCCACCGACCGGGCCGGCCGCGACGGGACCGCGCTGACCTGCACCCAGGAGTCGGCGACCCCGCTCGTCACGTTCGACGGCGGGCTGGCCGACCGGCTGGCCACGCTACTCGGCGCGCCGGTGCTGCCCACCGGCGCCGGGCACGACGCGGGGGTGCTGGCGGCGCACCTGCCCACCGCGATGCTGTTCGTGCGCAACCCGACCGGGGTGTCGCACTCCCCCGCCGAGGCGGCCACCGACGCCGACTGCGCCGCCGGGGTGACCGCCCTGGCCCGGGTCCTGGAGGAGCTGGCATGCCGCTGACCCGCTGGCTGGCCGAGTACGCCTGGCTGCCCGACCGCGCCGAGCCCACCCGGGACGTGCTGATCGAGGCGACCGACGGGCGGCTCACCGCTGTCACCCCGCTGACCGTCGACCGTCCGCCGACGGCCGGGGTGGAGGTGCTCGGCGACGCGGTCCGGCTGCCCGGCCTGACGGTGCCCGGACTCGCCAACGCCCACTCGCACGCCTTCCACCGGGCGCTGCGCGGGCGCACCCACGACGGGCGCGGCGACTTCTGGTCCTGGCGCAGCCTGATGTACGCGGTGGCGACCCGGCTCGACCCGGACACCTACCTGGCGCTGGCCCGCGCCGTGTACGCGGAGATGGCGCTGGCCGGGATCACCTGCGTGGGCGAGTTCCACTACCTGCACCACGGTCCCGGCGGCACCCCGTACGACGACCCGAACGCCATGTCCGCCGCGCTCGTGGAGGCCGCCGCGCACGCCGGGATCCGGCTCACGCTGCTGGACACCGCGTACCTGGCCGGGGGCGTGGACGGCGCGCCGCTGACCGGGCCGCAACGCCGGTTCGGTGACGGCGACGCGCTGCGCTGGGCGGCGCGGGTGGACGCGTTCGGGCCGGCCGACGACCACGTCCGGCTCGGCGCGGCCATCCACTCGGTGCGCGCGGTCCCGGCCGAGCAGCTCGCCACCGTGGCCGGCTGGGCCGACCGCAACGGGCTGCCGCTGCACGTGCACCTGTCCGAGCAGCCGGCCGAGAACGACGCCTGCCGGGCCGTGCACGGCTGCACCCCGACGCGGCTGCTGGCCGACCACGGCGTGCTCGGCCCGCACACCACAGCGGTGCACGCCACCCACCCGACCGCCGCCGACGTGGCGCTGCTCGGCGACAGCCGTACCCGGGTCTGCGTCTGCCCCACCACCGAGCGCGACCTGGCCGACGGGGTCGGCCCGGTGCGGCGGATGGCCGACGCGGGCAGCCCGCTGAGCCTGGGCAGCGACAGTCACGCGGTGGTGGACCTGTTCGAGGAGGCCCGCGCGCTGGAGATGGACGAGCGGCTGCGTACCCGCCGGCGGGGGCACTTCACGCCGGCCGAGCTGCTCGGCGCCGCCACCTTCGGCGGGCACGCCGCGCTGGGCTGGGGCGACGCCGGCCGGTTCGCCGTCGGGCAGCGGGCCGACCTGGTCACGGTACGGCTGGACAGCGCCCGCACCGCCGGGGTGCCGCCGGCCGGCGCGTTCTTCGCCGCCACCGCCGCCGACGTGACGAGCGTGATCGTGGACGGGAGGCCGGTGGTGGACGGCGGCCGGCACCTGACCGTGGACGTGCCCACCGAGCTGCGGGACGCGATCGCGGCGGTGACCGCGAAGGAGGACTCGTGACGCGCGGCAGCCTGCTCGTCGACCACATCGGCGAGCTGGTCACGAACGACGGCCGCGACGGCGACCCGCTGGGCATCAGGCGCGACGCCGCGCTACTGGTCGAGGACGGCCAGGTGGCCTGGATCGGGTCGGCCCGCTACGCGCCCGCCGCCGACCGGCGGATCGACGCCGGTGGCGCGGCGGTACTGCCCGGCTTCGTGGACAGCCACGCCCACCTGGTCTTCGCCGGGGACCGGGCCGCCGAGTTCGCCGCCCGGATGGCCGGCGAGCCCTACACCGGCGGCGGCATCCGCACCACAGTCGGCGCCACCCGCGCGGCCTCCGACGGCGACCTGCGCGCCACTGTGGGCCGGCTACGCGCGGAGATGCTGCGGCAGGGCACCACCACCGTCGAGATCAAGAGCGGGTACGGCCTCACCGTCGCCGACGAGGCCCGCTCGCTGCGCATCGCCGCCGAGTTCACCGAGGACACCACGTTCCTCGGCGCGCACGTGGTCCCCGCCGAGTACGCCGACCGCCCGGACGACTACGTGGGCATGGTCTGCGGGCCGATGCTCGCCGCCGCCGCGCCGTACGCCCGCTGGATCGACGTGTTCTGCGAGCGGGGCGCGTTCGACGCCGACCACGCGCGGGCGATCCTCGCCTGCGGGCAGGCCGCCGGTCTGGGCGTACGGCTGCACGCCAACCAGCTCGGCCCCGGGCCGGGCGTACGGCTCGGCGTTGAGCTGGGCGCGGCCAGCGTCGACCACTGCACCCACCTGACCGACGCCGACGTCGACGCGCTGGCCGGCTCGGAGACGGTCGCCACGCTGCTGCCGGGCGCCGAGTTCTCCACCCGGTCGCCGTACCCGGACGCCCGGCGGCTGCTCGACGCGGGCGTGACGGTCGCGCTCGCCACCGACTGCAACCCCGGTTCGTCGTACACGTCGTCGATGCCGTTCTGCGTCGCGCTCGCCGTACGCGAGATGCGGATGACCCCGGCGGAGGCGGTGTGGGCCGCTACCGCCGGCGGGGCGGCGGCGCTGCGCCGCACCGACGTGGGGCGGCTGACCCCCGGGGCGCGGGCCGACCTGATCATCCTCGACGCCCCGTCCCACCTGCACCTGGCCTACCGGCCGGGGGTGCCACTGATCCGCCAGGTTCTGCACAACGGAGTGCCGCGATGACCACAGTGACCATCCTGTCCACCGGGGTCACCCCCGCCGACGTGCTCGCGGTGGCCCGCGGCACCGCCAAGGTCGTGCTCGACCCGGCCGCCACCGAGGCGATGGCCACCTCCCGGTCCATCGTGGACCGGATCGAGGCGGCCGGGCGGCCGGTGTACGGCGTCTCCACCGGGTTCGGCGCGCTCGCCAACACGTTCGTCGCACCGGAGCGCCGGGCCGAGCTGCAGCACGCGCTGATCCGCTCGCACGCCGCCGGGGTGGGCGCGCCGATGCCGCGCGAGGTGGTACGCGCCATGATGCTGCTGCGGGTCCGCTCGCTGGCGCTCGGCCGCTCCGGGGTACGCCCGTTGGTCGCCGAGGCGCTCGTGGACCTGCTCAACCACGACGTCACCCCGTGGGTGCCGGAGCACGGCTCGCTCGGCGCGTCCGGCGACCTGGCGCCGCTGGCGCACTGCGCGCTGGTGCTGCTCGGTGAGGGCTGGGTGCTCGGCCCGTCCGGGGAGCGCGTCCCGGCCGCCGACGCGCTGCACCAGGTCGGGCTGAAGCCGGTGTCGCTGGCCGCCAAGGAGGGGCTGGCGCTGATCAACGGCACCGACGGCATGCTCGGCATGCTGCTGCTGGCCGTCTCCGACGCCCGGCACCTGTTCGCCATGGCGGACGTGACAGCGGCGCTCGCCATCGAGGCGATGCTCGGCTCGGAGCGGCCCTTCCTGCCCGAGCTGCACGCGATCCGCCCGCATCCCGGCCAGGCCGCCTCGGCGGCGAACATCCACCGGCTGCTGCAGGGCTCGGCGGTGATGGACTCGCACCGCGACGACCTGGCGCACGCGGTGCAGGACGCGTACTCCATGCGCTGCGCCCCGCAGGTCGCCGGCGCGGCCCGGGACACGCTCGACTTCGTCGAGGTGGTCGCGGGCCGGGAACTGCTGTCCGTGGTGGACAACCCGGTGGTGCTGCCGGACGGGCGGGTCGAGTCGACCGGCAACTTCCACGGCGCGCCGCTCGGCTTCGCCGCCGACTACCTGGCCATCGCCGCCGCCGAGGTGGGCGCGATCGCCGAACGCCGGGTGGACCGGCTGCTGGACGTCACCCGCTCCCGGGAGCTGCCCGCGTTCCTGTCCCCCGACGCCGGGGTGAACTCCGGGCTGATGATCGCCCAGTACACCGCCGCCGGGATCGTGGCGGAGAACCGCCGGCTCGCCGCGCCCGCCTCGGTCGACTCGCTGCCCACCAGCGGCATGCAGGAGGACCACGTCTCGATGGGCTGGGCGGCCACCAAGAAGCTGCGCACCGTGCTGGACAACCTGACCAGCCTGCTCGCGGTGGAGCTGCTGGCGGCCGTACGCGGGCTCCAGCTCCGCGCCCCGCTGACGCCGTCACCGGCCGGGCGGGCGGCGCTCGACGTGCTCGGCCGCACGATCGGCGAGCCGGGACCGGACGTGTTCCTCGCGCCGCTGATGGAGGCGGCGCGCGACGTGGTACGCGGCCCGGAGCTGCGCGCGGCGATCGAACGGGAGATCGGCCCGCTGGGCTGATCTCAGGTGGCGGGCGGGAGCACCTTCGCGACCAGCTTGGCCAGCTCCCGCAGCGCCTTGCCGCGGTGGCTGACCGCGTCCTTCTCCTCGGGCGTCAGCTCCGCGTTGGTGCGCTCCTGCCCGTCGCCCAGGAAGATCGGGTCGTAGCCGAAGCCGCCCTCGCCACGCGGCGCGCGCAGCAGCCGGCCGGACTGGCGGCCGTCGACCAGGTGCTCCTTGCCGCCCGGCAGCACCAGCGCGACGGTGCAGACGAACGCCGCGCCCCGGTGCTCGTCCGGCACGTCGCCGACCTGGTCCAGCACGAGCTGGAGGTTGGCGTGGTCGTCGCCGTGCCGGCCGGACCAGCGGGCGCTGAACACGCCCGGCATGCCGTTGAGCGCGTCCACCGCCAGCCCCGAGTCGTCGGCGATCGTCGGCAGGCCGGTACGCCGGCAGCCCTCCCGCGCCTTGATCAGCGCGTTCTCGCCGAACGTGAGGCCGGTCTCCGGCAGCTCCGGGTACTCCTCGACGTCGTCGAGGCCGAGCAGCGCGATCCGGTGCGCGCCGAGCGCGCCGTCCAGGATCCGCTGCAGCTCGACGAGCTTCTTCCGGTTCCGGGTGGCCAGCAGGACCTTGTTCATGACGAGAGCGCCTTCCGCTGCGCGTCGGCCAGTTCCAGGCAGCCCGCCACGCCCAGGTCGAGCAGCGCGTCGAGCTGATCGCGGGCGAAGACACCCGCCTCGCCGGTGCCCTGCACCTCGACGAAGTCGCCGGCGCCGGTGCACACCACGTTCATGTCGACCTCGGCGGTGACGTCCTCGGCGTAGCAGAGGTCGAGCATCGGCTCGCCGCCGATCACCCCGACGCTCACCGCCGCCACCGAACGGTGCATCACCTTCTCCACCTTGCCGGCCAGCGCCTTGCGCTCGGCCAGCCAGGTCACCGCGTCGTGCAGCGCGACGTACGCGCCGGTGATCGCCGCGGTCCGGGTGCCGCCGTCGGCCTGGAGCACGTCGCAGTCGAGCACGATCGAGTTCTCGCCGAGCGCCTTGAGGTCCACGCAGGCACGCAGGCTGCGGCCGATCAGACGGGAGATCTCATGGGTACGCCCGCCGACCTTGCCGCGCACGCTCTCCCGGTCCGAGCGCGTGTTGGTGGCCCGGGGCAGCATCGCGTACTCGGCTGTCACCCAGCCCAGCCCGGAACCCTTGCGCCAGCGCGGCACGCCCTCGGTGACGCTCGCCGTGCAGAGCACCCGGGTCGCGCCGAACTCGACGAGCACCGAACCCTCCGGGTGGGTGCTCCAGCCCCGGGTCAGGGTCACCGGTCGGAGTTGGTCGGGCTCCCGCCCGTCAGGTCGCGCCATGCCTGCACCCTATGCGGTGCGGTGATCGGATCGTCCGCGGGTGTCCGCCGACACGGCCCGGCCGCCGCCGGGGTCACACGTCGTAGCAGGCGCCGGGCCGCACCACGTCCAGCGGCCCGGCGTACGCCCCGGCCGCCGCCTCCACCGTCTGCGACTCGCTGCCCCAGGCCGGTACGAGATGGGTGAGCAGCAGCCGCCCCACGCCCGCCTTGGTGGCCGCCTCGCCCGCCTCCCGGCCGGTCAGGTGCAGATCCGGCGGGTTCTCCACGCCGTCCATGTAGCTCGCCTCGCAGAGGAACACGTCGGCGTCCTGGGCCAGGCGCAGCAACGCCTCGCAGGGCGCGGTGTCGGCGGAGTAGCAGAACACCCGCCCGCCGTGCTCCAGCCGCACCCCGTACGTCTCGACCGGGTGGTTCATCCGGTCGACGGTGACGCTGAACGGGCCGATCGGGAACGTGCCCGGCTGGAGACCGTAGAACTGGTAGACGTCCTCCACCGAGCCCTCCTCCTGCCCGTACGCGGCGGCGAGCCGGTCGGGCGCGCCGGAGGGGGCGTACATCGGCAGGGGCGGGTACGGACCGTCCGGCGCGTACCGGCGCACCACCACGTAGGACACCGCGTCGAACATGTGGTCGCAGTGCAGGTGGGTGAGGAGGACCGCGTCGGGGGCGTGCAGCCCGACGTAGCGCTGGAGCGTGGAGAGCGAACCCACGCCGAAGTCGATCAGGAGCCGGAAGCCCTCGGCTTCCATGAGATAGGCCGAGCAGGGCGATTCGGGGCCCGGGAAGCTGCCCGCGCAGCCGAGGACGGTCAGTCTCATCCGGTGGCCTCGATCTCACCATGAGTAGTCGATGCGCCGGCGGCGACGCCGCCGATGATCTCTACCGACGCGCTCGCCACGCTGCGCAGCCTACGCGCCGCCCCGGTCGGGCAAGAATCATCTGCCGGAAGTTGTCATCAACGTGACACCCATACACGTCCGCTCCGGGCAGGTGCGGCGGTCCGGCCGGCGGGGACACCACCGGCCGGACCGTCGCCGGACCGTCAGGCCCAGAGCTGCCCCTCCAGCGACTCCTCGGCGTCGGCGAGCGTGCCGCCGTACGCGCCGGTCGACAGGTATTTCCAGCCGCCGTCGCAGACCACGAACGCCACGTCGGCGCGGCGGCCGTCGCGGACCGCCTCGTGCGCCACCGCGAGCGCGGCGTGCAGGATGGCGCCGGTGGAGAACCCGGCGAAGATGCCCTCCACCTCGACGAGCTGCCGGGTCCGCAGCACGGCGTCCCGGGTGCCCACGGAGAAACGGCGAGACAGCACACCCGCGTCGTACAGCTCGGGCACGTAGCCCTCGTCGATGTTGCGCAGACCGTAGACCAGCTCGCCGTACCGCGGCTCGGCCGCCACGATCTGGATCCCGTCGACCTTCTCCCGCAGGAAGCGGCCGGTGCCCATGAGCGTGCCGGTGGTGCCCAGCCCGGCCACGAAGTGGGTGATGCCCGGCAGGTCCTGCAGCAGCTCCGGTCCGGTCGTCTCGTAGTGCGCCCGGGCGTTCGCCTCGTTGCCGTACTGGTAGAGCATCACCCAGTCCGGGTGCTCGGCGGAGATCTGCTTCGCGGTCGCGACGGCCTGGTTCGAACCACCGGCGGCCGGCGAGAAGATGATCTCCGCGCCGTACATCCGGAGCAGCTGCACCCGCTCGGTGGAGACGTTCTCCGGCATCACGCAGACCAGCCGGTAGCCCCGCAGCTTCGCCACCATGGCCAGCGAGATGCCGGTGTTGCCGCTGGTCGGCTCCAGGATCGTGTCACCGGGACGGAGCCGGCCGGCCTCCTCGGCCGCGCGCACCATGTACAGCGCCGCGCGGTCCTTGATGCTGCCGGTCGGGTTCCGGTCCTCCAGCTTGGCCCAGAGCCGCACCGGCGGCGCCCCGGCGGGAACCGTCGGCGAGAGGCGGGGCAACCCGACCAGCGGGGTGCCACCGCACGCGTCGAGCAGGCTGTCGTACCGCGCCATCGCGGGCCCCCTCAGCGGGCGGCGCGCGTGGAGACCGCGTGCGAGGCGATCGCCGCGGCGGCCGCGAAGCCGAACGCGCCACCGGCCACGGCCGGCAGGATGGTCACGCTGTCGCCGTCGTTGAGCTTGGCGTCGAGCGCGCCCAGGAAACGGACGTCCTCGTCGTTGACGTAGACGTTGACGAACCGGTGCAGCACGCCCGCGTCGGTGACCAGGCGGGCCTTCAGGCCGCCGTGCCGCGAATCCAGGTCGGCGATCAGGTCGGCGAGCGTGTCGCCGCTGCCCTCGACGACCTTCGCGCCGCCGGTGTAGCTGCGCAGGATGGTGGGGATGCGAACCTCGATGGCCATGATGTCTCGTGCTCCTCGTTCGGGATGGTGCCAGGTGACGGGAAAAGGAAGGTGCCGGCGCTGAAGGTCAGCGGTCGGAACACTCGTAGTCGACCGTCGCCGGGCTCTGCCCGAACATGTAGGACTGGACGGCGTTCGGGTCCACGGCGGCATCCACGATCTTCACCGGTTCCTCGGTGATCACGCCGTCGACGATCCGGAAGGAGCGGATCTCCTCGGTGTCGGGCTCGCGGGTCGAGACGAGCAGGTAGTGCGCGCCCGGCTCGCCGGCGAAGGAGACGTCCGTGCGGGACGGGTAGGCCTCGGTCGCGGTGTGCGAGTGGTAGATCACCACCGGCTCCTCGTCGCGGTCGTCCATCTCCCGCCACACCCGCAACTGCTCCATCGAGTCGAACTCGTAGAAGGTCATGGAGCGGGCCGCGTTGTCCATCGGGATGTGCCGGGTCGGGGTGTCGCTGCCGACGGGGCCGGCGACCACGCCGCACGCCTCGTCCGGGTGGTCCCGACGCGCGTGGGCGACGATCGCGTCGATGATCGACCGGTCGATGCTCAGCACGCCACCAGCCTAGCCCCTGGCCGGGCCGGGCGGCGAGGTGGCAACCGTCACCACTCAGTCGATGAGCGCGTTGAGCAGGGACTCCTGCAGATAACCGAGGTAGGCGTAGACCGACAGTTGGAACACCCGGGACGAACCGGGGTCCTCGGCGACCGCGTCGTCGAGCTCCTCACCCAGGTCGGTGCCGTCCTTGATCTCCAGGCGTACGCCCATCGCCAGCCGGGCGTCGTTGAGCGCACGCAGCCACGCCTCGGCCGCCTCCGCGTCGAGTCGCACCTCGCCGCCGGAGTCGCCGTCGGGCAGGGCGGCGAGGATCGCGCCCGCCTGGTCGATCTTCCCGGTCTTCAGATCGCCCTCGGTGTAGCGGCGGAACTCGGCGGTGCCGGCGTCGTCGTCCGGGTAGACGTCGGGGAAGAGCCGGCCGACCACCGGGTCACCGTGGTCGAAGCCGTCGGTCAGCAGCCCGACCACCTCGGCGGCGACCTTGCGCAGCACCCGGACCTCGTCGACGGCGAACGTCGCCACGTAGTGGTCGCCCCGGCGGCGGAACATGCTCATGACCTCTCCACCGTCGCCCAGAGACCGTACGCGTGCAGCTGCGCCGCGTCGTGCTCCATCCGTTCCCGGGCACCGGTGGACACCACGGCCTTGCCCTTGTGGTGCACGTCCAGCATGAGCCGCTCCGCCTTCTCCCGGCTGTATCCGAAGAGCTTCTGGAACACCCAGGTCACATACGTCATCAGGTTGACCGGATCGTCCCAGACGATGGTCACCCACGGCCGGTCGGAGACCGGCACCTCTTCGGTGTCCGGCGTCTCGACCGGCGCAACCTGTGGAGCCGCCATGCCCCCCATCGTGCCACCGGATCCGGGGAACCGATGAACCGGAACACCGCGGCGGCCGTCGTCACCCGCCCGGGCCGCGTACGCGAGCCCGGGTCGCGGTGTGCCCGCGCCGTGGTCAGGCAAGCAGGATGCCGTGGTCGACAGCATCGGCGAGCACCCCGGTCAGCGAGAGACGGATCACCTCGAAGCGGCGGGACACCTCGCGGGACAGTTCGAGTTCGACCTCGCGCAGCGCGCGCTGGGCCCAGGACCGGGCGGCGTTCGGGTCGTTGTTGTCGGTCGCCCGCCAGTGCTGCCAGCAGCCGCCGTTGAGGGCGACGCCCACGGGCGGGAGCATCTCGTCCCGCTGCCCGCCGGGCAGCCCGGCCAGGGCGTCGAGAGCGCCTTCGCCGGTCAGCGCGGCGACCCCGGCCGTGCTGGTGACCAGGAGGACCCGGTCCAGCTCCCGGCCGTCCGGATGGTCGGCCAGGCTACAGCGCACCGCGTGCGCGATCCGCCCGCGTACGCCCTCTGCCAGCGGCGCGCCGAAGACCCGGGCGGCGGCGGCGTCGACGAGACCGCGGACGGCCTCGTCGCACTGCGCGGTGGCGAGCAGCGACAGCGCCTCCAGTTCGCGGTCGAGCATCTGCGGCAGGCCGGCGCAGCCGACCCCGAAGACGATCTCCTGCACCACCCGCAGGTGGATGTTCGCCAACTCCAGGGCGAGGTGCTGACGGATCCGGCGGGCGCAGGCTCGTGACCCCCTGTCGATCCGGTCGGCCAGCTCGCCGGGCTCGACGCCGGCCAGCACCGGCACCCGGCCGTGCGCGCCGGGCGGCACCGGCGGGCTTGCGCTGCCGCGGCGCAGTCCCTCGTCGGCGGCCCAGCCGACCAGCGCACGCCGCAGGTGCGGCAGCTCGGCCCGGCGGGCCGGGAACCACCGGGCCGGGGTGAGCGCCGGCACCGCGGCCAGCAGCGCCGCGCGGTGCGCCTCGATGGAGACCGACACCGGGTCGAGCCGGCGGGCGGACGGACCGGTGGCCTCCGCCGCCGGGCCGTCGGCCGACGCGGTCCAGCCGGTCGTGCCGGGGGTGACCGCGAAGAACACCTCGACCCGGGCGCGCGCCATCTCGGCGAGCAGGTGCAGCTCGGCCGCGCTGAACGCCTGGTCGGCGGAGATCACGAAGAGCAGCGCGCCGGCCCGGCCGACGGCGTCGCGCAGCACCCGGCCGCCGGCCACGCCGAGCGTGCCGGTGTCCGGCGTGTCGACCACGGCGAAGTGCCGCAGCAGCGGGTCGGGCAGGCTCAGCTCGACCCGGCGTGGCGGCCGGGCCAGCGCCGGGCCGGTCGCCATCGGGTCGGCGCCGTAGGCGTGCGGCTGGCGGTAGCCCGGGACGTACGCGGCGCGGGTCGCCTTCTCGGCGTGCTGGACCAGCAGGTTGCTTCCCGCGGGCACGGCGAGCGTCGCGGAGTCGATCCCGAGCAGGCCGGCGATCACCTCGCGCCGGCCGGCGCCGGCCGGGCCGGCGACGACCACGGCCATCGGATCGTCCGGTCCGGGCGTGGCCGCCCCGAGCCGGGTCGGCAGCGGGGCGCACCCGGGCGGGCCGGCCTGACGGCGCGGGTCGGGCACGTCGACCGAGGGGAGTGGACCCGGCGTCATCAGGTGGCCTCCCGGTCAGGCGACCGGGGTGCCGGTCGCGGCTTTTCCCTGGTTGCAGGGGCTGTCGGAAGAGTACGGCTGTCGGCCATCCGACAACGAACACCTCCGATACTCATGGGTAACGGCCAGATTACTCAACTTCACTGCGTAACGGCCCGCACGCGGACGGAACACGGTCGATATGCTGCTCCGATGAGTAGGTGGGAGTTCGTCGGCCGTAGGGATGAACTCAACCGTCTGTTGTCGACGATCGGCCGACCCGGGGGGCGCGGGTTGCTCTTCAGCGGCGACGCCGGGGTCGGCAAGAGCCGGCTGCTGCGCGAGGGCGTCTCCGAGCTCTCCCCCGAGCGGTACGCGATCTGGTCCATCGCGGCCAGCGCCACCACCGCCGCGCTCCCCTTCGGCGGGCTCGTCCAGGTGCTGCCCGCCACCCAGCCGCAGGGGCTCTCCCCCGCCGGAATCCTGCGCTGGGCCGTCGACGTGCTGCAGGAACAGGCCGCCGGCCGGCCCATCGTCCTCGCCATCGACGACGCGCACCTGCTCGACCCACCCTCGGCCGCGCTTGTGCACCTGGTCGCCCGCTCCGAGAACGCCACAGTCATCGGGACGCTGCGCAACGGCGAGCAGATCCCGCTGCCGATCCGCGCGCTCTGGACCGACGACCTGGTCGAACTGGTCGAACTGGGCCCGCTCGGCCGCAGCGAGACCACCGGTCTGCTCGCCGCCATCCTGGGTGGACCGGTCGACGCCGGCTCCTCCGACCGGCTCTTCCAGCTCTGCGCCGGCAACCCGCTGCTGCTGCGCGAGCTGGTCCTGGCCGCCGACGACGAGCTGCGCCGCACGTACGGGATCTGGACCTGGACCGGGCGGCTGGAGCTGGCGCCCAGCCTCACCGACCTGATCGACACCCGGATCGGGCAGCTCACCCCCGGCGTCCGGGCGGTGGTCGAGCTGGTCGCCTTCGGCGAGCCGCTGGGCCTGCAACTGCTGGAACGGGCGGTCGACCCGGCGGACGTGGAGACGGCCGAGGAGCGCGGGCTCATCACCCTGATCCACGACGACCGGCGGCTCAACGTCCGCCTGGCGCACCCGCTCTACGGCGAGGTGATGCGCCGGCACTGCCCGGTCAGCCGCACCCGCCGACTCCAGGCCACCCTCGCCGGGCTGCTGGAGCAGGTCGGCACGCGCCGCCGCGACGACCTGCTGCGGGTCGCGGTGTGGCGGCTCGACTCGGGCACGGCGCAGGACGTCGCCCTGCTGCTCGACGCGGCGGTCCAGGCGTTCGGCCGGTACGACGTGCCGCTGGCCACCCGGCTGGCCCGCGCCGCGCTGGAGGCCGGCGGCGGCACCGACGCGGCCGAGCTGCTGGCCACCATCCTGATGTTCGGCGACCGGCCGGACGAGGCGATCAGCGTGCTCGACCAGGTCGCCGGGGAGATCCACGACGACCGCCGGCGCAGCCGGTGGCTGACGGTCCGGGGCATGGTCAGCTACTGGGGACTCAACCGGGAGTCCACGGTGGAGGAGATCGCCGCGCGCGGCGAGGAGCTGCGCGACCCCGCCGACCGGACTCGCGTACGCGCGTTCGAGGCCATCATGCGACTGCACCGGCTCGACGTCGACGTCGCGGTACGGCTGGCGCAGGAGGTGCTCGACCGCCCGGCCGCCCCGATGGCCGCCCGGGAGCTGGCCCGCTGCACGCTGGCCCACCTCCAGGCCGCGCAGGGGCAGTATCAGCGCAGCGCCACCGCGATCGCCCGGGTCCAGGCCGAGGCGGCGTGCTGGCGGGCCGACATGCCCTACCTCCAGCTCGCCATGGAGCTGGCCCGGGGCACCCGGCTGACGCTCTCCGGCGACCTGCCCGGCATCGACGCGATAGTCGCCGACGAGTTCGCCGACCTGGCCGGGGCCGGTGACTTCCGGCTCGGCACCGGCTACCTGGCCATCCTCCAGGCGTACGCGGCGCGGCTGCGCGGGCGCGGCGACGAGGCGCTGCGGACCAGCCTGGAGGCGTGCGCGGTGCTCGCCACCAGCCGCGTGTACGCCGGGCTGGCGCACGCCGAGCGCGCCCAGGCCGCCGCGCTGCGCGGGGACGTGACGCACGCGGCCGACGCGATGGCCGAGGCGGACCGGACGCACGCCCCCGGCATGGCCGTGCTCTATCCCTGGCTGGAGCAGGCCCGGGGCGCGGTCCAGGCCGCGACGGGTGACCTGCCGGCGGCCACCAAGCACCTGTGCGCGCTCGCCGACCGGCTGCGCGAGGACGGCCTGGCCGGGCACGAGCTGCTCGTCCTGCTCGACCTGGTCCGGTTCGACCAGGCCGCCGCGCCGGTCGGCCCGACCTGCACCGACGGCGGCCGGCGCACCGTGGCGCAACGCCTGGCCGAGCTCTCCGAGCGGGTCGACGGCGTGCTGCCGCCGCTCGTCGCCCGGTTCGGCCGGGCCGCCGCCGACGGCGCCCCGGACGCCCTGCTGGCCGTCGCCGACGGTTTCGCCGACCGCGAGCTGACCGTGTACGCCGCCGAGGCGACCGCCATGGCGCTGCACCGGACGCGGAACGCCCGCGCCGGCGCCACCGGGCCGGTCCGGGAACGCCTCGCCGACCTGCTGCGCCGCTGCGACGAGATCTCCACCCCGGCGCTGCGGCGGCTCCGCCCGACGCTCAGCGACCGGGAGTGGGAGGTCGCCCGCCTGGCCGCCGACGGGGTGACCAGCCGGGCCATCGCGGAGCGGCTGTTCCTGTCCACGCGAACGGTGGAGAACCACCTCCAGCGCGTCTACAGCAAGCTCGGCGTCGCCGGGCGCGGCGAGTTGCGGGCCGCGCTGCGGTCGATGCCGGGGCACGACGGCACGGAGCCGGACTGAACTCTAGGCTGGAGCGGTGAGCACCCTTCGCCCCGCGCTGCTGACCGACCACTACGAGCTGACCATGGTCAGCGCCGCGCTGCGTGACGGCACGGCCGACCGAAGCTGCGTCTTCGAGGTGTTCAGCCGGCGGCTGCCGGCCGGGCGCCGGTACGGGGTGGTCGCCGGCACCGGCCGGTTGATCGAGATGATCCGCGACTTCCGGTTCGACCCGGCCGAGATCGACTTCCTGCGCCGTACCGGTGTGGTGGACGACCGGGCCGCGCAGTGGCTGGCCGACTACCGCTTCACCGGCGACATCGACGGCTACGCCGAGGGCGAGCTGTTCTTCCCCGGCTCCCCGATCCTCACCGTGTCCGGCACGTTCGCCGAGTGCGTGGTGCTGGAGACGCTCGTGCTGTCGGTGCTCAACCACGACTGCGCGGTCGCCGCCGCCGCGGCCCGGATGGTCACCGCCGCACGGGGGCGGGCGCTGATCGAGATGGGCTCCCGCCGCGCGCACGAGGAGGCCGCCGTCGCCGCGGCGCGAGCCGCGTACCTGGCCGGGTTCCGGTTCACCTCCAACCTGGCCGCCGGGCAGCGCTACGGCATCCCCACCGCGGGCACCGCCGCGCACGCCTTCACACTGCTGCACGACGACGAGCGGGCCGCGTTCGCGTCCCAGGTCGCCACGCTGGGCAAGGACACCACGCTGCTGGTCGACACGTACGACATCGCCCAGGGCATCCGCAACGCGATCGCGGTGGCCGGGCCGGAGCTGCGGGCGGTCCGGATCGACTCCGGCGACCTCGCGGTGATCGCCCAGCAGTCCCGCGAGCTGCTCGACTCGCTCGGCGCCACCGAGACGAAGATCATCGTCTCCGGTGACCTCGACGAGTACGCGATCGCCGCGCTCGCCGCCGAACCGGTGGACATGTACGGCGCCGGCACCGCCGTGGTGACCGGCTCCGGCGCGCCCACCGCCGGACTGGTCTACAAGCTGGTCGAGGTGGAGGGGCGGCCGGTGGTCAAACGCTCCGAGCACAAGGCCACCATCGGCGGCCGGAAGGTCGCGGTCCGCCGGCACAAGCCGACCGGGACCGCCACCGAGGAGGTCATCGTCCCGCAGGGCGTGCCGGACCGGCAGCCCAACGACCGGTTGCTCCAGCGCTCGTACGTGGTGTCGGGCGAGCCGGAGACACTGCCCACGCTGGAGGAGTCGCGGGACCACCTGCGCCAGTGCCTGATCTCCATCCCGTGGGAGGGGCTCAAGCTCTCCGCCGGCGACCCGGCCGTCCCCGTCACCATCGTACCCGCGAGCTGAGGAGGAACCCGATGGCGAACGCCCTGATCATCGTGGACGTGCAGAACGACTTCTGCGAGGGCGGCTCCCTCGCGGTCGGCGGCGGGGCGGGAGTGGCCGCCGGGATCTCCCGGCTGCTCGCCGCCGAGCCGGACCGGTGGGACCACGTGGTCGCGACGAAGGACTACCACATCGACCCGGGCGCGCACTTCGGCGACCCGCCGGACTACGTCGACTCCTGGCCCCGGCACTGCGTGGTCGGCACCTCCGGCTCCGAGTTCCACCCCGAGCTGGCGACCGACCGGGTGGAGGCGATCTTCCACAAGGGCGAGCACGCGGCCGCGTACTCCGGTTTCGAAGGCCATGCGCCCGACGGCGAGTGCCTGGCCGACTGGCTGCGCCGGCACGACGTGGACCGGGTCGACGTGGTCGGCATCGCCACCGACCACTGCGTGCGCGCGACCGCGCTGGACGCCGCCCGGGAGGGTTTCCGGACCACTGTGCTGCTCGACCTGACCGCCGCCGTCGCGCCGGACACGCTCGACGTGGCGCTGCGGGCCCTCGACGGCGCCGGGGTGACAATGGTGGGCGAGCCTGTGATCGCCACCGCTTGACCCGGTAATCGCTTGCGGGTGTCGTACCCCGGCCCCAGGATGACGCCGGAGGTACGGACCGTCGTGAACCTGAAGCCTTACCGGGAGGCGCTCGCCCTACCCGGTGTCCGATCGTTGCTGCTGGTGTCGGTGCTGGCCCGCGTGCCGCTCACCGCCACCGGGGTGACGCTCACCTTCTACGTGGTGCTCGACCTGGGCCGCGGCTACGGCGCCGCCGGCCTGGTCGGCGCCGCGTCGACCATCGGCGCGGCGGTCGGCGCCCCGCTGCTCGGGCGGCTCATCGACCGCCGGGGACTGCGGCCGGTGCTGGTGCTCACCACCGTCGCCGAGGCGCTGTTCTGGTCCGCCGCGCCCACACTGCCGTACCCGGTGCTGCTGCCGGCCGCGTTCCTCGCCGGGCTGCTCGCGCTGCCGATCTTCTCGATGATCCGCCAGTCGATCGCCGCGCTCGTGCCGGCCGAGAAACGCCGCCCCGCGTACGCGCTGGACTCGATGGCGATGGAGTTGTCGTTCATGGTCGGCCCGGCGCTCGCCGTCGCCCTGGCCACCGCCGTCACGCCGCGCCTGACGCTGTGGGCGGTCGGCGCCGGGATCGTCGGCTCCGGCATCTGCTTCTGGCTGCTCAACCCGCCGGTGCGGGCCGCCGACGAGCAGACCGGGCCGCAGCGCCCGGTGCACCGCCGCGAGTGGCTCACCCCGCGCCTGCTCGCCGTGCTGGCGGTCAGCCTCGCCGCCACCCTCGTGCTCGGCGGCACCGACGTCGCAGTGGTCGCCGTGCTCCGCTCCGGCGGCGAGGTCGGCTGGACCGGCGTCGTGCTCGCCGCCTGGGCGGTCGCCTCGCTGGTGGGCGGCTTCGCGTACGGCGCGGTACGCCGCTCGTTCTCCCCGCTGGCGCTGGTGGCGGTGCTGAGCCTCGCCACCATCCCGGTCGGGCTGGGCGGATCGCACTGGTGGCTGCTCTGTCTCGCGCTGATCCCGGCCGGTGCGCTCTGCGCGCCCACCCTCGCGTCCACCTCCGACGCGGTCAGCCGGCTGGCCCCGCCCTCCGTACGCGGTGTGGCGATGGGGCTGCACGGCTCCGCCGTGACGGTGGGCATCGCGCTCGGCGCGCCGCTGGCCGGCGCGGTGATCGACGCCTCCGCGCCCGCGTGGGGCTTCGCGGTCACCGGCGCGATCGGGGCGCTGGTGGCGCTGGTGGTGCTCCCGATCGAGCTGCGCCACCGCCGCACCCCGATCCCGGACCCCGACCTGGCCCTAGCCTCCCGCTAATCCCCTCGGCCGGCGGGATCAGGAGTTCGTGTCCTCCCGCGAGGCGGAGGGCGAGGCCAGTACGGGGAAGTGGCTGGATCCACGCGCCCTGGACACCGCCACTTCCCCGAACTGGTGCCGCGGGGCAGGCGGGCGGGGACGGGAAAGGGCGGAAAAGGGCGGGCGCCGCACCCCCGTTGGGGAGTGCGGCGCCCGGCTCGACGTGACGGCGCGAAACTCAGCGCTGGTCGAGGTTGCCTGCGGTGTCCTCCTGGTAGCTGGCGCCACCGTTGACCTCGCTGGTCAGCGGCTTGGCACCACCCTCGGGCGGTCCGGCCAGGCTCTGCCCGGCGGCCAGCTCGGGGAACTTCGCGTCGAAGGCCGGCCGCTCGGAGCGGATGCGCGGCATGCGGTCGAAGTTGCGCAGCGGCGGCGGGGAGCTGGTGGCCCACTCGAGCGAGTTGCCGTAGCCCCACGGGTCGTCGACCTCGACGACCGGGCCGGTCTTGTACGACTTCCAGCAGTTCCAGATGAACGGCAGCGTCGAGATACCGGTGATGAACGCGCCGATCGTGGAGATCGTGTTCAGCGTGGTGAAGCCGTCGATGGCCTGGTAGTCGGCGTACCGGCGCGGCATGCCCTCGTTGCCCAGCCAGTGCTGCACCAGGAACGTGGTGTGGAAGCCGATCATGGTGAGCCAGAAGTGGATCTTACCGAGGCGCTCGTCCAGCATCCGGCCGAACATCTTCGGGAACCAGAAGTAGATGCCGGCGAAGACGGCAAACACGATGGTGCCGAAGAGCACGTAGTGGAAGTGCGCCACCACGAAGTACGAGTCGTGCAGGTGGAAGTCGAGCGGCGGGCTGGCCAGCAGCACACCGGTGAGACCACCGAAGAGGAAGGTCACCAGGAAGCCGATCGAGAACAGCATCGGCGTCTCGAAGGTGATCTGGCCCCGCCACATGGTGCCGATCCAGTTGAAGAACTTCATACCGGTGGGCACCGCGATCAGGTAGCTCAGGAAGCTGAAGAACGGCAGCAGCACCTGGCCGGTGGCGAACATGTGGTGCGCCCAGACGCTCATCGACAGCGCGGCGATGGCGATGGTGGCGGCCACCAGGCCCTTGTAGCCGAAGATCGGCTTCCGGGAGAACACCGGGATGATCTCGCTGATGATGCCGAAGAACGGCAGCGCGATGATGTACACCTCGGGGTGACCGAAGAACCAGAACAGGTGCTGCCACAGCATCGGCCCGCCGGTCGCCGGGTCGTACACGTGGGCGCCCATCAGGCGGTCCGCGGCGAGCGCGAACAGCGCGGCGGCCAGCAGCGGGAAGACCAGGATCGCCAGCAGGCTGGTGACCAGCATGTTCCAGGTGAAGATCGGCATCCGGAACATGGTCATGCCGGGCGCGCGCAGGGTCAGGATCGTGGTGATCAGGTTGACCGCGCCGAGGATCGTGCCCAGACCGGAGATGGCCAGGCCGACGACCCACATGTTCGCGCCGACGCCCGGGGCGTGGTCGGCGGTGCTCAGCGGCGTGTACGCGGTCCAGCCGAAGTCGGCCGCGCCGCCCGGGGCGATGAAGCCCGCCGTGGCGAGCGTGCCGCCGAACAGGTAGAGCCAGTACGCGAAGGCGTTGAGCCGCGGGAACGACACGTCCGGCGCGCCGATCTGCAGCGGCACCACGTAGTTCGCGAAGGCGAACACGATCGGCGTCGCGAAGAACAGCAGCATGATCGTGCCGTGCATCGTGAAGAGCTGGTTGTACTGCTCGGGCGACAGGAACTGCAGGCCCGGCCGCGCCAGTTCGGCACGCATGATCAGGGCCATCAGGCCACCGATCATGAAGAACACGAACGCGGTGACCATGTACATGATCCCGATCTGCTTCGCGTCCGTGGTGCGCAACAGCCGCGCGAGGGCCGACCCCTTGACCGGCTCCCGGACCGGCCAGGGCCGGGTCACGACCGGCTTGGGTGCGACGGTGGTCACGAGTGGCCTCCGGTTCTGGTTGTCCCGCTCGGCGCGCTGGTCATCGGCGCAGCCGTCATCCGCAAGGAGGATAGTCCCCGGTAGGTGGCCCCGCCGCGTGGGGTGGGCGGCTACGATCTCCGGCCGCCTAGAGCGGGCCGGTAAGGAGCCGGTAGTGCTCCCGGAAGATCCGTCCGCCGCGTCCGCGCAGCAACGGGTCGCGCAGCGCCGGCGGCACGTCGCGGGTGCGGTTGCGGTCCCGGGTCCGGTCCCGCACCCAGCGGGTACGCGGGCGGCGGCGACTCTCGTACGCCAGCAGCGCGGCGTCGACGCTGCCGGCGGCGCGCAGCGACTCGGCGAGCACGACGGCGTCCTCCAGCGCCATGGCCGCGCCCTGGGAGAGCGTCGGCGCGGTGGCGTGAGCGGCGTCACCGACGAGCAGCACCCGGCCGTGGAACCACCGCCCCAGCTCGACTTCCTCGGTGCGCTCGACGCACACCGTCTCCAGCGCGTCCAGCACCTCCGGGACGGGGCCGCCGTAGGAGCCGAACAGCTCGCGCAGCCGGGCGAGCGGGTCGGCGGGCAGGTCGGTGCCGGCCTCGTCGGCGTAGCAGTAGAGCCGCCCGGCGCCGAGCGGCACCACCAGGAACCCGGCCCGCTGGCCGAGCAGGGCGGTCCAGTCGGCGATCCGCGGGCCGCCGCGCACGAGGGCCCGGTAGACCACGTGACCGGCGGGGCGGGGCGGCCCGCCGAGCGCGGCGAGCGTGCGTACCGCCGAGCGTGGGCCGTCCGCGCCGACGACCAGGTCGTACTCCGCGCTGGTGCCGTCGGTGAAGCCGACCGCCACGCCGCCGGGCAGCGGGTCGACGGTGCTGACCTCGGCGCCGTGCCGGACCGCGCCGCCGGCGCCGGTGAGCAGCACCCGGTGCAGCTCGGCCCGGGGCAGCGCCCGGCATTCCCCCACTCCGGTCCAGAGCGCGTCGAGGTCGACCTCGCACAGCGGCGCACCGGCGGCGTCGAGGAAGCGCTGCCGGTGGATCACCTGGCCGAGCGGGCGCAGCGGGCCGTCGAGGTCGAGCCGGCGCATCGCCCGGGCCGCGTTGCCCGGCAGGTAGAGGCCGGTGTCTGTCGACTCCGCGGGTGGCAGCCGCTCGGTGACGTCGGGCCGGAATCCCGCCAGGCGAAGCGCCCGGGCGACGGCGAGTCCGGCGATGCCCGCGCCGACGACGAGGACGCGCAGGGGGGAACCACCCATGGTGGGTTACGCCTCCGGAGGGGAACGGCACGCGTTGGAGGCAAGACATTACTCGCCGCAACCATTCGGCGGAAGTGCCCGCTCGCCCTGGCACGGACCGCCGGTCGGCGGCACACCCCGTCCCACCGGCAGGAATCCCGCCTCCATCTGGGGGAAGGGGTCGGCCGCGGCACTAGGTCGCACCACCGGCCGTACGCGGAGCGTTAACGAGCCCGGCGCATTTGCGCAATGATTCGAGACATGTAAATGTATTCCCTGCATCGTGGGAGCGCTCCCGTCCGTAACACCGACCGAACCGGCGCCGTCCCCGCGCCGAGCCAAGGAGCATCATGAAGCGTCCACTCAGGGCTCTCGCCGCAGCCGGCCTGCTGGCCGCCGGCACCATCGTCGCCGTCGCGCTCGGCGGCACCGCCTCCGCCGACACGCAGATCTGCGAGCAGTACGGCTCGACCACCATCGGCGGCAAGTACGTGGTGCAGAACAACCGCTGGGGCACCAGCGCCCAGCAGTGCATCAGCGTCACCTCCACCGGCTTCTCGATCACCCGCGCGGACGGCTCCGCGCCGACAAACGGGGCGCCGGTCTCCTACCCCTCGATCTTCGTGGGCTGCCACTACACCAACTGCTCGCCCGGCACGAACCTGCCGGTGCAGGTGAAGAACATCAGCAGCGCGCCGGCCAGCATCAGCTACAACTACGTCAGCGGCGCGATCTACGACGCCGCGTACGACATCTGGCTCGACCCGTCACCCAAGCGGGACGGCGTCAACCAGATGGAGATCATGATCTGGCTCAACCGGCAGGGCTCGATCCAGCCCATCGGCTCGGTGGTCGGCAACGCCAGCATCGCGGGCCGGACCTGGGAGGTCTGGCGCGGCAGCAACGGCTCCAACAACGTCATCTCGTACGTGGCGCCGTCGGCCATCCCCAGCTTCAGCTTCGACGCGCTGGCGTTCATCAACGACACCCGTAACCGGGGCGCGATCACGAACGACTGGTACCTGACCAGCATCCAGGCCGGCTTCGAGCCGTGGCAGGGCGGCGTCGGGCTGGCGGTCAACTCGTTCTCGCAGAACGTCAACACCGGCGGCTCCAACCCGCCGCCGACCACGTCGGCGCCGACCACGCCCCCGCCCTCGGGCGGCGCGTCCTGCACCGTCACCTACAAGGCGGCGAACGTGTGGAACAACGGCTTCACCGCCGAGGTGACGGTCAAGAACACCGGCTCCGGCACGATCAACGGCTGGACGCTCAACTACAACCTGCCCTCCGGGCAGACCGTCACCAACGCGTGGAACGCCACCGTCAGCCAGAGCGGCTCCGCGGTGACCGCCCGCGACGCCGGCTACAACGGCACCCTGTCGCCCGGCGCGTCGACCACCTTCGGCTACCAGGCGACGCTCAACGGCAGCTACTCGGCACCGAGCAGCTTCACGCTCAACGGCTCCACCTGCGCCCGGGGCTGACCACCACACACGGGAGGGGGCGCGGTCCGTCGCGGACCGCGCCCCCTCCCCCCGGGTACGCCTCAGCCGGCGAGCGCGTCGATGTCGCGCATCTCCTCGGCGGTGAGCGAGAACCCGAACACGTCGACGTTGGCCCGGATCCGCTCCGGCGTGACCGACTTCGGGATGACCACGATCTCGTGGTCGATGTGCCAGCGCAGCACCACCTGGGCCGGCGACACGTCGTGCGCCTGGGCGATGCGGACCAGCACCGGGTCGGACAGGTCGCTGGTCTTGAACGGGCTGTACCCCTCCAGCGCCACGCCCCGGTCCCGGTGGGCGGCGTGCGTGTGCCGCTCGTACAGCGAGGGGCTCCAGCGGATCTGGTTGACCGCCGGGGTCTCCTCGGTGGCCTGGATCAGCTCGTCGATCTGCCCGATCGAGTAGTTGCTCACCCCGACCGTGCGCGCCATGTTCTCGTCCCGCGCGGCGAGCATCTCCCGCCACACCGGGATGCTGTCGCCGGGCGCGGACGGCGGCCAGTGCACCAGCCACAGGTCCACGTAATCGGTGTCCAGGGCGGCCAGGCTCGCCTCGATGGTCTCCCGCTCCCGGCCCACCCGGTCCGGCGGCAGCTTGGTGGTGATGAAGACGTCCTCGCGGCGCAGCCCACTCTCCTTGACCGCCCGCCCGACCTCCTTCTCGTTGCCGTACATGGTGGCCGTGTCGATGTGCCGGTAGCCGGCGTCCAGCGCGGCGAGCACGGCCTGGAACCCGGCCTCGCCGGTGGCCTGCCACGTGCCGAAGCCGAGCAGCGGGATCCGGACGTCACCGGCGAGCGGAAGGGTGGGCTGGTCGCTGTCCATGTCCCCCGTTCTACCCCGGTTCGCCGCACACACACCGGCATCCCGGCGCGCACGGCGCGTCTGGGGGAGGATGCGGGGATGGCGGACCGGCTGGACGAGTACCGGCGCAAACGGGACGCCGCGCGTACCCCGGAACCGGTGCCCGAGCGGGCGCCCGGCCGGAAGCGGTCCGCGCGGCGCGCGCCCCGCTTCGTCATCCAGCAGCACCACGCCCGGAGCCTGCACTGGGACCTGCGGCTGGAGCACGACGGCGTGCTCGCCTCCTGGGCGGTGCCGCGCGGCCTGCCCCGCGACCCGGGCCACAACCACCTCGCCGTGCACACCGAGGACCACCCGATGGAGTACCTGACGTTCCACGGGGAGATTCCCGCCGGGGAGTACGGCGGCGGCCGGATGACAGTGCACGACACCGGCACCTACCGGGCCGAGAAGTGGCGCGACGACGAGGTGATCGTGGTGCTCGACGGCGAGCGCACGAAGGGGCGGTACGTGCTGTTCGCCACCGGCGGGCGGGGCCGGGACTGGATGATCAGGCGCACCGACCCGGCGCCGGAGGGCTGGACGCCGATGCCCGACCTGGTCCGCCCGATGCGGCCCGCCGAGGGTGGGCGGCTGCCGCGCGACGCCGCCGCCTGGGGGTACGAGCTGCGCTGGGCGGGCGTGCGCGCGATGGCGTACGTCTCGGGCGGCCGGCTGCGGCTGCTCGACGGCGACGGCGACGAGGTCACCGGGTCGTACCCCTGGCTGCGGGCGATGGCCGAGGCGCTGGCCCCGGCCGAGGCGGTGCTGGACGGCGTGCTGGTCCGGATCGACCCGGCCGGGCGGGTCCGGCCGCCGACCCGGCGCGACGGGCAGTTCCTCGCCGTCGACCTGCTCTGGCTGGAGGGCGTGCCGAGCCTGGAGGTGCCGTACGCGCAACGCCGTGACCTGCTCGACGGTCTGGCGCTCGCCGGTCCGCACTGGCAGACTCCGCCGTGGTTCCCGGGAGTCGGTGCGGACGCCCTGCGGGCCGCCCGTGAGCAGGGGCTCCCGGGAGTGGTGGCGAAACGCCTCGACTCCCCGTACGAGCCGGGCCGGCGCAGCCGGCACTGGCTGAGCATCGACGCGAGCTGAGGACCACCGTGCACCTGACGCACCTGGAGTGCCCGCGCTGCGGTCGTGACCATCCGGCCGACGTGTTGCAGAACCTGTGCGGCTGCGGCTCGCCGCTGCTGGCCCGCTACGACCTCGCCGAGGTGGCCGCCACCGTGGCCCCGGAGCAGTTCGGGCTGCGCCCGGCCGACCTGTGGCGCTACCGGGAGCTGCTGCCGGTGGCCGATCCCCGGTGCGTCACCACGCTCGGCGAGGGCTGGACGCCGATGTGGCGCGCGCCCGCGTACGGCCACGAGATCGGCATCGCGGATCTGCTCGTCAAGGACGAGGGGCTGACCCCGACCGGGTCGTTCAAGGCGCGGGGCGCGTCGGTGGGTGTGAGCCGAGCCCGGGAGCTGGGCGTGGAGCACATCGCGATGCCGACGAACGGCAACGCCGGGGCGGCCTGGGCCACGTACGCGGCGCGGGCCGGGATGGGCGCGACGATCGCCATGCCGTTGGCCGCGCCGACCATCTGCCGGGAGGAGTGCCTCGCCGCCGGCGCGGATCTGCGGCTGATCGACGGCCTGATCAACGACGCCGGCCGGGACATCGCCGAGCTGATCGCCGGGTCGGACGGGCGGATCTTCGACGCGGGCACGCTGCGCGAGCCGTACCGCCTCGAAGGCAAGAAGACCATGGGGTACGAGATCGTCGAGCAGCTCGGCTGGCAGGTGCCCGACGTGATCGTCTACCCGACCGGCGGGGGCGTCGGGCTGATCGGCATCCACAAGGCGCTGCACGAGCTGCGCGAGCTGGGCTGGGTCGAGGACCGGCTGCCCCGGCTGGTAGCGGTGCAGTCCACCGGATGCGCGCCGATCGTGCGGGCGTTCGCGTCCGGCGAGGACCGCGTCACCCCGTGGGAGGACGCGCGCACCGTCGCGTTCGGCATCACCGTGCCCGCCCCGCTCGGCGACGAGCTGATCCTGTCCGCGCTGCGGGAGAGCGCCGGCACCGCGATCGCCGTGGACGACGCGGAGATCCTCACCGACCTGCGCGACTTCGCCGCCCGCGAGGGGCTGCTGCTCTGCCCGGAGGGCGCGGCCTGCCTGACCGCCGCCCGGCACCTGCGGGCCGGTGGCTGGATCCGTCCCGGCGAGCGCGTGGTGGTGCTGAACACCGGCGCCGGCCTGAAATACCCCGGCCTGGTGCA
Organism: Micromonospora sp. CMU55-4; assembly: GCF_011602315.1. NCBI lineage: Bacteria > Bacillati > Actinomycetota > Actinomycetes > Micromonosporales > Micromonosporaceae > Micromonospora > Micromonospora sp. CMU55-4. Next base: position 581,050 of record NZ_JAAOLH010000001.1, read on the forward strand.
AGGAGGGGCCCCTTCTTAACGTCTCCGGTAGAGCAGGGGCCCCCGCTTAACACGTGCGCACCGGGCGTCAGGACGTCGGCGGCTCGTCCTCGCCGGCCTCCTCGGCGGCGTCCGCCTCCTCCTTCGTCTTGTGCACCGCGCCGTCGGCGTGCTCCGGCGGGCCGTAGACGGTGTAGAGCACCAGCGGGTTCGGCCCGGTGTTGACGAAGTTGTGCTTCGTGCCGGCCGGGACGACCACGAGGTCGCCGGAGACGACCTCCTTCTTCTCGCCGGCCACCCGGGCCTCGCCGGTGCCGCTGACGAACGTGAGGATCTGGTCGATGCCCTCGTGGACCTCCTCGCCGATCTCGCCGCCCGGCGGAATGGTCATGATGACCAGCTGGGTGCGCTCCCCGGTCCAGAGCACGCGGCGGAAGTCGGGACTCTTCTCGGCGACTGTCGCGATAGTGAAATGCTCCATGGCCCGCTCATACCCCGATCACGCGCCCGCCACGCCGGGAGTCGCAGATGGTGGAATTCCCCACGCCGATCCGGTTTGGATCCCCGGAGAAGGGGCATGTGCTGCCGACAAGACCGGTGCGGGACGGGCCGGTCGAGCCAAGTCCCCGCTGGCGTACCGCCTGTACGGCTGCGGCGGTGGGAGACGGCCGGAGCGCGGCGACGTTACGACCGGAGGTCGTGCGGCGCCGTGCGCTCGTCTGCGCGTCCGGTCAGGCCAGCACGGCCAGGTGGAACGGACGGTCCACGTGCCCGCTCGTGCCGTGCGTCTCGACGAACACGGCGTTCGCGATACCCGAGCGCGGCGCCACGGTGATGACACCCTGCGGGACCAGCCCGTTCGCCGTCGCGGGGCCCACCGATCCGACGTACGCCGCTCCGGCCACGTCCTGGTCGAACGCGACCTGGTACATCCCGGCGGCGAGCCGGGTGGCCGAGGTGGCGCCGAGGCCGCGGACGAGTTTTCCGTCGGCGTCGACCACGGCGAACAGCATCCGTGCGGTGGCCGGCAGCCCGACCGGCGAACACGAGTTGATCTCGGTGTCGGCGCGTGCGGCCTCCCGCATGCTCGGGATCGGCTGGCCGGTGGTTTCCCTCCTACCTCTGCGGCTGGGCATGGTGATCCTCTCTCCCGCCGGTACGCCGGCCGGAGGCGTTCGTGCGCGTTCGGGCGATCGTCGGCGGTCACCCTCGATGATTCCGACGCTATGTCGGCGCACCGCCCGGCAACCAGCCGGAGAAGTGTCCGATCATTGACAGGGAACGGCTCTGACCTGCGAAAACGTTCACTACGTGACGCAGAGCGATCGGCTGGCTACATTTAAGTATGGTGCAGTCGCCCCGAGGCCCGGTCTACCGCCCGGTGCTGGCCGCGCGGCGCGGTGAGCTGGAGGCGCTGTCCCATCTCGACGGAGCCTCCACCCCGCTGCTCGCACCGGTTCTCGACGTCGCGGCGGACGCACCGTCCATCAAGGACTCGCTGGCTCGGTTGCCGGACGGGCTGCTGCCCGCCGTCGACGTGTCGGCGCTTCCGGACACCCCGGAACACGATCCGGTCCGGTGGGGCGTACCGCTGGCGCCGGTCATCGGCCTGACGGACAGCGACCGGCGGCTGGCCGCGCACGGCGCGGCGGCACGGGCCTGGGCGCACCACGCGGTCGTCCGGTTGCGCACCGGCCCGGACCGAAGCGGGCCGGACGCCGCGACGGCCGCCGCGGAGCGGGTGTGGCGGCTGACCGGCCTGATGCCGGAGCAGTGCGACCTGCTGCTCGACGCGGAGGACGTGTGCTGCACCGCGGACGTCCGGCTGGCCGAGCCACGGGTGCGGCGCGCGGCGGAATGGGCCCGGCGGCACGCCTGGCGCTCGGTGACGGTGGCGGCCGGCGGGATGCCGCCGGCCCTGTCCCGGCTTCCGGTGGACGAGCCGGTCCGGCTGGACCGGTACGACTGGTCGCTCTGGCAGCGCCTGGCCGACCTGGACCTCGGGTACGGCGACTACGGCGTGAGCTGCGCGGTACGCGGCGCGGACGAGCCGGTCGACCGGGTTCCCACGCTGCGCTGGGCAACCGACGACGCGTGGTGGGTCTACCGCTGGTCGCGGCGCGGCGGGCGGGGCGACGAGCGCTTCGCCGACCTGTGCCGCACGATGACCGCCGCCGCGCACTGGCCGGCAGCCGGGGCCGGCTTCTCCTGGGGCGACCACGAGATCGTCCGGCGGGCCCGGCGCGGCGCGGGCGCAGGTTCCCCGGCCAACTGGATCGCGTGGAGCACCTCGCACCACCTGGCGCAGGTGCTGGCCGCACTGATCCGACCGGAACGGGACCAGCGCGGCCGGGCGTGGTGGGCCGACCCGGACGTCCCGGAACGGGGACGTACCGGCCGCTCGCCGCGCGGCGGGGAGTCCCGCCGCGCCGGCTGACTCACTCCTTCTCGGTGAACCCGAACTGCACCACGCCCTCGTCGTCGACGACCGCGTCCACCGAGGTGTCGTTCAGTAGTTCGGCGGCGTCGGAGTCGAGGAAGATGCGCGCCCCCTCGGTGTCCACCACCTGGTCGCCCCGCACCGGCTCCGGCACCAGTTCGATGGAGAGCGAACCGGCCTCGGTGTCGGCGGCGATGCGCAGCCCACCGGCGTCGGCCACGTCCTGCTGGGCGGCGAGGTCACGGATCACCAGGACGGCGTTGTCGGTCATGGTCAGCATCGCTGAACTCCTCATGGCTGGATGTCGGGATTCGCGCGGGCGACAAGGCCCACGTACAGGTCTTTTCCCTCCCTCGGCCCGGCGAATCCCTAGGCTGGGGGCAGAGACGGCGCGGTGCGCGCCACGTCTCCTGGCGATAACCTTTCACACCGGAGTCTTTCCCGCAGGAAATCTCCATGGCAGCATCGGCACATGCATCGTCGCCTATTCCCCCGGGCGCTCGCGGTGCTGGTGCTGGTCGCCACCGCGGCCACCGCCGGTGCCACCACCGCCACTGCCGAAGCGCCCACCCCCGCGCAGACCCGGCTGCACGCCACCATCGACGCCGTCCTCGCCGACAGCCGGCTCGACGGCGCGCAGGCGGGCGTGGTCGTCGTCGACACCACCACCGGCCGCACGCTGTACGACCGCAACGGGACGCGACGGCTCATCCCGGCCTCCAACACCAAGCTGTTCACCTCCGCGGCGGCGATGGAACTGCTCGGACCGGGCCACCGGTTCACCACCGACGTGAGCGCCGACGGGCCGCGCCACGCCGGCATGCTCTCCGGCGACCTCTACCTGCGCGGCGGAGGCGACCCCACCATCCTCGCCGCCGACTACGACCGGCTCGCCGCGCAGGTCGCCGCGACCGGCGTACGGGTCGTCGCGGGCAACCTGGTCGCCGACGACACCCGGTACGACCGCGACCGGCTCGGCCCGGACTGGACCTGGGACGACGAGCCCTACTACTACGCCGCCCAGGTGTCCGCGCTCACCGTGGCCCCGGACACCGACTACGACGCCGGCACGGTGATCGTCCACGCCGCGCCGGGAACGCGGGCGGGCGCCCGACCGAAGATCACCATGACTCCGGACAACGGCTGGCTGCGCATCGAGAACCGGGCCGAGACGGTGACCGAGGGCGAGACCACCATCTCGTTCGAACGCGAGCACGGCGGCAACACAGTGGTGGTCACCGGCCAGATCGCGCTCGGCCAGGCCACCGAGAGCGACTGGGTGACGGTCTGGGAACCGACCGGGTACGCGGCCGACGTGTTCCGGTCCGCGCTGCGCCGTCACGGCGTACGGGTGCTCGGGCGGACCGTGCTCGGCGCCGCCACCCCGGACACGGCCAAGCCGCTGGCCCGGCACGACTCGATGCCGCTGACCGACCTCATGGTGCCGTTCCTCAAGCTCTCCAACAACGGCCACGCCGAAGTGCTCACCAAGGAACTCGGCCGGCAGCTCTCCGGCTCCGGCACCTGGGCCGCCGGGCTCTCCGCGATCAGCGGGTACGTGGGCGACACCGGGGTGGACACCGGCACGCTGCGCCAACGTGACGGCTCCGGCCTGTCCCGGCGCAACCTCGTCCCGCCGGGACAGTTCGTCACGCTGCTCTCGGCGGTCCGCGCCGAACCGTGGTTCGACACCTGGTACGCCGCGCTGCCGGTGGCCGGCAACCCGAACCGGCTCGTCGGCGGGACGCTGCGCAGCCGGATGAGCGGCACCGCCGCCGCGAACAACGTGCACGCCAAGACCGGCAGCCTGACCGGCGCGTCAGCGCTCTCCGGCTACGTCACGAGTGCGGACGGCCGGCTGCTGGCGTTCTCGATCGTGCTGAACAACTACCTGACCTCGTCGGTGAAGGGGCTGGAGGATCAGATCGCGATCGCCCTGGCCGCGTACACCGAGAGGGAGACGGCCACCGCCCGGCGTACCGTGCCGGCCGCGCCGGAGTCACCGCGCGTACCGGAGGGACGGGAGTGCTCCTGGGTCAAGCCGGCGCTCTGCTGACCGGCGCCGTACCGCCCAGGTGCTAGGCGCCGGGGCGGCGCGGCTGCGGGCCGGCGGCGGGGTCACCCCGCTCGACGAGCGCGTCGATCTCGGCCGGTGGGAGCCCGCGCAGGGTGAGCACCCGGCGACCCCACCGGTGCAGCCGGCACGGGTGGGGGCTGGCGTCGTTGCGGCAGATGGTCCCGCCCGACCACGTCCGCGGCGCGTGCACCACCACCGCGCGCACCGCGAACTGGACGTCCTCGACCGTCACGTACGGCGGCATCGGGATCTCGCGCAGCACGTCACCGTCGGCGCGGGGGCGGGCGGGGACGACGGGAGCAGGGCCGGTCATCGGTCGTGCCTCCACAGGGGATGGTCGGACGGGAACAACGGAAACCTACGACGCCGTGCCGGGTACGCGACGGACAAACTGTCCCCGCTCAGCGCAGCGCCACCGCCTGGAGGCTGACGTTGCCGCAGTCGCCGAGCGACTCCTCCACCGTCCAGTTCAGCAGCAGCCGCGCGCCACGCTGGGCGCGGAACTTGATCGTGAACTCGGTGGTGAGCGCGGTGTGCGGGTCTTCCATCCGGAGCGTGGTCACCGGTCCGCCGGTGGAGACACGCACGTCGAGGCGGCCACGGGCCATCCAGAGCCCGGCGTACAGACGCACCGTGCGCTGCTGCCCGTCGGCGGCCACCGCCAGGTTGAACCCGCTGCCCCGGTGGCAGGCGTACACGCCGGACATGGTGCCGCTCGCCGACGCGACCGGGTTGCCGTCGCGCCAGGCGTACGCCTCGGGGTTGTTGCTGAAGCTCTGCCGCCGCCCCCGGCCGCCCTCGTCGCGGATCTCGCCGGAGCCGCCCCGCTTGCGGACCGTCCGGTCGGCGCCGGTGAGCCCCCAGTGGACCCAGTCGGTGGTGCCCACGGCGGTGAGGTCGACGGTGGCGGGCACCTCGGCGCGGGTCACGGTGACTGTCGGCGGGAGCGCGCCCGTCGGCGACGGCGACGGCGTGGACGGCGTCGGGCTCGGCGACGGTGGCCGCTGCCGGGGACGCAGTCCCGGATTGGCCACCGTGTCGTCGGCCTCGTTCGGCAGCCCGACCCGGCCGGGCGGCGCGGCCGGCAGCCGGGCGTGCTCCTCGCGTGGCGCGTCGTGCCGCTCGACGCCGAGGTAGAGCGCCAGTGCCGCCAGGCAGAGGAACGCGGCCAGCCCTTCCAGCATCAGCCGTCGTCGGCGGCGCAGCCGCCGCAGCGCGGAGCGGGTACGCGGAAGGCCGTGCCGATGCGAGCCGGGGCCGGTACGCGGACGGTCCTCCTGGCCCACCACACCCTCCACTTCGGTCACGACACCGCCGGATACGACTGGTGCGCGACGGGCTTCACGGTGTCACCGGACGGCTCTTTGCGCCATATGTCGAGTGACGGGCGTTTCCAGTTCGTTACCTGGCGGCCGCTCGCCGGACCGGCCGCTCAGCTTACCGTGACCGCCTGCAGCGCCACCCCGTCGTTCTGCGCGCCGGTGACCGTCAGGGCCTGCCATTTGATCAGCAGCCGCTCCCCCGGGGCCGCCCGGAAGCGGATGACGTACTGGTAGAAGCGGTCGCCCGCAGCGAGGGCGACCTCACGGACGACGGGATCGCCGCCGCTGGACAGCGTCAGGTCGAGCCGCGCGCCGGCCGAGAACGTGCCGACGAACAGCCGGACCGTGCGCAGGTCCCCGCTCCCGGCCACCCCGAGCGTGAAGCTCTTCCCGGCGCCGCGCTGGAAGACACCCGCCCGGGTGCCCTCCTGGCGCGCTGTCGGCGTACCGTCGGTCCACTGGAGATCACAGGCGCCCGCGTTGTGCTCCAGCCGCTCGCCACCCGGATCCTGGATCTCGCCGGTGCCGCCCGCCTTGCGATGGAAGCTGTCCGCGCCGGTACCGCCCCAGTGCCGCCAGTCCCGCGTACCGAGCGCGGTGAGCGACAACGCCCCCGGCAGCGGCGCCAGGTCCACGTCGAGCAGCGGCCCGCCGGGTGACACCGGGTCGGCCGGCGCCTGATCGGGCGCCTGGTCGCCGGGCGCCTGATCGCTCGGCGCCGCCACGGGCGACGTCTCCCGGTTCGACGGTGGCGCGGGTGACCGGCCCGCGTACGCCAGCGCCGCCACCAGCCCGGTCACGGTCACCGCCGCCAGCACGGCGCGCCGGCGCCGACGACGGGCCCGGGCCACAGCGACCCGGGTGGCCGGGGCATCGGCCGGGGGCCAGGTCGGGCCGAGTGGCAGCCTGGTTCGCGCCGCGTCGCGCAGCCGGACGCCGATCCCGCCCGCCAGATCGCCGATCCGGCCGGCCAGGTCGCCGATCCCGCTGGTCAGGTGGCCGATCCCGCTGGTCATATCGGCGAGGCGCGCCGGGATGCTCTCCCGGGCGGAGTGCCGGCCCGGTCTCGCTCCCGTTTCCGCCACCTGCGGCGGGCCGGGTTCGGCCGGATCGGAAGCGGGCCGGACCGGCGACGGAGCGGACAGGTGCAGTCCGTTCGGCGGCGGCCCGACCAGCGGAACCCGGCCGCCGGGCGGGTTCGGACGGGACTCGGGGCCGGCCGACGCAGCCGCCCCGGAGACGAGTGGCCTCGGGCCGAGCGAACCCGGAGCGGGCGTGCCGGAGCCGGGCGGACCCGGAGCAGGCGCACCCGGGCTGAGCGGACCCGAAGCGAGCGGACCCGGAGCGAGCGAGCCCGAAGCGAGCGCGCCCGAAGCAAGCGGACCCGAAGCAAGCGGGGCCGGGGCAAGCGGGCCCGGGGCAAGCGGGCCCGGGGCAAGCGGGCCCGGGGCAAGCGCGCCCGGGGCGGGCGTGTCGGCCGGGAGCGGGCCGGCGGCCGGAAGGTCGGGAGCCGGCGGTCCGCCGGCGCGCGGAGGCGGCCACACAGCGGTACCGGGCGGATCCAGGTCGACCGGCGGCACCGGATCGTCCGCGCCGGAAGGTGAGCGTTCGGCGTCCGGGGGCGTCACCGGCCGGGACACGCCGGGGTCGGTGTTCCCGGGCAGGCGGCGTGGACCGGTGGGCCGCGCCGGCGCGTCTGCCGATTCGTCCGGCGTGGGCAGCCAACCCCCGACCCGGATTCCGGTCCGCGCGATGTCGTCCTCAGCCACCGACCCTCCTCGGCCACCGGCGGCGAGCGGCCCGGCCCCGTGGCTCGCCGTAGGGAGGATGACACAGAACGCGATCTTGCAGAAGGCATCCGCCCTCGCAATTCCCACGCACCCCACGCCGCCAACCCGCCCACGGACCAGATCTTGGAAGATTCAGGTCCCCATAGGAGCAGTCCCCATAGGAGCCATTTCCTTCCAAGATCTCCCCCGGCCGGCGCGCCCACCCTCGTCAACCTGTTGATCATGAGGTTGGCGGGGACATTTCGGGCGCGGAATGCCGTCAACTTCATGATCGACGGGAGCGGGGCGGGGGTGGGGCGCCCTGGGGGGGCGGGATGGTGGGTGGCGTCAGTGGCGGGTGCGGCGGTGCAGGCCCCGGGTGGGGTGCCAGCTCTCGATCAGCAGGTGGTCGGGCGGGTCGCCGACCCGGGTGAGCACCACCTCGGTCAGCTCGATCCGGAAGCTGTGCGAGCCGTCCTCGGCGGGCTGCTCCTCGTGCGCCCGGCCGGCGATCTTCGCGTCCCCGTCCCAGGTGGACGGGTCGTCCGGCGGGGCGTCCTCGGTCGGGCTGTGCAGCGCCACCCGAGGATCGCGGCGCAGGTCGAGCGCCTTGACCGCGCCGGCCATGCTGCCCAGCCGCAGCTGCCCGTCGTCACCGAAGTCGAACTCGGTGCCGCTGATCCGCGGCGAACCGTCCCGCCGCAGCGTCGCCATCGTGCCGTGCTTGCGGACCGCGAAGCGGGCGCGCACCCGCGCCGCGAACTCGGGTTCGGCCGCCACCAGATCGGACCACCATGTCATGCGCCCGATTCTGGCCGGGAAACCTGACAACCCGCGGCAGCTTTCAGCCGACCTGGAAACCGAGCGCCTGGGCCAGCATCACCGCCTGCTCGGCGTCGATCCGCGCGCCGGAACGCTGCACCGCCGTCGGGTCGAGCGCGGACAGGTCGCTGCCGCGCAGGTCGGCCCGGATCAGCTTGGCGGCGTGCAACTGGGCGCCGGAGAGGTCCACGCCGGTCAGCGTCGCGCCGGTGAGGTCGGCGCCGCTCAGGTCGACCTCCCGCATCCGTACGTCGGTGATCCGCGCCCCGCGCAGGTCGGCGCCGGCGAGCGTGACGAAGGACCAGTCGCCCCGGTCGACCCGCAGCGGGCGCAGGTCGCAGCGGTCGAACGTGCTGCCGACCAGCTTGCAGCCGGTGAACTCGGCCTCGAAGAGGTTGCACTTGCTGAACGAGCACCTGGTGAACGCCGAGTCGGTGTGCCGGGAGGCGTTGAACGCCACGTTGCCGAACACGCAGTCGGTGAAGACCGCGCCCCGGCTGACCGCCTCGGTCAGGTCGACGTGGAAGAACTCGCACCGTACGAAGCGCCTGTCGCCCAGCTCCTCGGCGTACCAGTCCTGCTGGCGGTAGGTGACGTCCTCGACCGGCTCCGGCATGCCACCGACCCTAGTGACACTTCCCGGCCGCGATACCTGCGGGTAGGTTCGCGGTCGTGAGTGTCACCGTGAGCACCGACCCCGGACGTGTCGGCCTCGATCCCGCCCGGCTGGCGCGGATCGACGAGCACTTCGCCCGGTACGTCGACGACGGCCGGCTCGCCGGCTGGCAGATCGTCGTCACCCGCCGGGGCGAGATCGCCCACTCCTCGACGTACGGGCTGCGCGACCGGGAGGCCGGTACGCCGGTCGAGGCGGACACGCTCTGGCGCATCTACTCGATGACCAAGCCGATCACCTCGGTCGCCGCGATGATGCTCTGGGAGGAGGGCCGGCTCGAGCTGAACGACCCGGTCAGCCGCTGGCTGCCGGAGTTCGCCGACGTACGGGTCTACGACCGGGGTTCGGTGCTCAAGCCGTACACGGTGCCGGCGGTCGAGCCGATCCGGATCTGGCACCTGCTCACCCACACCGCCGGCCTGACGTACGGCTTCGCCCAGGTGTCGGTGGTCGACGGCCTGTACCGGGCGGCGGGCTTCGACCTGGGTGTGCCGCCGGGCGCGGACCTGGCGGCGGCCTCGGCCGGGCTGGCCCGGCTGCCGCTGCTGTTCCAGCCGGGCACGAGCTGGAACTACGGCGTCTCCACCGACGTCCTGGGCCGCCTGGTCGAGGTGATCTCCGGGCAGTCGCTCGACGCGTTCTTCGCCGAGCGGATCCTGGGCCCGCTGGGCATGACCGACACCCGCTGGTGGGTGGACGCGGCGGACGCGAAACGCCTGGCCGCGCTCTACGCCCCGCACCCGGCGACCGGTCAGGCGGTACGCGCCGACGGGGTGGGCCGGGCCGCGCTGGCGGAGCCGACGTGGCACTCCGGCGGCGGCGGGCTGCTCTCCACGGCGGCCGACTACCACCGGTTCACCCAGTTCCTGCTGCGTGGCGGCGAGCTGGACGGGGTGCGCCTGCTCGGGCCGCGCACGGTGCGCTTCATGACCCGCAACCACCTGCCCGGCAACCGGGACCTGGCCTCGTTCTCGCCGGAGGGCTTCGCCGAGACGATCCTCGACGGGGTCGGCTTCGGGCTGGGCTTCGCGGTCGTGCTGGACCCGGTGCCGTCGCGGGTGCCGAGCAGCGTCGGCGAGTTCTACTGGGGCGGCCTCGCCAGCACCGCGTTCTGGGTGGACCCGGTGGAGGAGGTCACCGCGCTGCTGTTCACCCAGTTGATGCCGTCCAGCACGTACCCGCTGCGCAGCCAGTTGCGCCAGCTCGTCTACTCGGCGATCGTCGACTGAGCCGGTTCGGCGGAACTCCCGCCGCCCGCCGGCAGGCTGCCTAGCCTGTGAGGCATGAGCGACATCGTCGTGTTCGGCGCCGGCGGGACGGCGGGCTCGCGGATCGCCGCGGAGGCGGTCGAGCGGGGGCACCGGGTGACAGCGGCGGTGCGGCGTCCGGAGGCGGTCGGCTACCTACCCCCAGGCGTACGCACGGTGACCGGCGACGCCACGTCGGCGCGGAGCGTACGCGAACTGGCCGAGGACGCGGACGTGCTGGTGGTGGCCATCGGCGGCGGCGAGCGGGCCCTGTGGCGCGACGCCGCGCGGACGCTGGTCGACACGCTGCGTGAGTTGCCGGACCCACCTCGGGTGATCCACGTCGGCGGTGGCTCGACGCTGCTCACGCCGAAGGGGACCCGGTATCTGGACGAGCCGGACTTCCCGGAGGAGTACCGGGACTCGGCGCACGGTCAGGCCGACGCGCTGGAGTTCTACAGGTCCAGCGCCGACGGGGTGACCTGGACGTACGTCTCCCCGCCGCCGCTGGAGTTCCACCCGGGCGAGCGGACCGGGCACTACCGCACCGGCACCGACCACCCGGTGACCGACGCGCAGGGCCGTTCGGTGCTCACCTACGAGGACCTGGCGGTGGCGATCGTCGACGAGATCGAGGATCCGCGCTTCGGCAACGCCCGGTTCACGGTCGCGTACTGATTCAGTCGGCCAGCCGGGCCGGGAAGCCGCCGGTGGCGATCGGGCCCCAGGACTCGATCGTGACCCGGATCAGCGACTTGCCCTGCGCGACCATGGCCGACCGGTACTCGTCCCAGTCCGGGTGCTCGCCGGAGATGCTGCGGAAGTACTCGACCAGCGGTTCCAGCGCCTCGGGCAGGTCGAGCACCTCGGCCACGCCGTCGACCTGCACCCACGGGCCGTTCCAGTCGTCGGAGAGCACGCACGCGGAGACGCGCGGGTCGCGGCGGATGTTGGCGACCTTGGCACGCTCGGGATAGGTGGAGATCACCAGCCGGCCCTCGGCATCCACCCCGCAGGCCACCGGGGAGGACTGCGGGCGCCCGTCGGAGCGGGTGGTCATGAGCACGACGTGGTGGCGGGGGCGGAGGAACTCGATCAGGGCGTCCCGGTCGACCCGGGTGTTCTTCGCGATGCTGCGTGCCATGCCTCGGTTCTACCAGGCATGTCCGTCGTTCTCAGCGCGGGCGGCCGGCGGACCGCTGCGCGGTGACCTGCTCCGGCACGCGCGGGCGGGCCGAGGGCCGCCAGGCGCGGCCGTTGGCGTAGATCACCCGGAAACCGAGGTACGCGGCCAGCGGCGCCCAGTGCGCCGAGCGCATCCGCAGCTCGGCGGCGTTGTGCCGCTGCCCGTTGGCGAGCACGTCGAGCAGCACCGTCTCGAAGGCGGCCGACTCGACCCAGTCCACCTCGCGGGTGAAGCCGCAGATCAGCGCCGCGCCGGTGACGTCGAGGAACTCGCGCAGCGTGGCGTCGGAGGCACGCAGCACCGAGCAGCTGCCGAAGTAGAGGCGGCGGCCCTCGCAGCGGCCGGCCATCCGCTCGGCCACGTCCGACAGCTCGACCGAGTCCCAGTCGGTGAGGCAGAGCCGGCTCGGCTCGCCGTGCATGGCGAAGAAGCCCACCCGGTGGTCGGCGTACTGCTTGAGCAGCCAGCGGTCGACGAAGTAGAACAGCTCGTCGCGGGTGGCCGCGTCCTTGTGGATGTAGCGGATGCGGCCGAGCCGCTCCAGCAGGTCGAGCGTGGGCAGGACGGACCCGCGTTCGTTGAGGTCGCGGTGCCACTGCCCCTCGACGCAGAACACGCCGCCACGCGCCAACGCCCACCTCCCCGCCCGTCGAGGTCGCCGCCCGGTCCGGGAGCAGACGTTACCGGTCACGTCCGACGGGCGACACCCGGCAGCGCGTACGCAAACAGGCAGTATTCACAGCCAATACCCAGCAACCGGGCGATGTGAGAACAATTTCCGCTAATCACCACGAAGAATCCTCGTACCTGTCACGGTGATAGGGACGGGACGTACCGGTCGATGTGCCCGTCGGATCCCAGTTCCGCTCTGACATCGGGAGGACTCTGTGCGCGTCAACACCCTGAAGCGGGCGGCGGTCGCGTTCGCGCTGGCCCTGCCCGGGGCCGCCGTGGCGACAGTCGTGGCCGCGCCACCGGCGCACGCCGACGGCTGCTACACCTGGAACCGGACGCTGTCCCAGGGAAGCTCCGGCGACGACGTCCGGCAGCTCCAGATCCGGGTGGCCGGCTGGGCCGCGTACGGCGGCATCGTCCGGGTCGACGGCGTGTACGGCCCGGAGACGGCCGCCGCGGTCAAGCGCTTCCAGACCGCGTACGGGCTGCGCGCCGACGGCGTGGCCGGGCCGCAGACGTTCGCCAGGATCTACGACCTGCAGAAGGACAGCGACTGCACGCCGAAGCACTTCAGCTACGCCGAGCTGGACAACGGCTGCGGCAAGGGCGGGTGGGCCGGTGGCCCGCTCTCCGCGTCGGCCACCCGGGAGAACGCGCTGCGCACCATGTGGAAGCTGGAGGCGCTGCGGCGCAGCCTCGGCGACAAGCCGCTCTACGTGACCAGCGGGTTCCGCAGCATCGCCTGCAACCGGCAGGTCGGCGGCGCCGCGGACAGCCAGCACCTCTACGGCAACGCGGCCGACCTGATCGCCAAGCACCGCAGCCTCTGCGACATCGCCCGCTCGGCCCGCAGCCGGGGCTTCAGCGGCATCTACGGCCCCGGCTACCCGGACCACGACGACCACACGCACGTCGACTCGCGGCGGGAGAACAACCGGGACAAGTCGTCGAACACGAAGGGCTGGTCCGCACCGGACTGCGGAGTCAAGTGATGCGGTGACGGCGGCCCGGACCGGGGGTGGGGGCTCCCCGTCCGGGCCGCCGTCGGCATGCTCCGGCGCGACCGACGCCACTCCGCGACGGGGCGTCGGCGCGACCGGAACCGGGCGCCGGGCGTCAGCTCGCCCGGGGCCAGCGGGGCCGGGCGGTGGGAGCCGACCGCCCGGCGACCGGCCGCAGACCGGGCCGCACCGGCGGCGCGGCGGCCCGCGGAACCGCACCGCGCGCCGCCTGCGCCGCGGCGGGGCGGGCGGCCTGACCCGGCACCGCCCGGGCCGGCTGTCCGGGCACAGGGCGGCCGGCCTGACCGGGTACGCCGGGCCGCGCCACCTGACCGGGTACGCCCGGTCGCGCCGTCTGACCGCGGGCGGCCTGCCCGGGGGCGGGACGGGCGCCGGACGGTCCGGTCAGCACGAACGGGAAGGGCACGTGCACGAACGGGTTGCCGTGCCGGATCAGCGCGTCGATCTGGCGGTCGTTGAGACCGTGTGTCTCCAGCACGCGCCGGCCCCAGCGATGCAACCGGCAGGGGAACGACGAACCGTCGTTGCGGCACTTCGGCCCCGCGGGCCACTCCTCGGCGGCGTGCACCACCACCGCCCGGACCGCGAGGCGGACGTCCTCAGGGGTCAACGGCGCCGGTACCGGCACCTCGCCCAGGATCTGGTCGATGGGATCCGTCGACTGCTCACCAACTCGCACGGCAGGCCTCCCGCAGTTCGGCAGCGGTGCGGCGGAACGGCCGCACCACATCCTCGACCACTGGTACGGCCAGATGACGGCAGCAGTTCAATCCCGCCACGCGGCGAGCAGTTCGGCCGGCCCGAGCGCGGTGACTCCGTCGACCGCACGGCCACTGCGCACCACCGCGACGACCGGTGTGTGGTCGTCGGCGCCCGGTAGCTGGGCGCGGTGGTGAAGCAGCCGGGCCAGGTCGTGACCGTCGAACGCGCCGTTCTCCAGCCACTTGACCGAGCCCACGAACGTGATCCGCTTGGCCACCGGGCTCCGATCGCCGCCGACCAGGTCGATCTCGGGATCGTTGGTACGCGTCCAGTAACCGCCCACCTCCGCCGTCCCGGACGGCAGGCTCCCCGGCGGCAGCCGCCGCAGGGACTCCCGGATCACCGGCTCGACCGCACGCCCTCGCCATGAGGTCCAGGACGAATGGATGCGGGCGAGCGTCAGATCCCCTCTGCCGCGCTCGATCTCGGCGAGGTAGGGGTCGAGGAAGGCGAGCCAGAAGCGGAGATACGGATCGGCGACCACGTAGCGGGTCTCGCGCGACGGACGGGTGGACAGCGGGAGGGCGGCCTCCACGACCCGCTTGTCGGTCAGCAGTCGGAGCGCGCGGTGCAGCGACGCCTGCGGGATTCCGCCGGCCGCCCGCGCGATGGAGGAGGAGGTGCGCTCCCCGGAGCCGATGGCGCGCAGCACCACGCCCGGCTGGGACTGCGGCGGAAACTCGGCAGCGAGGGCCCGTTCCCCGCTGACGAGCAGCGCGGAAGTGGGGTCCGGGACGGCCTGGGCGAGGTAGTCGCGCACGGTCTCGCCGGGGGCCCAGTCGTCGAGGACGAGCGGCAGGCCACCGGTGACGAGGTACGCGTCGATGGCATCCGCCGGCGGCAACTGGAGCATCTCGGCCACGTCGCCGGGGCTCAGGGGCGGCACGACCATCTCGGTCGCGCGCTGGTGGAACGGGCGGCCGTAGTCGTTGAGCGCCTCCATCATCGCCAGGTCCGAGCCGACGCAGATCAGCAGGACCGGCCGACGGGACAGCTCCCGGTCGAAGACCTTCTGGAGGGTGCCCTCGAAGCCGGGATCGGTGGCGATGAGGTAGGGCATCTCGTCGAGCACGACGACGCTGGGCTGATCCGTGGGCAGCGCGGCGGCGAGGAGGGTGAGAGCCGCGTCCCAGGTGGCCGGCGCCTGTCCGGCGAACAGACCCGCTCCAGGGAGCGTCGAGCCGGCCGCCGCTTCGACGAAGAGCCGCAGGTCGGCGGCGGGGGTGGGTTGCGCCGAGGCGGTGAAGAAGAGGTGGGGTACGCCCGCGCGCTCGACGAACTCCTCAACGAGGCGGGACTTACCCACCCGTCGGCGTCCACGCATGAGCAGCGCCCGTCCCGGGCGCCCCGCCCGGCCGCCGCGTTCGACGCGCGCCAACATGCCGTCGAGCCGGGCCAGCTCCCTCGTCCTGCCGACGAAACCGGCCACGTCATCACCTCATACTCTCAGGACGGATACTCTCATCTCTGATAGTATCCCGAATGAGAGTGTCTATGCCTCAGACCAGGCCGGCGTCCTGGACCAGCAGGGCCACCTGCACACGGTTGTTCAGGTCGAGCTTCGTCAGCAGCCGGGACACGTACGCCTTCACCGTCGCCACGCTCATGAACAACTCGGCGGAGATCTCCGCGTTGGTCCGGCCCCGGCCGAGCAGCACCGCGACCTCCCGTTCCCGTTCGGAGAGCCCGTCGAGCAGCCGTACCGCCCGCTCCCGCTTCGGGTCCGGGCCGGGCGCCGGCGCGGCGCCGGTGACGTGCGCGATGAGTTTGCGGGTCACCGCCGGGGACAGCGTCGCCTCCCCCGCCGCGACCCGGCGTACCGCCGCCACGATCTCGGCCGGCGGGGTGTCCTTGAGCAGGAAGCCGCTCGCCCCGGCCCGCAGCGCCCGCAGCACCTGCTCGTCCGCATCGAACGTGGTGAGCACCAGCACCTCGGGCGGTTCCGCTGTGGCACGCAGCGCCTCGGTGGCGGCCAGGCCGTCGACCCGGGGCATGCGGATGTCCATCAGCACCACGTCCGGGGCGTGGGCGGCGACGGCCTCGGGCACCTCGGCGCCGTCGGTGGCCTCGCCGACCACCGCGAGGTCGGGTACGCCGCCGAGGATCATCGACAGCGCGCCGCGGACCAGCGGGTCGTCGTCGACGATCAGCACCCGTACCGGGGCGCTCACTGCGCCGCCCAGGGCAGCCAGGCGGTCAGCCGGAACGTGCCGTCGGCGTCCCGCCCGTGTTCCAGGCGGCCACCGGCGAGCGTGACCCGCTCGGCGATGCCGACCAGGCCGGTGCCGGTGCCCGGGATCGCGGTGGCCGGGCTGCCCACCGGCCACGGGTTGCTGATCTCCACCACCAGCCCGTCACCCGGGCCACCGGCCAGCCGGACGGTCACCACCGCGCCGGGCGCGTGCTTGCGGGCGTTTGTCAGCCCCTCCTGCACGATCCGGTACGCGCTGCGCCCGATCGCCGCGGGCACCGCCTCCGGCTCAATCACCTCGTCGACGACGGCGACCCGTACCCCGGCGTCGCGGCTCTCGGCGACCAGCGCGGGCACGTCGGCCAGCGTGGGCTGCGGCCGTTCCGGCGTGGCCTCGGAGCCGACCTCGGCCCGCAGCACGCCGATCACCTCGCGCAGGTCCTGGAGCGCGGCGTGCGCGCTGGCCCGGATCACCCCGGCCGCCCGCGCCACCTCCTCCGGCGGCGCGTCCGGCCGGAACTCCAGCGCGCCCGCGTGCAGGCTGAGCAGGGAGATCCGGTGGGCGAGCACGTCGTGCATCTCCCGGGCGATCCGGCCGCGTTCGAGCTGCCGGGCCTGGTCGAGCCGGAGCTGCTGCTCGGCCTCGGCCCGCTCGGCGCGGTCGCGCAGGGACAGCACCAGCTGGCGGCGGGCCCGGACGAACAGCGCCCACGCCACCACCACGCCGATGAACAGCGCGGTCCAGATCACCGAACCCCAGAACGGCATCGTCGGGTCGGGCCGGACGGCGAGGTAGACCGGCAGGCTGAGCACGTTCCAGGCCGCCAGGGCCAGGCCCACCGGCAGTGGCCGGTGCACCAGCACGGTGAACGTGATGACGAGCAACGCGACGCCGGAGGTGACCGAGAAGAACACCAGCGGCGCGGTGGCCAGTGCCAGCCCGACCGGCCAGCGCCGGCGTAGCCAGAGCGCCCCGCTGATCCACAGGCCGATCAGCAGGTCGACCTCCTCCAGCCAGGCCGGACCGGCGTTGAGCCCGAACTCCGGGCTCGCGCTGGTGACGTCGCCGTGGGCGATGAGCACCCAGAGCAGCGAGGCCACGAACAGCGCGCCGTCGACGAACCAGTCCCGCGGGGTCCGCCGGGCGGTCCGGGCGGGCACCAGGGAGCCCGGCAGGAGCCAGGGATGATCGGGTACGACGGCGCTGCTCACCCACCCATGCTAGGAAGCCGTCCGGACCGGCTACCAGCTACCAAAGTCGACGACTGCGGTGAACCGAGGTCGACGGCGACGCCGACCGCCGGCCGCAGCGCGTGGCCGGGTGGCCCCGGCAGGCTCGACGGCATGATCGAAGTCGACCAGCTCACCAAGCGGTACGGCCCGCACACAGCCGTCGCGGACGTCACGTTCCGGTGCGAACCGGGCACGGTGACCGGTTTCCTCGGGCCGAACGGCGCCGGGAAGTCCACCACGATGCGGATGATCTGCGGGATGACGCCGCCCACAGCGGGCGGCGCCACGGTCGCCGGCCGCCCCTACCGCGACCTGCCCAATCCGGGGCGGGAGATCGGCGTGCTGCTCGACGCCTCGGCGCAGCACGCCGGACGCACCGGACGGGAGGCGCTCACGCTCGCCGCCCGCACCATGGGCGTGGACCGGGCGCGGGTGGCGGCGGCACTGGACCGGGTCGGGCTGAACGAGACCGCCGCCCGGCGCCGCGTCGGGGCGTACTCCCTGGGCATGCGGCAGCGGCTCGGCCTGGCGCTGGCGCTGCTGGGTGACCCCCGGGTGCTGATCCTGGACGAGCCGGCCAACGGCCTCGACCCGGAGGGGATCTTCTGGATGCGCGGCCTGCTGCGCGACTTCGCCGACCGGGGCGGCACGGTGCTGCTCTCCTCGCACCTGCTGCGCGAGGTGGAGGCGGTGGCCGACCGGCTGGTGGTGATCGGCGGGGGCCGGGTGGTCGCCCAGGGCGGCAAGGACGAGCTGCTGGCCGGCGCCGGCACGCTGGTGCGCGCCCGCGACGCGCACGCCCTGCGCCTGACGCTGGAGCGGGCCGCGCTGCCCGCCACGGCCGGCACCGACGGCGGCTACGTGGTCCGGGCCGAGCCGGGTCAGGTCGGCCAGGCCGCGGCGGACGCCGGACTGGTCCTCACCGAGCTGCGCCCGGCCGGCAGCGGCGGCCTCGAACAGCTCTTCCTCACCCTCACCGCCGGCGCGTCGACCAAGGAGGCCGTCCGATGACCACCGCCACCCGTAACCCCGCGCCGCCGCGTCCCGAGGCCGCCGTCGCCGGACCGACGCTGGCCCGGCTGACCGCCGTCGAACTGCGCAAGCTCGCCGACACCCGGGCCGGACGGTGGCTGCTGATCACGATCGGACTGATCGCGGCCGTGATCGTGGTGGTGCAGCTGTTCGTCGTCGAGGCGCCGGACCAGACGTTCACCGCCTTCTTCACCCCGTCGCTGCTGCCGGTCGGCCTGCTGCTGCCGGTGCTCGGCATCCTCTCCATCACCGGCGAGTGGTCGCAGCGCACCGCGCTCACCACGTTCGCGCTGGTGCCCCGCCGGGAACGGGTGATCGTCGCCAAGCTCGCCGCCGTGGTGCTGGCCGCGCTCGCCTCGGTGCTGGTCAGCCTCGCGGTCGCCGCGGTCGGCACGCTCGCCGCCGGCGCCACCGGCGGGGCGGGCGCCTGGACGTTCGACTGGCAACTGCTGCCGCACGCGGCCGTGTTCCAGGTGGTGAACGTGCTGATGGGCGCCGCCTTCGGGCTGCTGCTGCTGAACACGCCGCTGGCGATCGTCACCTATCTGCTGCTGCCCACGGTGTGGAGCCTGCTCGCCGCGATGATCTCCGCGCTGCGGGAGCCGGCCCGCTGGCTCGACACCTCGTACACGATGGAGCCGCTGCTCGGCGCCGAGATGACCGGCGGGCAGTGGGGCCGGCTCGGCGTCTCGCTCGCCGTCTGGGTGCTCCTGCCGCTGGTCGCCGGTCTGGTCCGCACGCTGCGCCGGGAGGTGTCGTGACCATGGTGGCCCGGCACACCGGCGAGGACGTCGTGGTCGACGGCGGGCGCGGCGAGCTGGTGCTGTTCTGGGCGGGGTTCCCGCTGCTCGGGGCGGCGCTGGGCGCCGGGCTGACCGCGCTGTCAGGCTGGATCGCCGGGCTGCCCTGGTTCCCGTTCCAGGGCCTGTTCGAGCTGCTCGACCGGTGGCCGGACGAGCGGGCGTACCCGATCGGAGCCGGGCTGGGCCTGCTCGGCGGCCTGGCCCTGGCGGTGGTGGCGGTGCGCGACCGGCTGACCGTCACGGTCGGGCACCGCACGCTACGGCTGCACCGCGACGGGCACGGCCGGGACGTGGCCCGCGCCGACGTCGCCGGGGTGTTCGTCGACGGTGAGGCGCTGGTGCTGCTGGACACCGCCGGTGGCGAGCTGGCCCGGGAGAAGTCCGACCTGGACACCGAGCGGCTGCGGGAGGCGTTCACCCGGCAGGGCTGGCCGTGGACCGGGCAGGACCCGCACCGGGACGCGTACCGCAGGTGGGTCGAAGGGCTGCCCGACCTGCCGCCGGGCGCGGACGCCCTGCTGCGCGCCCGGCAGCGGGCGCTCGACGGCGGCCACGACGCCGAGACCCGGGAGCTGCACGGGGAGCTGGCCCGGCTCGGCGTCGTGGTCCGCGACGAGGGCAAACGGCAGTACTGGCGGCTGGTCCCCGGACCGCCGCCGCGCTGACGGCCTCCGCTCCGGCGCCTGGTCCCGCGCGGCGCCCGCCGCGACGCCGGTGGACGTGACAAGTCACATCGCTGGCGCGTTTCCGGCATCAGAACGAACTGTTCGGGCATGTTCTCCGTACACAGGTGTGGTACGTGACGTCTACCTCGGAGGCATGGTGTCCGCAGTTCGAACTGATCCATTCGCGGGGGCGATACTCCAGGTCGGCGTACTGGCGGCCCTGGCCGGCACGGTCGGCCTGAGCGCGTACGGCTGGCTGGCCGGTCTGCTCTTCGGGGTGGTCATGGTCGCGGCGCTCGGATACGGGCTGCGCCGCTCGGGCGCGGACCGGCTCGGCCCGGCCGACTGGGTGACGCTCACCCGGGCCACGCTCGCCGGCGGGGTGGCCGCGTTGACAGTCGAGGCGTTCCGCGGCCCGATCGCGGTGCCGGTGCTGGTCGCGCTGGCCGCCGTGGCCCTCTCCCTGGACTGGGTCGACGGGCAGGTGGCCCGGCGCACCGGCACGACCAGCGCGCTCGGCGCCCGGTTCGACATGGAGGTCGACTCCTTCCTCGTCCTGGTCCTCTGCGGGTACGTCGCCGACCAGGTGGGCGCCTGGGTGCTGGTGATCGGCGCGATGCGGTACGTCTTCGTCGCCGCCGGATGGGTGCTGCCGTGGATGCGCGGCTCGCTGCCGCCGCGCTACTGGCGCAAGGTGGTCGCCGCCACGCAGGGCATCGCGCTGACGGTGGTGGCGGCCGGTGTGCTGCCCCGGCCGCTGGCCCTCGCGGTGGTGCTCGGCGCGCTCGCGCTGCTGGTCGAGTCGTTCGGACGCGACGTCGGCTGGCTGTGGCGGCACCGCGTACGGCCGGCGCTCCCGGCGGCGCCGGTCTCCCCCGCGCCGGCGGGCCACGGGTCCGAGTGGACGCCGGGCACGCGGATCGTGCGCCAGCCCGTCGAGGTCGGCGGGCGGCGCCGGTGACCGACCTGTCCCGGCCGGCCGACGGCGACGACGTCTCGACCGGCGCCACGTCCACGGAAGACAGCACGCCGGACAGCGCCGGCGCCTCGGCCGAGAGCGGCGACCGCACCCCGAACGACAGGGAGACGAGCGACCCGGGCAACGACGCGGTCGGCGCGTGGAGCGCCCGGCGGCTGCTCGGCGCGGCGGTCACCGCGCTGGCCGGAGCTCTCGTGTTGGTGGCCCTGGTCGCGCCGAGCGAGGTCAAACTGCTGTCCCTCGGGGCGTTGCTCCGCATCCCGGTGGAAGGGCTGCTCGCCGTCGCCCTGCTGCTGGTCCTGCCGGCCCGCCCGCGCCGCGTGGTGGCCACGCTGCTCGGCGCGCTGCTCGGCCTGATCCTGGTGCTCAAGGTCACCGATCTCGGGTTCTCGATGGTGCTCGACCGGCGCTTCGACCTGATCGCCGACTGGACGTTCCTCGGCGCGGGCGCGGAGTTCCTGTCCGAGTCGTACGGCGGGGCCGCCGAGGTGGGCGCGCTCGCCCTGGCCGTGGTCGCGGCGCTCGCCGTACCGGTGCTGGTGACGCTCTCGGCGCGGCGGCTGGCCCGCGCCGCGGCGGCCCACCGCCGGGTGACCACGCGCGCCGTCACCGCGCTCGCCGCCGCCTGGGTGGTCTGCGCCGTGCTCGGCGCGCAGATCGTGCCCGGCCTCCCGGTCGCCGCGGACACCGTCGCCGCCGACGTCTTCGACCGTGCCCGGCAGGTGCGGGCGGGCCTGAACGACAAGGAGACGCTGAACACGCAGCTCGCCGGCGACCCGTTCCGGGACGTGCCGGGTGAGCGGATGCTCACCGCGCTACGCGGCA
Source organism: Micromonospora sp. CMU55-4 (assembly GCF_011602315.1). Classification (NCBI taxonomy): domain Bacteria; kingdom Bacillati; phylum Actinomycetota; class Actinomycetes; order Micromonosporales; family Micromonosporaceae; genus Micromonospora; species Micromonospora sp. CMU55-4. The sequence goes on from NZ_JAAOLH010000001.1 coordinate 602,755, forward strand.
AGGACGTCCTGTTCACGTTCGTGGAGAGCTACGGCCGGGTCGCGCTGGAGGACCCGGAACTGGCCCCGGAGGTGGACGCCGTCCTCGACGAGGGGACCCGGCAGTTGCGCGCGGCCGGTTACGGCAGCCGCAGCGCGTTCCTCACCTCGTCCACCACCGGCGGTGGAAGCTGGCTCGCGCACGCCACGCTGATGAGCGGCATCCGCACCGACAACCAGTTGCGCTACACCAACCTGGTACGCAGCGACCACCTGACCCTCAACGGCGCGTTCAAGCGCGCCGGCTGGCGGACCGCGCTCGTCATGCCGGCGCTGAACCGGGCGTGGCCGGAGGCGGCATTCTTCGAACCCGACACGCTGTACGGGGCAAAGGAACTCGGCTACAAGGGGCCGCTGTTCAGCTTTTCCTCGCCACCGGACCAGTACACGCTGGCGGAGTTCCAACGCCGCGAGCGCGGCCCCGGGCGCACCCCCGTGATGGCCGAGATCCCGCTGCTCTCCAGTCACCTGCCGTGGACGCCGCTCCCGCCCCTCGTCGGCTGGAACGACATCGGCGACGGCTCGGTCTACAAGGGAACGGCGCGCGCCGACCGCTCGGCGGAGGGCACCCGGGAGGCGTACCGGCAGGCCGTCGTGTACTCGCTGCGCACGCTCATCTCCTACGTGCAGCGGTACGGTGACGAGAACCTGGTGCTGGTGTTCCTCGGCGACCATCAGCCCGCCCGCACGATCACCGGCGACGACGCCGGCAAGGACGTGCCGATCACCGTCGTCGCGAAGGACCCGGCAGTGCTCGACCGCATCGCCGGATGGGGCTGGCAGGACGGGCTCAACCCGGACCCGCAGGCCCCGGTCTGGCCGATGGAGTCGTTCCGGGACCGCTTCCTGCGGGCGTTCGGACCGCAGTCCACCACTCACAGTTAGGGATGTCGTGACGATGCTCGCGCGGGCCTGGGGGATCACCCGTTCCCTGGCCGTCTACCACGGTCAGCCGGCCAAGCACCGGCGTGCCCGGCAGCTCTACGGGCAGTTCCTCTCCCCCGGCGACCTCGCCTTCGACATCGGCGCCCACGTCGGCGGCCGGGTGCGCACCTGGCGGCGGCTGGGCGCGCGGGTGGTCGCGGTGGAGCCGCAGCCCGACTGCCTGCGGGTGCTGCGCCTGGGCTTCGGGCGGGACGCCGACGTGGTGATCGAGCCGACGGCGGTCGGTGCGCGGTCCGGGAGCGCGCGGCTGGAGCTGTCGTCGGCGACGCCGACGGTGTCCACCATGTCGTCGTCCTGGATCGAGTCGGTCACCGCCGATCCGAGCTTCGCCGGGGTCCGCTGGGACCGGTCGGTCGAGGTGCCGGTGGTGACGCTCGACGACCTGGTGGCGCGGCACGGCGTACCGGCGTTCTGCAAGGTCGACGTCGAGGGCTTCGAGGTCGACGTGCTGTCCGGGCTCAGCCACCCGGTGCGCGGGCTGTCCTTCGAGTACCTGCCACCGGCGCACGACGCCGCGCTCGCGTCGCTGGACCTCGTGGAACAGCTGGGCGCGTACCGCTACAACTACTCGCCGGTGGAGACCATGCGGTTCGCGAGCGAGAACTGGCTGGACGCGGCCGGGCTGGTGCGGCTGCTGGAGATGTACCGTCCCGGCGGTCGCTCCGGCGACGTCTACGCCCGGCTGTCGGACTCCTGACGTAGGGTCGGCCCCGGGCACGAGTCGAGGAGGGCCGATGGCCAGGTACGCCGCTCTGCTGCGGGCCGTCAACGTCGGGGTCAACAAGCTGGCCATGGCCGACCTGCGCCGCGTGGTCACCGACCTCGGTCACACCGACGTCAAGACCTACCTGCAGAGCGGCAACGTGGTCTTCACCAGCCCGCCGGCCCGGCCGGAGACGCTGGCCGAGGGCATCGCGAACCGGCTCGGCGACGAACTGGGCCTGCGGGTGCCGGTGCTGGTCCGCGACGGGGACGAGCTGGCCGCGGTGGCCGCCGCGAGCCCGTACGCGGGCCGGCAGGACGACCACACGCGGGTGCTCGTGGTGTTCCTGTCGGCCGCGCCCGCCGCCGCGCGGCTGCGCGAGCTGGCCGTGCCGCCGGGCGAGACGATGGAGTACGAGGTGATCGGCCGGGAAGCGCACCTGCACTTCCCGGCCGGCGGCTACGGACGGACGAAGTTCACCGCCGCGTACCTGGAGAAGAAGCTGGGTGTGGTGGCGACCGCCCGCAACTGGCGGTCGGTGCTGGCCCTGCGCGACCTCACCGCCGCCTGAGCCTCTCCTCAAACCGGCCCGCGGCACCTAGCATTGCTGCTCATGAATATGAAGCGCGTCACCCGCTCGCGATCCGGGCGGATGTTCGCGGCGGTCGTGCTCGCCGTCGCGGTCGCGATCCCGCTCGGCGTGACCGGCGCCGCCTCGGCCGCGACCACACTGACCGTGGCACAGGCCCTCGCCGCGCAGGACGGCCGGACCGCCACCGTGACCGGCTACGTCATCGGCCAGCCCACCGCCACCAACACGGTGCTCACCTCCGGCTTCACCGCCGACACCGCGATCGCCATCGCCGACCAGGCCAGCGAGACCGGCACCTCCCGGATGCTGTACGTGCAGGTCACGGCCGCCTGGCGGAGCACCTTCGGGCTGCTCGGCAACCCGTCACTGCGCGGGCGGCAGGTGACCGCGACCGGCACGCTGACCGCGTACTTCAGTCACGGCGGGCTGAAGAACCCGAGCGCGATGAGCCTCGGCGGCGGCGCCACGCCGAGCCCTTCCCCGACCCCGACCCCGGCGCCGACCGGCACGCCCGACGCCTACTACGCGGCCGCGGCCGGCAAGACCGGGCCGGCGCTGCGCACCGCGCTGCACGGCATCATCCGGGTGCAGACGAAGCTCAGCTACGACCAGGTGTGGGACGCGCTCAAGGACACCGACCAGGACCCGGCCAACCCGGCGAACGTGATCCTGCTCTACAGCGGACGCTCGCAGAGCAAGACCAGCAACGGCGGCGGTGCGAACGACTGGAACCGGGAGCACGTCTGGGCCAAGTCGCACGGCGACTTCGGCACCGCCACCGGCCCCGGCACCGACGTGCACCACCTGCGGCCGGAGGACGTGTCGGTCAACTCGCTGCGCGGCAACAAGGACTTCGACGCCGGCGGCGGCGCGGTCGCCGAGGCGCCCGGCTGCTACACCGACGCCGACTCGTTCGAGCCGCGCGACGCGGTGAAGGGCGACGTGGCCCGGATGATCCTGTACATGGCGATCCGGTACGAGGGCGGCGACGGCTGGCCGGACCTGGAACCGAACGACTCGGTGTCGAACGGCTCCGCGCCCCGGCTCGGGCGGCTGTCGAAGCTGCTGACCTGGAACGACCAGGACCCGCCGGACGCCTTCGAGCAGCGACGCAACCAGCGGATCTACGAACGCTGGCAGGGCAACCGCAACCCGTTCGTCGACCACCCGGAGTGGGCCCGGTCGATCTGGAGTTGACGCTCGTCCCCGATGTGAGGAAGCGTGGCGAGCGGGTAGAGACATCCGGTTGGCACGGCCGGGGCGGGCGGCACGGACGCGCCCCGGCACCGCACGATCGGAGATGAGACTCTTCATGGCCCCCAACAGCGTTCCGGACATCGCGCTCAACGACGGAAACTCCATCCCACAGCTCGGCTTCGGCGTGTTCCAGATCGAACCGAAGGACACCGCCCGGGCGGTCGGCACCGCGCTGGAGATCGGCTACCGGCACATCGACACCGCCCAGATGTACGGCAACGAGGCCGAGGTGGGTCAGGCGCTGCGCGCCTCCGGGCTGGACCGCGGCGAGGTCTTCGTGACCAGCAAGCTGAACAACGGCTTCCACCGCCCGGACGACGCCCGCAAGGCGTTCGAGCAGACGCTGCGGGAACTCAAGTTCGACTACCTCGACCTGTTCCTCATCCACTGGCCGCTACCCACCCGCTACGACGGCGACTTCGTCTCCACCTGGAAGGTGCTGGAGGAACTGCGTGACGCGGGCACGGTCCGGTCGATCGGCGTGTCCAACTTCCAGGTCGCGCACCTGGAGCGGCTGGCCGCCGAGGCGGACGTGGTGCCGGCGGTCAACCAGATCGAGGCGCACCCCTACCTCGGCAACGAGGAGGTGCGGGCGTACGACAAGGCGCACGGCATCCTCACCGAGGCGTGGTCGCCGATCGCGCAGGGCGCGGTGCTCGACGACCCGACCGTCGTCGACGTGGCCGAACAGGTCGGCCGGACCCCGGCCCAGGTGGTGCTGCGCTGGCACGTGCAGCGCGGCGACATCGTCTTCCCGAAGTCGACCACCCCGAAGCGGATCGAGGAGAACTTCGCGATCTTCGACTTCACGCTCGACGACACCGCGATGGAGCGGCTCACCTCGCTGGACCGGGGCGAGGACGGCCGGACGGGCCCGAACCCGGACGAGTTCGACTACATCCCGAGCTGAACCGCCGCACACCGAAGGGCCCCGGGGAACCGGGGCCCTTCGACGTTTGACTTCGCGCGCACTCGAAGGGGCAGGGTGACCGGCAAAGCTCCGACGGGGAGGAAATCCATGCGCTACCGCACCATCGGCACCGACCCTGCGACGCGCCGCAAGGTCAGCGTGCTCAGCCTCGGCGCGATGCTCTTCGGCACCGCCACCGACGAGGCCACCTCGTTCGCCATCCTCGACCGCTACGTGGAGGCCGGCGGCACGTTCATCGACACCTCGGACAACTATGCCTTCTGGCAGAACGGGGGCCAGGGTGGCGAGAGCGAGGAACTGCTCGGCCGCTGGCGGCGCAGCCGCGGGGTCGGCGACGAGGTGGTCATCGCCACGAAGCTCGGTGCCCGGCCACTCGCCCCCGGCACCAGCTACGTGGACAACCCCGAAGGGCTGTCGGCGAAGGTGATCCGCGAGTCCGCCGAACGCAGCCGGGAGCGGCTCGGGCTCGACCGCATCGACCTGCTCTACGCCCACATCGAGGACCACACGGTTGCGCTGCGGGAGACCGTGGAGGGCTTCGCCGAGCTGGTCGCGGAGGGCACCGTCGGGCTGCTGGGCGCCAGCAACCACCGCGCCTGGCGGGTGGAGCGGGCGCGGGCGCTCGCCGCCGCGGCCGGGTTGCCCGGGTACGAGGTGCTGCAGTACCACCGCAGCTATCTGCCCCGGCGTCTCGACGTGCCGAGCGAGCTGGACCGGGACGGGGACGTCGGCTGGGTCGGCCCGGACCTGCTCAGCTACCTGCGGGCCGAGCCGCAGCTCACGCTGGTCGCGTACTCGCCGCTGCTCAAGGGCGCGTACGTCCGGCCGGAACGGCTCGGCGAGGAGTACGCGGTGCCCGCCACCCCGGCCCGGCTGGAGGCGTTGCGGGCGGTGGCCGCCGAGACCGGGGCCACCGTCAACCAGGTGGTGCTGGCCTGGCTGATGGGCGGCGACATCCCGTCGATCCCGCTCGTCGGCTTCTCCTCGGTGGCGCAGCTGGAGGAGAGCCTGGGCGCTGTCGACCTGGAGCTGACCGCCGAGCAGCGGACCCGGCTGGACTCGGCGCGCTGACCGGCGCCGGGCCGGGTGGCTCACACGCCACCCGGCCCGTGCCGATCGACCGGATCGTGTCGCTCAGCCGGCCGGGTACCGGTCGACAGCGACGTCGAGCCGCAGGGAGCCGGTGCCCGGCACTGTCACCTCGGTGGCGTCGGCCGGGCGGGCCGCGCCGTCGTACCAGCCGGCGTAGCTGACGAACGGCGGCGTCCACAGCCACGCCACGATGACCGGCTGGGGGCCGAGCACACGCAGCGCGTACTCGCCGTCGCGGTCAGCCGTCCGGCCGATGACCTCACGGGTACGCGCGTTGCGCACCGTCAGCTCGGCGACCACCGGGCGGCCCTCCGGATCGACGAGCCGGCCGGTGACCAGGACTCCCCGGCGCAGGGCAAGGTCGTAGACGGTGGTGGCGCCGGCCCGGACCGTGACCGGCACGGCCTTGCCCCGCAGGGCGAACCCGCCGGACCACTGGGTGGCGTTGTCGGCGGTGGTGAACAGCAGCGGCCAGGCGTACGGGCCGAGCCAGTCGATCCGGTAGCGGCCCTGCGCGTCCAGTTCCACTCCCCAATCCGGGAAGGAGCCCGGCTCGGGCGCGAGCGTCACGGTGCCGGAGGTCGCCGGCCTGCCGGTGGCCGCGCTGGTCACGGTGCCGGTGACCACGCCGGCGCGGTCGAGCCGGATCGGCGGCACGGTGACCGTCTGCCCGGCGCGGAGCGTGACCACCCGGGCCTGCTTCGCGTCACCGGTGCCGCCGGTCGCGCCGACCCACTGCGCGCCGTACGCCGATCCGCCGGCGGGGCGGGCGAACAGGTTCCAGGAGCCGGCCGTGATCAGGCCGACGCGGACGTTCCCGGAGGCGTCGGAGCAGTACCGTCCCGGGTTGGCGGGCAGCTCGCCGGTGCCGGCGGGCGCCGGCGTCACACAGGCCCCGGCGACTGGTGCGCCGGTCGCCGCGTCGACCACCCGGGAGACCACGTTCGCGGCCGGGGTCAGGACGACCACGGCGGTGCCGCTGCCGTCGGCCAGGACGTTCACCGTGGCGTAGCGGGGCAGGTGGGTGTCGTCCCGGGTGTAGACCCACACCTCCTGCGGGCCGGGGATCAGCGGCGGGACGGTCACCCGGGTGTCGCCGCACGGATTGCGCCGGGGGTCGAGGAACACGCACACCCCGTCGACCGCGGCGCCGGTGACCGCGTCGCGCGCCCGCAGGGTCGACCCGCTGGGCGTGACCAGGCGCTCGGAGACCTCCGTCGTGTCCCCCGCGGACACCCGGACCGTTCCGGCCTGCGCCCAGCTGGTCCGGCCCGGCACCCACTGCCGGAGCACCTCGTCGTCCTGGCCGTCGCTGTACACCGGGGTGATGGCGATCTTGTAGTCGCCGGCCGGCACCTCCACGCTGAGCTGCCCGGACTCGTCCAGCGGCAGCAGGTCCTTGTCGTAGCTGCTGTCGGCGGCCGTCACGGCGACGTTGCCGCCGGCCGGGCTGCCGTCGGTCCCGGTGACGGTCAGGTGGAGCATGCCTGCCGGATCCGCCGCCGCACCGGCGGCGGTGGGTGCGGCGGTGACGGCCAGGGCCGCCACGGCGAGTGCGCCGAGCACTCTTCGGACGATGGACACGGTGGACCCCTCTCGGTTTCAATGCGCTCAAGAGGCGTCCGCGTCACCACAACCAGGACACGCCCCCCGTGCGTCGGATGCCGGCGCAGCATATGGCAGAAGATCGATCGCGCACTGTCCGCGACCGGTCATCCGGCGGACTGCTGCGGGAACGGTCATAACCCCGCCTTTCTCCCGTACCGGGCCGCCGTCGGCCGGGAATCGCCACCGCCAGATCGGATCTGGCGGACCGTCTGGCGCCGAAGGGGTGAGGCCGGCACAACACCACAGCTCCCCGGCCTCGTTGAAACAGGCGATCGGTCCGGCGGCACGCCGTACGCCTGTCGAGACACCGACGAGAGAGGTAGCAATCCATGAGTAACCGGAAAACCGGCCTGGCCGTCGAGGCCGACGGCCTGGTCCGGTCCTTCGGTACGACGCGGGCGCTCGACGGGCTGGACCTGCGGGTCCCCGCCGGCACCGTGTACGGGGTGCTGGGCCCCAACGGCGCCGGCAAGACCACAGCCGTACGGGTGCTGGCGACGCTGCTGCGCCCCGACGGCGGCACCGCCCGGGTCTTCGGCCACGACGTGGTGCGCGACGCCGACGCGGTCCGCTCCCGGGTGAGCCTGACCGGCCAGTACGCCTCGCTGGACGAGGACCTGACCGGTGCGGAGAACCTGATTCTGCTGGCGCGGCTGCTCGGGCTGAGCCGGGCCGGCGCCCGGGACCGCGCCGACCAGCTGCTCGCCGCCTTCGGGCTGACCGAGGCCGCCGGGCGGCAGGTGAAGAAGTACTCCGGCGGGATGCGGCGGCGCATCGACATCGCCGCGAGCATCCTCAACACCCCGGATCTGCTGTTCCTGGACGAGCCGACCACCGGGCTGGATCCGCGCAGCCGCAACCAGGTGTGGGCGATCGTGCGGGCGGTGGTGGCCTACGGCACCACTGTGCTGCTGACCACGCAGTACCTGGACGAGGCGGACCAGCTCGCCGGGCGGATCGCGGTGGTCGACCACGGCCGGGTGATCGCGGAGGGCACCCCGGGCGAGTTGAAGTCGTCGGTCGGATCCGGCAGCGTCCACATCCGGCTGCGCGATCCGGGGCAGCGCCCCCAGGCCGAGAAGGTGCTGCGGGCGGCGCTGGGCGTACCGGTGCAGCTCGACACGGACCCGGTGGCGCTGACCGCCCGGGTCGGCGAGGACGGCACCGACCTGGAGGCGAGCGCGCAGGCCGCCCGCGCGCTCGGTGAGCTGGCCGGCGCCGGCATCGTGGTGGACGACTTCTCCCTCGGCCAGCCCAGCCTGGACGAGGTCTTCCTGGCCCTGACCGACCACCCGGCCGTCCCGGCGGACGAGCGGGACGACGAGCTGGAGGCGGCGCGATGAGCGACACCGCGATCACCACCGGGCGCGCGCCGTCCGTCTACGTCCCGTCCGCCGAGGCGCTCGCCACGGTGCTCGCCCCGGCGGAACGGCCGGCCCGGCCGAGTCCGCTCGCCGCGTCGCTGACGTTCGGCTGGCGGGCCCTGCTGAAGATCAAGCACGTGCCGGAGCAGCTGTTCGACGTGACCGCGTTCCCGATCATCATGGTGCTGATGTTCACGTACCTGTTCGGTGGCGCGCTCGCCGACAGCCCGCGTGCGTACCTGCAGTTCTTCCTGCCCGGCATCATGGTCACGAGCGTCGTGATGATCACCATGTACACCGGGGTCGGGCTGAACAACGACATCGAGAAGGGCGTCTTCGACCGGATCCGTACGCTGCCGGTCTGGCGGCCGGCCGCGTTGGTCGGGATGATCTTCGGGGACGTGCTGCGCTACGTGCTCGCCGCGGTGGTCATTCTCTCGGTCGGGCTGGTGCTCGGCTTCCGCCCCGACGGCGGGCTGCTCGGGGTGCTGGCCGGGATCGGGCTGCTCGTGGTCTTCTCGTTCGCGTTCTCCTGGGTGTGGACGTTCTTCGGCCTGGTGCTGCGCAGCGAGAAGTCGGTGATGGGGGTCAGCATGATGGTGCTGTTCCCGCTGACGTTCCTCAGCAACGTGTTCGTGGAGCCGTCCACCATGCCCGGTTGGCTGCAGGCGTTCGTCAAGGTCAACCCGATCACCCATCTGGTCGGCGCGGTCCGCGCGGCGATGGCCGGCTCGATGGACGGCACGAACACGATGTGGTTGCTGCTCTGGAGCGCCGGTTTCGTGGTCGTCTTCGGCACGCTGACCATGTACCGCTACAACCGCCACTGACCGCCCGCCGGGGTGGCGGGACCCGAACCCGCCACCCCGGCGTACGGCAGGTCAGAGCCGCCAGGACACCGGTTCGGGCGGCAGGTAGCGGCAGGCGCCGCCGGTGGTGACGGACTCACGCAGATGGGCGGCGAGCGCCGGATGCCGCTGGTCGATGCGGCGCAGCGTGTCCCGGATCCGCCCGGTCACCGCCTTGCGTGCCCGTTCGGCCTGGTCACCGAGGCGGCGGCTGCGCCCGGCCAGCCCGGCGGCGGTCCGCAGCTGGTCGAGCAGCGCGGCGCGCTCGGCGTCCAGCGCGGACAGCCGCCGCTCGTCGTGGCGTACGGCGGCCCGGTCGATCTCGTCGTCGAGCCGCCGCAGATGCCGGCGGTAGCGGGCCTTCGCCTCGTCGTCCAGCACCGGGTCGGCGCCGAGGCGGCGGGCCGCGACAAGTTCCGGGCCCGCGGCCGGGTCGAGCAGCTCGACGGCGGGCACGTCGGTACCGGGCCGGCTCAACAGCAGCCGTAGGTCGTGCAGCCCTTTGGCGTCGGGTAGGTGCACCACCACACCGCCGTACCCGAGGCGCCACACCGGCCCGTCCGGGCGGAACTCCGGCGGAGCGGACACCGCCGGGCGAACAGCGGTCAGCGGAGAGACCGCCACCGCCGGAGGGTCCGCCCGGGCGGCGGCCAGCCGGCCGGGCACCTGTCTCATGCCCAGCGCCCGCGCCTCGGCCGCCGTCGCGGCGCGCAGCCGCCGCGCCTCGGCCGCGTCGCCCGGCCCGTCGCGCCCGGTCAGCGCGGCCACCAGCCCGGCCCGGGCCAGCACCGACCACGGGCGGGCGCCCAGCCGGTCGGCGGCGTCCCGGGCCGCCGTGTAACCGGCGACCGCGTCGTCCCACCGGCCGTCGGCCGCGTCCACCGCGGCCAGCCACAGGTCGACCGGGCCGGCGATGTCGCAGCCGAACAGCGCGGCCATCCACCGTCCCCGGTGCGGCGCCAGCGCCGCCCGCGCCTCGGCGCACCGGCCCGGGTCGCCGTCCACTGCCGCCGCCTGGGCCCGCAGCCGCAGCCACAGCGGCGACACCGACCGGGGGTACGTGGCGCCGGCGGCCTCGATCCCGGCGGTGAGCCCGCGTACGGCGGCCGGGTCGCCGCGTTCGGCGGCGGTGATCGCCCGGAGCAGCTCGGCCTGCGGGTGGCCGGCGCCCACCTTGTCGAGCAGGGCCTCGGCCTCGGCGACGCGGCCGTAGAGAAGCAGCACCGACCAGCGGATGTGGTACGTCATGAAGGCGTGGTCGGAGTGTTCCGGCTCGGGGTGGCTCTCCACCTCGGCGAAGCACTCCTCGGCGGTGGCGAGGTCGCCCCGGAACGCGGCGATGATGCCGCTGTCCATGGTGGCCGCCATCCGCTGCCGGGGGACCTCGCCCTGCCGGGCGCCGGCCACGAACGAGGCCAGTTCCCGGCGGTATCCCGGGTCGCCCAGTTCCAGCAGCGCGACCCAGCGCAGCGCGGTGGCCCACAGCTCGGTCTCCCGGTCGCCGCCGCGGCGGGCCACCTCCCGGATCTCGGCGGTCACCTGGGCTCGCTCCTCGGCGGTCCCGAGGCCCCAGGTGGTGTCGTGGCGGGCCCACAGGCTGAACGTGAGCGCCTCGTCGTCGCTGCCGTGCCTCGCGAGCGTCTCGGTGGCGGTGATCAGGTCGGTGACCAGGCTGCGCACGGACCGCTGCGGATCCGGCTCGCCGATCAACCGCCGGTACGCCTCGCGGACCAGGTCGTCGGCGTCGAGCCGGCGGCGGGTGGCCGAGTGCCGCCGGTGCGCGGTGAGCGCCACCCGGGTCAGCACGCCGGGGTCGTCGGCCTGCCGGGCCAGCGCGGCGGCCTCGGTCAGCAGCCGCTCGACCTCCTCGGCCGGGCCGATGTGGTGCAGCAGCCCGGCCAGTTCCAGCAGCAGCCGGACCCGCGGGACGGGCTCACCCGGAAGATCGAGCGCCCGCCGGTAGTGCCGGACCGACTCGTCCACGGCGAGCCGGCCGGCCGCGTCCCGCGCGGCTGTGACCAGCAGCTCACCGGCGCGTACCGGGTCCAGCTCGGCGCCGGCCAGCCACGCGTGCCGGGCCAGGTGGGCGGGGCTGAGCGCGCCGGCGAGCGCGCCGGACCTGTCCACGGCGCGGACGACGCCCGCGTGCCGGGCCCGCCGCGCGTCCGCGGCGAGCCCGTCGTAGAGCGTCTCGCGGACCAGGTCGTGCACGAAGACGAACCGCCCGCCGCCCCGGGGCAGCACCAGCCGGGCCGCGGCGGCGCGGCCGAGCATGCGGTCGACCTGGGCGACCGGAGCGGGTACGCAGGCCGCCACCGTCCCCCTGTCGAACTCGTGGCCGAGCACCGCGGCGACGGTGAGCGCCTCGACGACCGGGGCGGTCAACTGGTCGAGCCGGCGGCGCACCACCTCCCGGACGCCGGGCGCGATGGTGTCGGTGAGGCCGTCGGTGTGCCAGAGCCGGGCGGTCTGCTCGACGAAGAACGGGTTCCCGCCGGTGCGCCGGTGCACCTCGGCGACCAGATCGGCGCCCGGCTCGCGGCCGGCGGTGCGGGTCATCAGGGCGGCCACGTCGTCCCGGCCGAGGCCGGTGAGCGTGACCGTGGTGGCCTTCGCGCTCAGCGGCACCAGCAACGGGCGCAGCGGATGCTCGCCGGACTCGACCTCGGCGTCCCGGTAGGTGCCGACGAACAGCAGCCGCTCGAACCAGGTGTGCCGGGTGACGAACTGGAGCAGCCGGACCGACGCCGGGTCGGCCCAGTGCAGGTCGTCGAGGACCACCACGACCGGCCGGTGCTGCGCGACGGCGACGAGCGCCGCGGTCACCGCGTCGTGCCTGTCGAACTCGGCCCGGCCGCCGTCCCCCGCCTCGTCGCCGTCGTCCCCCGCTTCGTCGCCCTCTCCGGCGGGGCGCTCGCCGAGCAGCGCGGCCAGCCCGGCGTCGACCGCTTCGCGGGCGCCGGAGGGGTCGTCGGCGAAGCGGGCCAGCCGGCGCAGCACCTGAACCCAGGGCCAGTAGTCGGGGGCGGTGTCGGAGTCCCAGCACGCGGCGCCGAGCACGAGCGCGCCGCTTCGGCGGGCCTCGTCGGCGGCGGCCGAGACCAGGGTGGTCTTGCCGATGCCCGGCTCGCCGGTGACCAGGGCGAGGCCGCCGTGGCCCGCGGTCAGCCGGGCCACCTCGGCGCGCAACAGCGCCGCGGGGTGTTCCCGCCCGATGATCTGCTCGCCGAACCGCGGCTCCATGACCTCCCGACGCTAGTCGAGGGGTCCGACAAGACGACAGCGATCAGGTCCGCGCGTCGGTCACCACGTGCGCGCACGCCGGGCACGCCGACGGCCCCTGCTCGGCGAACCACCTGCAGGTACGCCGGATGGCGCACTTCGGCAGCGCCTCCTCGGCGGGCGGGGCGGTCTCGGCGTACGAGGCGGCCATCCGCGCGCCCAGCCCGCAGTGCGAGCCGGTCCAGAAGCCGCAGGACGAGGTGACGCACGGACCGGCGAGCCGGACCCGTGCCTCGACCGGCTCGTCGGAGTCGCCGAGCCCGGCGAGCGCCACCTCGGCCGGTACGGCCGGGGTCACGTAGGCCACCCGGCCCGCCGGAGTGATCATGCCCAGGAACACCGTGGCGTTCGACGCCGGGGTGCTCGGGCACATCCGCTCCGGCGCGCCGGCCGGCCGGGCGGCGTCGGTCACCGCTGGATCCAGAACCCGATGTCGTTGATCTTCTGCCCGAGGTCCTGGGCGAACGGGCCGTCGATGACCCAGAGCCCGTACCACTCGGGGCGCAGCTTGATGTTGCCGTGGCCGACGGTCAGCGGGTTGGTCAGTTTCGCGTCGGCGGTACGCAGGGCGGCCAGGCCGGCCTTCTGGATCTCCGCGGCGATCAGCGTCTGCTGCTCGGCGCTCAGGTCGACACCGTCGACCACGAAGCGGAACTCGTTGCGGGCCATGTGCTTCCTCCGGTCACTCGTACGATTCGGTGCCCAGCCCGCGACGCAGGCTGGTTCGGGTGAAGGCCGCCCAGCCGGCGTGCGAGGCGGCGTCGGTGCGTTGCCCGGCGCGGGCGAGCACCCGGGCGGCGTGTTCCGCCCAGCGGCCGGGGGTGGCCGCGGCGTCGCCCCACAGTTCGCGGCAGGCCGCGACCGCGAAGGCGACCTGCTCCGGCGCGCCGGTGAACCCGGCCGGTCCGTCGGCGACCCGGATCGTGCCGTCCGGCCGGACCCGCACGTCCGGGAAGTGGTGGTGCAGGCTGGCCAGCGTGGCCAGGTGGGTGGCGTCGCGCCGGCCGGCGGCGAACCCGGCGTGCAGCTCGTCGTCGCGGCGGTGCCGGATCGCGTGCAGCACCAGCGCGTCGCCGGCCGGCTCGACCCGGGCGACCACGTGCACCGGCGTACTCCAGGCCGGCGGCGAGTTCGCCGACCAGAAGGCGAGCCAGGCGGCGAGCCGGGCGTGGAAGTCGGTCTGGACGCCGACCGCGGGCGCGGAGCCGTCGGGCGCGCGCAGCGCGGCGGTGGCGATGCGGTCCCGGGCGATCAGCGGTGTCGCGGGACGGGCGGGAGCCGCCGCGGCGGCGGCTCCGGTGGAGGCGACGGCCAGGCCGGTCACTGTGACCGCCGAGGCTGCCGCCGCGCCGGCGAGCAGTCGCCGGCGGTCGAGCGGGTGTCCGTTGTCGTTCATCGTCGGCCCTTCGTCGACGGCAGTGGGCCCGACGTTATCGACCGGAAGCGATCAGAAAAACACCCCGCGTGACGGGAGGTTGACAGGAAAACCGGGGATTCCCGGCGGCGTGAACGACCATTCCTGTGCTGGTGGGCGATCAGGCGTGCAGCAGTCCGGCGACGGCCCGCTGGGCGTCCACGAGCGCGGTCGGCGGCAGGTCGAGCGTCCAGAGCGCGGCGGCCAGGTAGTCCAGGACGCGCCAGCGCTGCTCCTCGCTCAACGGCGGTCGCCGCGCGCCGCCGAGGACCGGCCCGCCATCCGACCCGGTGCCGCCGGGGCTGCGCCACACACCGCCGAGCGCCGCGTCCAGCCGGTCGGTGAGCAGCGCCGCGAGCCGGCGGCGGTCGACCCCGATCAGGTACGGGGCCAGTTCCGCGTCCGCCGCGATCAGCCGCAGCCAGCGGTGCACCGCCTCGCGTACGGCGACCGGGCCGAGCCGGTCGCGCGGCTCGCGGGGACAGGTCACCAGCTCCGTGGTCCGCACGACAAGGGGTACGGATGATCGAGCCCGGTCAGTTCACCGCGACACTTGATATCGATGGATACCAATCTATAGGCTGGCGGCGTTCCGCTCACCCCCCATCCCAAGGAGTGTGAACCATGCGTAAGCCCAAGCTGTCCCGGATCCTCGCCACCCTCGCGGCCGCGACGCTGGCAGCGCTCGGCGCGGTAGCCGTCAACCCGGCTCCGGCCTCCGCCGCCGTCCGCAACGTCTGCTACAACATCAGCCAGGCCGGCCCGTTCGCCAACACGGCGGTGCAGGCGGCAGCGATCTGGAACAACTACACGAACAACATCAACATGGCCCAGTGCGGGTCCAACCTGCGGATCACCTACACCTACGGCGGCGGCTCGTACGCCCAGCGCACCAGCCTCGGCAACGGCCGCGTGGTGATCGACTACAACCAGGCCCAGCAGTACTCGGCACTGCGCATCATGACGCACGAGATCGGCCACATCCTCGGCCTGCCGGACAACTACAACGGCAACTGCGCCATCCTGATGTCCGGCGGCAGCGCCGGTACGAGCTGCACCAACCCGTACCCCAGCTCCGCCGAGGCCTCCCGGGTCGACTCGCTGTTCGGCTTCGCGGCCCGCAGCGCGACGCCCGCCCAGGTCTTCACCGGCAGCTGGCCGGCCGCCGCGACGGTGGGCGCCCAGCGCTGACGACGCAGTGACGACGGGGTCGGCGGGTCACCGCCGGCCCCGTCCGCGCGTCCGGCCCTTCCCCGGCGCGCCGGCCGCCGTCCGGCCCGGCCGCCCGCCCGCCGACCTGCCGGCGCTCCCGGCCGGCGGCTTGTCCTGCTTGCGGCCACCCGCGCGATCGGCGCCCCGCCCGGACGCGGCGTCGTCGGCCAGAGCCGCCGCGCGGCGGTTCAGCTCCTCGACCCGCTCCCGGAGCCGGCGCAACGCCCCGGCGTCGTCGTCCACCTCGGACACCTCGTCGAGCAGGCCGACGTAGTCGGCGGCCAGCCGCCGGTGCGCCGGCGCGGCCGGACCGGCGTACCCGTCCAGGTCGATGATCTGCTGGGCGAGCACAGCGGTGGCGGCGCCGAGCGCGGCCCGTTCGTCGGCGCGCGCGTCCCGCCCGGCCCGGCGCGCGTCGGCCAGGCGACCGGCCCGGCGACCGCCGAACCAGAGCACCGCCGCGCCGGCCACCACGCCGGTCACCGCGCCACCGGCCAGCAGGTACCGGGGCAGCGACGGGCTGATGGTACGAGCGCCGTCCGGCACCAGACCGGCCCGGACCAGCCGGTCGTAGTTGAGCACGATCACCTTCAGCGCCTCGACCGGCCGGTCCACGAACGCGTCGGCGCCCCGGCCGATGGTGGTCTCGGCGACCACGGCCCGGCCGAGGTCCTTGGCGCCGTCGCCACCGAGCCGGGAGCAGCCGTAGGTGTCCCAGTCCTCGCCGTCGCGGCTCATCGCCAGCACCAGCGTGCCCTGGGCGGCGCGCTTCGTGTCGGCGCACGCCTCGCGCAGGTCGGCGCCCGGCTCCATGATCAGCACCACCAGCCGCCGGTTGCCGATGACCCGCTCGGCGGCGGCCCGGTCCAGGTCCACCCCGGGAGCGGAGTAGACCGACGAGACGCGCACCTGCCGCGCGACCGGCCCGTCCAGGATGCCGCCGGACCACAGCGCCCAGCCGGCCAGCGCCAGGCAGGCGAGCGTCGCCCGGCCGAACGCGGTGCCGACCAGGCGGCCGAGCAGCCGGCGCGGACCGGTCGCCGCCGCGCCGCGCCGGGCGGGCACCCGCGCGGGCCGGGTCGCGACGCCGCTCACGACAGCCTCGCCCGCAGGTAGACGTCCGGCCGGTAGCCGGGCATCCGCACGTCCCGGGCCACGTCGTCCAGCTCGGCCGCCGCGTCGGCCAGCAATTCGCGTACGTGCCGGTCGGGCAACCCTTCGCCCAGCGCGTCCCGGGCCGCCCGCAACCGGCCCACGCCCCGCACCAGCGCCGGGTCGGTGCGGGCGTCGGTGAGCAGCGACAGCTCCACCGCCAGCGCGGAGAGCCCGGCCAACCGGGCCGGCGTACCGCCCGGACCGACGTCGGTCGGACGGCGACCGCTGCCCCGCACGGTACGGATCGACAGCGCCACGAAACCGGCCACGCAGGCGGCGAAGATCCAGGGCAACGCCGGCAGCGCCACCCGCAGCGGATCGAACGGCCGGTACGGCAGCGGACGGTCGAACAGCCCCGCGTACCGCACGTCGGTCACCTGGCCCAGGTACGTGGCGAGCACGTTCTGCTGCGGATAGGCGTACCGGCCGAGCCGGCTGCCGAACTGGGCGTAGAAGCTCGCGCCGGCCACCTCGGCGAACTCCGCCGCACTCGGACCGTGGTACTCGATCCAGTCGCCGTACATCACCAGGAGCGGCTGATCCGGGGCGAGCCGGTGCAGCGCCGGCCCGTACGCGGGCAGCGGCTCCCCGTACGGCTGCGCGGGCAGCACCACGAACCAGGCCCCGTCCGGGAACGCGCTGCTCGCCGCCTTCTCCGGCAGCTTGGTCAGCGTGGCGCCGGGGCCCACGTACCGGCCGGTGGCACGCAACGCGGCCACCATCGGGGCCAGCTCCGGACCGGTCGGTTCCCGCCAGCGCAGGTCGTCGCGGTCCGGCGGCGTCGGCTGGTCGTGCAGCGTCGCCAGCAGCGTGAGCAGCGAGCCGGTCACGTCACGGGTGGCGAACCGGGCCCGCCAGCCCGGCAGGTCGTCCGGCGAAGCCACGTAGAGCCCTCCGCTGACCTCGGTGCCGACGATCCGGATCTCGGCGTTCTCCACGTCCTTGACCCGGCGGCGTTCCGCCTCGTCCAGACCGGGCGGGGCGACCAGGATCCGGGTGCCCCGGTCACCGATGGCCGCCCGTACCCGCTGCTCGTCCCAGCGCGCGACCGCCCCGGGCAGCCGCACCACGGGTTCGGCCGCGACCAGCGCCGTCATCTCCTCGACCGACGGCACGCTCGCGTCGCTCAGCTCCCCGGCCGACCCCTCCTGCGGCAGCGCGCCCGCCGACGGGGACCGCCCGTAGCTGACCTCCACGCTCTGCCGTTGCGCCCCCAGGAACACCACCAGCACTGCCGCCGCGGCGGCCAGCAGCGACCAGCGCACCAGATCCCGGCGTACCGGCAGCTTCGGCGCGGTCACCGGCCGGCCCGCCACAGCTCGTCGGCCCGGCGGGCGTGCTCGGCCGCGGCCCGGGCCGCGTCGGCGCCGCCCCGGGCGGCGGCGAGCATCTCGGCCCGGGCCAGCAGCCGCTCCGCCTCCGGCACCGCGGTCGGGGACGCGTCCCGGCTCACGGTGGCGTCGTGGATCGCCGCCCGCGCCGAGGACCAGGCGACGCGCCGGCCCTGCGCGCGGGCGCGTCGCCGGGGCAGCAACGCGGCGAGGAACCCGGCCGCCAGGGCCACCACGCCCCCACCCAGCCAGGGCAGCACACTCGCGGTCATGATCCCTTCCTAACGCACCGCCGCCAGCGGCGCGCGGCGAGGTACGCCTACGACGACGAATAGCCCTCGTTGAACCCCTCGATGAACCCGCCCGCGAACCCGGACGCGACACAGCCGGCACAGCAGAGGATCACCAGCAGCGCCGGCACCGCCACCCACAGGACGATCGCCCACCTGTTCGTCGGCTGCTCCGGCTGCGGCGCGTACGCCTGCGGCGGGTACTGCGGGTACTGCGGCGGCGGGTACTGCTGCTGGTACGGATCCTGCTGATACGGGTCGTGAGGGTACATCCGGCCATCGTGCCCACCGCCCTCCACCGCCCGGAAGATCCGTTCGGTTCGCCGGACATGCCACGACGGCCCGTCGTCACGCCCGGTGCGCGTCCAGATGGGTGAGCACCGTCTGGTTGGCCTCCCAGCCGTCCGGGAACTTCACCGGCACGTCCAGGTGCACCCGCTCGGTCGACGGGTACGCGTCGAGCAGATCACCGATCCCGGCCCGGGCCACCACCACGCAGGCGTGCCGGTGCCGCGACGCCAGCACGCACAGCCGCCCCGACTCCAGGTGGAACGCGGTCGCGTCCCGCCGGCCGGAGAGCGGGTGCAGCACTATCGTCACGTCGTACTCCCGGCCCTGGAGCCGGTTGGCGGTGTCCACGGTGATGCCCGCCCCGGCCGTGCCCAGCCGGGACCGGATGGCAGCGACCTGGTCGCGGTGCGCGGCCCCGACGGCGATCCGGTCCGCGGTGACCGGCGCGCCGCCCGGCGCTGCTTCGCTCACCGCGACCGCGCCGCGCGCCAGCACCCGCAACGCCAGCTCCGCGCAGGCCGCGGCGGCTTCGGCATCGGTACGCACGGTGTGCCGGGCCGGCAGCTCGTGCAACGCCCAGCCGGTCGCGGCGGCCACCTCCACCGAGGCGTCGTAGGCGTCCCCCGGACCCGGCTCGGTGAACGTCAGCACCCGGTCGGCCGGCCCGGTACCGGCCCGGAACCCGGTGAACGGGTAGAACGCGGCGGACACCACGGGCGCGGCCGAGTCGGGCAGCCGCCACGACACGGGCAGCCGGTGCACCGGCAACTCCGGGTTGTGCCGCAGCAGCGTGGCCACCGCCGACTGCATCGGATCCCAGGTCAGCCCGGTCCAGCGGAACGTCTCCACAGTGGAGAACGGATCGAGCTGCCCGGGATCGCCGACGAACAGCGCCCGCTCGAACCGCCCCGCCACGCGCAGCAGCGCGTCCGCGCGCATCTGGTACGCCTCGTCCACGATCGCCCACGGCCAGCTTCCCTCGGTGACGGTGGCCCACTTGGCCGCCGTACCGATGGTGACCGCCGGGCCGCCCAGGTCGGCGACCTTCGCCGCGACCCGGACCGCCGGATGCCCGGTGACCCGCTCGGTGGGCCGGTAGTCGGTCGCGGAGAGCCGCCCGACGCGCAGGTCCGGGGCCTTACGGCCGAGCCGGTCGATGAGGTCGTCCACCTGCTCGTTGGTCTGCGCCACGATCATCAGCGGGTCGCCGGTGGCGGCGATCTCGACCGCGGCGCGGACCACGAGTGTCGACTTCCCGGCGCCCGGCGGCGAGTCCACCACGACGCCGCGGTGCGCCCCCTCCCGGAGGTCCCGCAGCACCCGTTGGATCACCTGCTCCGCTTCGTGCAAGGAAGGGCCCCCTTTTAACGTCTCCGGTAGAGGCGGGGCCCCTTCTTAACACGCGCCGCCTCAGCGAGGCTTCGGCACCTGGCGGTTGAAGCGGGGACGCAACGCCAGGACCAGCGCGTCCTTCGTACCCTCGGGGTGGTCGGTCTCCAGCCACCGGACCTCGCGCCGCCCCAGCCACCCGGCGATGTCGTCGCGGGTCGCGGCGCGGCCCGGCGCGTCGAGGAGCTGGCCGACCTGGTCGTGCAGCACCGACGAGTCGCGGTTGCCGGTGAGGTGCTGCCGCAGCCGGGAGCGCAGGTTGCCGGTGTAGCCGACGTAGACCACGACGCCACCGTCGAGCACCAGGTGCACGCCGGGCGCGGCCGGCGCGTCGGCGACGACCGCCATCGTGTACGGGCGGGGCGACGTGAACTCGGCGAGTAGTTCTTCGGTGTCCAGCACGCCGGGGACGGTACCGGCGTCAGCGCGGCTCCGTCGCCCCGCACGACCCACCGTGACCGTCCCGCAGCCCACAGCGTCCACCCTCTGGTAACCGTTGATCACACCAGACCCGGTGCCGCAGGTGCTGTGCGTCCTCCTCGCTGAGCGTGGTCTCGCCGAAATCAACGACGTTGACGTGCCCGAGCGACCCGGCGAGCGCGGCG
Source organism: Micromonospora sp. CMU55-4 (assembly GCF_011602315.1). Classification (NCBI taxonomy): domain Bacteria; kingdom Bacillati; phylum Actinomycetota; class Actinomycetes; order Micromonosporales; family Micromonosporaceae; genus Micromonospora; species Micromonospora sp. CMU55-4. The sequence continues at coordinate 623,102 of NZ_JAAOLH010000001.1, forward strand.
GCCAGGTCGGCGGCGGCGTCCCGGCTGGTGAGCGTGGTCGGCAGGTGGATGATCCAGCGAGGCTCAGTCATCGTGGCCGCGTCGCCGGCACCCGTTGTGGCGGGACTGCCACTGCCGCAGGGCCTGACGGACGCGCTCCGACTCGGTCCGGGCGGTGGCCAGTTCGCGGTGCAGGCGGTCCATCTCGTCGGCGACCCGGCACAGGTAGTCGTGCACCTGCGCCGGGTCCAGCCCGCGCCAGCGGGTGTCGAAGACGGCGCTGCGCACCTGGTACGCCTGCACCCGCTCCCCGGTCACGTAGATCACAACGCCACCATCCCGGCCGCCACGGCCTCGTCGGGCAGCCCGGCCGCGGCGAGCGTCGCCCTCCCCCACCGGGCCAGCCGGCAGGGGTACGGGACGCGCTCGCTGCGACACAGCGGTCCCTGCGGCCAGTGCTCGGGAACGTGTACGCGCACGGCCAGCGCGGCGACGAGCAGATCCTCGTCGGTGACCGGGGTGAGGACGGGAAAGTCGGCGAGTACGGCGGACATCGGCTGGCGCCTCCGGGTCGGTTCTCGTGGAGTGGCACCGGAGCGGGCGGGGACGGCGGGAGCCACGATCGGGGGACGCGGTGCCACCGGAGCCCGGCACCCGCCCCGGGCCATGCGCCGACTCTCGGTCCCTCCCGGCAGGAGCCGCATGCCGTGGTGATCGTGGCTGTCATGCACACAACGCATACGCTCGGTCACCGCCGCGAGACATCCGGCGATATGCGCGGTGCGTATACCAGGCCGCTCCGGAACGGGTTGAATGGCTAGGCTCGACTTCGGACACAGGTTCTCCGCGAACGGCGAGGTTGCCGGTGACACCTGCGAACTGCCCCCGCTGCGGCGGGCGCTTGGCGCGCGACAACGACACGGGGCGCTGCGCGCCCTGTCAGGCCGCCGAGCGCGACCGCCTCAGCACGCCGCCCGCCGTGCCCGACTCGTTCTGGGACCATGAGCCGCTCCGGGCGGCGCTGGCCGGACGGCACCTCGGGCAGGTGATCCGGGCGTACCGACACCACCCGTACCACGGGCGGAGCCCGCTGCCGCAGAGCGTCGTCGCGGGGTGGCTGGGGATCACGCAGGCGCAGTTGAGCCGGATCGAGAACGGCCCCGCCCTGGTGCATCTCGACCGGCTGGCGCACTGGGCGACCGTGCTCCGCGTCCCGCCGGGATCTCTCTGGTTCGCCGTCGGTCCCGCCTCCCCGGGCAGCCCTCGGGCCGACGGGAGCCGCGCCGCACCAGACATGGGCCGGCGGACCCTCCTGGCTGGCATCGCGGCGGTTTCGGCGGGAGCCGGGCTGGTCGGAGCCCCTGAGGATCCCCGTCCTCGCCGAATCGGCAGCGCGGACGTGACTCGACTAAACGCGGTACTGGAGCTCTACCGGTCGGTCGACTACGAATGCGGTGGCGGTCTGCTCTATCGGGAGGTCGCCCGGTTCGCGGAGTCGGTGTACCGCATGCTCGACTGGTCGCACTCGCCCGGGGTGACACCCCGCCTGGTCGCGGCCATCGCGGCAGCTCGCCAGTTGGCTGGCTGGACGGCGCTCGACGCCGGCCGGCACGCGGATGCTCAACGGCATTTCGCCGCCGGCGAGCGGGCCGCGATGTCCGCTGACGACGCTCCGCTGGCGGCTCTGATCCGCTACTCGCAGGCCAAGCAACTGCAACACCTTCGGCATAACCACGATGCTCTGGCCACGCTGCGGCTGGCCCACTCAGAGCTGGGATCCCGGGCGACCCCTGCCGTGAAGGCGCTGCTCTGGGGCGCGGAGGCAGCCTCGTCAGCCGCACTCGGCGACCACCAGAACGCGCTGGCCCTCCTCGGTCAGGCGAGTGATCAGTTCGAGCGTGTGGATCCCGAGCGCGAGCCAACCTGGATGGCCTTCTACGACCGTGGCGAGTTGCTAGCGCAGTACGGTCGCGTGTACCGCGACATGGCTCGGCAGGCCGGCACGCACGCGACGCAGGCGGTGCGGAGCGTCGAAGAGGCGATCGTCGCCTTCGGCCCGGCGAACGTCCGCAGCATGGTCCTGAACGAGGTCGGCCTGTGCAGCGCGCTCTTCCTCACCGATGAGCCCGAGCGGGCGGTCGCTGTCGGCACGCGCGTGGTCGAGCAGTCGCGAGCGCTGAGTTCCAGTCGAGTCGTTGATCGAGTACTCAACCTGCGCCGTGATCTCCGACGGCACCGCCACCTTGCCGTCGTTGCCGAATTCGAACGGACGCTCACCGCACGAGCTGCGGCCACGGTATGAACGGACGGTTCTCGGAAGAAGCGATGACCCTCGCCATGCGGGAGATCGCCGGCGGACTTGAGGTGCCGACCGAGGATGCCCGCCTCCTTCGGCTGACCAACAACGCCGTGTTTGCGTTGCCGGAATCCGGGCTCGTCATCCGCATCGCGCGGACGCACCGGCTCCGGGACCGGGTGACGAAGGTCGTTCAGCTTGCGCGATGGTTCGCCGAGCTGGACGCGCCCACGATCCGGCTGGCGCCCGGCGTGGCGCAGCCGGTTGCGGTCGGTGACTTGGTGGCCTCGGTGTGGGTCTACGTGCCACCCGCCGCGCCTACTCCGACGATGAATGACCTCGGCTCGGCGCTGCGGCGGTTTCATGCGCTCGGACCCCCGCCCTTCCCGCTGGCCACCTGGGATCCGATCGGGGACGCGCGTCGACGCCTGGCGGATGCCGACGGGTTGAGCGCAGAGGACCACGACTACCTGGCGGCGTGGTGCGACCGCCTGGAGCCGCAGGTCGCCGACCTCAACCAGCGCGGGGAGCAGTCGCTCATCCACGGGGACGCGCACGTCGGCAACCTTCTCCGGGATGCCTCGCGCGGCATCCTGCTCTGCGACTTCGACGCCACTTGTCTCGGGCCTTGGCAGGTGGACCTGGCAGCGGTCGCCGTGGGTGAGGTCCGCTTCGGGAAGACCGGGGCGCATCGGGCGCTCGCCGAGGCGTACGGGTATGACGTGACGTCCGACCGCGACTGGCCACTTCTGCGGGAAGCCCGAGAGCTCAAGATGATCGCTGCTGCCACGCCGCTTCTCGCAAGTTCGGGGAAGGTCGCAGCCGAGTTTGACCAGCGATTGCAGTCGGTCATCCAAGGCGACCACGGTCTACGTTGGAAGCCATTCGCCGATCTCGTCTGAGAGCCTCTCGGCGAGTGACTGCCGCCCGGGTGGGATCCTGTGATCGTGCTGGAGAATCTGCGACTACGGCAGGAGACCGCAGCGGGAGCCGAGGGCCTGGTAGACCAGCTTGTGGACGTTTACCTCGACGCGCACGCCGACGACGGCCCGCGTTACACGGCCGAGCGGTACGAACAGCAACTCGCGGCGCACATGCTCCGGGAAGGCTGGGAGCTGGTAACGGCCCGAGTCGATGACGAGCTGGTTGGCTACATCTACGGCTTTCCGCTCGCCGCCGATACACGTTGGTGGGACGGCATTCATGAGCCGGTGCCGGACGGCTTCACGGACGAAGACGGGCACCGGACTTTCGCGGTCTGCGAATTGCTGGTTCGGCGCTCGTGGCAACGCCGGGGGATCGCCCGGGCACTCCACGACCGGCTCCTGAGCACGCGGCAGGAACAACGCGCCACGCTGCTCGTACGGCCCGACAACGCCCCTGCCCAGCGCGCGTACGACTCCTGGGGATGGCAGCCGGCCGGCCGGCTGCAGCCCGCGCGGGATGGCGCACCGCTGTTCGAGGTCCGCACCAAGCCCATCGGGCCAGCGCGTCGATGAGGTATCCCGGAGACCGTGTCGATGATCTGACAGGCGGAAGGAGAAAGCTCCTGACACCTACCGCACCGGCTTCCGCCCGGCGTTCATCGCGGCTAGCTTGCCTTCGTGGGGGATCTTGAACAGGGCATCTACGAGCACCTGATCACGGAGAAGCTGGCGACGCAGCTCCGGCACATCGACAACGCCCTAGTCCGCGACGAGAAGCTGGATCCCGCTGACGCGCATGAACTCCTGGCCCGGCACATAGCTGGCCTGGCCCGGCGAGCGCTCCTCGGCGTCGGCGGCGGTGACAACAAGCTCGCCCGGCAGGTCGACCTGGCGAACCGCATCGCCGCGCACATCGCTCAGGCCGAGCCGCGTGCCGTTACCGCCGACGACCAGGTGGCCGACGCCCAACGTCTGCTGCACGCCATCGCCGCGCCGCCCACCCCGCCGGCCGCGCCTGTCTTCCCGATCCGCCCCTCGACACCGCTCTCCACCGGCGCGCTCCTGGTCAACGGCCGGCACCAGCCGCGGATCGGTCACGAGGTCAGCCACGAGATGGCCTCGGCGGACGAGGTGGACCTGCTCTGCGCGTTCATCAAGTGGCACGGGCTGCGCATCATCGAGCCCGCGATCACCGAGTTGATCGCGAGAGGTGGCCGGGTCCGCGTCATCACGACCACGTATATGGGCGCCACCGACCAGCGGGCACTGGATCGGCTCGCCGAGTTGGGCGCCGAGATCAAGGTCTCCTACGAAACCCGCACCACCCGCCTGCACGCGAAGGCATGGCTGTTCCGACGCAAGAACGGCACCACCACCGCGTACGTCGGCTCCTCGAACCTGTCCAAGGCCGCGCTTGTCGACGGCGTGGAGTGGAACGTGCGCATCTCGAACCTGGAGCAGCCGCACGTCGTCGACACGTTCGAGGCGACGTTCGCCGACTACTGGCACGACTCGGCGTTCGAGACCTACGACCCGGCCACCGACGCCGAGCGCCTGCGCGTCGCGTTGCGTGGGGAACGCGACGACGACGCGCCAACCGAAATCGCGAACCTGGACGTCCGGCCGTTCCCGTACCAGCAGGAGGTTCTTGACGACCTCAACGCCGAACGGCTGGTGCACGGCCGCTGGCGCAACCTGGTGGTGATGGCGACCGGCACCGGCAAAACCGTGGTGGCAGCGCTTGACTATCGCCGGCTCCAGCGGGCGGGGCATGTCGACTCGCTGCTCTTCGTCGCACACCAGGAGCAGATCCTGCGACAGAGCCGGTCGGTGTTCCGCCAGGTCATGGGCGACGGCACGTTCGGCGAGACGCTTGTCGGCGGCGATCGGCCGCAGGGCTGGAAGCACATCTTCGCGTCGATCCAGTCGCTGCACCGGCAGGAGATCGACCCCGAGGCGTACGACATGGTCATCGTTGACGAGTTCCATCACGCCGAGGCGGCCACCTACACGGCGTTGCTGGAGCGGCTTCGGCCGCGCGTACTCCTGGGTTTGACAGCGACCCCCGAGCGGAGCGACGGCGGCGACGTGCGTCGGTGGTTCGACGGCCGCGCATCGGTGGAGCTTCACCTGTGGGAAGCCCTCGAACGGCAGTTGCTGGCGCCGTTCCAGTACTTCGGGGTGCACGACGACGTGGACCTGGCACGGGTGCGGTGGAAGCGCGGGCAGGGGTATGACAAGGCCGAGCTGGATGGCGTCTACACCGGCAACGACGCTCGGGCACGGCTCATCCTGCACGCGGTCCGGCGCATCGCTGATGTCGGGCAGATGCGCGCGCTCGGCTTCTGCGTGAGCATCGGGCACGCCGAATTCATGGCCGACTGGTTCACCAAACACGGTGTGCCGTCGGCGGCCGTGACGTCGACTGTCGGCCGCGCGGACCGACACGCACTGATTGACCGCTTCCGCAAGCGCGAGCTGAGAGTGCTCTTCACCGTCGACCTGTTCAACGAGGGCGTCGACCTGCCGATGGTCGACACCATCCTCATGCTGCGCCCCACCGAGAGCGCCACGATCTTCCTCCAACAACTCGGCCGGGGCCTGCGGCTGGACGACGGCAAGCCGTGTCTGACAGTGCTCGACTTCATCGGCGGCCAGCACGCGAACTTCCGCTTCGATCTGCGCTGGCGGGCACTTGCCGGGGTGAGCCGACGGGCTGTCGAAGCCGCCGTGCGGGAGGACTTCCCCTCGCTGCCAAGCGGCTGCCACATCGAACTGGACCGGGTGGCGAAGGACATCGTCCTCCGCAATCTCAACTCGGCGATGCCGACGTCGAAGAACGCGCTGGTGGCCGAGCTACGGCAGCTCGGTGACGTGAGCCTGTCCGACTTCCTGCGCGAGACCGGCCTGGAGATTGAGGACGTCTACCGGTCGGGGAGCATCGGCGGCTGGGCCGGGCTACGCCGCCTGGCCGGCCTCGACACGACGGCCGGTGGCCCGGACGACAGGGACCTGAGCCGGACCATCGGCCGGATGCTGCACACCGACGACGTCGACAGGTTGGATCTGCTCGCCCGGGTCGCCGCCGGCCAGCGCCCCGCCGCCGGACGGCTGCTCGACATGTTGCACTTCAGCTTGTGGGGTCCGTCGGTGCCGCTGACCGAACGCGACGCCCGGCTCAAGCGGCTGTGGGCGGAACCGGCGCGCTGCGCCGAACTGCGGCAGGTGGCCGAGGTGCTGCGCGACCGCATCCACCGGGTCACCGATCGACCGGCCTCCAGCCGGGTACCGCTGCGGGTGCACGCCCGCTACAGCCGCAACGAGGCGTGCGCGGCGTTCGGCATGACCAACCCGGGCTCGCTGCGCGAGGGCGTCAAGTGGCTGCCCGACGAGCGAGCGGATCTGTTCTTCGTCACGCTCGTAAAGTCCGAGGAGCACTACTCCCCCACCACGATGTACGCCGACCGCGCCATCACCGACCGCCTGTTCCAGTGGGAGTCGCAGAGCACCACGTCGTCGGGCTCGGCCACCGGGCGGCGGTACGTCAACCACGTCGCGCAGGGCTCGACCGTCCACCTGTTCGTCCGCGAGACCAAGATCGCCGACCGGGATCTCGGCGCTCCGCCGTACCTGTACGCGGGGCCGATGACGTACCGGGAGCACAGCGGCGACCGGCCGATGCGGATCCTCTGGGAGCTGCGGACTCCGCTGCCCGCCGACATGTACGCCGCCGCTCGCGCCATCGCCGCCTGATCCGGGTTCTCGCCCGCTCGCCTGCTCAGGCGGGCGGGCGAGAACCACCGGCTTGCCCAGGACGTCGGCCGGGCGCAGGCAGCACCCGGCTCAGCAACACCGCTGCCCCACCGGCGATCACCCCGACCATCGTCCCGGTGACCAGGCTCGACATCACCGCAGCACCCCGCAACAACGCCTCCCGCGCCTTCGGCGCCAGCCCGGCCAGCCCCGGCGCGTCCATCCCCAGCGACGAGTCCCAGAACACCTGGTGACTGACCGCGAGGAACACCCCGTACAGCGCCCCGACCACGACAAGCGTCAGGAACGGGCGCGGCGGTCGCCGCCACAGCACGGCGGCCACCCAGCACAGCGGCGGCCCGACCGCCAGCAGCGCGGCCACGATCGTGCCCTCCGGCACGACGCCCAGGTCGTGCAGAGCCACGCGCGGGGCGGCCAGCGCGGCGAGCGCGACCAGCGCCGGCCAGGAGAACCCGAGGGTACGGCGGGCCCCGCTCATCGCGTCGCCTCGGAAGAATCCGCAACCGAAACAGAAGCAGGCGCGGGAGCCGAAACCGGGGCCGGCGCGGTCGAGCGCACGAACTTCAACAGCGCAACGAACGCCAGGACGGCGGTGACCGCCCCTCCGGCGACGCGCACCCAGTGCCCGGCGACGAACTCCGCGGCGACCTGCCGCAGGTATTCCGGCGAGTGCGTCCCCACCGGGTCCACGAACATGATCTCGTTGCGCGGCCAGAAGAAGACCGCCGAGAACAGGAACTCGCAGACGACGAAGACGGCTGTGGCGCCGGCGATCCACCAGCGCAGCCGGCCGTCGCGCCAGGTGAGCAGGGTCGCGGCGACGCTGCTGAGGATCACCGACGCGCCGAGCGGCGGGAAGTAGTCGTGCGGGCCGCCGTGGACGAGGAACTCGCGGGCCCGGTCGAGGGAGGCGGGCGCGTCGTTGAAGATGTTCGGGTAGAGCATGACTGTCTCGGCGGCGACCCCGCCGAACGACATCATCGAAGCCCAAACCATCGCAATTAGGGCTATCCAGGTCAGTCGTGTGCGTACCACGAGGTTCTCCTCACGTTTCGGGGACGCCATCGACGCTAGGTCGGGGGCCGGGCACCGTCGTCCGCGTGGCCGCGCGACCGGTTGTCGCTTCTCGGCGTACGCCTCGGGGTTGTCCCTGACGCCTGCGGACGACAGCGGCGAAGGGCCGCGCGGACCTAGGCTCGAAGCGTGCCCGACGCCCTGCCCACACGTGCCGATGCGCTGCTCGCCGCGGCCACGCTCGGCCTGGTCGCGGTGGCCGTGGCGGCCGAGCGGCCCGCTGCCGGCGGCGCGGCGCTCGCCGTGGTGGTCGGCGCGGTGCTCGGTGGGCTGGTGCTGTGCGCCAGGCGGTGGCCGGTGCCGGCGCTGCTGGCCACGGCGGTCGCCATCCTCCTGTACTACGCGCTGGACCTGCCGCCGGTCGGCGTGGCCGCTCCGGCCGCCGCAGTTCTCTACCGGGCGTCGGAACGCGGGCGGGTGGTCCCTGCTGCTGTGGTCGCCGGGAGCCTGCTGGCCGTATCGGTGGTCGCGCGGCTGGCCGAGGGCGACGACATCGGCGTCGTCGTCGGTACGCAACTGGGCTCGGAGGCGGCGTTGCTGCTCGCCGTCATCGCCCTCGGTGATGCGGTACGCAACCGCAGGTCGCTACGGGCGGCGTTGATCCGCCAGGCGGTCGCGGCCGACGAGGAGCGCCACCGGGAGGCGGCCCGTCAGGTCGAGGCGGAACGGCTGCGCATCGCCCGGGAGGTGCACGACACGCTCGGCCACACCATGTCGGTGATCACGTTGCAGTCCGCAGTCGCCCAGGAGGCGCTCGCTGACAGCGATCCGGCGCAGGCGGAGAGCGCGCTCGCAGCGATCCGGTCGGTGAGCGGCAGCGCGATGGCGGAGTTGCGGGCCACGCTCGGCACGCTGCGCCGCGAACCGGGGCCGCGGGAGCCGGTACCCGGCTTCGACCGGCTCCCGGCGCTCGTGGACGGCGTACGCCAGGGCGGGCTGGCAGTCGACCTGCGCGTCGAGGGGCCGGTGGACAGACTGCCGGCGGTGGTGGGCAGCACCGTCTACCGGGTCGTGCAGGAGGCGCTGACGAACGTGCTGCGCCATGCCGGGGCCACCCGGGTCACCGTCACGGTGCGCGCCACGGCCGCTCGGCTCGCGCTTGAAGTGGTGGACGACGGTCGCGGCGGCCCACCCGCCGGTCGGGCGGACGGGAGGGGTCAGGGCCTTCGCGGCATGGCCGAGCGCGTCGCCCTGCTGGGCGGCACCGTCGAAAACGGCACAGTCCAGAACGGCACCGCCGCATCCGGCGGCACCGGCTTCCGGGTGGCGGTCAGCCTGCCGCTGGCGGGAGTCGCCGCGTGAGCCCGGTCCGCGTCGTCCTCGTCGACGACCAGCACCTCGTCCGTACCGGCCTGCGGGCGCTGCTCGACCGGGCGCCGGACATCGAGGTGGTGGGCGAGGCGGGCGACGGCCGCAGCGGCCTCGCCGTGGTACGCGAGCAGCGGCCCGACATCGTGCTGATGGACGTACGGATGCCCGGCGGGGACGGGCTGGAGGCGACCCGGCGGATCCTCACCGACCCGACGCTGGACGGCGTGCAGGTGCTCATGCTGACGACGTTCGACGACGACGAGTACCTGTTCGAGGCGATCCGCGCCGGGGCGGCCGGTTTCCTGCTGAAGGACACCGCACCGGACGCCCTGCGGGACGCGGTCCGGACGGTGGCCGGTGGCGACGCGCTGCTGTCCCCCGCCGTCACCCGGCGGGTGCTCGCGGCGGCGGCCCGCTCGCCGGTGGCTGACCCGGCGCGGCTGGCCGGACTGACCGCGCGGGAGCGGGACGTGCTCGCGCAGGTGGGCGCCGGACGGTCGAACACGGAGATCGGGCAGGCGCTGTTCCTGAGCCCCGATACCGCCCGCACCTACGTGAGCCGGCTACTGCAGAAGTTGAACGCCCGGGATCGGGCGCAGCTCGTCGTGATCGCGTACGAGAGCGGGCTGGTCCGCCCCGGCGAGGGCTGAGCCGCGCCGGGGCGGGTGAGTGTCAGACCGGCGTCGCGTCGGCCGGCTCGGGCGCGGCGTGCCGGCCGCCACCGCCACCGCCGTTACGCCGTTCGTCGCCGTGCCCCGGCCACCATGCCGTGTGGCCGATCAGCCCGGTCAGCGCCGGTACGAAGAACATCGACATGACGAACGCGGACAGCACGATCCCGATCGCCACCGCGAAACCCATCTGCTGCAGGAACGAGATCGGCGCGAGCATCAGCACCCCGAACGTGCCGGCCAGGATCAGCCCGGCCGCGGCGACTGTCGGGCCGGCGTGTTCCACCCCGATCGCGGCGGCCTCGTGCGGTTCGTGGCCTTCGCGCGCCTCCTCGCGAAGCCGGGCGATCATCAGGATGTTGTAGTCGGTGCCGATCGCCACCACGAACAGGTAGAGGATGATCGGCAGCTGGAACGTCACGCCGGGGTTGCCCTGGAGCCCTTGGAACACGTACACGGTCGCGCCGAGCGTGGCGGCGAAGTTGAGCAGTACCGCGATCACCAGGTAGACCGGCGCGACGAGGCTGCGCAGCAGCAACCCGAGGATGAGCGCGATCAGGCCGGCGGCGACCGGGAGGATGACCGAGAGGTCCCTGTTGTTCGCCGAGTTGATGTCCGCGAAGATCGCGGTAGCGCCGCCGACGAGGGCCTTGGTGCCCGGCGGCGCGGCGGCGTGCAGCGCGTCCCGCAGGTCGTCGCGGACCAGCGTGATCGCCTCGTTGGACATGGGGTTCTCGTTGAGCAGCAGGCTGATCCGGGCGACGCTGGGGTCGGTGGCGCTGCGCTCCGGCGGCTGCGCCCGCCCGACGCCCGGCGCCTTGGCCGACGCAGCGGCGAAGTCGTTTACCTGCTGGTCGGTGAGCGGGGTGCCGTTGCCGGTGGTCAGGTAGACCTCGGTGGGCGCGAGCGCACCGGCGGCGAAGCCGCGCTGGAGGTCCTGGGCGGCCCGCGCAGACTCGGTGTCCTGCGGGAAGCCGGCGCTGAAGTCGTAGTCGGCCTTGTAGCCGAGCACCCCGGCGGCGAGCGCGACGAGCAGCACACCGGAGGCGGCTGCGACGACAGCCGGACGACGGCCGACGGCGGCGCCGAGCCGCCGGGACAGGGTCGCCTTCGGTGGGCGCTGCCACGCCTTCGACGGCCAGAACACCCATCGGCCGAGCAGCGACACCAGTGCCGGGATCAGGGTCAGCGAGGTGACGAGCATGACGCCGACGGCGATGGCGAGCGCCGGGCCGAGCGAGCCGAAGAAGCCGAGCGAGGCGAGCAGCAGCACCAGGAACGCCACGATGACGGCACCGGCGGCGGAGGTGATGACCTCGCCGACCCGCTGCACCGAGACGACCATCGCGGTGCGCTTGTCGTCACCGGCGCGCAGCCGCTCCCGGTAGCGGAACAGCAGGAACAGGATGTAGTCGGTGCCGATGCCGAACAGCACGATCAGCAGGATGGTCTGCAGGTCCTGGCTGACGTTGAGGTCGAACGCCTTGCCGGCGGCGGCGACCAGGCCGGTGGTGACGGACATGACCACGCTGATGACCACCACCGGCAGCAGCGCGGCGATCGGACTGCGGAAAATGATCAGGATCAGCCCGATGATGAGGATGATGGTGGCGACGCCGACCACCGCGAACGCGTCGTTGAACGTGTCCTCGTTGTCGACGAAGCTGGCCACGTCGCCGGCCACCCCGGCGGTAAGGCCGCTGCCGGCCAGGTCCGGCCCGAGGGCGGCACGCAGATCGCGTACGGCGTCGAGCAGGCCCGGGTCGTCGGGGCTGTCGGCGTCGAGACCGACGGTGACCACCTGCACCGATTTGTCCGGCGCGACGGCCTGCGGCCCGGTCAGGTAGCCGGAGGTCTGCGGGATGTTCCGCGCCTTGAGCGCGGCGGCGAGCTGCCCCACGCGCGCCTCGTCGGCCGCGGTGAGCGGCTTGCCGTCGCCGCGTTTGACCACGACGGTGGCGGTGGCGGTGGCCGCCTGCGGGAACGACTTCCCGGCCAGCTCAGTGGCCTGCACCGACTCGTAGGAGCTCGGCAGGAAGCTCTCCTGGTCGGCGGAGGTGATGTCGCTCAGTGACGGGCTGGCGGCGATGATCGCTATCGCGGCGACGACCCAGCCGCCAATCACCCACCACGCCTTGCCCACGACGAATCTGCCCAGGCGCTCGAACATCGTTTCCCCCGTGTGTTCGGCTGTGTCGCACGCGATCCTACGCTGCGTGAGCAATCCCTTTCGGACGGCTCGCGGACTTCGTCGACGATCCGGTCTCCACCGCGCTGGTGGCCCGTGCTCGCGGCGCCGGTGCTCGCCCCCGTGCTGACGGTCCACCAACCCCGACGCCCCGCCGCTGATCGGGTACGCCGTCGTGTTCGGCGCGCTGCTGGCGCAGAGCACGGTACGGCTCGGCGCCGAGGACAGAACCCACTACGTGGTGGGTGGCGTGCGGAAATCCGGGGCGCGGTGGGCGAGTTCATTCACCGCCCGGCGGCGACGCGCGTCCCGCCCGACGGTCCTTACCGCCGCCGGAAAGACATGGAGGCAGAAGCGATATACCTCAAAGTCATAATCATGACTCTGAGGTATATCGCTCTGGATGGCACACATCTTCAACGAGGCTGGACCACCGAGCCAGGGCGCTCGACGACGGCTGGCGTCACCGCGACGGCTGCCCGGCAGCGGCGGGCGCGACCAAACCGGGCGGCGGAAGTGTCGTAGAGGGCTCGTAGCCTGGCGCGGTCAACGACGATCGCAGGGAGGCGACGTGCTCGACCACTTCTCCGTAGCGGTGCGCGACCTGGCGGCCAGCGGCGCCTTCTACGACACGGTGCTCGCCCCGCTGGGCGCGCGGCGGCTCATGGAGCCCGGCCCGATCGGTTACGGCGTCGACGCGCCAGACTTCTGGGTGGAGCCCGCCCCGGCCGGTGCCACGCCGGTGCCCGTGCACATCGCGTTCACCGCCGCCGACCGTGCCACGGTGCGCGCGTTCCACGACGCGGCTGTCGCGGTCGGCGCGGAGGTGCTGCACGCGCCGAAGGAGTGGCCGGAATACCACGCCACCTACTACGGCGCGTTCGTCCGCGACCCGGACGGCAACAACGTCGAGGCGGTCTGCCACCGTCCGGAGTGAGTCCGGTTGCGTCGGCGAGACAGGATGGACCGGTGGAGATCGAACCGGTCGAGCACGCTCCGGTACGCGCCATCCGCCGGTCCTGGCTGGCACAGCGCTGGCACGACCTGGCGTTCCTACACTGGGCGGTCCCGCCGGAGCGGGTGGCTCCACTGCTGCCCGCCGGCACCCGGCCGGACACGTTCGACGGGCTCACCTACGTCGGGCTGATCGGGTTCCAGATGGTCGGGCTGGGGTTCGGCGTCGGCCCGGGCGTGCCGTACTTCGGCACGTTCTGGGAGACGAACGTCCGGCTCTACTCCGTCGACGGCTCCGGGCGGCGCGCCGTCGTGTTCCGCTCGCTCGACGCGTCCCGGCTGGTGCCGGTGCTGGTGGCCCAGCTGAGTCTGCGCCTGCCGTACAAGTGGTCGGCGATGCGGCTGGACCGCTCCGGCGACACGCTCACCTACCGGTGCCGCCGCCGCTGGCCCGGTCCGTCCGGCGCGTCCAGCCGGATGACGGTGCGCGTCGGCGCGCCGATCGCCGAGCCGACGCCGCTGGAGCACTTCCTCACCGCGCGCTGGGGTCTGCACACCCGCGCGTACGGCCGCACCCTGCACGTGCCGAACTGGCATCCACAGTGGCCGCTGCACCGTGCCGAACTGCTTGACCTGGACGACGAACTGGTCACCGCCGCCGGCCTGCCCGCGCCGGACGGCCCACCGGTGAGCGTGCTCTACTCCCCCGGCGTCCCCGTCGTCTTCGGCGGCCCCACGTCGGCCGGATGACCGCCACCGCCTTGATCGACACCAGGTCGCCGGAGTGGCGGCATCCGGCGCACCGGGACACCGCCACCTCCCCGACGTGGCGAGGGCGCGTCAGCGCAGCGGGTCGTGAGTGCCGTGCGGCACGTCGGGACGGCATCGGCGTACCCGGTCGGCGGCCATCCGGCCGCCCACCGCCAGCCCGTACCGCTCGACCGCTGCGAGCCCGTACGCGCTGCACGTGGGCGAGTAGCGGCAGGTCGCCGGCCAGCGGTGCGACAGCCAGCGCCGGTAACCGAGGATGGCGGCCCGGCCGGCGCGGTCCACGGCGGGTCGGCGCACGACGCCGGCGGTCACCGAACCGAGGGTGAGCAGCATCGAGAAGAGGCCCAGGTCGCAGCAGCCCGGCCCGTCACAGGTGGGCACGTCGCAGTTGCACCAGTCCCGGCTCTTCTTCTTGTGGCGGTGCCGCTTTCGGAAGATCACCACGTCATGATGCGACACGCCCGCCAGTGTCGAATGAGGCGACCGGACCGGGTCCGGTGTGATCGGGTCTGTGGACGGCCGGGAACCTAGCGTCGAGGTCGTCACCAGGAAGGAACATCGGGTGCTGGATCGGCTCAACGCCGCGTTGGATTACCTCGAACAGCGGCTCGAGCAGCCGCTCGACGTGGCCGCGCTGGCCCGGATCGCGGGCGTCTCGGAGCACCACTTCGGCCGGCTGTTCTCGGCGCTGGCCGGGCTGCCGCTGTCGGAGTACGTCCGCCGTCGCCGGATGACGCTGGCCGGCGCGGACGTGCTCGCGGGGCGGGAGTCACTGCTCGACGTGGCGGTCCGCTGGGGTTACGGCTCGAACGAGGCGTTCGCCCGCGCGTTCCGGGCCGTGCACGGCGTCGGGCCGACGCAGGCCCGGCAGGCCGGGGCGGTGCTGCGGTCCCAGCCCCGGCTGTCCTTCCGGCTCGTCGTCGAAGGGAACACCAGCATGGACTACCGGATCGTGACCAAGGACGCCTTCCGGCTCGCCGGGCTGAAAGCGCGGGTGCCGCTCGTGCACGAGGGGATGAACCCGCACATCGTGGCGTTCGTCAGGGGCATCGACCCGGCCACCGTACGCCGCATCGAGGCGCTGTCCGACCAGGAGCCGCGCGGGATCGTCAACGTCAGCGCCGAGCTGGCCGGTTCCCGCGACGAGGGTGCCGAGCTGGACTACTGGTACGCGGCGGTGACCGGCGCGGAGGTGCCGGACGGCCTGGACAGCCTGCCGGTCGAGGCCGGTGACTGGGCGGTGTTCTCCAGTTCCGGGGCGTTCCCGGTGGCGGTGCAGCACCTGTGGCGGGCCGTGTTCACGTCCTGGTTCCCGTCCAACCCGTACGAGGCCCGCCCGGGGCCGGAGATCTCGCGGGTGCGGGTCGCCGAGGACGGCGGCACCGCCGACGCGGAGCTGTGGATCCCGGTCCGCCGGGTCTAGGGAGTAGCTGCCGCTCGCGCCAGCGCGGCCGGCACGTCGTGTACGTGGTACGGATGCTCGCTCGGCTCGATGGCGGCGAGGATCATCGCGTACACGGCGGCCAGCCGCAGCGGCGCGACCGGCTGGAGCAGGTCGACGGCCCGGTGCGGGTCGCTGCCCGGCACGTCGGTGCGCCAGCGCCGCGCCCACGCGCCGGTCAGCCGGGCGGCGGCGTCCGCGTCGACGTCCTCGGTGAGGCGCAGGATGTCGAAGGCGGGGTGGCCGACGAACGAGTCCGCCCAGTCGATCACCGTCCGCCGCCGCCCGTCGCCGCGCACGTTGCCGGGGTGCAGGTCGCCGTGCACGAGCGTGTCGGGCAGGCCGCAGTCCCGGACCTGCTGGAGCCGGTGGTCGAGCCCGTCGAGCAGACCGGCGGCCGCCGACACGTCGTGCCCGGCGAGCCGCTCGCGGATCCAGTCCGCCAGCCCGACTCCGCGCAGATCCGGCACCCCGGCGGCGACCAGCTCACCGACGACCCCACACGCCCGCAGTTGCACCGCGTGATGCTCTACCGCGATGGAGGCACGCTCCCCCTCCCCGGCCCCGTACCGGTCCTGCCCCGGCACGTCCGCCAGCAGCATCCGCCCCTCCCCGTCGGCGGCGAGCACCATCGGCCCGTTGACCAAGGAGTTCGTGTCACCGGGGAACGCCAGGACCGTGGGCTCGTGGCGGGCGAAGGGCGGGAGCTGCTTCAGCCACGCCGGGCCCGCGTCGGTGTCCAGGCGCCAGATGGCGGAGAGGTTCCAGGTGCGCTGCTGCGCCACCGCCGTCACCGGGCGGCCGAGCCGGCGCAGCTCACCCGCCGCCCAGCCGACGCTGCGCGCCGGGCCGCCGGCCCGCGCCCACGGCTGGCGCAGCGGGCGCGGCGCGAGGTCCACGGCAACCCGTTCCAGGGGTACGGCGGGAGCGTCGGCGGTCTGCGCCAGGTAGCGGACGTGGCCGCCGGGCGGCGCGGGACGGTCGGCGTCGAGCAGCCGCAGCACGGCGACT
The DNA here is from genome assembly GCF_011602315.1 of Micromonospora sp. CMU55-4. Classification (NCBI taxonomy): domain Bacteria; kingdom Bacillati; phylum Actinomycetota; class Actinomycetes; order Micromonosporales; family Micromonosporaceae; genus Micromonospora; species Micromonospora sp. CMU55-4. The sequence goes on from NZ_JAAOLH010000001.1 coordinate 639,498, forward strand.
TCCAGACCGTGACGACGACGAACCTCGGCCACGATCGAGGCGACCTCCTGCCACCACGGCTCCGGCACGTCGAACGGCGGCAGCGCGCCGAGCGGACGGCCAGCGGCGTCGAGCAGGATCAGCGTGACGGTGCGGGACACGGCCGGACGGTAGCCGGACGCCCCGACGGGAGGCGAGCGGATTCAGCGCCAGACGGTGCGGCGCAACCCCTGGTGCCCGGCGCACACGTCGCGCTGGCCACCCGTGCGGCTGATCGTCCCGTCGCGGCACTGCACCAGCCAGCCGCGATCGGACCAGAACCCGGGTACGCACTCGAACCAGTCGCACACCCCGGCGGCCGGCCTGCGGATTCGCTGGCCGCCGCAGAAGTCGTACCCGAAGGGGTTCGCCGGGGCGCCGCAGCGGCGCTCGACCGGCGGCTGGGGCGTGCCGCGCGGCGGCGCGGGACGGGCGCGCGACGGCTCGGGGCTGGTCGTGGGCCGGACCTGGACGGCGGGCGCGACCTGCGGTGGCGCGGGAGTGCCGGTGGCCGCCGGGGTGGCCGCGACGGCGCGCTCCGAGCCGGCCCGGGTCGGCGGGTTGGACTCGAAGAGCATCGCCGGGACGACGAGCGCGAGCGCCGCGCCGACGGCCACCGTGCGCCGGCCGCCGGGCACCAGCGCGGAGACCCGGGCCTGGGCGGGGGTGAGCACGGGCGGGCGCTGGGGGCGCTCCGCCGCGTGTTCCTCGATCAGCTCGTCCAGCTCGGCCACGACCGCGGCGCGCTGCTCGATCGCGTCGGCGAACGCGAGCGTGAGCGTGAACCGGAAGTCGGCCACCGCGCCGGTGGGCAGCAGCAACCCGGAGGTACGTCGCCGGTCCAGCACCTGGATCAGGGTGACCGGCGCGCCGGGGTCGTGGGACAGGCCGGTCATCCGGCCGTACGCCCAGTCGCGCCGGCCTCGCCCGCCGAGCAGCACCAGCCGGCGGTTGGTGAGCACGGCGAGCCCGGCGTCGACCACCTTGACCCCCTCGGGGCGGCGCGGGCGCAGCACGGGCGGGTCGGGGTCGACCGTCAGCTCGGGGGCGGGCAGCACGGCGGTGTGCCGGACCTCCACCAGTTGCGCGGCCGGGAGCGTCCAGAAGACCACCTCACCGGGGGCCAGCTCCATCGGCAGGCCGACGCCCGCCTGGGCCGAGCCGTGGAAGGACACCGCGAGCGTACGCAGGCGGCGCAGCTCGTCGTCGCGGCGTCGCCACGCCTCGTCGGCCGCGCGGAAGGCCCGCTGCCGCCGTTCGTTCTGCCGGTGCGCCCACCGGTACCGCCATGTGGAACCCGTCGAATCAGTCTTCGTCACGCCGACTCCTCCGCCGCGCGAGCCCACCAATCGGGGTGTCATTCATGTCAACGATCCGGCAGGGGTACGAAGACACGCGAAAGTCGCCAATTAGACCGATCGGCTGATTGACCGACACTATCGACGGAAACTCCCCCGCGCTTCCCGGCGGCGCTGCTTCGTCATGCGCGCCCGGGAGCACGTCGGTAACGTCAGCCGCACAGCGGGGCGTAGCGCGGCCCCCCGGGCGGCGAGGAGGTGCACCGGTGGGCGACCCGGCCGTCGTGGTGGGCGTGGACATCGGCACCACCAGTTCCAAGGCGGTCGCGTTCGACACCTCCGGCCGGCAACTGGCGAGCCACTCGATCGGTTACCCGCTGGAGGAGCCGAACCCCGGCTGGGCCGAGCAGGACCCGGACCTCATCTACGAAGCGGTGCTCGGCGTCATCCGCGCGGTCGTCGACGAGCTGGCCGCGCCGATCGCCGGCCTGTCGTTCAGCACCGCCATGCACAGCCTGATCGGGCTGGACGCCGACGGCACCCCGCTGACCCCGTCGATCACCTGGGCCGATTCCCGGGCCAGCGCGCAGGCCGAGCGGCTGCGGGCGGTGCCGTCCGGGCTCGCGCTGCACCGCCGCACCGGCACCCCGGTGCACCCGATGGCGCCGCTGCCCAAGCTGGTCTGGTTCGCCGAGCAGGAGCCGAAACTGCACGAGCGGGTCGCGCACTGGGTCAGCATCAAGGATCTGGTGCTGCGGCGGCTCGCCGACGCGCTCGTCACCGACCACTCGGTCGCCTCCGCCAGCGGGCTGATGGACATCCACCGGCTGGCCTGGGACACCGAGGCGCTACGCCTGGCCGGCATCACCGAGGAGCAGCTCCCCCAGCTCGTACCCACCACGCACGTGCTGCCCGGGCTCACCGCCGAGGCGGCGCGGGCCACCGGCCTGCCGGCGGACACCCCGCTGGTGGTGGGAGCCGGCGACGGGCCGCTGGCCAACCTCGGCCTCGGCGCGGTACGCCCCGGCGTGGTGGCCTGCTCGATCGGCACCAGCGGCGCGATGCGGGTGATGGTGGAACGCCCCGGCGTGGACCCGCTCGGCGGCGTGTTCTGCTACGCCCTCACCGAGGACCGCTGGGTGGTCGGCGGCGCCATCAACAATGGCGGGATCGTCCTCCAGTGGGCGAACGACGCGCTCGCCCCGGAGCTGGGCGAGCACGCCGAGGAGGAACTGCTCGACCTGGCCGCCCAGGCACCGGTCGGCTCCGGCGGGCTGATCATGCTGCCGTACCTGCTCAGCGAACGGGCACCACACTGGAGCGCGCTGCCGCGCGGCGCGTACGTCGGGCTGACCCACGGCCACGGCCGGGCGCACCTGGTCCGGGCCGCGCTGGAGGGCGTCTGCCAGCAACTCGCGCTGGTCCTCGCCTCGGTCCGGGCGGCCGGCAACGAGGTACGCGAGGTCCGCGCCAGCGGCGGCTTCGCCCGCAGCCCGCTGTGGCGGCAGATCCTCGCCGACGCGCTCGGCATGCCGGTGCGGTTCCCCGCCGGGCACGAGGGGTCCGGCTTCGGCGCGGCGCTGCTCGGCATGCAGGCGCTCGGCCTCATCGAATCGATCGAGGTCGCCGCCGACCTGGTCCGGATCGAAGAGACGGTCCGCCCGGATCCCGCCTCCGCCGCGACGTACGCGGCGCTGCTCCCGCTCTTCTCCGAGCTGTACGACGCACTGGTACCCACTTTCGCCTCACTGCGACGGATGGCGCCGAGCCTGCCGCCGGAACCCCCACCCACCGCACCACCCCGCTGACCGACCGAAGGGCGTGATAGCCGTGGTCACACTGCTCGCCGCACCAGCGGAACCGCTCACGAACGCCGGTGACACCCAGCTCGTCCTCGCCGCCCTGCTCGGCATCGCCGCTGTCGTGCTGCTCATCGCGTGGGGCAAGGTGCACCCGTTCCTCGCGCTGATCCTCGGCGCCGCGGTGCTCGGCGTGGTCGCCGCCGTACCCGTCGACAAGATCGTCACGTCGTTCAGCGGCGGCGTCGGCTCCACGGTCGGCGGGGTGGGCCTGCTGATCGCGCTCGGCGCGATGATCGGCGGCCTGCTGGCCGAGTCCGGCGGCGCGGACGGCATCGTGGAACGGGTGGTCGGCCGGGTCTCCGGGACCGCGCTGCCCTGGGCAATGGCCGGCGTGGCCGCGCTCATCGGCCTGCCGCTGTTCTTCGAGGTCGGCGTGGTGCTGCTGGTGCCGATCGTGCTGCTCGTCTCGCTGCGGGTGAACGTGCCGCTGATCAAGATCGGCATTCCCGCGCTGGCCGGCCTGTCGGTGCTGCACGGCCTGGTGCCGCCGCACCCGGGCCCGCTGGTGGCCATCGACGCGCTCGGCGCGAACCTCGGTCAGACGCTCGCCCTGGGCCTGCTGGTGGCGATCCCCACGGTGATCATCGCCGGGCCGGTCTTCGGTAACTTCATCGCCCGGTACGTGCCGGCCACCGCCCCGGCCGAGCTGCTGCCGACCCGGCGCGACGCCGACGACCGCAGCCCGACCCGGCCCGGTGACGGACGGCTCGACGCCGACGGCGACCTGGTCACCGAGGACGACCTGGTCAACCCGGGCACCGGGCGGCCCGGCGGCGCGATCGACGAGCCGGCCGGCCGGCGTTCGCGCCGCGCCCCGGCGCTGTGGGCGGCGGTGGTCACCGTGCTGCTGCCGGTGGTGCTGATGCTGCTGCGGGCGATCGGCGAGCTGACGCTCGGCGAGGACACCACCGGCCGCAAGGCGCTGGACATCGTCGGCACCCCGATCATCGCCCTGCTCGCCGGCGTCATCTTCGCCATGATCTTCCTGGGCTACCGGTCCGGCTTCAGCCGTACCCAGGTCTCCGGTTTCCTCGGCGGCTCGCTGCCGCCGATCGCCGGCATCCTGCTGATCGTCGCCGCCGGTGGCGGCTTCAAGCAGGTGCTCGTCGACGCCGGCGTGGGCGACCTGGTCGCGAACGCCGCCGACGGCGCGAACCTCTCCCCGCTGCTGCTCGGCTGGCTGGTAGCTGTCGGCATCCGGGTCGCCACCGGCTCGGCCACCGTCGCCACCATCACCGCCGCCGGCATCGTCGCGCCGCTGGCCGACACGCTCGCCGCCCCCGAGGTGGCGCTGCTGGCGCTGGCCATCGGCTGCGGGTCGCTGTTCTTCTCCCACGTCAACGACGCCGGCTTCTGGCTGGTCAAGGAGTACTTCGGGTTGACCGTCGGGCAGACCATCAAGAGCTGGTCGGTGATGGAGACCATCATCTCGGTGGTCGGTTTCCTCGGCGTCCTGCTGCTCGACGTCTTCATCTAGAGGCGGTCAGGGAGCCTCGACGCCGGAGATGCGGAACTTGTGCACCTCGGCGCCGAGGATCTCCGTCACCTGCTCGGCCTCCGGGCCGGAGCCCCGGAACGCCAGCAACTGCTCGTCGGACTCCCACCGCTCGTAGACGTTGATCCGGCCCGGCTCGACCAGGTCCGCGCTGACCGCGAAGTCGACGCAGCCGGGCGCGTCCCGGGCCGCGCGGACGGCAGCCTCGCAGGACGCCAGGTAGGCGTCCCGCCGGGCCGGATCGACGTAGAGGGTGCCGGCGACGATGAGCATGCCGGCCATCCTGCCACCCGCTCCCGGTCAGGACCGGGTGATCGCGTTGGCGTGGATCGCCTCGTTCAGGTACGCGGCCATCCCCGGCCGCAGCGCCTCGAAGTACGCGGTGAACCGCGGGTCCGCCACGTACATGTCGGCCAGACCGGTGTGGATCTCGTACGAGCAGTCGTACCACCACTTCGTGATGAGCTGCCGGTGCTCCTCGGCCAGCGCCATCGCCTCCGGGCCGTCAGCCGGCGCGCCCGAGTCCATCAGCGCGGCGAACCGCCGCCCCCACTCCTCGTTCTCCGCCTTGTTGCGCAGCCAGTCCTCCTTCGAGTAGCGGCCCGCGCGCTCCTGCGACTGCCGGTACGCCTCGGTGCCGCCCCAGCGCTGCCCCGCCTCCTCGGCGTGCTCGTCCGGGTCGAAGTCCCCGAACACCTCGAACCGCTCCTCCGGCGTCAACTGGATCCCCAACGTCCTCGCCTCCATCGCGTGTTCGATCGCCGCGACCATCTCCTGGAGCTTCCCGATCCGCCCGGACAGCAGCTCGTGCTGCCGGCGCAGGTGCGCCACCGGGTCGGCGTCCGGATCGTCCAGGATCTCGGCGATCTCCTCCAGCGGGAACCCCAGCTCCCGGTAGTAGCGGATGAGCTGCAACCGGTCCAGGTCCGCCTCGTCGTAGCGGCGGTAGCCCGCCGACGTGCGCCCGCTGGGCCGCAGCAGCCCGATCTCGTCGTAGTGGTGCAGCGTCCGGACCGTCACCCGGGCCGCCCGCGCCACCTGCCCCACCGTGTACGGCATGGTTCCCTCCCTTCCGCGACCAAGGCTGCCGCCTTCCGCTGCGTGAGGGTCAAGCCGGAAAACACGACGACGCCCCCGACCAGGATCGGCCGGGGGCGTCGTCGGTGCGGTCAGTTGGTGACCTTCTCCTTCTCCGGGGCGGCGAAGGTCGCGGTCGGCGGGGTGCGGAAGGCGTGCACCAGGCCGGCGGCGGAGAGCAGCAGGAGCAGGCCCGCGCCGAGGTACACGGCCAGGGCGCCCTGCTCGGCCTTGCGGCCGAACTCGCTGAAGCCGTACGAGGTGAGCAGCAGGCCGCGCAGCGTCTCACCCTTGAACACGGTCTCCCGCTGGGCGGTCACCTCGGCGAGCTGCTTCTGCAGGTCGGCCAGGTTCGCGGCGTTGCTCTGCTCGGCCTGGGCCACCTGCTCACGAAGCGCGCTCTGCGGCTCGCCCAGGTCGGCGTAGGTCTTGCCGCCGGCCATGTTCTTCAGGTGCAGGCCGATGTACTCGTTGGCGTAGCACTCCGCCTGCTTGCCGGTGGTCATCTTCTGGCCGGCGTACTCGCGCAGGCAGTCCGACTTCTTCTCCTCGTCGGAGAGCTTGTCCGCCGGGGTGAAGGTGATGTTCTGCTCGCCGAGCTGGCTGCGTACGTAGTCGTTGGCGAAGTTGGCGTTCGTCGTCAGGACGACGCCGACGACGAGCAGCAGGACCGCCAGGCCCAGCCCACCGATGCTGAACAGCAGGTCGAGAGTCCGTCGCTTCATATCAAGCTCCCGTGTGGAGGGTGTGTTCGTCTTGTTGACGAGAACCATCATGGCGGTGCCGGACCGCCCGTGAGCAGGGTCGAACCCCCTGTCCCGTCCGGGACCTTCGGCCCCCGTGGACCCGGGCCGGTCAGCGGTCCGCGCCCGCCCCGGACAACGCGGGAAGCAGGTCGGTCAGGGCGGCCGGGCGGCCGTACCGCCAGCCCTGGCCCTGCCGGCAGCCGATCGCGGTGACCGCCGCGTGCTGCGCGACCGTCTCCACACCCTCGGCCACCACGGCCAGGTCGAACGCGCCGGCCAGCCGGTTCACCATCTCGACTGTGGCGTACGCGCGGCTGTCCCCGGCGTCCAGCCGGGACACGAACGACCTGTCGATCTTCAGCTCGGTGGCCGGGATGCGGTGCAGATAGCTCAGCGACGAGTAGCCGGTGCCGAAGTCGTCGATGGCGATGCGGATGCCGAGGTCACGCAGCTGGGACAGCCGGTCCAGCACCGCCTCGCTGCCCTCGATCAGCGCGGACTCGGTGAGTTCCAGGGTGAGCGCGCGGGGCGGCAGGCCGGCCGCGGCGACCGCGCCGGTGACGGTGGCGATCAGGTCGGGCCGGCACAGGTGGGCGGCGGCGATGTTGACCGCGACCGTCACCTCCGGCGCGTGCGCGCGCCAGGTCGCCGCGGCCCGGCACGCCTCGTGGATGACCCACCTGTCGATCGCCACGATCAGCCCGGTCTCCTCCGCCAGCGGCAGGAACCGGGCCGGGGTGAGCACGCCGAGGCGGGGATGCCGCCAGCGCACCAGCGCCTCGGCGCTGCGTACCGCGCCGGTGTCGAGGTCGACGATCGGCTGGAACTCCATCAGCAACTGCCCCTCGTCCACCGCCCGGCGCAGGTCGGCGATCAGCTCGGCGCGGCTGACCGCCGACTCGCGCAGTTGCGGCGTGCACGTGCGGTACGCGGCCTTGCCGGCCGCCTTCGCCGCGTACATGGCGATGTCGGCGTCGCGGAGCAGGTCGGTGTGCGAGGCGTGCTGCGGCCCGTACTCGGCGATGCCGATGCTCGCCGACGGGTGCACTCCCAGGTCCTCCTCGCCGGGCAGCGGCTCCAGCGCGGCCAGCAGCCGGATCGCGAGCCGCTCGGGCGGCACCGCGCGGTCCCCGGCGACCAGCACCGCGAACTCGTCGCCGCCCAGCCGCGCGATCATCCCGTCCGGGCCGACCGCGTCCCGCATGCGCTCCGCCGTGGCGGTGAGCAGCCGGTCCCCGGCGGCGTGCCCGAACCTGTCGTTCACCTGCTTGAAGCCGTCCAGGTCGAGCAGCACCACGGCGACCGGCCCGCCGGTGCGCAACGCCCGCCGCAGCCGCCGGACGAACGTCAGCCGGTTCGGCAGGCCGGTGAGCTGGTCGGAGTACGCGAGCCGGCGCAGCCGGCCGACCAGCCGCAGGTTCTCGTTCGCGGCCAGCCCCTGACGCAGCGCCAGTACGCCGAGCAGGGCCATCATGCCGACGAAGACCACGTGCGGGGTCTGCCCGCTGGGCCGCCGCGACAGCATGACCGCGACGATCGCGCCGCCCACCGGCAGGTACGGCAGCGCCACCCGCCACCACGGCGGCAGCGGTGACTCGACCACGTCGTCGTCGCCGTCCTCGTCGACCGGCGGCGGATAGCGGGTGGCCAGGCCGACCAGCAGGTAGCTCAGCGGCCAGCAGATGTCGACCGGGTGACCGGGCGTGTAGTTGCCGTGCGCGACCAGGGAGACGTAGACGGCGTCCGCGCCGGCCCGGATCGCCAGGCCCGCCCCGATCACGGTGAGCGCCCGCCACATCGGCCGGCCCGGACCGGCGACCGCCACCAGGATGGTGAGCTGCATCAGGTCGAACATCGGGTAGAGCAGGCCGAACGTACGCATCGGATCGGCCAGGCCGGCCTCGGTGATCTCCTGGAACACCACCACCCAGCCGATCGGGAGGAGGGCCAGCCCGACGATGACCCCGTCGAGCAGGGTGCGGGCCCGGCCGATCAGGCTGCGCGGGCCGGCGCGGAAACTGAGCAGGGCGGCGGTGCCGGTGACGATGCCGCCGGCGAACAGTCCGGCGACCAGCGGCGTGTGCGGCAGCCCGAGCCCGCCGAGACGTTCGACCGTCCACACCGTACGGCCGAGCGCGGCGAGGACCATGGTGACCGCGAGCAGCTCCCAGAACCGGCGTAGCGCGACCGGGTGGCGCCGCGCCGCGCCGACGCAGAGCACCGCCGCGAGGCTCGACACCGCCACCGCGCCGAGGTCGCTGACCAGCGCCGCGCCGGGCAGCCGGGCGACCAGCCAGGCCGTCTCCCCGAGTACGACGACGGCGGCCGCGACAAGTCCGACACGGCCGGCGAGCGGATGACGGGCCGGCGCAGCGGCGGCGAGGCTCACGTCGAGCTGGGGTACAACGATGCGCTCCGGCTCTCTTCCAGACGTGCACCCTCGACGCCGAGGGCAGGACGACGGACGGCGCAAGCCTAGTCAGCGCCGGGGGCCGCCGCCAGAGTCGACGGCTGTCGGTCAGCGGACCGTGACGGTCAGGACCAGTCCTCCGCCGGGGCCGGGTCCGGCGTTGCGGCGGCCGTGCCGGGCGGGCCGCCGTGCGTCCACGGCGTCTCCTCCGGCGCGGGGAACGCGCCACCCGGCAGGAAACCGTCGGAGAGGCTGGTCAGGCAGATCCGCTCGCCCACCTCAGGGACGCTGCCGGGCGGCGCGGTCAGCCCCCGGCCCATCCCGCCGGACAGTTCCAGCACCACCTCGGTCTTGCCGTCCGCGCCGGGCGTCACGAACACCACAGTCGCCTTCTGCGCCGGGCGCTGCGGCGAGTACAGCCTCGCGCCCACCGGCATCGGCACCGGCTCGGTGGTGACCACCTGGATGCGCGGGCGCAGCACCGGCCGTTTGCCGGAGTCGTCCACCCGCGCCGGGTCGGCGAGCGTCACCTCGCCGACGAACGCCTCACCGGACAGCCGGTGCTCGGCCATCACCAGCGGATCGTCGTAGGCGCGCTGCACCGCCCACGCGGTCGACGCCCGTTCCAGCCGCTGCAACCGCAGCGCCGCCGCCACCGCGCCGTCGCGCCGCGGCTGCGGGCCGCCCCCGGCGTCGACGTGCTCGGCGTGCGCGGTGAACGCGTCCCGGTCACCGGCCCACCGGCCGGCCACCCGAGCACCGGCCGGCAGCGTCCGCAGCAGGCCGACGCCGCGCCACATCAGCTCCCAGGTGGGCGCGAGCTGGTCGCGCAGCAGGCCGGCGAGCTCGTCGTACGCGGCCGCGCGGGCCGCCGGGTCGTCCCCGGCCCGGGTGTACGCCTCGATCGCCGGGGCGAGCCGGCGGTTGTCGAAGTCCGGGTCGGTGGCCGGCCCGGCCGGCGGGCAGTGTGCCGGGTCCTCGGCGCGGGCCGCCGCCTCGGCCCCGGTCAGCCCGGCCGGCGGGTCCAGCCAGCCCAGCACCGCCGGCAGATGCAGGTCCTCCACCACGCTCTGCCCGGTCGCCCAGTGCAACGTCAGCGCCTCGGTCAACGCCAGCAGCGCCGACGAGCCGGGCTGCTCGGCACGCTCGGCGAAGAACGTCAGCCAGCGACCCAGCAGCGGCACCGACTGGTGCACCGGATAGTCGCCGTCGGTACGGCGGAACCGGGTCGAGCGCCCGAACAGCCGCAGGAACGTGATCCCGGCCGGGTTCGGCACCAGCAGTTGCGGCGCGTCGACGTACCGGTGGCGGACGTCGCGGCCCCGGTCCACCGGCACCGCCTCGGTCAGGTCACGGAACTCGTCCAGGTACGGCAGCACGATCGCGGCCAGCTCGGCGGCGAACGCGAACCGCTGGTCCCGGTTGCGCGGCTGCGGCACCACCAGCAGCCGGGCGTCGTCGGGCGCGGCGCCGACCATCGCGGCGAGCGGGGCGTTCGCCTCACCGGCGAGCGCGAGCGGCACCAGCACCAACGGCCGCTCCGACAGGTGCAGGTGCCGGACGGTGGCCACCGGCTGGGCCCGCCCGGAGGCGACCGCCTGCGCCCGGGCGAGCGCGCGCAGCGTACTCATGCGGTCTGCCCGGCGAGGGCGTCGGCGCGCAGGCGCGCGGCGGCCCGCAGCAGCGCGGCGGCCTCCGCCTGCCCCGGCTCGGGCGCGGCCGAACCCTCGGCGAGCGCCAGCACGTCGGCCACCTCCTCGACGCCGCCCAGCGCCTCGCGGACCGGCCGGCCCAGCGCGCCGGTCTGCCCGCGCGCCTCGTGCCGGCAGAAGTACGCCAGCTCGCACGCGGCCAGGCAATCAGGCGCGTAGCGGGCCGGCACCTCGTGCAGCGCGGCGGCGAGCGTGGCCGGATCGGCCGCCGGGTCGACCGTGAACCCGGCCGGTACGGCGGCGAGCAGGCCCTCGACCCGGGCCATCCGGGCCAGCTGGCGGCGCAGCACCAGCAGCTGGCGGCGCACGTCGAGCAGACTGGCCACCGGCTGGTTGGCGAAGTCGCGCGGGCAGACCAGCACCACCTCGTGCGACACCAGCTCCGGGTCGTGTCCCTCGGCGGCGAGCAGCTCGCGCAACGCCAGCACGTAGACGGCGGACTGGATCGCGGCGGCGGCGACCTTGCCCGGGTCGGCCTGCCCGTCGATCACCGGGAACGACTTGATCTCCACGACGTGGAACCGGCCCGCCAGCCGGGCGGCGACCAGATCCGGTTCCAGGTGCACCCGGGTACCCGCCACGTCCAGGCCGAGCAGCGGGTGGTCGAACAGCGCCGGGCCGTCGCCGCTCGCGGTGAGCGCCGCCCGGGACCGTTCCGGCCGGTCGTCGTCGGCGCCGAGGTCGGTCCAGGTCGCGCCCTCCGGGACGGGTACGCCGAGCCGCTCCGCGACCAGGCGCAGCAGTTCCTTCCCGCCGTCGGCCTTCACATGCGCCTCGAATGCGTTGCCGCGGGTGATCGCGAAGCGGGACTGACCGAAGCGGGCCGGGAAGCCGAGTCGCTCGGCCAGCGCCGGCTTGTCCGCGCCCGCGCTGTCCAGCACGGCGCGGCGGGTGCAGCCGGGGTTGCCGGTCAGCGCGGCGATGGTACGGGCGTTGTGCCGCCGGGGCGGCCCACCACCCCTGATCCGTGCCAGCCGATCTTCCACCCGATGAAGTGTAAGGAAGGGCCCCCTGTTAACGCCTCCGGTAGAGGAAGGGCCCCTTATTAACACGGTGCGTCAGCGGTCGGCGGAACGGTTCCAGGGCGAGCGGGGCGACTGCGCGCCCGCGACCCGGCGACGCCGGCGGTGGTGCCGGCGCCCGGGCGTGCAGGGTGGACGGGCGGCGGTGTGCACCGGCGGGGCGGCCGGAGCGGCCGGCTGCCGGCCGATCAGCCAGTAGAGGAAGCGGGTCACGGTCAGCCGACCGGGAGGCGCTCGGCCTCGGCGCGGGAGATGTCGTACTCGGCGCCGCAGAACGTGCACTGCTGCGCGTACCGGGTGCGCAGCGGGATCAGCGGGACGAAGAAAAGGCTGAACTTGGTGACCCGGCGGGTGATCACCTGGGCGGCCTGGTTGCCGCAGTTGCGGCAGACCTCGGTGACGACGCCGGACCGGACGACCTTGGTCCGCAGCCCGAAGATGAAGAACATCGCCCGGCATTACCCACCCGGGCGCCGTGTTAAAAGGGGCCCCCTCCTCTACCGGAGGCGTTAAGAGGGGGCCCTTCCTTACAGCCAGATCGGCTGCCAGTTGGGCACCTCGTGGAAGCGCCGCAGCTCGACCCACCCGGCCACGTTCCCGCTCCACGCCGCGTACGGCGGGTTGCCCTCGTCGAAGCCGGACTGCACGAACGTCAGCTTCGTCTTGCCGTCGGACTCCGCCAGTTCCCAGGACGTCACGCCGACGGGCCCCCAGTCGATGGACAGCGCCCGCCCCGGCGTCACGTCGAACACCTTTGCGGCCTCACCGGCGTCGAGGCCGCCCATCGCGTACCGGCCGCCCTCCCAGGGCTCCACTCCGATCGGGTAGCCGAACCAGGCGGTGACCTGCTCCGAGTCGGTGAGCGACGTCCACACCTTGTCCATCGGGGCGTCGATGACCACCTCGCCGCTCAGGTCGGCGGAGGTGAAGTCGGTACGCGGCAGCAGCGGCCGGCCGTCCAGGTGGTCGTTGAGGTGGGCGATCGCCAGGTACCAGTACGTCTGGAGCACGCCCCGGATGCTGCTGCCGCTCATCGCCTCCGCGTAGTCGAAGTGGCTCTGCCGCAGCGTGAGTATCGTGCCGTCGCCGTCGGGCTCCAGTTCGAACTCGGTGGTGGTCTCCACCCCGTCGAGCGTCCACGCGAAGCGCAGTGTCCGGTCGTCGACGTGCAGCAGCCGCTGGTGTGGCGCGTCGCCCTCGGGTGTGTAGCGGCCCCAGAACTCGTACCGCCGGGGCAGCTCGACCTCGGCGTGCTCGGCCAGCCAGACGCGCAGCTCGGCGGGGTCGGTCAGGGCTTGGCGGACGGTCGCCACGGGTGCGGCGAGGCGGGCGCGGATGGTCATCGGCTCACTCATGCTTGTCGCCTTTCGGGTAGCAGGCCACGGCGAGTTTGAAGGCGTCGCCCTCGGCGCCGCCGTAGCGCGTGAACAGGTCCTGCAGCGTCGTCTGCAGGTCGTGCAGGAACTCCTGCCGTCGCTCGGCGGGCACCCGGATCTCGCCGGAGACGCCGATGGACGGCAGTTCGGGGGCGGCGCGGTCGAGCGCGGCGATGTCGGCCTGGACCTCTTCCATGAGGTCGAGCAGGTAGCCCAGGCTCAGCTCGTCGCGGGCGCGGCGGGCGCCGCCGATGCGGCCGACCAGGCGGGGCGAGAGCCAGTACGAGCGGGCGGCGGCCTGGTAGATGCCCTCGGTGATGCCGCGCACCTGGCGCTGCGCCACCTGCTCGGCCAGCCCGGCCGCGACGAGCTGCTTGACGTGGTAGTAGACGCGCTGCGGCGTCTGCTCCAGCCGGGCCGCGACCTCGGTGCAGGTGCGGGGTTCGGCCAGTTGCCGCAGCACCTCGATGCGCTGCGGCTTGAGCAGGGCTTCGGCCTGCTCGCGCTGTTCCAGGTACAGGACGTCTCTCATGGCAAAATCAGTTTGTACGTACAAAACTTCTTTGTCAATGACTTCGACGAGAGGCCGCGCGGTCCGCGCGGCCTCTCGTCGGTACGACCGGTCAGGGCGTCCAGTCCGGACGCAGCGGGTACCCGTTCACCCCTTCCGGGCCGTTGTGCGTGGCGAGCACGTGGTGCAGCTGGATGCCGTTGCGCTCGAACGCCAGCCGGGAGCCGGCCATGTAGAGGCCCCACACCTTGGCGGTGCCCGGCCCGACCTCGCCGACGCAGAAGTCCCAGTGCTCGACCAGGTTGCGGCACCAGCCGGCGAGCGTCAGCGCGTAGTGCTGGCGCAGGTTCTCCTCGTGGTGCACCTCGAACCCGGCGTCGTGGATCTCGCTGATCAGCCGGCCCGGACCGGCCAGCTCGCCGTCCGGGAAGACGTACCTGTCGATGAACGCGCCGGAGCGGTGCGGCGCCCGGTTGTCGGCCCGGGTGATGCAGTGGTTGAGCAGCCGCCCGCCGGGCTTGAGCCGGGAGCGCAGCGCGCCGAAGTAGGCCGGGTAGTTGCGCACGCCGATGTGCTCGGTCAGCCCGATCGAGGAGATCGCGTCGAACTGCTCGTGCGGCGCGTCCCGGTAGTCCAGGTGGCGCACCTCCGCCAGCTCGCTCAGCCCCTCCCGCTCGATCGCCGCCCGCGCCCACTCGGCCTGAGCCTTCGACAGCGTCACACCGAGCGCCTTGACGCCGTACTCGCGGGCCGCGTGCCGGACCATGCCGCCCCAGCCGCAGCCGACGTCCAGCAGCCGCATCCCCGGCTTGAGCGCCAGCTTGCCGGCGACCAGGTCGTACTTGGCCCGCTGCGCCTCTTCGAGGGTGTCGCCGGGGCTGCGGAAGACCGCGCAGGTGTACGTCATGGACGGCCCGAGCACCTTCTCGTAGAAGGCGTTCGACACGTCGTAGTGGTGCGAGATCGCGCTGCTGTCCCGGGTACGCGAGTGACGCAGCCCGGTCATCAGCCGCCGCCAGCGCGGGGCCGCTTCCTGCGGCGGGGGCGGCGGCGGACGCAGCCGTTCCCAGCCCAGCCCGCGGACCAGCGCGAGCGCCTCGCTCATCGCCGGGATCCGCAGCGGCACCTCGTCCTTGATGACCCGCAGCGCCTCGTACGGGTCGCCCGGGTGCACGCCCTCCAGCCCGAGGTCGCCGCTGACGTAGGCCCGGGCCATGCCCAGGTCGCCGGGCGCGGTGAGCAGGTAGGACAGGCCGCGCTCGGTGTGGATCGCCAGGGTGATGCCGGCGTCGGCCGGGCCCACCGCGCTGCCGTCGTAGCCGGTCACCCGGACGGGCAGGTCGCCGGTGGTGACCGCGCGGACCACGTCCGCGACTGTGGGTCCGGTACGCCGGCCGCCCGCCGGCGGGCCGGCCGGGGCGCTCGCCGCCCCCGGTGTTCGGTCGGTCAGACTCATGCTCGGGATACCGCCTTCTCGTACAGTCCGGTGAGTCGGTGGTCCGGGTCGTAGCGGTCCTTCACGGCGCGCCAGGTCTCCCCGCCGTAGAGCCGGTCGAACTCGCCCCGGTCGTAGTACGCGTCGGAGTAGAGCGACTTGTGACCGCCCACCTCCGACACCATGCGCTCGATCTGG
The DNA here is from genome assembly GCF_011602315.1 of Micromonospora sp. CMU55-4. Lineage (NCBI taxonomy): Bacteria > Bacillati > Actinomycetota > Actinomycetes > Micromonosporales > Micromonosporaceae > Micromonospora > Micromonospora sp. CMU55-4. Next base: position 654,658 of record NZ_JAAOLH010000001.1, read on the forward strand.
CGGTTGACGTCCCCGTCGGCGGCGCCCGCCGCGATGGGCACGCTTCCCCAGAAGCCGATGTTCACATACGTTTCACCCGGTCGGAGCGGATATAGCGGCCACGCCTTCGCCGACCCGGGGCCGGCGGGCTCGCGCAGCCGCAGCGGGCACAGCCACACCGGCGTCATGCCCACGTTCGCCGCGAACCAGCGCAGGAACTCGGGCGTGCGGTCCAGCGGGACCTCCACGTCCTGCACCACCCGTTCGCGGGCCGGGCGGCCCCGCCACCTGTCGACGCGCGCGGCCACCTGGTGCCGGTGCTCCAGCCGCACGATCCGGTGGTAGACGTCGCTGCGCCGGTAGCGCCGCGGCCACAGCCTCCGCACCACCGGGTGCTGCACCCCGAACGCCGCCGAACACCAGAACCAGTCGGTGTCCCAGCGCCAGAGATAGTCGTACGCGGTGAGCGTGTCCCGGGTGCGCCGGCGCAACGAGCGGTAGTAGATCTCCTGGCCGGTGTAGTCGGACGGACCGTCCTCGGCCTCGTCGGTGAACGTGCCGAGCACGAGGTACGCCTCGCCGGGGCTGAACATCACCCCGTCCATGGCGTCGACCGGCTCGCCGCCCCAGGCGCCCTTGGCCACCACCTCGCCGACCGCGTCGACCAGTTCCTCCAGCCGGGTGAACCGGATGTTGCGCAGCGCCATGTGACGGCGTACCGGTTGCAGCTCGATGCGCAGCCGGGTGGCGTAGCCGAGGCTGCCCAGCGAGTTGGGGAAGGCCCGGTGCAGCTCGGCGTGCTCGCCCCGGGGCCGGGTCGTGACGATCTCTCCCGAGCCGGTGAGCACATCCATCTCCAGCACCGACTCGTGCGGCAGGCCGTTGCGGAAGGAGGTGGACTCGATGCCCAGCCCGGTCACCGCGCCGCCCAGCGTGATCGTGCGCAACTGCGGCACGACAAGCGGCATCAGGCCGTGCGGCAGCGTCGCGTCGACCAGATCCTCGTAGGTGCACATGCCCTGCACGTCGGCGGTGCGGGCCGCCGGGTCGACGGCGAGCACCCCGGTCAGGCCGCTCACGTCCAGACCCGGCGTACGTGGAGCGGAACGCGGCCGGAAGAGGTTCGAGGTCTGCTTGGCCAGCCGTACGGGTTCCCCGGCGGGCACCGCGGCGTAGGAGCGCCGCAGCGTGTCCACCGCCCGTTCATGATCACGGACAGCGTGCATGAGATCACCTTACGCGCGGGTACGACAATTCGGGGGACGTCCACGATGGCCTCGCCGACTCACGGTCGGCGCGCGCGTTACCGTGACCGCCATGGCGAATCCCGCGCTGACCGCTCTCGACCACACCGGCCTGCCGTACCGGGTCATCCGGCACGGCCCGGTGGCGAGCCTCGCCGAGGCGGCCGCGGCGCGCGGCGTCGAGGTGCCGGACGTGGTCAAGACGATCGTGGTCCGCCGCGGCGAGGGCGACCTGCTGTTCGTGCTGACCCCCGGCGGCCGGGTGATCTCCTGGCCGAAGCTGCGCGCCCTGCTCGGTGTCAGCCGGCTGTCGATGCCGGACGCCGAGGCGGCGAAGGCCGCCACCGGGTACGCGCGCGGCACCATCACGCCGTTCGGCTCCACCACCGCCTGGCCGGTGGTCGCCGACGAGCGGCTGCGCGGCCGGGAGATCACGCTCGGCGCGGGCGAGCACGGCCTCGCCGTCGCCGTCGACGCGGACACCGCGCTGGCCGCGCTCGGCGCGACTGTGGCCGACGTGACAGACGAGGAGCCGACGCGCTGAGCGGTGGCCGGTGGAGGGCCGGCGGCATAGCGTGGAGGACATGCCGAAAGCCGTCTGGAACGACCTCGTCGTCGCCGAGAGCGACGACACGGTGCTGGTCGAGGGCAACCACTACTTCCCCCGTACGGCCCTGCGCGAGGACCTGATCCGCCCCTCCGACACCCACACGGTCTGCCCGTGGAAGGGCACCGCCTCCTACTACACGCTCGAACACGGCGGCGTGACCAGCCCGGACGCCGTCTGGTACTACAGCGACCCGAAGCCGGAGGCGGAGATGGTCCGCGACCGGGTGGCGTTCTGGAAGGACGTCCGGGTCGTCGACTGAGTCACCGTGCCGCCGGGGTGACTGGCACCCGGCGGCCCCGGTGGGTCACCATGCTCCCATGGCCGACCCGCACTCCGACCCGTCCGGCACCGTCTACGGGGCCCGCCGCGCCCGTGGCGCCCGTGGTCTCCGGCTGCCGCAGGACCCGCTGATGCGGATCGCGCTGGGCGTCGGCGTGACCGGCGTACTCCTCGGGGCCTTCTTCGCCACCGGCGTGCTCGGCGGTGGCGACGAGCGGCCGGTGGTGCCGGCGGCGGCAGTGCCGACCGCGACGGCGAGCGAGCCGAGCGCGGAACCGTCGGCGGAGCCCACGCCGTCGCCCTCGCCGAGCGCGGCGCCGACCACCCCGGCCGCGCCGGTGGCCACGCCGAAGGTGCTCCGGGGCGTGCCGTCCGGGCGCTGCCTCGGCGTGACCGGCGACGAGGCCGAGGGCGCGCAAGCAGCGCTCGCCGACTGCACCGGCGGGCCCGAGCAGCAGTGGGTGGTCACGCCGGTCACGAACGACACCTACCTGCTGGTCAACGCCGCGAGCAGCAAGTGCCTGGACGTCAACGAGGCGAAGACCGACGACGGCACGGACGTGCAGCAGTGGTCCTGCAACGGGCAGGCCAACCAGCAGTGGCGGTTCCAGCAGGCCGGCGACGGCGTGGCGCTGCTGGTCGCGGTGCACAGCGGCAAGTGCGCGCAGGTCGACGACGCGGGCACCGAGCCCGGCCGTGAGCTGGAGCAGGCGCCGTGCAGCGGCGCTCCGGAGCAGCAGTGGGCGGTCGGCTGACCGGCAGCGCGGGCGTCAACCCCGGTAGCTCCAGGCCCGCCGGCCCGCGACCACCGGGAGCGCGAACGCCGGTTCGTCGGCGGGACGGCGGCGCAGCAGCAGCGACAGCCCGGCCGCGCCGACCGACAGCGCGCCCGCCACGTACCAGGCCATCGCGTAGTCGCCGAGCCGATCCCGGACCAGCCCGGCGCCGGTGGCTGCGAGCGCGGCCCCGAACTGGTGCGCGGCGAACACCCAGCCGAACACCACCGCCCCGGACGCGCCGAACCACTCCCGGCACAGCGCCACAGTGGGCGGCACAGTCGCCACCCAGTCCAGCCCGTAGAAGACGATGAAGACCAGCATGCTCGGCCGGGCCGACCCGGCGAACAGGCTCGGCAGCACCAGCAGCGACGCCCCGCGCAACGCGTAGTAGGCGCCGAGCAGCAGCCGCGCGTCGACCCGGTCGGTGAGCCAGCCGGAGGCGATCGAACCGGCGATGTCGAAGAGCCCGACCAGGGCGAGCAGCCCGGCCGCTGTGGTCTCCGGCATGCCGTGGTCGTGCGCGGCCGGCACGAAGTGCGTACCCACCAGGCCGTTCGTGGTCGCGCCGCAGATCGCGAAACCAGCGGCGAGCAGCCAGAACGGCCGCGTCCGCGCGGCGGCGGCGAGCGCGCCGACCGCCCGGGCCGCCGCGCCGCCCTCCGGCCGGGCCGGCGGCACGACCTCCGTCGCGCCGTAGGCGGGCCGCCCCAGATCCGCCGGGTGCTCGCGCAACAACCACACCACAAGGGGTACGACCGCCAGCGCGGCCCCGGCCACGACGAGTGCCGCCGTGCGCCAGCCGTGGTCGCGCACCAGCACCGCCAGCAGCGGGAGGAAGACCAGCTGCCCGGCCGCCCCACCCGCGGTGAGCACACCCGTCACCAGGCCCCGGCGCTTGACGAACCAGCGCCCGGTCACCGTCGCCACGAACGCCAGGGCCATCGAGCCGGTGCCCAGCCCGACGAGGACGCCCCAGCACAGGATGAGCTGCCAGCTCTCGGTCATCGCCACGGTCAGGCCACTTCCGGCGGCCACCAGCACCAGCGCGCCGGCCACCACCCGGCGGATGCCGAACCGGTCCATCAGCGCGGCGGCGAACGGCGCGGTGAGCCCGTACAGCAGCAGGTTGACCGAGACGGCGGCGGAGATGGTCGCCAGCGGCCAGCCGAACTCGGCGTGCAGCGGGTGCAGCAGCACGCCGGGGGTGGCCCGGAAACCGGCCGCGCCGACGAGCGCGACGAAGGCGACGGCGGCGACGAGCCAGGCCGGGTGCAGGCGGGATCGGTTCACCAGCCGAGTCTCGGACCGGGGTGGCCTCGCCGACGAGTGGCCGGAAAGCCATCGTGCGCAATAATCGGGCCATGTCCGTACCGCACCGGGTCGCAGTCCTCGCCCTCGACGGCGTGGTGGCACTCGACCTCGGCACCCCCGCCCAGGTCTTCGGCGCCGCCCGCACCGACGGCGGCGTCCCCCTGTACCTCGTCGCCACGTGCACCCCCGGCGGGCAGCCGGTACGCAGCAGCGCCGGCTTCCAGGTGCTCCCCGACCACGGCCTGGAACTCCTCGACACCGCCGACACCGTGATCGTCCCCGGCATCCACGCCGGCGCGCCACTGCTCGACGGCACGGTGGCCGCCGAGGTGGCCGACGCGCTGCGCGCCGCGTACACCCGGGGAGCGCGCGTCATGTCCATCTGCACCGGCGCGTTCGTGCTGGCCGCCGCCGGTCTGCTCGACGGCCGCCCGGCCACCACCCACTGGGCGTACGCCCCACGCTTCCGTCGCCTGCACCCCGGCGTACGACTCGACCCCGACGTGCTCTTCGTCGACGACGGGCGCGTGCTCACCTCGGCCGGGGTGGCCGCCGGCATCGACCTGTGCCTGCACGTCGTCCGCACCGACCACGGCAGCGCGGCGGCCAACCGGGCGGCCCGGCGCTGCGTGGTGCCGCCGTGGCGGGACGGCGGGCAGGCCCAGTACATCGAACGGCCGGTGCCCCGGGGCACCGACCACGGCACCGCCGCCACCCGCGAGTGGGCCCGGCAGCGCCTGCACGAGCCGGTGGCGTTGCGCGATATGGCGGCGCACGCGCGGATGAGCGTCCGCACGTTCACCCGGCACTTCCGCTCCGAGACCGGGCTCAGCCCGGCGCAGTGGCTGCTCCAGCAGCGCACCGAGCACGCCCGGGTGCTGCTGGAGACCACTGACCTGAGCGTCGACCGCATCGCCCAGGACGCAGGTTTCGGCACCACAGCCGCGCTCCGCCAGCACTTCCACGCCCGGGTCGGCGTGGCCCCCACCGCCTACCGCCGCACGTTCCGCCACCCTTCCCCCGCGGCGTCCCCCGCGGCGTCCCCGCGTTCCCCACGCCCCGCTCCCGTCGATCTTGGAGTTGTGGCGCCTGGAAGGCCGGACGTGCCGGAGTTGTCCACCGCCACAACTCCATGATCGGCGGCGGGGCGGATCGGCGGCGGGCGGTCCCGCGGTCAGGCGAGGTGGGGCTGGCGGCGCAGGGCGCGGAGCTGGGTCAGGTGCAGCGGCAGGTGCACGCGGATGTGCAGGTCCAGCGCCCTGCCCCAGGGCAGCGACTCGTCCACGTCCAGGTCGAAGCCCTCGCGTAGCACCGTGTCCACAGGTGTCTCCGCCGCCGGGCCGAGCCGTTCGGCCAGCGCGCACAGCTTCTGGCTGGTGGCCCGGAACAGCACCGCCAGGCCGTCCAGCCCGCCGCACTCGGACACCAGCGCGTCCAACTGCGGCCGGTGAATGGTGTCCAGGTCGTAGTAGGCGAACGGCGAACCGGCCAGCACCGCCTCGGTCGCCTCGCTCATCAGCTCGTCGTTGGCGGCGAGGTGCGCGACGATCTGCTCGGCGCTGAGTTGCCCCTCCGGCGGCGGCCCGAACCCGCCCGCGTCGATCTCCGCGAACAGTTCGTCGTACGCCTGCCGCAGTGCCGCGACGTCCACCTCGTCCATGTCCCGCATCCAACCCCCGTCGCTGCCGCGCCCACCCCGGCTACCGCGCCCGGTTCACCCGGACGGGTCCGGACAGGCGTGAAGGCCGGCACCCCGTTGGTTCGGGGTGCCGGCCTTCAGCGTGGTCTTACTTGTTCCAGTGCTTGGCGACGAGGTCGGCGGCCTGCTGCTCCCACTGGGCGTAGTGGTCCGGGTAGGCGGAGACCTGGACGGTCTGGGCGGCCTTGGTCAGCGGCATGTCCTGCCAGCCGTCGACCTGCTTCAGACCCTTCAGGAACGCAGTGGTGGAGTATTCGGGGTCGGTGATCTGCTCGACCGTGCCCCAACCGGAGGACGGGCGCTGCTGGAACAGGCCCTGCGAGTCGTGGTCGTTACGGTCACCCAGGTGACCGAGGTTCTCCAGCTTCGACTCCTGCAACGCGGTAGCGATCGACACGACCGCGGCACGCTCGTCCATGCCGGCCTTCTTCGTCGCGGCAATGATGGCCTTCACGTTCTTGGTCTGCTCGTCATTGAGGTCGATGCGGGACTGGGCGCCCTGCACGCCGTGCGGGATCAGCTTGTCGGACTGCACCGTGGCCGTGACCGGCTTCGCAGCGTGGGTGGTGTCGGCCGCGTGG